>DASPNR010000042.1:0-600000 GCA_035626395.1 Candidatus Limnocylindrales bacterium | reverse complement strand
CGCCCGACGTGCTCGCCGCCACCCGCGGCTCGGTATCGGAAGCAACGCCGTCGGTGGCTGCGCCGCTGAACAGGGCGGAGGCGCTGCTCCAGGTGGCGCCGTCATCGGCAGACCGGGCGAAGAGGATGTCGGAGTCGGCGCCGATCGTTCCGCCCAGCGAGTTGTCCGAGCTCCAAACGGAAACCCACGTCGCGATGCCGTCGCTCGCAACATCGGGCTGGGCATCGACGTCCTCATTGGCCTGGTCGTCGGAGTCGGCGGCGGCGGTGCTGTTGAGCGCGCCTGGCGCGCCAAAGGAGATCAGTGCGAGCGCCTGGCTGGCGGGCAGGAGAAGGCCGAGCAGCGCGGCCACGAGAAAAAGGCGTGGATTCATGTTCTAACCCCCGAAGACCGAAAGAGGGCATCGCAGAAATTGCGCGCCGTCCGCACCTTAGGTGCCTGCGGAAGACGTTTCAAGGAGGCCGGAGCCGTAAGATGAGCGACTACTCGCGCGAAGAGATCATGGCTGCCCACGCCCGTCGCATGAGCTTTCAGGACGCCGACGACTGGGAAGGCTTCGGCCAGTGCTTCACGAACGATGCCGTCTACGTCGAGCACCACGAGGGAACGTTTCGCGGCCGCAACGCCATCCTGGCCTGGCTCGTGCCCATCATGGAACGGTGCAAGGGCTGGACCTTCCCCATCGAATGGGTCTGCGTGGACGGTAATCGATTGGTCTACAAGTGGTGGAACCGCCTGCCTGGCCAGCGCCCCGACGGAAGCTTCTACGAGTTCTCCGGCGTCTCGATCTGCGAGTATGCGGGCGACAACCAGTGGTCGTATCAGGAGGACATCTACAATTTCGAGGAGACGATGCGCGTGCTCGGCGAATGGTCCTCCCGCGATTGATGGCCGCATGGCGGCCATCGCCTGCTGTCGGTGTCAGGATCTGGTCCGTCGGCCGGGGAAGAGTGGTCCCGAGACAAGGCGCTCGGCGCGCACGCAGCGCAGGCGCGCTGGAGGCCCGCCGGGGCGAGCACGGGACGGGCAACGAAGCCGGTGGCGCTACGCGCGGCCACCGGCCTCAGAGACGCTCGGGGTTCTCGAGACAGCTCTTCACGAACTCGAGGCCGCGCGCCACGTAGAAGCCATCCTCGGTGCGCTCGTCGTAGGTGTACTTGAGCTCGAAAGTTTCGGCAGCAACGACGTTGCCGTGTTCATCGACGACGGGCGTCATCTTGATGCGGCCCATCGTGACGAAGACGGGGATGGTGCCGTAGTCGTAGTTGTGATGGTAGCAGGCGTCGATGCCGACGCTGCCGAGGTTGGCCACGAAGATGCTCGAGAAGAGCGGGTCGGTTGCGATCATGGAAGCCGGAAAGAGGTTCCACTCGTTGAGGCGACGCCCGATGCGCACGAACCACTTCAGCACCACCGGCGGCATCTTCAGCAGAAGGCTGATCTCCTTGTCGGTCTCGCTTTCCTTCCCTGAGCGGCCGAAGAGCTGGCGGTCCCAGACCGCGTCGACCATCTGCTCGAACGTCTCTTCCTTCGGGAATTCGCGCTTGACGGTGTAGATCGGCGCGTCATCGCTCATGCCGCGCTTGCCGGTGAACGACAGCCACGCGCCCCGGCGCTGGTAGTAGCGCCCGCCGACGACGAAGCGATTGACGCGCGGCCGCTCGTGCAGCACCAGCGCCAGCGCCCGCAGGACCATATGGAACATCGTGGCCGGCCGATCTGCCGGGCGGCGGGCGTTGAGTTCCTCCAGAAATGCCCTGGCCGGCCCCGCCAGCACCTGCTCGCGGCAGAGCACCGCCGACTCGTTCCGCGACGGCATGATGAAGGGCATGATGCGTCGCACCGGATGCATGTCGCCGACGTAATCGCCGTCAGGACGCTCGAACACGGGTCGCTCGAAGATCGGCACCGCCAGGTCTCCTTGATCGAATGTCTCGTGGCTCAGACCGAGGCAGGCACCATCGACGCCGCAGCGCCGGCCTGTTCGGTGCCGTCCGCGTGCGGCCCCGATGCCGCCGCCGGCGATGCCGGCGCAGAGGCCACCGGACTGCGCATGCGGCGCCGACCCAGCTCCTCGGCCCATCGCTCCGCGCATCGCAGCGACAGCGCCACGATCGTCTCCATCGGATTGACGCCAATCGAAGAGGGAATGATGCCGGCGTCGGCAATGGCAAGCCCTTCGACACCGTGCACGTGTCCCCACGCGTCGACGACGCCGCCGCGCTTGTCGCGCGACATGCGCGTGCTGCTCATGATGTGCACCGTCATCAGCTCGATGTTGTGCCGCTTGCGCGGCCGGCGGTCGATCTGCACGAGGTCATCGGGACCGTGCAGCTCGGGCAGGTCGCCGAACGGCAGCAGCACCGAGCGCGCGCCGGCGGCGAACATCTGCTCGGCCGCCAGCCGCACGCCGCGATGCACCGTTTCGACGTCCTTCGGCGAAAGCTGGAAAGTCATCCACGGCTGCAGGTCCGGCCCGAGGACCACGCGCCCGACACCGGTGTCCTCGACGAGACATCCGGCGGCCATCATGTGGTTGTAGAGCGCCATGCGCTCGCCGTGCTCGCGGCCGAAGCCGGGAATGCCGGTGGCGAGGATGCCAGGCGGAACGCCGGCGTAGGCCAGGAGCACGCCTTCCTCGAGAAACTGATGGATCTGGTGCGCCTGATGCGCCCCGATCCAGGCGTTGACCTTCTCTTCGAAGACGCCGACGACCTTGGCGTTGGGATGCGTGTGCAGGTTGCGTCCGACCTGGCCGCCGAAGATCAGACTGCGCATGAGAATGCCGGGCGTGTGGCGCGCGCCCGCGGCGAGCACGACCAGGTCCGCCTCGACCTCGAACCTGCCGAGGCGCCGTCCGCCGCTGTTCTTGGCACGGCCGCGCTCGTCGACGAAGTGGCCGCGCACGCCGACCGCGCGGCCGCCGCGAAAGCGGATGCGATCGACCTTGGCGTGACTGAGCAGCCGCGTCCCGGCCGTCAACGCCCGCGGGATCTCGGTGACGAGCATCGAGCGCTTGGCGCCGGTCGGGCAGCCGAGGCCGCAGTTGTTGAGGCCGACGCAGCGGTGCATGTTGCGCGGGTTGTTCTCGACGCGCCATCCGAGCTTTCGCGCGCCGGCGACGAACAACGCGTCGTTGCGCCCCAGCGTGTCTTCGTGCTGGTGCTCGACGTGCAGGATGCGCTGCGCTTCCTCGAAATGGCGCGCCATCGACGCCGGATCGGTCTGCTCCAGACCGAACTCGCCGCTCCACTGCTCGAGCACGCGCTCGGGCGTGCGCCAGGACATGCCGCCGTTGATGACGGTGGAGCCGCCGACGCAGCGACCTTCGGCGAACATGATGGGCGGCCGGCCCATGATCGAGCTCGTGCCGGCATCGCGGTAGAGGCGCTGCAAGGAGGGGAGCGGATCGGTTCGGAACGTCTCGGTGCGGTGCAGGCCGCCCTCCTCGATCATCAGCACGTCGTAGCCGGCTTCCCGCAGAAGACGCGCAGCCGGTGCGCCGCCGGCGCCGCTGCCGACGATGACGACGTCGGCGGCGAAATGCCGGCGCTCGCGACCGTGGCCGAGCGTCATGCCATCTTCATGATTCGGATACTCCAGGTCGTGCTCGGGCGGTCGCAGCGAGCCGGCGGCCGAATGGACGAGACGCGGTCCGGTCTCGCTCATGGCCGGCCTCCGGGTACGGCTGCCATGGGCGCATGCTGCTGCGCGTCCGCATCGCGCACGGTACGCAGCACTCGCGCACGGTAGAGAACTCGCTCGTCCGCACGCGCCTGCCAGTCCACTCCCATCGCATGCAGGATCTTCGGGTGCTGGTAGAAGCTGACCAGCACCAGGGCGCGCACGCCCTGGAACAGCAGCGAGGCCGCGCCGCCAGCGCGTTCCCAGTGATGCAGGTAGCGGCCGGCCGTCTCCTGATCCATGTCGGTGAACCGGCGAAAGCCCTCCTTGAACAGGACCGGCCCGTACTCGAGCAACCGCAGGCCCAGAGGAAATGCCCAGCGCGTCGGCGCTGGCAGATGCGGGAGGAAGCTGAGGACGCCGCGTGCGACGTCGCCATCGATCTCCGCATCAAAGGGCCCGCCGCGCGGCCGGATGACCGCGATGGCGTGCATGAGAATGCGCATGGACGTTCTGCCGAGCACCGATGGACCGTTCGTTGGCGTAGATTGCGTTGCCATGGGACCGGACGCTGCTATCATCCGGGGCCGGCAAAACAGCCTGCAAAGTCGCCCGCCTGCAGGAGATCGCTTGATGACACAGCCCGGCCAGACTCTCAAGGCACTTCTGTCGCGCCCGTCCCCCGACCTCGCCGAGATCGCTGCACATCTGGATTCTCTTGCTCTGGCCGACCGGATCGCGGCGGTGCGCGAGCTGCAGGGCAGCAAGCTTCAGGGCGCGCTGTGGAAGGCTGCCGCGAGCGCGCAGCCGGTGAGCGTCGACGACATGGTGCCGCCGGACTATCCGCGCCAGCGCGCGGTCATCTTCCACGGCAAGAATTCTCTGCCCGCCTTCACCGATTTCGAGAAGATCTGCTTCCGTCCCTCCGACGCCGACGCCGGCAACGTCGCCTGGGGCTACAACGAGACGAAGATCCGTCCGGTCATCGGACCCGGCTACTACGTCCTGCACGACACCTCGGGCAACACGCTTGGCGGCGCGGCGTTCGACTACACGCAGGTCCCGCGGCGCGGCCTGCCCTCCTGGCCGCCGGTCAAGCGCAACGACGCCGGCATCACGCAGTTCGTCTACGGCAACATGATCGATTACATGCGCCGCGTCGCGGGCGACGTCTTCATCGGGTCGGCCGTCAAAGGCGGCAAGGAGATGGGCAGCTACTTCGTCGTCGTGCGCGAGTTGCTCTCGGTCTGATCATCCTTCGGCCGGCCTGGATCGTCTCCGTAACCTCCCGCACCGGCGAAGGGATGGCTGCCGCTGACCGTGCCGCACACTGCGCGGCGCGGTCAGCGCCCGTTCAATTCCCCCGCCCGACGCAGCAGCAGGAGAGCCGCGCTCCAGGAGACGCCGATGGCGACGATCATGTAGACGATGCCGAACAGGGAGTTGGCGCTGGCCTCCTCGGGCATGCGAACGCGAAACAGGAAGAGATTGAGTGGAACGTAGCCTGCGTAGAGAAGGCCCATCGGCAGCGCGAAACGGCGCTTTTTCCACAAGCCGTAGGCGTACGCGGCCATGTAGAGGCCGAACAGCGGCGCGATGAGCAGGTTCGGCGTGCCCTTCAGGCGCTGCCCGAAGAAGACGAAGCCCACCTCCTGGCTCATCTCCAGCGGTTTGGTCAGGTTCGAGATCGCGAGCAGGCCGAACAGAACCGCATAGATGCGAAAGGCTCGATCGCTGTTCATCGTACCTCCTGTGACTGCGCCCGCGTATCGTCGGCTGGACGTGCAGAGGCCGCCGCCGGCGCTCACCTTATCGAACGTGCGCCTGACACGGGAGCCAGGGCACCGCTCCTCAAACCTTCCCGCACAGGCTCTTGAGCAGCGACTGCGTTCGCTGCACCGAATCGGAGCCCTGGCGGCCGTCGGGGAAGATGCCGGCGTAGAAATCACTGGCGCCGGCGCTTGCGATCCGCCGCAGGCCCGCTTCGACCTCGGACTCGCTTCCGACCAGTGCAATGTCGGCCGGGCCCGCCGCGCCTTCGGCGTCCAGGCACGACCGGTACACCGGCAGCTGCCCGTAGATCGCGAACTGGCTGGATGCGAATTCCCTGGCTGCCGCAGCATCGTCGGTCACGCAGACGGGAAGGGAGACGACCACGCGCGGCATGGGGCGGCCGACGGCCTCCGATGCCGCCTGCAGGTGCGGAACGATGGTGGAGGCGACGTAGCGCGGGCCGCACATCCACGTCAGCGTCCCTTCGCAAAGACGCCCGCACACCTCGAGCATCTTCGGCATCAAGGCTCCGATCAGGATCGGAATCCCCTTTCCCTCGCGCGATTCCAGCGGCGCCTGCACGCGGTAGAGCTTTCCTTCGAAGGAGCAGAAGCCTTCGTCGAGCAGTGTTCGAAGGACGGTCACGTACTCGCGCATGTGCGCGATGCCGCTCTCGTAGCGAAGGCCGAACATGTTCTCGATGACGACCTGGTGGCTGCGCCCGACGCCGAGCGCCAGCCGGCCGCCCGTGGCGGCATTGGCGGTGGCAGCCTGCTGCGCCAGCGAATGAGGATGCCGCGGATAGGTCGGCACGACGGCGCTGCCGAGCTCGATCCTGCTGGTGCGCTGTCCGGCCACCGCAAGCACCATCAGCGCATCCAGTCCCATGATGTGCGGGCGCCAGGCGGTATCGAATCCGTCGGCCTCGGCGCGCACGATCGCCTCCACCGCCTGCTCGAGCGTCTCGTTCTGTCCGGTCAGCACGATTCCCATCTTCATGAGGAGCTCTCCTTCTGCCGTCTCCCAGCGGTCTCCGGCCCGATGCAGGCGCGCGTAGCAGACATTGCGCTCCAACGCGATGACGGGCTCGGCCGCGTGCCTGCGAAAACGCTGCAACGTCGAGCACGCCTGAACGATGAGTCAGTCGGCGAGACGGCATGACCAGGTCCTGCTGCTGCGCCGGCGTTGGATGAGGCACCGCCCTCCGCTACAACGCGCCGATGCCAGAGATCATCTTCCACCAGTACGCCATGTCGCCGTTCTCGGAGAAGATCCGCAAGGTATTCGCGCACAAGAAGCTGACCTACCGCGAAGTGGATCAGCCGGCGTGGATGCCCAAGCCCCACCTGACGCCGCTGACCGGCGGCTACCGGCGAATCCCCGTCATGCAGATCGGCGCGGACATCTACTGCGACAGCGCCCTGATCGCGCGCAAGATCGAAGCGGTTGCGCCGGATCCTTCCATCTACATCGACGGCAATGCCGCCGCCGGGGAAGCCGCTGCGCTGTGGGCCGACAAGCTGCTGTTCTTCGCGATGGTGCCGCTGGTGTTCACCGCGCTCTCGGACGTGCTCCCGCCCGAGCTGTTCGAGGATCGGCGCAAGATGTTCCCGCAGATGAGCATCGAGACGTTTCGCGCGGCGGTACCCGGCGCACGCGGCGCGCTGCAGTCGGCGTGCGCGAACCTGGAGACCACGCTTTCACGGATGCGCTACGTGCTCGGCGACCGCTTCAGCATCGCCGACGCTGCCGTCTTTCACACGTTCTGGTTCGTCCGCAACGATCCGGTCGCGCGGGAGATCATCTACTCGCGTCCCTCGCTGGCGGACTGGATGCAGCGCATCGAAGCAATGGGTCTCGGCAACGCCGTTCCGATGTCGGGTGAGGAAGCGATGGCCGCCGCGCGCGATAGCGAGCCGCAGGACATCGGCGAATGCGTCACGGACGATCCGACCGGCGTTGCGCTGGGCACGACGATCGGCATCTCCTCCGACGATCTTCCCCAGGACGTATTCGTGGGACGCCTGGCGGCGTTGGGGGAACACGAAATCGTCCTGGCGCGCGAGGATCCGCAGGTCGGGCGCGTCGCCGTGCACTTTCCCCGCACCGGCTACTACATGCGGCCGGCAGGCAACGGCACGCACTGACCCGCGCCTCGCGCGTAGGTCGCCGGACAGGGCGGCGGCAACCGCCCGTTCAGCAGCGCTCGATGATCGTGGCGATGCCCATGCCGCCGCCGATGCACATCGTGATAAGCGCGGTTGTCTTGTCGCTGCGTTCGAGCTCGTCGAGGGCCGTGCCGATCAGCATGCCGCCGGTGGCGCCGAGCGGATGTCCGAGCGCGATGGCGCCGCCGTTGACGTTGACGCGGTCCGGATCGACCTTGCTCTCGCGCAGGAACTTCAGAACCACCGCCGCGAACGCCTCGTTGACCTCGAACAGGTCGATGTCCTTGTAGTCCATGCCGGCCTTCTTCAGCGCACGCTCGGAGGCAGGCGCGGGCGCGGTCAGCATGATGACGGGCTCGTCGCCGATGGTGGCCATGGACAGCACGCGCGCTCGCGGCTTCACGCCGCGCTCCCTGACGTACTTCTCCGACGCGATCAGCACCGCCGAGGCGCCGTCGACGATGCCGCTGGAGTTGCCGGCGGTGTGCACGTGGCGCACCTCGGCGACCTCCGGATAGACCTTCCTGGCCTTGTCGTCGAAGGACAGCGTGTCGCCCTTCTGTACGTACGGGCCCATCGCGGCGAAAGACGGCTCGAGGCGGCTCAGGCCTTCGAGCGTCGTCTCCGGGCGAGGAAACTCGTCGCGGTCCAGCACGAGTGTGCCGTCGTAGTCGCGTACGGGAATGATGCTCTTGTCGAAGCGGCCCTCGGCCATCGCCCGCTTGCAGTTCTGCTGGCTGCGCAGCGCGAACTTGTCGCAATCCTCGCGTGTGAAGCCTTCGCGCGAAGCGATGAGGTCGGCGGAGATTCCCTGCGGCACCAGCGGATGCTGCTCGCGCAGGTGGCGGTTGTGCGCGTCCAGCCCTGACTTGTCCGAGCCCATCGGCAGACGCGACATCTGCTCGACGCCGCCGCCGACGACGAGGTCCTGGAAGCCGGAGGCAGCGCCCATGAGCGCGAAGTTGACGGCCTGCTGACCCGAACCGCAGTAGCGGTTGAGCTGCACGCCCGTGACCTCCGTGGGCCATCCGGCATCGAGCACGGCAAAGCGCGAGATGACTCCGCCCTGCTCCGCCACCGGCGTCACGCAACCTGCAACGACGTCCTCGACGTCACGCGGGTCGAACTCGTTGCGGTCCGTCAGCGCCTTCAGGCAGGTGCCGAGCAGCTGATGCGGATGCAGCCTTGCCAGCGAGCCGGTCTGCTTGCCCTTTCCGCGCGGCGTGCGGACGGCGTCGATGATGTAGGCGTTTCCCATGGTCTCCTCCTGAGAGAGCGGCGGACTATAGAAAGGAAGCATGCATGATCAAGGGCGCCCTCCGCGCCGCCTACGTTTGCGCGGCGCCGCCGCCTTGTGGCCGTTCGCCTCGGGTCTGCGTGCCATGGCGCGGATGCCGGCGAGGGAGAACTCGGCGATGTGATCGGCGATCTGGTCCGTGTCCAGTTCACCATGAAGCTGGGGGTGCAGGCGATGGATGAGCGACTGGTGCTCGACGTGATACAGGCACTGGCCGATGACGCTGGATGTCGCCAGAATGACGGCGTCGTCGTCCTCGCGCCGCCCGGTGGCCTCGGCGATCAGTGCGCCGAGGCGCTCGTGCAACGGACGGCCCACCGTCTCGATGAGAGGGTCGAGCGCGGGCGAGGGCTGCGCCAGCTCGCGCGCCATCAGGATGCGCTCCCACGGCGGCTGCCCGCGCCGGATCATCTGCTGCACGACGTGCAGGATCGCGCGGCGCAACCGTGAGATCGCCGGCCCCGTCTGCTCCTCCACCGGCGGAACGATGCGCGCGGCATCGGTCTGGATGCGGCGGATCACGGCGGCGTAAAGCTCCGTCTTGTCGCGAAAGTGATAGTTGACCGAGGCCAGCGCCGCGCCGGCACGATCGGTGATGTCCTTGATCGTCGCCGAATGGAATCCGCGCTCGGCGAACACGATTCCCGCGGCTTCCAGGAGCCTGCGCTGCGTGTCCTGCGCAGAAAGGTTGTTTTTGACGTTCGGCACCCTGCGTCCGTGTCCCCACGTGCGCGAGGACAGCCCATTATTCGAAAACATATTCGAAAGACAACCTTGATTTGTAGAATGCATTTTCTAAATATCCATTCGTGCCCGTGTTTCATCCTTCCCACCCCTCCGGCCGCGGCGATGGCACGGGCGCGCGGCTGCGCACGTGCGGCCCGCATCGGTCGGTCGCGGCGCCCATGCCGCGTGAAGCGCTCGCCGCGGCCGTAACGCCCGGCGCGCTGGCCGCGACGGCACGGCGCGCTCTGCTCGCTGCGGCGCTGACGCTGACGGGCTGCGCAGCCACCGCTCCCGCCGACCTTGCGCGCCAGCAGCTCGACGTCGTGCCCGCCCGTTTCGCGGCAGCGCATCCGTCGCGCGAGGGAACGATTGAGGACGGGTGGCTGCGCAGCTTTGGCGATCCCACGCTTCTCGCGTTGGCCACCGAGGCGATGGCCGGCAATCCCGATCTGGCGGTTGCGGCGGCGCGCTGGGAGGAGGCGGGCGCGCGCATCGCGGTGGCGCGTTCCCTGCTTCTTCCTCGCGCGGACGCCGGCGCGCAGGCCGGCGGCGGCGACGCCGGCGCGGTGGTTCCTGCCCGCGAAACCCACTCGATCGGCGCGCAGGCATCCTGGGAGATCGATCTGTGGGGCCGCCTTCGTGCCGGAGTGCGCGGCGCACGCGACGACGCCGAGGCCGCACGCCTGGATTGGGAGGCGGCACGCCTGTCGCTGGCCGCGGGTGTCGCCGACGCATGGTTCCTGGCCGTTGCCGCCCGCGAGCTGCTCGAGATCGACCGCGATCGGCTCGAAGAGGAGCGCCGCACCGCCACCATCGTTCGCGACAAGGTCGAGACGGGCGTCGGCACGCAGCTCGAAGCCGAGCTCGGCGATGCCAACGTCGCTGCCGCGGCTGCCGCCGTCGCGCGCGACGAGGCCGCGCAGCAGGAGCTCGTGCAGGCGCTCGAGGCGCTGCTCGGGCGCTATCCGGCTTCGGAGCTCGCCGTGTCGCGAAGGCTGCCGCGCATTGCTTCCGAGCCCACGCTCGGAGTTCCCTCGCAGCTTCTCGAGCGCCGGCCCGACATCCTTGCCGCCGACCGCCGCGTGTCGGCGGCATTCCATCAGCGGGAGGCCGCGCGCGCGGCGCGGCTTCCGCAGCTGACGCTGACGGCATCGCTCGGCTCGCTGCTCGATCCATCCGCCGCGATCTGGTCCGCGGGCGCCAATCTGCTGGCACCGGTGCTGTCGGGCGGACGCCTGACGGCCGAACAGGAGATCGCCGGCGCGCGCCAGCGGCAGGCACTCGCGGCCTATGTGAGCACGGCCATCGATGCATTTCGGGAAGTCGAGACCGCGCTCGCGAACGAGCAGCACCTGGCCGCGCGCCATGCCGAACTCGACGAGGCGGCAGCGCGGATGCGCAACGCCAGCCGCATCGCCGCCGACCGTTACGAGGCGGGCGTGCAGTCGATCGTCGAGCTGATGGTGGTGCGGCGGCAGGACTTCGAGATCCGCGCGCAGCTCCTGCAGGTGCGCACCGACCGTCTTCGCCAGCGGCTGGCCCTTCATCGCGCGCTCGGCGGAGATTTCGAGCAGCCGGCGACGAACGTTGCCGCTTCGGCGGCAGGCAACCCTGAGCGGAGACGATGAACGAGAACGATCACGAGGTGCATTCCGACCGGGTGGAAGCTTGCGAGCACGATGAGCGTGCGCCGCGCGACCGGCTCGCGTTCCATCTGGTGCGGCGCGGACTGCCCGCGCTGGCGCTGGCTGCGGTTCTTGCCGGTGCGTGGCTTTTCTGGAGCCGCGGCGACGGCGCGCCGACGCACGAGCAGGTCGCCGCGCCGCAGGCTCCCGTCGCGGTGCGCGTGGCAAAGGTCGAGCGGGAAACGCTGCCGATGCCCTTCCGGTTTCTCGGTCAGACCGAAGCCTCGCAGGTCGTCGAGATCCGTGCGCGCGTGGCAGGCCACATCGAGGCGCGCACGTTCACCGAAGGCGAGCGTGTCCGGGAAGGACAAAGGCTGTTCCAGATCGACCCGCGCCCGCACGAGGTCGAGCTGACGCAGGCCCGCGCGCGTCTCGCAGGCGCGGTGGCCCGTCAGGAGCGCGCCCGGCAGCAGCTGCGGCGCTTCCAGGCTCTGGCGGCGCGGCAGTCGGCCACTGCCGGGGAGCTGGAGGAATGGCAGACGGAGGAACGCGTGGCGGCCGCCGAGGTCGAATCGCACAAGGCACACATCGCCGCCGCCGAACTCCAGCTCGGCTACACGCGCATCGCCTCCCCGATCACCGGGATGATCGGCCGCGCGCTCAAGGACGTCGGCAGCTACGTCGACGCCGCGCAGAACGGGCTGGTGGCCGTGGTCCAGCAGGTGGATCCGATCTACGTGCGCTTTTCGGTGAGCGAGCAGGAAACGCTGCGGTTCCGCCGCCAGGAGGCTGCAGGGCAGATCGACGCGCCCGAGCCGCAGCAGACCGAGCTCGAGATCACGCTCGCCGACGGCAGCGTCTACCCGCACCGCGGCCGCATCAACTTCGTCGACGTGCAGGTCGACGAGCGCACCGGCACCAGCGTCGTGCGTGGTCAGGTGCCCAATCCGGCCGGCACGCTGCGGCCGGGACAGTTCATCCACGCCAACGTGCTCGGCATCCATCGCCTCGATGCACTGCGCGTGCCGCAATCGGCAGTGCTGCAGTCCCCCTCGGGCGCCGCGGTGTTCGTTGTCGGCAAGGGCGAGGTGGTCGAGTCGCGGCCCGTCGTGCTCGGCGAGTGGTCCGGCCGCGATCACTGGATCATCGAGCGCGGCCTGGAGGCGGGCGAGCGGATCGTCGTGGACCGGTTGATGACGGTGCGACCCGGCATGCAGGTGACCATCGCCTCGGAAGCGGCACCGGCCGGCGAATTCGGCGCGGCAGCCGCGCATGACGGCGGCGCAAGTACGCGCGGACCGCAGTCATGATCTCGCGGGTGTTCATCGACCGTCCGGTCCTCTCCATCGTCCTGTCGCTGCTGATCCTGCTCGCCGGCGCAGTGTCCATCGCCGTGCTGCCGGTGGCGCGATATCCGGAGATCCTGCCGCCGCAGATCCAGATCATGGCGATGTACCCGGGCGCCGATGCGCAGACGGTGGCCGAGTCGGTGGCGGCGCCGATCGAGCAGCAGCTCAGCGGCATCAGGAACCTGCTGTACTTCAGTTCGCAGAGCGCCAACGACGGCTCCACGCGCATCACCGTCACGTTCGAGATCGGCACCGATCAGGATCTGGCTGCCGTCGAGGTGCAGAATCGTCTGGCCACCGCCGAGCCGAAGCTGCCGCAGGAAGTGGTGCGCAACGGCATCACCGTGGTCAAGGCGACGAGCAACATCCTGGCGGTGGTGGCGGTGCGCTCGGAGCAGGCCGCGTACGACGAGCTGTTCCTCAGCAACTACGCCACCATCAATCTGCTCGACCGCATCAAGCGCGTGCCGGGCGTGGGCGATGCCATGGTGTTCGGCAACCGCGACTACTCCATGCGCATCTGGATCGATCCGGACCGGCTGGCCCTCAAGGGAATGACGGTCTCCGACGTGGCGGCGGCGCTGCGCGACCAGAACGCCGTCTTTCCCGCCGGCGCGCTCGGCCAGCGGCCCACCGGCGAGCCGGTGGAGCTGACGCTGCCGGTGCTCACGCGCGGGCGTCTCAGCGATGCCACCGAGTACGACAACATCATCCTGCGCGCGACCAGCGACGGCGCGCTGGTCCGACTGAAGGACGTGGCGCGCGTCGAGCTGGGCGCGCAGAGCTACAGCCTGGTCGGGCGGCTGGACGGCCAGCCGACGACGCTGATGATCGTCAACCTCCAGAGCGGCGCCAACGCGCTCGACACGATGGAAGCGGTGCGCGCGGAGATGGCGGACGCGGCCGTCTCCTTCCCCGCCGGCGTCTCCTGGACGGTCCCGTTCGATACGACGGTGTTCGTGCGGGCGTCCAGCCAGGAGGTGATCAAGACGCTGCTGGAGGCGGTGGCGCTCGTGATCCTCGTCGTGTTCGTGTTCCTGCAGTCGTGGCGCGCCACTCTCATTCCACTGCTGGCGGTGCCGGTGGCCATCATCGGTACGTTCGCCGGCATGCTCGCGCTCGGGTTCTCGATCAATACGCTGACGCTGTTCGGACTCGTGCTCGCAATCGGCATCGTCGTCGACGACGCGATCGTGGTGGTGGAGAACGTCGAGCGCATCCTGCACGAGGAAGGGCTCTCGCCGCGCGAGGCCACGATCAAGGCCATGGAGCAGGTGACGGGGCCGGTCATCGCGATCGTGCTCGTCCTGTCGGCGGTGTTCGTGCCGGTCGCCTTCCTCGGCGGCTTCACCGGCCAGATGTACAAGCAGTTCGCGGTGACCATCGCCTTGTCCGTGGCCATCTCCGGGCTGGTCGCACTCACGCTCAGCCCGGCGCTGTGCCGACTGCTGCTGCGGCGCGGGACCGGCCGCAAGAACGTCGTCTTCCGCGGCATAGACCGCGCGCTCGCCGCTGTGACTGCCGCGTACGGCGCCGGCGTCCGCGTGGCCCTGCGTGCGTCGGCGGTGACGCTGGCCGTGTTCGGCCTGCTTTGCTTCGCCACCTGGCGGCTGGGCGAGCTGGTGCCGAGCGGCTTCCTGCCCGAAGAGGACCAGGGCTACGTGATCGGCATCATCGTGCTGCCCGACGGTTCCTCGCTCGACAAGACACAGCAGGTGATCGCGCAGGCGGAGGATTTCTTCCGCCGGCATCCGGCCGTCGACAACGTCGTGTCGCTGGCCGGATACGATGCCATGACGGGAGGATCGGCGAGCACGAACTCCGGCCTTATGTTCGCGTCGCTGCGACCCTTCGAGGAGCGCACCGCCCCCGGCATGAGCGCGGCCGACGTCATCCACGACAGCCGTGCGCTCATGGCAACGGTCAGCGACGGCGTCGTCGTCGGCCTCAATCCGCCGCCGATCCAGGGCCTGGGCACCCGCTCGGGCTTCACCGTCGAGGTCCAGCAGCGCAGCGGCGGCACGATCGCCGAACTGGCCGAAGTGGTCACGGGACTCGTCGATGCCGCACGCCGCGATCCGGACCTGGCCGACGTCAGCGCCACCCTGCGCGTGACGCTGCCGCAGGTGTTCGTCGAGCTGAATCGCGAGAAGACGCGCATGATGGGCGTGCGCCTCGCCGACGTCTTCGAGCCGATGCAGGCCTACCTCGGCGCGCTCTACGTCAACGACTTCAACCGCTTCGGGCGCATCTGGCGCGTGCAGCTGCAGGCCGAGCCGGAGTTTCGGCGATCCCCGCAGGACATCGAGCGCATCTACGTGCGCAACGGCGACGGCGACATGCTGCCGCTGTCCGCGGTCGTGGACATGAGGTTTCGCGCAGGGCCCAACGTCGTCAGCCGCTACAACGGCTATCCCGCAGTCGAGATCACGGGCTCGACCGGGCCGGGACGGAGCAGCGGACAGGCCATCGATGCCATGCGCAAGCTGGCGGCCGCGCACCTGCCGCCGGGCTATGCCATCGAATGGAGCGGCGCTTCCTTCCAGGAACTGCGCGCGGGCAACCAGGCGCCGATCGTCCTGGCATTCGGGCTCATCGTCGTCTTTCTGGTGCTGGCGGCGCAGTACGAGCGATGGACCCTGCCGGTGGCAGTGCTGCTGGCGGTTCCTCTGGCAGTGCTGGGCGCACTGCTGGCTCTGCTGCTGCGCGGCTACGCGCAGGACGTCTACTTCCAGGTCGGCCTGCTGACGCTGGTCGGGCTCGCATCGAAGAACGCGATCCTCATCGTCGAGTTCTGCGCCACGCTGCGGCGTCAGGGACGCGGCATCGTCGAAGCGGCGATCGAGGCCTCGCTGCTGCGCCTGCGCCCGATCCTCATGACCTCGCTCGCGTTCATTCTGGGCGTGGTGCCGCTGGCGCTGGCCGAGGGCGCCGGCGCGGCCGGCCGCCGTTCCATCGGCACCGGCGTGATCGGCGGCATGCTCGCCGCGACGTTCCTCGCGGTCTTTTTCGTGCCGCTGTTCTTCGTGCTGATTCAGCGACTGGTCGAGATGCGCTGGCGAATCACTTCGGCGACAGAATCACGACCGGAATGCTCCGCGCCGTGATGGATTCGTAGACGCCGTACTGCGGGTTCATGTCGACTGCCGCCTTCCACAGCCGCTCGCGCTCGGCGCCGGCGGCGGTGCTGGCGGTGACGGTCCTTCGCTCGCTGCCGATGTCGACGGTGGCGGTCGGGTCCGCCTGCAGGTTCAGGTACCATGCCGGGTGCCGGTCGTTGCCGCCGTTCGATGCGATGAGCACATAGCGGCCATCGTCCTCGAAGTAGGTCAGCGGGCACGTGCGCGGCTGGCCGCTCTTGCGGCCCTTGGTGGTCAGCAGCAGGTTCGAGAACGGTCCGGTCTTGTGGCCGAAGCGGCCGCCCGAGCGTCGGTACAGCCACGTGTGCACCTTGCCCATGTTCTTGTAGAAGCTGCTCTCGCCGAGCGTCTTCCAGAACTTCTGCGCATTGTTCATCGCTGCAGCACCTCAGAGATCAGCTTTGCATTCGAGCTTCGTTCCGCCGCGCCGCGAGAAACGCTAACGCAAGCCCCGTTTCAGACGTCGTGGGGGAGGCCGAGCAGGCGTTCGGCGATGACGTTCTTCTGGATGTTGGGCGTGCCGCCGCCGATGACGTAGGCCGGCCACGACAGCATCTGCTTCTGCCACTTGCCCTTGTCGATCGAGCCGGGGGCACCCTTGGCGAGGGCGCCGAAGCGTCCCTGGATCTCCGTGGACAGGCGCCCGATCTCGACCTCGAGCTCGGCACGCAGCAGCTTGTTCACCGAAGTCTCCGCGCCCACCTCCTGTCCGCGAAGCTGGCGCGTCAGGAAGCGAAGGCCCGTCAGACGCATGGCCTCGATCATCGTCTCCATGCGCGCCAGGCGCTGGCGGATCAGCGGATCGTGGATCGCGTAGCGGCCGTTGCTTCTGCACCGCCGGGCCAGGTCCTTGAGGTCCTCGAGCGCATGGGACATCGCCGTGACCTCCGCGATCGAGCTGCGCTCGTTGGCCAGCGCATGCTTGGTGACGTCCCAGCCCTGCCCTTCGGCGCCCAGGCGGTTGCCCACCGGCACGCGCACGTCGGTGAAGAAGACCTCGGCAAAGGGCGTCTCGCCGCTCATCGCCTTGATCGGGCGCACCTCGATGCCCGGCGAGTCCATCGGCACCAGCAGGCACGTGATGCCCAGGTGCTTGGCGGCGCTCGGATCGGTGCGCACGAGCAGGATCATCCACTGCGACCACATCGCCAGCGACGTCCAGATCTTCTGCCCGTTGATGACGTAGTGATCGCCGTCGCGCTCGGCCTTGCACTGCAGCGAGGCAAGGTCGCTTCCCGAGCCGGGCTCGGAGTAGCCCGTGCACCAGTGCTCCTGCGCCTTCAGGATGGGCGGAATGAAACGCTGCTTCTGCTCTTCGGTGCCGTACTTGATGATGCCGGGGCCGACCCATGCAAGGCCCATGTACGAAAGCCCCAGCATCGGCGCGCGCGCCTTGCCGGTCTCTTCCTTCAGGATCATCTGCTCGATCAGTCCGCCGCCGCCACCTCCGACTTCCTTCGGCCACGAGAAGCCGACCCAGCCCTTCTCGTAGAGCGCCTGGTTCCAGGCAAGCAGCTTGGGCAGGCGGTCCATGGCCGACTCGATGTCTTCGCCATCGGCCGAGCTGCCGTCCGCATTCGGGTTGGCGCTGGCAAGGAACTCGCGGACCTCGCGACGAAACGCCTCTTCCTGCTCGGTGAACGAGAAATCCATGTGCGCTTTCCTTGCGGCGCCGGCCTTCCGCCTACAGTCCCTGCGCGGCCAGCAGCCGCTCGTGATGATATTCCGGCGATCCCGCCAGATTGCGGCAATAGCGGCCGCGCTTGTAGTACAGGTGCGCGTCGCACTCCCACGTGTAGCCGATGGCCCCGTGGATCTGGATGCATTCCTCGCCGGCGCGGTCCAGCGCCTGCGAAGCGTATGCCTTGGCCATCGACACGTGGCCGCGAGCATCGGGCAGGTGATCCACGGCCCAGGAGGCAAAGTACACGAGCGATCGCGCCGACTCGATGTCGACGAAGATCTCGGCGAGCTTGTGCTTGACGCCCTGGAACTTGCCGATCGGCTGCCCGAACTGCTTGCGAACCTTGGCGTACTCGGTTGCCAGCCTGCAGGCCGCGTCGGCGGCGCCCACCATCTCGGCCGACATCGCCACCGTGCCGGCGTCGAGCACCTTGGCGATGTCGCTCCAGGCGGCGCCGGGCTCGCCCAGACGATCGGCGGCGTCGACGACGACGCCTTCCAGCGAAATCTGCGCCACGCGGCTGGTCTGATCCACCAGACGCTGCGGCGTCACCGTGACTCCGGCAGCGTCGCTGGCGACGGCGAACAGGCTCGTGCCGCCCTTCTCGCGCGCGGCCACGAGCAGCAGCTGCGCAGACTGGCCGTAGCCGACGAACATCTTGGTCCCGTTGAGCACGATCTGCTCACCGCTGGCCTCGGCCACGGTCTCCACGCCGGCCTCGGAAAGATCGTCGCTCTCTTCGAGCACGGCCAGCGTCGCGATGGTCTCTCCCGAGGCGATCGCCGGTAGCCAGCGCCCTTTCTGACGCTCGCTTCCCAACGTTCCGATCGCGCGAGCCGCCACCGCGCTGGCAAGAAGCGGCGACGGGAAAAGGGTGCGACCGGCCTCTTCGGCCACCACGATCAGATCCTCCCACGCAAGACCCAGCCCGCCGTGCTGCTCCTCGATGGCCAGCGCAGGCCAGCCGAGCCCTGCGATCTTCGTCCACAGGGCGGTGTCGTGAGCGTCCCTGGAGGACATGATCTGACGCACGCGCTCGAGCGGACACTCGCTGTCGAGGAAGCGGCGCACCTGTGCCTTGAGCTGCTCTTGCTGGTCGCTGAAGCCGAAATCCATGGCGGCGAGTCTTCCCACGCAATTTTACTATTTGCAAGACCCTGCATATGGTCCGCCATCCCACTGTTCACGGAGGATTTTCGTCCATGGCTACTGATTCTTTCGGCCTGAAGGGCCGCACCGCCATCATCACGGGCGCCGGCGGCGGGCTCGGCCGCGCGCACGCCCTTCTGTTCGCCAAGCACGGCGCCAACGTCGTCGTCAACGATCTCGGCGGCAAGCACGACGGCACCGGCAAGGGCTCGGAGATGGCCGACAAGACCGTCGCCGACATCAAGGCCGCCGGCGGCAACGCCGTCGCCAACTACGACTCGGTCTCCACCGAAGAAGGTGCCAACGGCATCATCCAGACCGCGCTCGACGCCTTCGGAAAGGTCGACATCCTGGTCAACAACGCGGGCATCCTGCGCGACAAGTCGTTCGTCAACATGACCGATGCCGATTGGGATCTGGTCTTCGCGGTGCACGTCAAGGGCGCCTACTACTGCAGCAAGGCCGCGTGGCCGCACATGCGCGAGCAGAAGTACGGCCGCGTCATCCTGACCTCCTCGGCCTCCGGGCTCTACGGCAACTTCGGACAGACCAACTACTCGGCCGCCAAGATGGCGCTGGTCGGCCTCGGACAGACGCTGGCGCTCGAAGGCGAGAAGTACAACATCCGGACCAACGTCATCTGTCCGGTGGCGGCCAGCCGCATGACCGAGTCGCTGATGCCGCCGAACATCCTGGAGAAGCTCAAGCCCGAGTGCGTCTCGCCGCTGGTCGTCTACCTGTGCTCGGAGAACATCGACGTCAACGGCGAGGTCTACGAGGTCGGCGCCGGCGCCATCTCGCGCATCGAGTGGCTGCGCAGCAAGGGACTGGCGATGAATCCGGACGAGATCAGCGTCGAATCCGTCGCCGCCGCGTGGCAGCAGATCAACGACATGACCGATGCGAAGATCCTGCGCTCCATCGGTGAGTCCACGCAGGCTACGTTGATGCACTGCCTGGCGTAACGACGCTGCCAGAGAAGTGTTTCGGCACCTTTCCTGCCAGGCCGGGAAAGGTGCCGACTCCTTCTTCGACGCATTCACTTCCAAAAGGAGATTTCATGTCGATCGACGTCAACAGAGTGCTGGGGCAGAAGCTGGCCGACATGCCCTTCGACTGGAAGGAGCGCGACATCATTCTCTACGCGCTCGGGCTCGGCGTGGGCGTGGGCGAGTCGCCGGTCAGCGACAACGTCCTGCGCTACACGTACGAGAACCAATTGAAGGTCATTCCGACCTGGGGCGTCATCCCCGCCTTTCCTGCGCTGACCGGGGTGCTGTCGGTGCCGGGCTTCGAGATCAATCCGATGATGATCCTGCACGGCGAGCAGTCCACCGAGATCCTCTGCGACGAGGTGCCGACGCGCGCCGAGACCGTCACCTCGGCCACCGTCACCGGCATCTACGACAAGGGCAAGGGCGCGCTGGTGACGCTCGAGGCCGTGACGAACGAGAAGAGCGGCAGGCCGCTGTTCCGCAACGAGTTCGGCATCTTCGTGCGCGGCGAAGGCGGCTTCGGCGGCCCCTCCGGTCCGGCGGCGGGCAATGAGGCGCCGTCGCGGCCAGCCGACGAGGTGCGCGAGTATCCGACGCTGCAGCACCAGGCCATCATCTATCGCCTCAGCGGCGACTATAATCCGCTGCACATCGACCCTCAGTTCGCCGCATTCGGCGGCTTCGAGCGCCCCATCCTGCACGGCATGTGCACGTACGGAAACGTCGGGCGCGCCATCATCGACGCCTACTGCGACGGCGACCCCACGCGCTTCCGTTCCATCAAGGCGCGGTTCTCGGCGCCGGTGATGCCGGGCGAGACGATCGTCGTGGAGATGTGGAAGGAGTCGGACACCGACATCCTGTGCGAGGCCAAGGTGAAGGAGCGCGGGCTGGCGGTGGTCAAGAACGCTCGCGCGACGATCCGGTAACGCGCCACGGAGAACGAAGTGCCGAAGAGTCCGACACCGGCAAGGGCTTCGCGCGCGGGCAGCGGTGCGCGAAGCCCCCGGCCACGCAACCGCGAGCAGACCATCAAGGACATCCTCGATGCCGCCGAGGCCCTCCTCGACAGCAAGGGCCCCGACGGCTTCGGCCTGGCCGAGCTCGGGCGCGAGGCCGGCATCTCCTTCGGCCTGATCCATCACTACTTCGGCGGCAAGGAAGGCCTGCTGCGTGCCGTGCTGCAGCGCACGCTGCGCGAAATGGGCCGCGAGATCCGCCGCATCCAGGACGCCGGTCACTTCTGGGACCCCGACGCTCCGGCCGTGCGCGTGGTCTTCGATACCTTCGCTCGAAAGCCGGGGCTGGCTCGCCTTCTGGCATGGGGCCTTCTGACGGGGCTGCTGACGGTCGAAGAGTGCTCGCACGAGCCCGACCGGGCGGCGCTCGACGCGATGATCGACAAGTTTCGCGAGGGCATGCCCGGTGCCACGCGAACCGATGCGGCCGCGACCACCACGCTGCTGATGAGCGCGGTCCTCGGTTTCAATCTGCTGCGGCCGTTCCTGGCGCAGACGTCGGGCTGGACGGCCAAGACCGACACCGTACTGCGCGATCAGCTGGTGCGTGCCATGGGCGCACTGGCACGTCCTCGAGGCCCGTCCTCCAGCTAGGCGCCATTGCCCACCGGTGGGCTGGATGGTAATACTCGCAGGTCATCCTGACGTCTCGATCGCGTGACGGATGCCTCCAGGACGAGGCATTTCGCCACGCACACACAATCCAGGAGGAGATCGATGAAGAAGAGGGCATGGGTTTTCGGCTCGTCGCTTCTTGGGCTGGCGCTCGTGTTGGCAGCGCGGGCCCAGGCCGCCGACGACATCGTCGTCGAAGGAGCGCCGGCCGGCGGCGTGGCCGTCGAAGGAGCAGCGCCAGGTGATCCCGCCACCGGCGAGAAGAAGGCCGAAGAGCCGGAGGCCAAGCAGAGAGGCTTCTACGCCGGCGGCGGCGTTGGCTGGGCGTTCTGGGAAGCCGAAGACAATTCCGACGCGTACGATCCGAGCTTCACCGTCGACGACGTCGGCGACGACAGCGACTTCCTCTGGACCGCCTTCGGCGGCTACCGCATCGCGGAATGGGGCGGCCTCGAAGTCGGCTACACTGATCTCGGCGGCTTCAGCATCACCGATGAGGACGCCGGCGGCGTCATCGGCGACGAGGACGACGCCGACGTGGAGGCCAACGGCATCGAGGCTCGCATCCGTGTGTGGCACGACCTCGGCACACCGTGGGTTGCCGGCATCGGCGGCATCGGCGTGTTCATCTACGACAGCGATCAGGACGTCAGCTGCCGCAGCGCCGGCGTCGGCACCGACTGCGGTCTGGTCGGCCGCAGCGGCCGTGCACTTTCGCCGCGCGAGGACAGCGGCGAGGCGCTGACGGTCAGCGCCGGCCTGCAGTTCCGCGTGCACCGCAACGTGCTGATCCGCACCGAATGGCAGCGCTATTTCGATGTGCTCGATCAGGCGGTCGACACGGTGCAGGCCACCGTGGTCGTAGGCTTCTACGACTTCTTCGGACAGGGAGAGATCAGCGGCGGCGGCGACTTCGGCGGCATCATCGTCGAGTAGCTGCCGACCCTGCGGCTGCAACGAAAAAGCCCCGAGGCACGATGCCTCGGGGCTTTTTTCATGCCGATTGCGGGCTCGCCTCGCGACGCCGCGTACGATCGATCAGAAGTGGAAGCCGAGACCTCCCGTCATTCCGACGAAATCGTAATCCTCCAGCTCACCGAACGGCAAGTTGTAGGCGGCCTCCAGATTGATGGCGAGCCATTCCGTCAGGTAGAGGTCTGCGCCGATTCCGCCACGCAGGAGGAAGTCCAGGTCCCGATCGGTGGAGCGGTTGGCGTTGGGGTCGACCGACTTTCCCTTCTCGTCGCGATAGGAGCGCTGGCCGCGCATCAGACCGCCGCCGACGGCAAGATAGGGTTGCACGGCGTGCGTTCCATAGATGAACTTGCCATTGACCGTCGCTGTCCACGCTTCGAAATGGCCGAAGGGATCGAAGTCCCATTCCACGTAATTCTCCCACAGCGCCTCGACCGCCATCCATTTGAGGAAGCGATAGCCGCCGCGGACGTTGTAGCCGTTGCTGGCCCTCTCGTCCTGGATGAAGTCGCCCGGGGAGAAGCTGTCGAGGCCGAGTGCATAACCGATGCCGACGTAGGGGCCCATGCCGTACTGGATTTCCGTGGGCGCCGCGGTCTGGGTGACGGTGGCTGGCGGAGCCGAAGGAGCAGCGGGCGTTTCGACGGCCGTCTCGTCCTCGCCGTATGCGCCTGCGAAGGCCATCGTGCTCGTGCCAACCAGCGCCAAGGTGCAAAGCGCGGAGACGTACCTGGTCTTCAACCTCATCTTCTTCGATCCTCCTGTGGCTGATTTCGCGCAGCCGCTGAGCACCGGTCCATGGGACCGCCTCGTTGCGAGCCACCTCACCGCCGCGCGTCCGAATTCGAGTCTAGCTATCGAAGCCCAGGAGGGCAACGCCAGCGGGCAGCGGCTCCTGCATGACGGGATGGCCGGCAGGCACCGCGACCGGCGTCGCGAACGTGCGTGCCGACCATGAAAAAAGGCCGGCCCGGTTGCCCGGGCCGGCCTCGTGTCGAAGCGGTTGCCGCCTCCTAGAAGCGGAAGAACGCGCTCAAGCTGAACGGCAGGATGTCGATGTCGCGAGACGATGGGTCGCCCCATACCGGCCAGATGTACGCGACGTCGAGATTCATACCTACGTTGTCGGTGAAGTAGAAGTCGACGCCGACCGCCGGCCGAAGAGCCAGAGCGTCGCCGTTGAAGCCACGCGGCACACCGAACACCGGATTCTGCTGGTCCTTCGCATCCGTGTACTCCCAGCCCGCGCCGAAGCCGATGTACGGCTCGATATTCCCTTGGATCGGGAAGAACTTTCCGCTGACGCTGAGCATCCAGGCGTACTGATCGGCGCCCCTGTCGGGCCCCGGACCCTCATCGCTGCGGAAGTTCAGGAAATGCTCCCACATCGCCTCGACGGCGAACATCGGAGCGACCCGATATCCGGCATAGGCCTTGTAGCCCCAGCTGTTGTCGTAAGTCTCGTCGTCGTCTCGCGGAACGACATAAGGAGCTCCGCCGTTGCGGCGAGGAATGTCGAAGAACTCGATGGCGTAGAGACCGCCGACGCCGAAGTACGGGCCGGCACGGAACTCTTCCTCGACCTCGGTACGCTCCGGCGCAGGACGCGGTGCCGGCGCGGGTGCCGGCATTTCCGTCGGCTCCTCGCGCTCACCGTACGCGCCGGCGAACGCCAACGAAGCGGAGCCGACCATCAAGGTGGCACAAAACAACGAGGCGAATTTTTTGTTCATGATGATCTTCCCTTCCCTTACGATTTTCAGCACAGCGACCGTCTTGCGGGAAAAGGCCTCCTTTTCGGACGGTCGCGATGGTGGTGATTCGATCTCGGAAGCGTCTCCGCTCTATCGATTTCGATCGGACACTCCTAACTTAACAGGCAAAAGGCATAGGGATCAATTCCTGTGCCCACCCGTAAGTCCCAGCAGAGGTCTGTCAACCTCCATATGACCGGCACATCCGAGGAGTAGCAGATGCGCCGGGCTAGCAAGGCCGGGCCGGATCATGCCGACCGACCCCGCAGACACCGTCCCTACATGAAGCGAACGAATATGCTCGCATTCACAGGGATTATGTTGACCTCTTCCGCATCGGCAAGCTGCGAGCTCACCGGCCACACATAACCTCCCTCGACGGCCACGCCGACGTTGGAGGTTACATAGACATCCACACCCGCGCCGAAGCGCAGCGACAGTCCATCCTCTTCGAAGCCCCGTCTCTGCTCGACGTTCTGCCATCCGACGCCCGTCAGCAGGAACGGCTGAACACGGCCGCTCATCGGATAGAGCTTGCCGTTGAAGCTGAGCATCGACGCCTCGATCTCGGCGCCGCTGCCGGCAGCGGCGCTCGATGGGCGGCCGTCGAAGCCGAGGTAGTGCTGCCATTCGACCTCAGTCGCGAACATCGCGTGCGACCGGTAGCCGCCGCGAATGTCGTAGCCCCACGAGTCCTGCCAATCCGCTGCGTATCCGTCGACGTCGAGGGCCTCGACGCCATACGCCCCGCCGATCTGCAGATACGGCCCGGACCTGGCGGGATCGTCGATCCGGACTCGCGTCTCCACGTAAAGCGCGCTCGTTTCCTTCGCAGGCTGCGACCTGCCGGCTGCATGCCCGCTCTGGCCGTAGGCACCGGCGAATGACTGCGCTGCGGCCGACAGCAGCGCCAGCGCCGTCAACAGATGGAGCGAGCGATTCATCCTCCGGTCATTCCACATCGTCGCGTTTGGCCGGACATCGCCCGTCACTGCCCGGCTGCTACATGAACCGTACGAAGAAATTGACGCTGATCGGAATGATCTCGAAGTCCTGATCCGACAGCTCTCCCGTCACCGGCAGCACGTACCCAGCCTCGGCCGCCATGCCGACCATGTCCGTGAAGTACACGTCCGCGCCGAGGCCGAAGCGAAACGCGAAGGCATCGTGGTCGAAGTCATGGAACCGGCTGCGCTCCATCTGCGCGTTGTGCCAGCCCATGCCGATGAGCGCGTACGGCTGCACCATTCCGTGCAGCGGGTAGAACTTGCCATTGGCGGTCAGGATGTAGGATTCGAGATCGCGGCCGGCGCTGGTGACGCCGGCGACCGGAACGTCCGCCTTGTCGAAGTCGAAATCGAGGTAGTGCTCCCACTGCGCCTCGACTGCCACCCACGGACCGATACGGTAGCCGCCGCGGATGTTGTAGCCCCAGCTGTCGTCCCACTCACCGCCGAAGACGCCGGGGCCGGGGAAGCCTGCCACGAAGACATCGGCGTCGATGTTCTCGATGGCGTAGACACCGCCGGCCTGCAGATAGGGCCCGCTGCGCGCGTAGTCGGAGACCTCACGGCGCCGCTCCACCCGCTCCTGGCGGCGCGGCGCGGGCGCCGGACGTGGGCTCTCGTAGATCTCTTCTTCCTCACCGTAGGCGCCGGCATGCGCGAGCGACGTCAGCCCCGCCAGCAATGACAGGCAGATCAGGGATGCGAGCGATTTCTTCCTCATCATCGTCTCTCGTTGCTCCTCTTCCTTCGTCGGAGAAAGGTTCCGATGCCGTTTGTCGCAGCGTCGCCGGCGTCTAGAAGAAGCGCCACTGCAGGCCGAGCGTGATAGGTATGGCTCCGAAGTGGTCGAGCTCACCGAACGGGAGCACGTACCCCGCTTCGGCGTAGATCACGAAGTTGCGCGAAGCGTAGAAGTCGATGCCGGCGCCGAAGCGCGCACCGAACGCGGTTTCGCTGTTGGAATTGGCGCCGTTGGGCTCGTCGCTGCCGGCGTAGCCGAGACCGGCGAGAACATACGGCTGCACCGGTCCGGGGAGAATGAAGCCTTTGGCGTTGGCGCCGATCATCCACAGATCGGGGTCACCCGCGCCGTCGAAACCGGTGAAATGTTGCCACTCCGCCTCCAGCGCAAAGAAGGGATTGAAGCGATAGCCCGCTTTGATGTCGTAGCCCCAGCTGTTGTCGAAGCCGCCGCCGGCCTTGTTGTCGAAGTTTTCAATGGCGAACGTTGCGCCCGCGCCGATGTACGGTCCCGACCGTCCTTCGTCGGTCTGTGCCGACGCCGCCGCTGCCCAACCCGCGATGCACAAAGCTGTGAGCCCTGCTGCAAATCGTTTCACCGACATGCCTCCTCCCTCCAGTCCAAGTTGTTAGATACGGAGTGATCCGTCTGACGGCCATCGAGGCCTGGGATCGCCACCACCACTCATCCGCTCGCCGGGACGGGCTCACCCGCCTGCGCCGGCAACCGGGCAGGTGTTCCACGAGGGGCCCGCCCTACAACCGCGGCAAACTATATGCCGCCAGGATAAGGGGCGCAATGCACCCCCGGCGTGGGTTGACCACCGTTCGGGGGCACAACTGCCGCACCGCGCCATTGCTCAATGCTTCGGATTCTCCTGCAGTTGCGCCGCACATGTCGCGTGCGTAGAAGCCACCACCGCGAGCCCGCAACCGTGCCACGCAGCCAGTCCAGACGCTTCGCGCTCGCGACCTTCGCTCTTGCCACCGTGCTGTTCCTGGCCACCCTGGAACTGGCCCTGCGCCTGGTCCCGAGAGCCATCCCACTCGAGGTGCTCGAGCAGTTCGAGCCGCGCCTGCGCTCGAAACTGGCATCGAGCCTGAAATTCCCCACGCGCAAGGACACGGTACTGGTGCCGCGAACGGACGGCGGGCCGGCCGACATCCTGTGGGTCTACCGACCGGAGGCCGAGGTCACCTGGACCGTGGACGAGCCGGGCGTGGTCAAGACGGTGCGGATGGATGGCGCGGGCTTCTGCAACCCCGCGCCGGCGCCTGCGCAGGCAGACCTTGTCGCCGTGGGAGACTCGCTGACTTTCTGCACCGCGGTGTCCGCCGACAGCACGTGGGTTTCCCGCATCGCGCCCATGCTGCGGACGTCGACGTACAACCTGGCGCTGCCCAACCGCGGGCTCTACGAATACCTTCAGCTCCTCGAGCGCTTCGGGCTGGCGAAGTCGCCGCGGGTGGTCGTGGTGACGATCTACGAAGGCAACGACTTCCGCGATGCATCGATCTATCGCAGCGCCCGCCAGGGCCGCGGCCCTCGCGACGTGTGTCCGTTCGGCGCCGATGCCGCCTGTCACGTCGTCGCGGGCGTGCGCGACTCGGCAATTGGACGCCATAGCCTTGCGATCAACTTCCTTGCCGCGTCGGCTTGGCGGATGGCCATCAAGAGCAGCAAGCGCGAGATCGACTTCCGCTACCACGCCAGGCTCGCCGACGGCACGATCCTCGAGCTCAATTCCCGCAACGGAGACCGCGACGAGGTGACTTTTGCCAAGGCGCTGGCCGAAGGGCGCATCACGCCCGACCTGTTCGATGAAGGTCTGGAGCGCCTGCGCGCGATGGGCCGGGAGCACCGTTTCCAGCCCGTGCTCGTGTACCTGCCGTCGGCGTATACGGCCTACGCTTCGGTGGCACGCTTCGAGGATCCTTCCATCGAGCGGCTGATGCGCCAGTACAGCGAGCGCCTTCGTGCCTATTTTGCGACGAGGTCGCGGGAGCTGGGCCTTCCCTACCTCGACACGACGCCGGCCCTTTCGGCCGCCGCCGCACGCGCCACGGCGGCCGATCCCGTATTCTTCCCCGCCAACGTGCACCTGACCGCAGGCGGCCACGCCGTCGTGGCCGAAGCCATTGCCGGTTTCCTGCGCGAGCAGGGCTTGCTGGGAGAGGTTGCGACGGGAGCAGGCGATGAGGCCCGGCTGCAGGCGGCAGTGGCCGCGCGCAGCCGGGCGCCTGGTGATCAGGGCCGGTAGGCGATGCCGAAGCTCAGCGCGATGACGTCGAACTCATTGATGTCGCCGACGCCGAGAATATAGGCGATGTCGGTGGTAACGACGACGGTCTGGGTGGCGTAGACGTCGATGCCGCCTCCGAAGCGCATGCCGAACCCGTCGTGCGTCTCGTGCGGCGGATTGGGCAGCGTGTTGTCCGTGAATTCGTAATCCGCGTAACCGGCGCCCAGCAGGACGTAGGGCTGGAAGCGGCCGGGCAGGAAGTAGCCGCGGCCGTTGAGCCCGATCATCCAGCCATCGACCTCGGCAGCGTTACCGTCGAATCCGGCGAACTTCTCGACCTCGAGCTCGAGCGCCGCAAACTTGTGCATGCGGCGGCCCAGCCGGAAGTTGAAGCCCCAGCCGTTCTCGAAGTCGCCGCCGCTGGTCAGATCGCCGAAATTCTCGATCGCGAAGGTGCCGCCCACGCCGATGTAGACGCCCGTGCGGCTCTGATCCGCCAGCTCCTCGGCGGCCGTCTGCTGCTTCTTGACCGGCTTCCTGGTGGTCAGCTCGCCGAGGTCGTCGTCCTGGGCCGTCGCTCCCTGAGCCGTGAGCAGGAGCGCCGCCAACGAGAGTGCAAGAACTCGTCCGATATACATTCGGTCCTCCTTTCGATCGGAAACGGAAGCGCGGCCCGAAACGGCCTTGCTCCATGTTCTTTCAGCGGACCAGCGGCCAGGTGTCAAGTCTGGCGGCCGAAACTGTTCTCAGGCTGCACGCGCCGCCGGCGCGACTTCTTCGGCGAAGGCCTGCACCTCGTCTTCGAAGACGGGGCCGAACTGCATGAAGATGAAGTGGCTGATGCCGATCTTGCGGTACTCGTCGATGCGCTCGAGGCACTCGTCGCGCGAGCCGATCATGATGCGGCCTCGCGCCTGTTCCGGGCTCATCTGATAAGTGTGCGCGAGCATCTGACAGACCGTGGCCTGCCGGTCGGCGTCGACCGAATAGCACAGCGGCATCGCCACCGTCTTCTCGATCTCGTCGCTGTCGCGTCCAATTTTGTCCGCATGGCGCCGGATGACGCCGACCAGATCGGCCATGTCGGCGGGCGAGCCGAAGTAGTTCCACATGTCCGCCCACTGGGCCACGATGCGCAGGAGCACGTTGCGCCCGGCGCCGCCGATCATGATGGGCGGCCCGCCGGCCTGGACCGGCCCCGGCACCGCCATCGCATCACGCACCGTGTAGTGCTTGCCCTCGAGCGTGACGCTGTCGCCGCGCATCATCCCCTTGATGATGCGGCAGGCCTCGTCGAGCGCCTCGAGCCGCTCCCGCACCGGCTTGAACTCGAAGCCGAGGCTGCGGTGCTCGTGCTCGAACCAGCCGGCGCCGATGCCGAGGTTCAGGCGGCCGTTGCTGATGTGGTCGAGCGAGACCGCCATCTTCGCCAGCAGGCATGGATTGCGGTAGCTGTTGCCGTTGACGAGATGGCCGATGCGCGCCGTGGGCGCGACCTGCGACAGCGCCGTCAGCGTGGTCCATCCTTCCAGGCAAGGCCCGGTCGGATCCGTGAAGATCGGATAGAAGTGGTCGAAGTTCCAGAGCGAGTCGTATCCCCAGCGGTCGAACTTCTGCCACAGCTCGGAGAGCTGCGACCACGTGTAGTTCTGCTGGCCCGTCTGGATGCCGATGCGGAAGGGGTGCCTGGTGCTCATTCCCCTCTTCTAGGCGACGCCACCGACTCCGGCAAAACCACGAACCGGTAGATCGCCTCGGCCGTGGCGTCGATCTCCGGATGCCACTCCACGCCGAGCACGTGCTCCCATTCGAGCGCCTCGATGATGCCGTCGCCGGAGCGGGCGCTGACACGGAAGGGATCGCCGACCCTGGCGATGGCCTGGTGATGACAGGAGGAAACCATCGCGCTCTCGCCGAGCAGGGTCGAAAGCATCGTCCCCGGCTCGATGGCGATGGCGTGGTTGGTGATCTTGTCGCCGCCGCCGTGGTCGAGCGCCCGCGGATTGCTCGTGCGCACGTCCTGCACCAGCGTTCCGCCGAAGCACACGTTGAGGAGCTGCATCCCATAGCAGACTCCGAGGACACGCCGGCGGGCGTCGACGAAGCGCTCGAGAAGCGCCAGCTCCCAGCTCATGCGCTCGGCGTCTTCGAGCGTGGCCTCGTTCTCGTCTTCTTCCTCGCCCCACAGCTCGGCGGGAACGTCGCCGCCGCCGGAGATGACGAGTGCGTCGCAGATGCGAAAGGCCTCATCGGGATCGATGTCGGGGCTGAGCAGCACCGGAGCGGCGCCGACGGAACGCAGCGCGCGTGCGTAGTCGCGTGCGATGTAGACGTACTCACGGCCGGTACGCCAACGGCCGGCGCGGTCGATGTTGACGGTGACGCCGACGACGGTACGCCGGCCGCTCACCACCAGATCTCGTCCTGCAGGAGCTCGACATTCGAGCTGCCCGCGCAGGTCATCGCCGAACCCGTAGCCATCGATCCCGCGCGCGCCGACAGCTGGTGGTAGTCGGCTTCGAACTCGCCGTGCGCCGCCGGCATCGCGATGACGTGGTAGGTGGCCTGAGCGCGGCCCTCCTTGAAGTAGACGATCTTGCCGTCCTCGGCCAGGTCGTCCAGGTACGCCTGCAGCCGCCGCTCGCGCGCGGCCGGCATGTCTCCACGCGGAATGTCGAAGGCCAGCCCAAACACGTGCGTGGGCGGGACGCCGGCCTTGATCGTGTTGGCGTTGGCGTTGCTGGCCATCAACCGCTTCTGGTACGACCACGGCCGCACCAGGCTCGTCACCTGCAGCGGCGTGAACGCGTCGCCTTCGATCTCGCGCAGCCGCGCGGCGATCCGGTAGAGAAGGCCGGCTGCCGGCTTTGCCAGACGGTAGAGCTTGTGGCGCTTGACGGGGTCGCGCTCCTTTTCACCGACGGGCGAATTGCCGCTCTTGCGGATCGAGACTCCGAGCCCGATCGGATCGTCGGGCACATCCACGAGCCAGCCGCGCTCGCAGGCGCGATCGATGTCGGCGTAGTCTTCCATCCACAGCTCCTCGACGAGGCTGCGGGTAAAGATGCGCGCCAGATGGTCCTTCTTGGATTCGTTCTGCCGGGGAGCGGCCGAGGAGAAGACCTCAGGCTTGGAGGTCCGGCTGGCCAGCATGGCGCGGCCCTGCTGCGCGTGTGCAGTCATGTCTGCACCCAGGATTGCTGCACCCGCGGCAGCCGCCATGAAGAGCTTCACCGGTCTCATCCTCCACACCTGCACACCGTGTGTTCGCCTGCCCTGCGTGCCGGTGCGCTCTTGCGCGCCGGCAGAACGTCATCGGCGGGAGATCGTGCCAACGACCGATTGTACGCCGCTGACCTCGGTTCGCAATACGGTCGGCCCCGCGGCGCGGCGGTCATGGCGCCAGCGTGAACGAGAATGTTGCGCCGCTGCCGGGCACGGATTCGGCCCACACGGTGCCTCCGTGCCTCTGGATGATGCGCTCGACCGTCGTCAGGCCGATGCCGGTGCCCTCGTAACCTTCGGCGGCGTGCAGACGTTCGAATGCGCCGAACAGGCGTGAGGCCGCAGCCGGGTCGAAACCGACGCCGTTGTCACGCACGGAATATACGTGCAGCCCATCGCGCAGCGTCACGCCGAACTCGATGCGCGCCACCTCCCGGTCGCGCGTGAACTTCCAGGCGTTGCTCAGCAGGTTCTCCAGGACCAGTTCGAGCAGGAACGCATCCCCGTGCGCACGTGCACCCGGCTGGATCTCGAGCTGGACGCGGCGCGTCGGCTCCGATGCGGCGAGGCGCTCGCCGACGCTGCGCGCGATCTCGCTGAGGTCGACCCGCTCGTGCTTCATCGGTGCGTGGACGACCTGAGCGAGCCGCAGCAACGACTCGATGATGTGCTGCATGCGGCCGGCGGCGTCGTGGATGCGCGTCACGCGGGCCACCGCTTCCGGCGTCAGCTGCTCGCCGAAGTCCTCCAGGAACGTGTGGGCAAGGCCGCCGATGGCGCGAACCGGCGCGCGCAGGTCGTGCGACACCGATGCGCTGAAGGAGCGAAGACTCTCGTTGGCCGCTTCAATCTCGGCCGTGCGCTCCGCGACGCGCTGCTCCAGCCGCGCGTTGAGCGCCTGCAGCGCCTCCTCGGCCCGGATGCGTGCCAGCTCTTCGCGCCCCGCCTCCATGCGCCGCCGGGCCAGCTCGTAGCTGATGTACACGGACAGCAGCAGCGTCACCGACACCGACACCGCGCGCGGCAGCCCGATACCATAAAGGAGGCTGCCGTGGACGGCGTAGGCGTTTGCGCCTATGGCCAGGGCGCCTCCGAACGCCAGTGCCGCCTGATGCAGCACCGACCACGGCATCAGGCCGGCGCAGCCGATGGCATAGGCGACGATCAGCACCTCAACCGTTTCGGTCCGTCCTTCCAGCGTACCGGCGGTAGCGATGAAGGCGCAGGTCGCGACCGTAGCCATGACGACGAGGTCGGCGCTCCGGGTGCGGCTGCGGTCGCGGTACATCGAGAACAGGATGGTCGTCTGCACCACCGCCAGGCACAGCAGAAGGGTCTGGTAGATGCCGCGGGTTTCGGGGATGGTGACCCAGGGGCTGGCGGCGATGAACGCGCAGATCCCCGCCAGCAGCATGCGGCTGCCGACAATCGTGCGCGCCGCCAGGACCGGCGCCCACTTACGCGCGACGAACTCGTGCGTTTCAGGATCCGTGGGCTCGGCTGAACCTGCAGCGACTGTCGTCAGGCTGTCCACCATCGACCTCAGCAAAGCGCTTTCCCCCCAGCCAAGGTCTTATAACAGGCAACCTGAGGTCATGCGCAATCGCTATCGACCGGCAAGTCAGCAGAGGTTGGGAAAAGTTCGCTAACGGGGGACATCGGACAGGAGCTGCGAGGCCAGGAGGCCAGCGTCCTGAGCCGGCCTCTGGCAGCGGCCGCGCTCGCAGACATAGGCCGTGGCGCGGCCATCGATGGCGAGCTTTTCCCGTACCAGCGGCACCAGCGCTTCGAGCCGCTGGTCCGCTTGGCCGAGTTGGACGAGCACGTAGACCCGGTTCGGCAGGTAGGTCTGCCGGAGCACGCCCAGCAGGTCCTGCGCCCCTGCGTCTCCGTGTGCCTGGACGACGACGACCTCCCGCACCGGTCCAAGCGAGAAGTCGAGCGCGCTCAGCATCTTCGACAGCCCGGCGGGCGATCGGCGAAGGGGCTGTCCAAAGGCGCCCAGCACGCGCGCGGCATTTTCGCGGTAGGCGTCGTCGAGCGTCAGCTCGGCCAGCCGCAGCAGATTCAGCGCTGCGACGGCGTTGCCGGAGGGCTCGGCGCCGTCGAAGGTCGGCTTGGCCCGCGCGAGCAACGCCTCGTGGTCGGCGGCAACCAGGAAGTAGCCGCCCGCCTCATCGCCGTAGTGCTGGTCGAGCACACGCTGCAGCCCCACTGCCTCCTGCAGCCAGCGCGCCCGGCCGCTGGCTTCGAAGAGGTCGAGCAGGGCCTGGATGAGGAACGCGTAGTCATCCAGGACGGCCGGCTGCCCGGCGCGGCCGCCCGCATGGACGTGCGCCAGGCGCCCGTCCCCGTCGCGCATTTCGGTCAGGACGAAGTCGGCCGCGGCCGACGCACGTTCGAGATGCTCCGGCTCGGCCAACACGAACGACGCCCGCGCCATCGCGCTGATCATCAGTCCATTCCACGAGGCGAGGACCTTGTCGTCGAGAAGCGGCGCCGGCCGCTTCGCACGCTGCAGGTAGAGGCGGGCACGGGCTCGCGCCAGCCGCGTCTCGGTCTCATCCGGATGGATGCCGTCCGGACTGGCAGGCTGCGCCGGCGGCTTCTGAATCGACAGCACGCTGCGGCCTTCGAGGTTGCCGGCCTGGCGGACGCCATAGTGCGATGCGATCAGCGCGGCATCATCTTCCCCCAGCGTCTCGACCAGCTCGGCTGGCGTCCACGTGAAGAAGCGGCCTTCTTCCTCATGCCCCTGCGGCGAAAGGCTGTCGGCGTCGGTGGCCGAGTAGAACGCGCCCTGCGGCGAGGTCATCTCCCGCGCCACGTAGTAGAGGATTTCCCGTACGATGTCGGCGTAGGCGGCGCGCCCGGTGGCCTGGAACGCGTCCAGATACACCACTGCGAGCTGCGCGTTGTCGTAGAGCATTTTCTCGAAGTGCGGAACTTGCCAGGCGCGGTCGGTGGCGTAGCGATGGAAGCCGCCGCCGACATGATCGCGGATTCCGCCTGCGGCCATCGCATCCAGGGTGCGCGTGACCATCGAGAGCGAGGACGCGCTTCCCGTGCGCCGATGGTGCCGCAGCAGCAGCTCCAGAATGGAAGGTTGCGGGAACTTCGGGGCGCGGCCGAAGCCGCCATGCTCGGCGTCGAAACCCGCAGTCAGCTGCGCCACCGCGGCATCCATCGCTTCGGCTCCGGGCACGCCCGCCGGCGGCGGCGGCTCCATTGCCTGCGCGATGCGAGAGCTGAGCTGCCCCGCATGGGCAACGACCGCGTCGCGCTCGCTCGCGTAGGAGTCGGCCAGCTGCCGCAGCACTGTCAGGAAGCCCTGGGGCGCCCCGCGATCGCCGTCGCGCGCCGGGATGTAGGTGGCGGCAAAGAAAGGCTCGCGCTGCGGAGTCAGCACCAGCGTCATCGGCCAGCCGCCGCTACCGCGCAGCATCTGAACCGCCGTCATGTAGAGGCCGTCGACGTCCGGCCGCTCTTCGCGGTCCACCTTGACCGCGATGAATCGCTCGTTGATCAGCCGCGCGATCTCCTCGTCCTCGAACGACTCGCGCTCCATCACGTGGCACCAGTGGCAGGTCGAATAGCCGATCGAGAGCAGGACGGGCTTGTCCTCGCGCGCGGCACGCTCGAAGGCCGCATCCGACCACGGAAACCAGCTGACCGGATTGTGGGCGTGCTGCAGCAGGTACGGGCTCGTCTCCAGGATCAGCCGGTTGGTGAATCGGGGCCGCCCGTCAGCCGTGAGATGGCGGGTGCGTGGCCGGTAAGCCGGTCCCTTGGCCTCGCGCTCGAGCTCCAACCGCTCGACCAGCGTCGCGTGCGCCTGCAGGCCTGGCAGCGCGGGGTTCTCCAAGGGCGACGGTGCCTGCGTCTCCTTCTGACCGCGACAGCCCAGCACCAGAGCCGCGAGCACCGCGGCGCACACCCATCGGCGGTGACGCCGCGTGGGCGACGGTGGAACAGACTGCAGCATCGCGCCGCATTGTCCTCGCGGCGGTTCGGAGGCACCAACGACAGCGAAAAAAACCTGCTCGGAGAAAGCGCGCGTCCGGAGTACAAACGGTCATGGTCAAGCGAGCCGTCACCGCCGCGCTCGACGTTGCGCGGATCCTGCCGATTCTTCGGCGCGACCCGCTGGCCGCGCTGGACGTCCTGGCCGGCGACGGCGACTGCGTCGAGCATCTCGATCTGCCCTATGGCAACGGTCCGCTGCAGCGGCTCGACCTCTACCTTCCGCCCTCCGCTGCGGCCGCCCCGTGCGCCGCCGTGGTCTTCTTCCACGGCGGGCGCTGGAGCTTCGGGCGCAAGAGCGAGTACCGCTTCGTGGCGCGGGCAATGGTGTCGGCCGGATTCGCCTGCGCGGTCTGCGACTACCGCAAGTTCCCGGACGTCCACTTTCCAGGTTTCGTGGAGGACGGCGCCGCCGCCATCGCCTGGGCGGTCGCCAATCTGCCGGCATACGGGATCGATCCGTCCCGAATCTTTCTGATGGGTCACTCCGCCGGCGGGCACATCGCGTCGCTGGCCGCGATGGACCAGCGCTACCTGCAGCCGCACGGCAACGGCGCGAACAAGGTCGCGGGGCTGGTGCTGATGTCGACGCCCTTCGACTTCTATCCGATCAAGGGAGACTCGCTGCGCGCGATCTTCGGGGAGGAGGAGCGCCACATCGAAGCGCAGCCGATCCGGTACGTGCGGGCCGGTCTACCACCGATGCTGCTCCTGCACGGCCGCCGCGATCGGACGGTCCATCCGAACAACAGCGCTCGCATGGCGAGCGCGGTGCGCGAGGCGGGCGGGCAGGTTCGCGCGATCTTCTACGACACGCTGACCCACACGAACATCCTGGGCGCCCTGTCGCACAAGGTCGGCTTCCTGCTGGCGCCCGTCTTCGACGACATCGTCTCGTTCCTGCAACGCCCGCGCTGACGGCTTCAGTTGTGGGCCAGCCAGGCCGGCGACGGCGCCTCGGCCACGATGATCCAGCGCCTGGAGAAGGCGCCGCCTACCGGGAAGATGTGCTTGATGCCGAGACCGGCGCGGCGCAGCTCGACGTCGATCTGCTCGCGCGAAAGATGATTGCGTGGGAACCGGGCTTCCAGGCCCATCCGCCGGCGCACGCGCTGCCAGGCGAACTTCAAGCCCTCGCGATGCTGATACTCGACCAGGACCCAGCGGCGGCTCACGCGCCGCATCTCGCGCAGCGCTCGCAGACGCCCCGGTCCCCGCACGTGACAGAGGAACTCGAGGCAGACGACCAGGTCGAAGGACTGCGGGCTGAACGGCAGCGTGCCGGCGTCGCCGCGCACGTAGCCGCGGATGTTGGTGCCGTTCTTGGACTGGCGCGCCGCTTCGAGCGCGACCGCCGAGATGTCCAGGTCCACGAGCGAGCGGCCGCGGCCGCGGGCCAGGACGTCGGACCAGCGCCCGTTGCCGCACGCGACGTCGAGGACAGTGCGGACCTTGCCCACCGATCGTAGCGCCTTGTTGACCGCCGCGCGCTCATCGCGACGAATGTCCCGGCTGTCGGCCTCGCCGGGCCTGAGCTGTTTCCCCGCCATCTGACCCAAGGATTTCCCGCGGTTGTCGGGCGCCCCAACGCGTCCGACGTGCATGTTCGGAAAAATCAGCGGGAACCTAGCAAGCGGCGACGCGTCCAGTCAATCGCGTATGTCAGGATCGAGGCGCATCATGCGAGCCAGGATCAGCTTCATCACCTCGTTCGAACCCGCGTAGATCGGCATCGCCCGCACGTCGATGTAGTCGCGGCAGACGGCATACTCGTTCATGTAGCCGTAGCCTCCGTGAAGCTGGACGGCGTCGTAGGCGACGGCGTTGGCTAGGTCGCTCATCCACCATTTGGCCATCGACACGCGGCGCGTGATGTCCTCACCGGCCTCGAACTCGTCAATGACGGCATCGAGGAAGGTGCGCCCGATCTCGACCTCGGTGGCCCGCTCCACGATCTTGAACGCGTTGTGCTGGAAGCTGCCGATCGGGCGTCCGAACGCCTTGCGATCGCGCACGTAAGGCAGCGTTTTCTCCAGAATCTGCTCGGCCGCTGTCTGGGCAGCGATGGCGATCATCAGCCGCTCCCGCTGCAGGTTCGCCATCAGGTACCGGAAGCCGCGGCCGGGCTCGCCGAGCAGATTGGTGGCCGGGACGCGGCAGTCCTCGAAGAAGATCTCGGCGGTGTCCTGGATGTGCTGGCCCATCTTCTCGAGCTGGCGCGATTTGATGAATCCCGGCGTCCCCTCCTCGACCACGATCAGGCTGATGCCGGCGTGCGAGGGAACGGCGGCGGGGTCGGTGCGGCACGCGACGACGATCAGGTCGCAGTCGATGCCATTGGAAATGAACGTCTTCTGCCCATTGATGACCCAGTGGTCGCCGTCGCGAACCGCCGTCGTCTTGAGCGCGGCCAGGTCCGAGCCGACCGATGGCTCGGTCATGCCGATCGCCGTGACGGTGTGGCCGCTGGCACATCCCGGCAGCCATCGGCCCTTGAGCTCCTCGCTCGCCAGCTCCGCAAGATAAGGCACGGTGATGTCGGAATGGACCGAGACGCCGGTCTGCAGGCCCATGAAGCCGGTTCGGCCGAGCTCTTCGCAGAGCACGACCGAGAACCCGAACTCGGCGCCCGCCCCGCCGTACTGCTCGGGCAGCCACGGACACAGGAAGCCGTGCCGGCCCATCGCCAGCCAGAACTCGCGCGGGGTTCGGCGCGCCGCCTCCCAGCTCGCAAGATGCGGAACGATCTCCTTTTGCAGGAACGCGCGCAGCGAGGCGCGAAACGCCTCGACCTCGGGCGTCCGCCAGCGAGCTGCGGGCATCAGCCGATCTCGCGCGCCAGCGCCGCGAAGCGGTCGAGCATGGGCAGAAGCTGCTCGGCGCCTTCGGACGGCAGCCCGAAGACGGCGCGCGAGACGCCGATGTCCTTGTACTTTCGCAGGACCTCCGCGTCGGCGGGCGCACCGAAGACGCTGACCTCGATGCTGTCAGGATCCCGTCCAGCCTCGCGCGCCGCCTCGCGCAGCCGGACCAGATCGCGCTCGACGTCGGTGAAGGCTCCGATCGGAATCCACCCGTCGCAGTAGCGCACGACTCGCGCGATGCCCTTGGTCCCGTGCGCTCCCAGGATGATCGGCGGATGCGGCTTCTGCACCGGCTTGGGCCGGCTGAAGATGGGATCGAAGCTGACGGTCTCGCCGTGGTACTCGGCCTTCTCCTGCGTCCAGATCGCCTTCATCGCCTCGACGCGCTCGCGCAGCACCTTCCAGCGGTTGGCGAAGGAGGTGCCGTGGTTGGCCATTTCTTCGACGTTCCAGCCGCCGCCGATGCCGACCAGGACACGGCCGCCCGACAACTGGTCGAGGGTAGCGATCTCCTTGGCCAGCACGATGGGATCGCGCTGGATCACCAGCGCGATCCCGCTTCCGAGCTTGAGCGTCCTGGTGACCGCCGCGCAGGCACCGAGGGTGACGAAAGGATCGAACGTATCGTAGTAGTGCCTCGGGAGGTCGCCGCCGCCGGGAAACGGCGTCGCGCGCGAGGCCGGTATGTGCGTGTGCTCGGGAAACCAGAGCGATTCAAACCCTCGGGCCTCCGCCTCCCGCGCAAGGTCGGTGGCGGGCATCGCGTAGTCGGTGACGAAGATCGTGAGTCCGTATTTCACTGGGCAACCTCGCAGCTTTTCTCACCCGGCCGGATGCGGGAAGTTAGGCGAGAGGACCGCGCAAGACAACGCGGTGTCCGAGTCTGGCGGTTCGCCGACGATCGGAGCGAAAGCGGACGTGGCCGGCGGACCTTCCTCGGTGCAGGTCAGGAGACAGGACATGAACGTCAACGGTGAGCCCGTCTATGTCGGACGCGACTTCGGAGGTCGCGAGCTGGTCATCGATCGCGCGCTGGTCGAGCGTTACCAGAAGGCGCTCGATCACCGGCTTCCTCTGTACGACGAAGTCGCTCCGGCGCTCGTGCTGCACTCGGAGTGCTACGAGGACCTCAGCTGGTACCTGGCCAACTTCTGGGGAAACCTCCATGCGCGCCAGGAATGGGAGCTGTTCGCACCGATAGCTATCGGCACTCCCGTTCGAACCCGCGGCTTCATCCGCGACCGCTACCGCAAGCGCGGCCGCGACTACGTGGTCAAGGAGACCTGGGTGCTCGATGCCGGCGGCCGCCTGCTCAACCGCGGCCTGACGCATCAGAGCTTCGTCATCGACAACGCCGCCGCCGGCACCGTCGCCGTCGACAAGGAGCGCGAGAAGCGATCGGACCGCCGCTTCGAGATCGGCGGGCGCGGCGTCGCGCTGGAGCCGCTCGAGCGTACCGTCACCGAGCCGGTCTGCATGGCCTTCTCGGGGCCCACCGAGAACTACCATACCAATCGCAAGGTCGCGCAGGCGTTCGGGTTTCCAGACATCGTCGTGCAGGGGATGCTGCCGATCTGCGTGGCCTCCGAGCTGCTCACGCGCCACTTCGGCCTCGGCTTCCTGGCCGGCGGCAAGATGGACGTGCGCCTCGTCAACGTGCTGTGGGCCGACGAGACGATCCGGGCCTGCGCCGAGGAGGTCGAGGAGGTTCCGGAGGCCGACCGGCGGCGCGTCCATCTGGACGTCTGGGTGGAGAAGGCCGACGGAACCCGGGTCGTGGTCGGCACTGCCAGCGCCCTGCGCTGACTCGAGCCTGGGCTGGCCGTGCGGCGCGGGAGCGGAGCCGCACACACTCGCCCACACGCGTGCAGATTTTGCATTGACTGTGCAAGGTCTGGCGAATAATCAGTACGACAATTCACCAGGCTGGGGTTCCGGGGAGGGAACATGGCAAAATCTTGGAAAAATCTGGGACTGACCTTCGCGGTGGTCGGAGCGGGACTGTGGGCGACGGCGGCGGCGGCGCACGATGGCGATCATTGGCCCGTGGCGGGCAACCTGCTGAAGATGTCCTACCGGGCTGATAGCTCGGCCAACAAATTCACCTTCAAATCCAAGGACCAGATCAACATCAACGCCATCAGCATCGGCGAGGACCCGCGAGTCGAGCGCAGCACGCTGATCGTCCGCGGCCTCGGCGACTACGCCGGTTCCACCGGCGTCATCGAGCTGAACCCGGACTTCTGGTCGCCGATCGGGCCGGCCGACGCGCCCACCGGCTGGAAGTACAAGAACCTCAGCCCTTTGTACGGGCCCTACAAGGGCGTCTCCAAGATCATGGTCAAGAGCGGCGCCGCTGGCGGCGCGCTGCAGATCGCAGGCAAGGGCATTCACTGGCCCTTCGCCATCGTCGGCCCTCAGGACGCCGTCCAGATCACGCTGACCATCGGTGAGCACTCCTTCTGCGCCGAATACTCCGAGGACCGTCAGGCCGAGTTCTCGCTCAATGAAGAAGGCCGCGTGTCGGCCAAGACGAGCCTTGCGCCGACCGAGTGCGCCGCGGTCTGCGGCAACGGCGTCGTCGAGATCGGCGAGGAGTGCGACGATGGCAACTTCGACGATACCGACACCTGCTCGAACCTCTGCCTCGGCTGCAATCCCTCCGAAGCGGAGTTCGACAGCACCTTCGAAGGCATCCAGGAACTGATCTTCGACAATCCCGTCTACGGCTGCTCCAACGACATCTGCCACGGGTCGGCTCAGGAAGGCGGCATGGATCTGCGCGAAGGCGCCTCGCATGCGAGCCTCGTCGGCGTTGCCTCGGAAATCGACCCGACCACCGATCGCGTTTTCCCCGGCGATCAGGACAAGTCGATGCTCTACCTGAAGCTGGCGGCCAAGACCCTGGCGCCCGACGACGACGGGATCGAACCCGACTACGACGAGACGCCCGGCACCCCGATGCCTTCGGGCGGCGCGACGATGACCGAAGAGCACCTCGAGGCCCTCCGCCTGTGGATTCGAGGCGGCGCGCCCGAGACCGGGGTGGTCGAAGGAACGGCCGAGCTTCTCGGAAGCTGCCTGCCCGAGCCGACGCCTCTGGACATCCCGCAGCCCGACGTTCCCGATCCGAGCGTGGGCGTGCAGTTCGCGCAGCCAGGCTACAACCTGCAGGCCAATTCGGAAGTGGAAGGCTGCGTGTCCACCTACTACGACCTGAGCGCTCCAGGCGCCGTGCCCGCCGAGATGATCGTCGACTGCCCCGGAGCCTTTCCCGGAACCAACGACCACGGCACCAACGCCGGCAAGTGCTTCACCTACAGCGGCAACGAGCTGTTCCAGGACGCGCAGTCGCATCACTCGATCATCCACATCTACTCGGGAGCCTATGACTACACCGATCCAGGCTGGGGCGGCTGGAAGTGCTACGGCGGCCCGACGCCGAACGCGGCGTGCGACCCTGCCAACGCCAATGCGTGCGGCAGCGGCGGCGTATGCGGCAGCGACTTCGAGGCAGCGGTTGCATGCCTCGGCTACGGCGCGCCCGATGCGAGCACGTTCGGCAACAAGATGCCGCAGTTCTCGGGCTCGCAGGAGTCGACGGCAAACTTCGGCTTCCCCGCCGGCGTCTACAGCGTGCTGCCCCTGAAGGGCCTGATCGTGTGGAACTCGCACGCCTTCAACCTCACCTCGCAGAACACCGAGATGGAGGCGTGGATCAACCTGACCTACACGAGCGATCGCCAGTGGCCGGCGCAGGGCCTGTTCGATTCGCGCTACATCTTCACGCAGGAAGTGCCGCCGTTCGAGCAGCGCGAGTACTGCGCCACGCACACGTTCGCGCAGAACACGCACCTGTTCCACCTGTTCTCGCATACGCACAAGCGCGGGAAGCGCTTCCGCATGTACCTGCCGCCGCAGACGCCGTGCGGAAACGGAGGCAATACTCCCGAGGGCTATCTGCGCACCGATCCGAACTGCCTGCCGGGCGATCCCGAAGACCTTTTCTTCGAGAACTACGACTACTCGGACGCGCTGAACCTGTATCCGGATCCGCCCATGGTGTTCTCGGGCACCACGGCCAACCGCACGATCAAGTTCTGCGGCCTGTTCGACAACGGCTTCAGCGATCCTGCCGACGTCAAGACGAAGTCGGGATCGCCCGAGCCCACGGGAACCAATCTGCTCCCGGGCGGACCGTGCGACGATACGGCCCGCTGCGTCAGCGGCTCGCGTGGCGGCCTGCCGTGCGAGGACAACGGCGATTGTCCCTCGTCCACGTGCGTGCTGAGCGACAACCAGCGGTCGCGCTGCCTCGGCGGCCCGAACAAGGGCGGCTACTGCGATGGCAACGACACGCTGTGCCCGGGCTCGGTGTGCGATGCCTGCGTGCTGACCGGCGGCGTCACCACCGAGGATGAGATGTTCATCCCCATCGGCACGTTCTACATTCCCTGATAACGGTCCGCGCTCCGGCACGGACGCAACGCATGAACGCCCGGCTTCGAAAGAGGCCGGGCGTTCTTCGTTCGTGCGTTAGCGCGAATGCCCGCACCGCGCGGTGCACCGGGCCGCCATCGCCCTTGCCCGCGGCCGCGTCCCCCGCTCGGAGGATTCTTTCGCCGACAACGCCGCACCGGCGTCGAAGAGGGACGGGCCTCGCCGCGTCGAAAGCACGTGCCAAGGATAAGGCGACCGCGCTCCCGTCTGGGACGGGTGATGATGTACACGTTCGGGTCGCTCGCGCTCCTGCTCGTCGTGTTCGTCGGGCTGATCGCGCTCAACTGGCATCGCCTCGGCCCGTTGGTGGTCGCAGCGATCTCCGATGCCACCGGGCGCGATCTGGAAGTGCGCGGCGACGTCGAGGTCAAGATCCTGTCGTGGAAGCCGCACCTGCGCGTGGAGCAGGTGTATTTCGGCAATGCCGACTGGAGCAACGAGGAGCACATGCTCGAGGTCGGGCGCTTCCACATCTCTCTCGCGCTGAGAAGGCTTCTGCGAGGCGACCTCGTCTTTCCGCGCATCCGCATCGAGGACACTGTGGCCAGGCTCGAGGAGCGCGCCGACGGCAGCAACAACTGGACCTTCGGTGCGGCCGACGCCGAGGACCCGGCACCGGACGAGCGCTCGGAGATGCCCGGCATCCGGCGCCTGCATCTTCGCAACACGCGGGTGATCTACACCAAGGAAGGCGCGCCGCAGTCCAACGTCGACCTCGATCTCGACACCGCCACCGGACGCTTGTCGAAGAGAGTCAACGTCGTCGCCGAAGGCCGATACCAGAAGCTCCCGGCGCGCCTGACGCTGCGGGCCGGCTCCATCGCCGAGCTGAACGACGAATCGAGACCGTTCCCTCTCGACATCGCCGTCACCGCCGGAGACACGTCGGCGATGATCGATGGCCAGCTCGTGGGCGCGCGCGACGGCAGCGGCGTCGATGCGACCATGAAGGTCGAAGGCGACTCGCTGTCCAGGCTCTATCCGCTCATCGGCGTCGTCTTCCCACAGACCCCTCCCTACTCGCTCAGCGGCCGGCTGGCGCACGAAGGCGAGGTGTGGACGTTCACGAACTTCGAGGGACGTCTCGGCGACAGCGACATGAGCGGGGACATCAGGATCGATCTGGCGCCGGAGCGTCCGAAGATGACGGCGGACTTTCGTTCCAAGAAGCTCGACTTCGACGACCTGGGCCCGCTCGTCGGCGCTCCTCCCGCGACGGGGCCGGGCGAGACGGCATCGGCCGAGCAGCGCGCGGAGGCCGCCGCCGGCACCGGCGACGGACGCGTCATCCCGGACGACGCCGTCGACGTGCCTCGCCTGCATGCAATGGACATCGACGGACGGCTGCGTGCCGAGAAGGTGATCGCGCCGACGCGGCTGCCCATCGACAAGCTCGATCTGAACATCAAGCTCGAGAACGGCACGCTGCGTACGACGCCGGCCGCCTTCGACGTCGCCGGCGGCCGCGTCAACCTGTTCTCGACGCTGTACTCGGACCGCCAGCCGCTGCGCATGGAAGCCGATCTGCACGCGCGCAACCTGCTGGTCGAGCGCATCCTCGGCGACACCCCGTTCACCGAGGAGACGCGCGGCCGCCTGGGCGGCGACATCAAGCTTGCGATGCGAGGCGGCTCCCTTCGCGAGATGGCCTCGACGGCCGACGGCAAGGCACAGCTGGCGATGGCGGATGCGCAGGTCAGCCACCTTCTCATGGAGCTGATCGGCCTCGACATCATGAAGAGCATCGGCGTGCTGCTGAAAGGCGACGAGCCGCTGTTCATCCGCTGCGCCGCCTTCGACCTTACCGCCGAGAACGGCAAGGCGCGCAGCGAACTGTTCGTGATCGACACCAAGGCCAGCAACATCACGGCCGACCTCAAGCTGGACCTGGCTACCGAGCACCTGGACCTGACGATCGAGCCGCATCCGAAGGACGTCAGCCTGCTGGCGCTGCGACAGGCCCTGAGGGTGGAGGGTCCGCTGGAGAACCTCGACGTCTACCCGGACCCGCTCAAGCTCGGGCCGGTCGGCAGCACCATGCAGAAGGTCAACTTCCTGCTCGCGCCGGTGGTGGGACTGCTGACGCCGTTCGACCTGGACACGGAGAAGGGCGACAACGGCTGCGGCCATTACCTGCGCGAGATGCAGGGACGCGGGCCGCAGCAGGCCAGCGTCGGCGGTACCGGCGCCGGCGACGCGGCCGCGCCCTCCGAGGCGGCGGCCAAGGACGATCCCGACGGCGACGGCGAGAAGGACAACATCGTCGAGCGCGCCTTCGACAAAGTCACCGGCACCGCCAAGGACGTCGTCGATCGCATCGGCGGCGACGACGAGAAGGCCGGGAACGAGGCTGGCGAGCGCAGCGTGCGCAGATCCTATCCGGCCGCCGAAAGCGGCTCGCAGGGCAGCCAGCCGGCCAAGGCGACGCGCAGGTAGACGGGCGAGAACCGCCGCCGCGCGTATGCCGCGCCGCCGCAGTCATTCGCGCGCATGCATAGCGACGGTCTGGCTGCAGACGCGCGTAGCATCACCACGGAGAGCGGATCAGGAAGCGGGAGGCACCCGCAGCAGAACCTCCTGTGCCACCGAACAGCACAGCCTGCCGGCACGATCGAAGATCACGCCGCGCGCAAGGCCTCGCGCGCCCGAGGCGGCCGGAGAATCCTCCACGTACAGCCACCAGTCGTCCACCGCGAAATCGCGGTGGAACCACATCGCGTGGTCCAGGCTCGCCGCCATCACACCGTGATCGCTCCAGTGCACGCCGTGCGGGCGCATCACCGTCTCCGTCAGCGTGTAGTCGGAGGCGTAGACCAGAACGCACGTGTGCAGCAGCGAATCGGCGGGAAGCCTGCCGTCGGCGCGCATCCACACCATCGCCCTGCCCTCCTCGCCCTTGTTCGGCTTCCATCCGGGAGGATCGCACCAGCGCATGTCGATCGCCCGCGGCTCGATCGCGCGGCGCGGAAGCTTGCGGTCGAAGGCGGCCAGCCGCTGCGCCTGCGTCGGCAGCGACTCGGGATCGGGCGCGGCCGGCATCTCCAGGCTGTGCTCCACGCCCTGCTCGGCGACCTGGAAGGATGCCGCCATGTTGAAGATCGCCTCGCCGTGCTGCACCGCCACCACGCGGCGGGTCGTGAACGACTTGCCGTCACGGATGCGGTCGACCAGGAACAGGATCGGCGCATGCATGTCGCCGGGCCGCAGGAAGTAGCTGTGCAGGGAGTGCACGCGCCGATCGGCCGGCACCGTGCGCGCCGCCGACATCAGCGACTGCGCCGCGACCTGGCCGCCGAAGACGCGGGGGCGGTCTTCCTCGGGGCTGTAGCCGCGGAAGATATTGACCTCGAGCTCCTCGACGTCCAGGAGCGAGACGACCTCGTCTAGCAGCGGATGCGGCATGGCGGGAATGGGGTCAGGTCTCGTTCGAGCCTTTCGAGGAGCAAATGCTCGAACGCAGGACCTGACCCCTCTCTTCTACCACACGGTGGAGAAACCAGCGTCCGGTATGTCGAGCGCGCTGCGGTCGCCGCTGGTGATGACCTTGCAGCGGTCGAGCACGTTGGGCAGGACGAAGTTCGCGTAGAACTTGCCCGACATGACGCGCCCCGCGTAGAAGTCGAACTCCTCCTGGTTCTGCCGCTCGTCCTGCGTGCGCTCGCGCTCGGCGATCACCGCCGCCTCCAGCAAGAGGTGCCCGACCGTCAGCTCGCTCATCGCCTCCAGGAAGGGGGAGCAGCAGAGCGTGAGCTGATCGAGCTTGGACGTCATCATGTACTGCATGAGCGCGCCGCCCGCCTCCTGCAGCGCCTGGGAGGCCTCGCCCAGCATCTGCACTTCCTTGCCGACGGCGAGATCATCCGAGTAGCGCTGCACGAAGCCGGTGATGTCGCTGAGGAAGTCGGTCAGGTCCTGGCCGCTTCGCCCGCGCAGCTTGCGCACCACGAGATCGAGGGCCTGGATGTGGTTGGTGCCCTCGTAGATCGAGAAGATCTTCGAGTCGCGCAGGTACTGCTCGACCGGATTGTCCTTGACGTAGCCGGCGCCGCCGTAGACCTGGATGGCCAGCTCGCAGACGCGGAAGCTCTGATCGGAGCAGTACGCCTTGACGATCGGCGTGAGCAGGTCGACGCGGCCCTTGTAGAACGCGGCCTCGTCGTGCTTGCCCTCGGCCGTCAGCGCACGGTGCATGTCTTCGTTGAACGCCAGCTTGACCGTCAGCGCGCGCATGCCCTCGATCTTGCTCTTCATCTCCATGAGCATGCGGCGCACGTCGGAGTGTTCGATGATCGGCACCTTGGGCGCGGCCGGGTCCTTGAAACGCTTGACCGAGGTTCCCTGCTTGCGCTCGCGCGCGTAGTGCAGGGCGTTCAGGTAGGCGGTCGAAGCCACGGCCAGCCCCTGCACCCCGACCTCGATGCGTGCGCCGTTCATCATGTGGAACATCTGCTTCATGCCGACGTTCTCTTGCTCGCCGACGAGATAGCCGATGCAGTCGCCGCTCTCGCCGAAATTGAGCACCGCGGTGGTGGAGCTGTTGATGCCGAGCTTGTGCTCGATCGACGCGGTCACGACGTTGTTGAACTCGCCGACGCTGCCGTCGTCGTTGACGCGGTACTTGGGCACGATGAACAGCGATATGCCGGCCGTGCCCTCGGGAGCGCCTTCGACGCGCGCCAGCACCATGTGCACGATGTTCTGCGACATGTCCTGGTCGCCGCCGCTGATCCAGCACTTGGTGCCGCTGATCTTGTAGCGGTTGCCGTCGATGCGAACCGCCTTGGTCTTGGCGGCGCCGACGTCGGAACCTGCCTGCGGCTCCGACAGGCACATCGTTCCCGAGAAACGGCCGTCGAGCATCGGAGGAAGGAAGCGCGCCTTGTCCTCGGGCCGCGCGAAGTACGCGACCAGCTCGGCCGCGCCGTGCGTCAGGCCCGGGTACATCGAGAAGGCGGTGTTGGCGCCCGACTGCAGCTCGGCCAGGATGACGCCGATCGAGGAGGGGCCCTGAAAGCCGCCCTCTTCGAGCGATAGGCGCCAGTTGGGAAGCCCCATCTCGTAGAGCTTGTTCCACGCCTCCTTGTATCCAGGAGGGGTCCTGACCACCCCGTCCTCGAGCTTGCAGCCGAGGCGGTCACCGATCTGGCTGAGCGGCCCGATCATCTCGTTACAGAAGCGCACCGTCTGGTCGATGACCTGATCGCACTCCTGCCGCGACAGATGGGCGTAGAACTCGTGCTCGAACAGCTGCTGAATGCGGATGTGCTCGTACAGCGTGAACTGGATCGAGCGCAGGTCGGTCTTGAAGAAATTGATCGCCGCTTCGGCCATCGCCGATGCTCCTCCTTAGCTCTGGTCCCCCATGAATCGCCAGGCCCCCACAGCCCATGCCCCTGTGACGCTGGTCGCCGGGGCGGCGAACTCCTGACGGAGCCGGTGGTATGAGCCTGGCCGCGAATCGAAGGTTCTCGGCGAGGCGACCGATGTTGGCGAAGGCGCCGTGCTCGATCAAGTGATTTACGCGCTGCGGCGTACCGGATGGTACGGTCCATCTAGGCGACATTGGAGCGCAAAGGATCCCTGCCGACGTCACCGGGGGCGCCGCCGGGTGGGGCGCGGACGCACGATTTTCCTGCCTCCATCGTGCAACCCGGTACCTGCCGCCGCCGCTTCGGCCTATCTTCGTTGCAGGTCTCCTGCCCGGCATTGCAAACCGGCGCATACCGAATACCACCATTGTCGTGAGCCGGCCTCGGCGGTGCCGGCACCGATCGAGGAACCGTGCAGCCCGATTCTCCTGCCCTGCTCGAAACCGGCATCGAAGGACTCGACGAAATTCTCCGCGGCGGCCTGGCCCCCGGGCAGCTCTATCTCCTCGAGGGCCATCCCGGCACCGGCAAGACCACGCTGGCAATGCAATTCCTGATGGCGGGGGCGCGCAACGGGGAGCGCTGCCTGTTCGTCGCGCTCTCCGAAGACGAGCGCGAGCTGCGCGCCTCGGCAGCCGCACACGGCTGGGACCTGTCAGGAATCGACATGCTCGAGATCATCCCGGCCGAGGAGACTCTCAAGCCCGACGCGCGCTACACGATGTACCATCCTTCCGAGGTCGAGCTGGCCGCCACGACCAAGCAGGTGCTGGCCGAGACCGAGCGGCTGCGTCCCTCGCGCATCGTCTTCGACTCCCTCTCCGAGCTTCGGCTTCTGGCCGAGGACTCGCTGCGCTACCGCCGCCAGATCCTCGCGCTCAAGCATCACTTCGCGCGCATGCGGGCAACGGTCATGCTCATCGACGATCGCACCGGCGACGAGAAGGAGATGCATCTTCACAGCCTCGCGCACGGCGTGATCTCGCTCGAGCGCACATCACCGGAGTACGGCGCCTCGCGGCGGCGCCTGCAGCTCTCCAAGCTGCGCGGGCGCGCCTATGTCGAGGGCTACCACGACTTCTCGATCTATACCGGCGGCGTTCGCGTCTTCCCGCGCCTGGTCGCGGCCCACTACAGCAGCGATTTCGAGCGCGACAACATCCGGAGCGGCATCGTGCCGCTCGACAACCTCCTCGGTGGTGGCCTGGCCAAGGGCACCAGCACGCTGGTCCTCGGCGCGGCCGGCACCGGCAAGTCCACGGTCGTGGGGCAGTTCGTCTGCGCCGCCGCTTCTCGCGGCGAGAAGACGATCGTCCTGCTCTTCGACGAGTCTGTTCCGACGTTCATCGAGCGCTCGGCCGGCCTCGGCATGGACGTTCTCAAGCTCCGTGATGCAGGAACGCTCGAGCTGCGACGCGTGGATCCGGCGCAGATGACGCCCGGGGAGCTCTCGCACGAGCTGCGGCGCGCCGTCGAAGACCGCGGCGTCACGATCGTCGTCGTCGACAGCCTCAACGGCTACCTCAATGCGATGCCGACCGAGCGCTTCCTGACACTCCATCTTCACGAATTGCTCACCTACCTCGGAAGCCAGGGAGTGACCTCGCTGCTGACGATGACCAACCACGGGCTGGTCGGAGCGCAGATTCACGTTCCGGTCGATGCCAGCTATCTGGCCGACACCGTTCTGACGCTTCGCTACTTCGAGGCATACGGGTCGGTGCGCAAGGCCATTTCCGTCATCAAGAAACGCACTGGCGTCCATGAGTCCGAAATCCGCGAGATCTTCATGGACCGCCACGGAATCCAGATCGGCGAGCCGATTCGGGAGTTCCAGGGCGTACTGACAGGCACGCCCGTGCTCGTGGGATCGCAGTTCCACGGTATCGAGGCGCGCAATGGCGACAACGACTGAAGCCGAGCGCATTCTGGTTCTGGCGCCGACGCCCGGCGACGCCGAGATCAGCCGCTCCGTCCTCGGCGACGCCGGCCTCGGCTGTCACCTCTGCGCCAATGTCGCCGAGGTCGCGTCGCAGATGCTCGACGGCGCCGGCGCCATCCTGCTGACGCCCGAAGTGCTGTCGTGGCCGGATTCCTACCTGCTCGCCGAGGCGCTGCAGCGGCAGCCGGCGTGGTCCGACATCCCCATCATCATGCTCTGCACCTCCGGCGCCGACTCGGCCGCGGCGGCCATGGCCACCGAGCTGCTCGGCAACATCACGGTGCTCGAACGGCCGGTGCGAGTGACGACGCTGGTGAGCGCGCTCCACACCGCCGTCCGGGCGCGGCGCCGCCAGTACGAGCTTCGCGACCATCTCGATGAGCTCCATCGGGCCGATACCTCGCTGCGCAGGCAGACCAGCCGGCTGCGCCTGCTGTGGGAATCCGCCTCGGTGCTGCTGACCAGCGAGGACCCCGAGGCGATGATGCGCACGCTCTTCTACAAGATCGCGCCGCACTTCGGCCTGGACGCGTTCCTGAGCTTCGTGTGCGACGACGGCGGCGAAGCGCTCCGGCTGGAAGCCAGCGAAGGCGTCGAGCCCGAGCTTCAGGAACGGCTTGCGCACCTGCCGATGTCGACATCCATCTGCGGAGCCGTTGCCAGACAACGCCAGCCCATGGCGTTCTCCTACATCCAGCACACCAACGACCCCCTGCTCGAGAACGTGCGCCAGTTCGGCTTCCAGGCCTACGCGTGCACGCCGATGATGGCCGACGACAAGCTCCTCGGCGCGCTCGCCTTCGCCAGTCGCCAGCGTGTCCGTTTCGACCTGGAGGAGATCGAGTTCCTCGAGACCATCACGCGCTATGTCACTTCCGCCTACGAACGCGTGCGGCTGATCGATGAGCTGCGCGACACGGACCGGCGCAAGGACGAGTTCCTGGCCACGCTGGCGCACGAGCTGCGCAACCCGCTGGCGCCGATCCGCAACGCCCTCCACATCATGTCCCTGACACAGGGCGATCCGGGCGCGAGCGAGCAGGCGCGGACGATGATGGAGCGCCAGCTGGCACAGATGGTGCGGCTGATCGACGACCTGCTCGACGTCAGCCGCATCACGCGCGGAAAGCTCGAGCTGCGCAAGGAACGGGTCGAGCTGGGCGACATCATCAAGAATGCCGTCGATACGGCCCGCCCCTCCATCGATGCCGCTCATCATGAGCTGGAGCTGGAGGTCGCGCCCTACCCGATCCATCTGGATGCCGACCCGGTGCGCCTGGCGCAGGTGTTCTCCAACCTTCTCAACAACGCCGCCAAGTACATGGATCCCGGCGGCAAGATCTGGCTCACCTGCCGGCACTACGATCACAAGGTGACGGTGTCGGTGCGCGATGCCGGGATCGGTATTCCGGCGCCCGCGCTGCGGTCCATCTTCGACATGTTCACGCAGGTGGAGCGCTCGCTGGAGAAGTCGCAGGGCGGCCTCGGCATCGGGCTGACACTGGTCAAGCGCCTGGTGGAGATGCACGGCGGCAGCGTCGAGGCGCGCAGCGAGGGCGTCGGCCGCGGCAGCGAGTTCTGCGTGACGCTGCCGGTGGCAACCGCGGCCGAGGCGGCACCGCCGCGGCCCTCGCGGCGGCCGCCAGCTCAGCGCAAGTCCTGCCGCATCCTGGTCGCCGACGACAATCGCGACGCCGCCGAGAGCATGGGCATGATGCTGCGGCTGATGGGCAACGATGTCCGAACGGTGCACGACGGCATCGAGGCCGTCGAAGAGGCCGCCACTTTCCGTCCCGACGTCGTCCTGCTCGACATCGGCATGCCGCGCCTGAACGGCTACGAGGCCGCGCGCCGCATCCGGCAGGAGCGATGGGGGAAATCGATGCACCTGGTGGCGCTGACGGGCTGGGGTCAGCAGGAGGACAAATCACGCGCCAGCGAAGCTGGCTTCGACCGGCACTTCACCAAGCCGATGGACCCGGGCGAGCTCGAGAGGATCGTGGCGGGCCTCGGTACGACCCTCAGGCACCGTGCACGAGAGACGTCTGCGGAGCCGGACGCGGAAGCGTGAACGAGAACCTGGCGCCCCCGCCGGGCGCGCTCATCGCCGAGACCGTGCCGCCGTGGCGCTGCACGATGCGCGCGACCGTCGCCAGTCCCACGCCGGTTCCGTCATAGTCATCGGCATGCAGGCGCTCGAAAGGCTTGAAGAGCTTGCCCACGAATTCCATGTCGAAGCCGACGCCGTTGTCGGCCACCGTGCACTCGACGACGTCGCCGCGCGCCTCGCCGCTGACCTCGATACGCGCCACCTCGCGCGAGCGCGTGAACTTCCACGCATTGCGCAGCAGGTTGTCCATCACCAGGCGGATGAAGGCGCGGTCCCCGCGCACGAGCGGGATGTCGCCGATGCGCACTTCGACGCGGCGGTCAGGCTGCTCGGTCTGAAGCTCCTCCACCACCGAGCGCGCGAGCTCGGCCACGTCCACCGTGTCATAGCGCACCTCGCTGCGGCCGACCCGCGCCAGCGTCAGCATGTCGTCGATGAGCCCGTCCATGCGGTTGGTCGCGCGCTGGATCTTGGCCAGATGCTCGCGTGCCGATTCGGGCGCGGTGTCGCTCAGCTCCTCCGACAGCAGGTGCGCGAAGCCGTGAATGGCCCGCAGCGGCGAGCGCAGGTCGTGCGATACCGTGTAGCTGAAGCCCTCGAGCTCGCGATTCGCCAGCTCCAGCTCGGCGGTCCGGTCGCGCACGCGGCGCTCGAGCTCCCTGTGCAGCGCCTCCAGCTCCTCGTCGCTGCGGCGGGCATCGTCCAGCCGCGCCGCCATCGCGCGCCGCGAGCGTTCGTAGACGGCGGCAACGTACACCGAGAGGCCGCACACGTTGTAGACGGTCAGGTTCAGCGGCGAGAACGCCCAGGCCCCGAGGTTGCCGTAGCTCAGTGCGCCGTTGGCCAGGCAGCCGAGCACCCAGACTGAAGCGAACAGCGCCTGCGCGCGCGCCCCCCACGGTACCAGCGTGGCGGCGAAGGGAACCGTCGCCACCGTCAGCACCGGCAGCACCACGCTGTCGTTGCGCAGCCGGGAAAGAGCGAGCGCCACGCCTACCACCAACACGGCCGCGACCATTCCGGTCCCCAGCACGAAGCGGCGCGAGCGCGGCACGCGCAGCGCCCACCAGCACGCGGCCAAGCCGAGGACGCGGCCTGCGTTGAGCTCGAAACGCAGCGCCTCGCGCTCTTCGAACGTCACCATGACCGCGAACGTGTAGATCGCCAGTGCGGCAGCGATGAAGAAGATGCCCTGCCGCAGGCGCTCGCGCATGTCGGGCAGGACGAGCGGCTCGATCTCGGCCTGTCGCGCGCGTCGCTGCGCCGCCAGCGCCTGGGAGGGTTCCTCGAGCGGCCTCTCGCCGGTCATCGGGCGCCGCGGCTAGATCAGCTTTTCCGGCGCGCGGCGCGCGCGGATCAGCTCGACGATGCCCGGCAGGATGGAAAGGAAGATGATGGCCAGGACGATGATCTCGAAGTTCTTCTTGACGAAGGGAACGTTGCCCAGGCCGTAGCCGGCGTAGGTCAGCGATGTGACCCAGATGATGGCGCCGACGACGTTGTAGGTCGCGAACTTGGCGTAGGTCATGCGCCCGACGCCGGCCACGAACGGCGCGAACGTGCGCACGATGGGAACGAAACGCGCCAGGATGATCGTCTTGGCCCCGTACTTTTCGTAGAAGGCGTGCGTGCGCTCGAGGTGCTCCTTCTTGATGAAGCGGTTCCCCTCGCGCACCTGATCTCCGAGCATCGCACCGATCGAGTAGTTGACGCCGTCGCCGATCACCGCCGCGACGATCAGCAGCACCACGACCAGATGCACGTTCATGTGCTCGGGGGCCGCCGCCGAAACCGCTCCGGCGGCGAACAGCAACGAGTCGCCGGGAAGGAACGGCGTCACCACCAGCCCGGTCTCGCAGAACACGATCAGGAAGAGGATGCCGTAGATCCACGTCCCGTACATCGCCGCCCACTGGGGCAGCGCATCGTCCAGGTGCAGGATGGTCTGGAGGAAACCGGTCAGCCAGTCCATAGAGCGGGCCTAAATGGCAGAGGGCCGAGCCGGTGGCAATGCAGCGCCGCAGGAACCCGCGCCGTCACGGCACGCCCCTGCAACCATCGCTGCACTTTCGCCTTTCGCGACCCGGGCTGCGCAGACGCACGGGCGCCTGCCCCTCACCCCTTCCAGCCGTCGAAAACGTCCTCGAAGCCGTACTTGGCATGCGGGCCGATGACGGCCATCTCGAAGATGCCCTGCCCGCATCGGCTGCCGGCCCGGACGTCGCACAGCGTCTCGGTCAGCCATCCATGAACGATGGCGGTTTCCGGATCGTCGGCATCCCAGATGTCGTCCTGGACCTTCAGGCTTCCCTGGTACTGCCCGTGCGCCCAGGGGCCGCGGTAGCCGATGGCGGGCATGAGAAAGCGCAGCCGCGGCGTGTACTGCAGCGTCATGCGCTCGTCGCCGAGATCGACGACGACCTCGGCGCCGGCGAACCGGCGCGTGCCCGGCTCGAAGCGCAGATCATGGTCGACGCCGACGGCGTGGCGCGCGCCGCCGCCGCGCGCCAGCAATGCACCGGACTGGTGCCACCGCCTGCCGTCGGCATGCTCACTGGCCGTGTACAGGACGCCGACGTCGCCCAGGTGCACCGGCGACCAGTTCCAGAAGAACTGCATGCGCTCGGGATGATCCACGAGCGCGCCGTCGGGCTCGCTGTCGCCCACGGGCCGGATTCCCCAAGACCGGTCGCGCGCCGAGCGCCAGCCCTCGCCGCCGACTGCGAACTTCTCGTCGCCGATGCGCATCCATCCGGTCGGCGTGCCGAGCTGCGTCAGGCGCGTGTAGTCCATGACCGTGCGGCCGAGCGGATTGCGATAGAGGAAATGCGGTTCCTCGTACGCATCGCTCCAGGCTTCGAAGGTGATGTCGAACGACAGCGGCCGCTCCGGCGCATCGCAGGCGATGCGGAGACGGCGCAGGCCCTCGATGACGTCGACCCGGATCGGCCCGACGACCGTGGCATGACGGTCGCCCGCCAGCGCACGGGACGCGCGCACGATGTGATGCCGGCTGCCGCGCACGCCGCAGGCGAACGCGTCCATGACGCCGAGGTTGGGATAGACGCCGAGGCCCAGCGCGAGGAACGCCTGGCAGCCGGTGTCATGGACGTTGAAGTAGTAGCGGTCGTAGAAGTTGCGGTCGCTGGTGGCCACCCGATCGATGGGCCAGGGCGCCTGATGCAGCGGGTAGTCGTCGTAGGCCGTCAGCATGATCGCCTCGGACGGCTCTCGCTCGCGTTTCGGCTGCACGTGCGCACCGGCAGAGGCAGCGTCGAGCGCGGCGCGGGCGTGCCCGGCCCCATGGCCGTCATGCCTTCACCAGGTCGCGGGTGATGTTCTTCTGATGGCTCTCGAGCGTGCCGCCGCCGATCTCGTTCAGCTTGGCATCGCGAAGGAAGCGCTCGATCTTGTACTCGCTCGTGTAGCCGTAGCCGCCGAGCACCTGCATGGCGTTGTCGGCGACGCGCTTGGCCATCGGCGCCGCGAACAGCTTGGCGGCATCGGTGCCGACGCGGTTGCGGCTGCCGGGCGCCACGCGCGCCGCCTCGCGGTAGATCAGGCACCGCGCCGCCTCCAGCTCGGCGAAAGAGTCGCCGATGTAGCGCTGGATCTGTCCGAACTCCGCGATGGGCCGGCCGAACGCCTTGCGCTGCCCGGCATAGGCGATCATCTCGGCGACGCAGCGATCGGCAATGCCGAGGCTCATCGCCGCCAGGCACAGCCGCTCGATCTCCAGATTGCGCATCATGCACGTGATCCCGCCGCCTTCTTCGCCCAGGCGGTTGGCGGCAGGCACCGGACAGTTGTCGAACACCAGCTCGCACATCGTCGAGGCGCGCATGCCCATCTTCTTGATCGGCTCACCGGTGGAAAAGCCCGGAAACCCTCGCTCCACCACGAACGCCGTAATGCGGCCTTCCACTTTCGCGTAGGTCAGGATGACGCTGGCCTCGTAGCCGTTGGTGATGAACATCTTGCGGCCGTTGAGCACGTAGGCGTCGCCGCGGCGCTCGGCGGTCGTGGCCATGCCGAGAACGTCGGTGCCGGCGCCGGGCTCGGTCATCGCCATCGCGCCGACCCATTCGCCGGCCACCACCTTCGGCAGGATACGCGCGCGCTGCTCGGCGCTGGCGGCGTTGTAGAAGTTGTTTACGAACAAAACGTAGTGCGCCAGGTAGGCCAGCGTGAACCCGGGGTCGGCCTTGGCCAGCTCGTGGTGCGCAATGACGGCAGCCACCGCGTCCATGCCGGCGCCGCCGTCCTCTTCGGGAACGGTCAGGCCGAGCAGACCGAGCTCTCCGCAGCGCCGCAGCAGCCCGATGTTGAGCGTGCCGGTGTGGTCGTGCTCTTCGGCCTGCGGCTCGACTTCGCTCTCGGTGAAGCGACGCACCGTTTCGCGCAGCATCGTGTGCTCGGGCGTCGGGTTGAACAGGAGATCTTCGGTCGAGATGGCCGTCGTCATGGCGGCGGTTTTGTCCCGCGCCGCCGCCTGCCGCAAGCGCGCCAGCGGCCGTGCGGGCCGCAACATCGGCTTCGGGCTGCCGGCTACGCCGCGGCATCGCCCGCGTGCTGGCCGGCCGCCTGCGTACGCCCGAGTGCAGGACTATCGCATCTGCCCGCCTGCAGCTCTTTGTGTCACCGTCTGCGTCGCATTCTCGCTGCAGGTGGGCGGCGAGTAGGTCACGCGCGAGTACGGCGGCACCGACTCGGTCAGCCACACGTTGCCGCCGATGACCGAGCCGCGCCCGACGACGGTGTCGCCGCCCAGAATGGTCGCACCGGCATAGATCGTCACGTCGTCCTCGAGCGTAGGATGGCGCTTGTTGCCGCGGATCACGCTGCCGCACTGGTCGCGCGGAATCGACAGCGCTCCCAGAGTCACGCCCTGGTAGAGCTTGACGCGGTCGCCGATCTCGCAGGTCGCACCGATCACCACGCCGGTGCCGTGGTCGATGAAGAACGCCTTGCCGATGGTGGCGCCCGGATGGATGTCGATGCCGGTCTGCATGTGCGCATGCTCGGTCATGATGCGCGGGATCATCGGCGTGTGGTGCGTGAAGAATTCGTGCGCGACGCGGTAGCAGGTGATGGCCTCGATGGCCGGATAGCTGAAGATGATCTCCTCGAGGCTTTCCGCCGCCGGATCGCCGTCGTAGGCAGCCTGCAGGTCCAGCTGCAGATCCGAGCGCAGGTCGGGAATGCGGCCGAGCACCGACAGGACGACGTCCTCGCTCCACTCGACGTCCTGCTTCTCGGGCGCCCCGCCGCGAAGCCGCCGGTAGACGACGGCCCGAGAGATCTGCTCGACCAGGATTTCGAAGGATTCGTAGACGTGCTCGGCGATGTAGTGGCGCAGGTTGGCTTCGTCCAGGTCGCGGGTGGAGTAGAAGCCCATGTAGATGACGTGCTTGAGGTGCTCGAGCGCCTCGACGACCTTGCGCGAGTTGGGCAGCGCCGCGCTCTCCAGGCTGTCTATGCCGCGCCCGGCCTTGTAGCTCTCGGCAGCGGCCTGAATGACCTGCTCGAGCTTCTCATGGCTGTGGGCGCTGGTTCGGATGTTGCTCATCGGTTCCCTCGATGCGCCTTCGGGCCAAGCGGGCGCGCGGCCCGTTGGACGCCGCAAAGGCGCGGTGGCTCCCGGTGGCGGCGAGTATAGGCCGCATCCGGGGCGATAGACACCGCTATTTCGGCAGCGGCCGGGCGGCCAGGCCCGCCAGGGCAGGCCCGCTGATGCGATAGGGAATCCAGCCGCGCACGGGCGCGGCGCCGAGCGAATCGTAAAAGGCGATCGCGCGCTGATTCCAGTCCAGCACCGACCATTCCAGACGGCCGCAGCCGCGCTCCACCGCGATGCGCGCCAACTCGATGAGCATCGCCGTGGCCAGACCGCGGCTTCGACAGGCCGGCTGGACGAACAGATCCTCCAGAAAAAGTCCCGGCCGCGTCAGGAACGTGCTGTAGGTGGAAAAGAACAGCGCGTAGCCGGCGGGCATCCCGTCGATCTCGCCGATCAGCAGCTCGGCGTAGGTGCGGCCTTCGAACAGGTGCTCGCGAAGCTGCTCTTCGCTGCCGTGGAACTCGTGCGTGAGCTTCTCGAACTCGGCCAGCGCGCGAATGCAGCCGAAGACGAAGCGCACGTCCCGCGGCGTGCCCGCGCGAACCGAAAGGCCCACCGCTCAGCGCGCCGTCGACTGCGCGTCCTGCAGCACCTGGAACGTGATGCTGTCGGGCGTCACGTCCTCGACGTGCACGCGCAGCCCCATGATGTCGATGTCGCGATTGGCGATCGAGAACGGAAGCTGCTGCGTGAAGCTGGCCCGATCGGTCGCGTCGCGTCCGTACTCCCGGTAGGTCAGCACGTAGTTGTCGGTGCGCGAGCCGGACCGGAAGCCGGAATAGACGACGTCGAAGTTGAGGTAGCCCGGCCCGCTGGCCACGAAGCGCTCGACGGTCTCGAACCGGAACAGAGGCTTGTCCTCCTCGAACAGCAGCGAGTCGGGCACCACCTCATCGAGCGTGACGCCGCCGGCGTTGAGGCCGGCCACCTTCGACCGTCGCCACACGACGTACGCGCCCTTGCGGAGGGCGCCACGTCGATCGACGAGGAGGTAGACTTCGGTGCCGGGCTCGGCCGGCATGGCCACGGCGAAGTAGTCGCCGTCGGCCGTGCGCACCGCGCCGACGACGGAGAACACTGCGCCGGCCGTGCCGCGGACCGCCGCCAGCGGAATGCGACGGCAGGAGACGCCGCGGCGTCCCAGGAGGCTGCGGCCGCACGTCTGCTCGAAATCCGCCAGCGCCGTCGCCCGTCCGATGCGCTCCATGACCGTGTAGTTCTTGACGCTGATCATGGCCTCGCCGGCACGCGACGTGTAGGTCTCGCCGATGTGGTAGCTGCGCGTGAAGACGTTGCGCTGGTTGGAGACCAGCGGCGCCAGCTGCAGGCCCTGCGGCGCACCCGGGCCGACCAGCGCATCGGGCGCCAGCTGCTGCAGATCGTACATCCGCGCCTCGAGCGTTCCGCAGCCGGCGACGATGGCGCAGCAGCCGGCGATGGCCAGCAGCCGATCGCGCATTCCGCGTACGCCGTTCGTCCCGCCAGGCCTTGCCGCAGCCACCCTCGCCATGTGCCTCTCCTGTGCTCTCAGCCGCGCCAGGTTCGCCAGGCGGCCGGCGACCCGATCTGCATCCGTTGAAGATGAACGACGGCAACGCCGCCGACGCGTTCATTTACCGGGGAGGGTGCGGGCAGGTCAATCGAGAGAGGCGCGCTGCGTCAGCGGCGCCTCGAGCGTTCAGTACTTGGCCTCGAAGCCGATACAGGCGAGATAGCGGCCCCGCTCCGAAGGGAGCGCGCTGGAGTCGTGGATGCGGCTGAGGAAGGACGCGCGCAGCCGCAGCCAGTCCGATACGTTGTGGCCAATCTCGAGGCGGATGCGATGACGCTCCTTGTTGTCGGCGAACCGGTCCGAGGTGCCGGAGCGATATCCATAGAACGCCCTGGCGCCGACCGACCCGGGCAAGGTCCAGCCGAGGCCAGCCTCCAGTTCGCGACCTTCGTATCGGGAGCCGCGCCCGGCAAACGGATCCGAGGGCATCGAATCCATTCTCAGCCCCAGGGCCAGCTCCAGGCCTCGCCCGCCGAGCCGGAAGACCTGCCGGGCGCCGGCGCTGTAGCCGGTGGCGCGCCGCAGAACTTCGAAGGAATGCTCCAGATCGTCCTCGGCGTACTCGAGCACGTACCCTTCGACATAGCCGTGCGTCCCGAGCGGAAGGCGCGCGCCGACGGCGCCGCCGATCTCGCTGCGCTTTCCGCCCGGCACCGGATCGTCGAAGCCGAACAGCTCGCCGGCTCCTTGGCCGCTGCGGATCGCGTCGGGCCCGAACGTGACGGGACGGACGTGCGTGCCGGCAGTGGCGGCCAGCGACAGCGGAGCATCCGCTTGCTGACAAAGCACTGAGCACGGCCATAGCACGATGGCCGACCACGCGGCCATTGCCGCAATCCGTTTCTTGCTGCTTACGCCCGTCACACGCACGACCCCAAACTGCACCTTCATTCAGGCCGCAACAAGAACCCCACCACCGAGATCGCCTGTCGAATCGATGGGCCGCGTTGGATGCCGCGATTCATGCATCTGTGATGGTGCGGCGCTGCTACGGCAAGCGAATTCCTGCCGGGTTACATCAGGGGGGCATGCATGATTATGCTGCGCGTCATGCTGCATGCACCTGCACCGTTGTCGCCGGCACCTGCAGGATGCCGGCTCGAGGTCGTCGAGTTCGACTTCGCTGCCAAGACGCTTCACGCCTCCGAGCTCGCCCGCTTCGCCGATGCGCTCGAACAAGGCCGCTACACATGGATCGACGTCGACGTGCAGGAGGCCGCGCCCGCTGCCGCTTTCCTCGCCGAGCTCGAGCTGGTCGATGCCGCGCTCGTAGGCGAAGTCGCCTCGGCCAGGCCCGACACTCGCCTGAGCCGCTTCGACGACTACCTGTTCCTGGCCCTGACCGGCTGCCGGATCGAAGGCGAGCGGCTGGCGTTCGAGCGGGTCTCGGCGGTCATCTCCGAGCATTTCCTGCTGACCGTCCACCACGGCCCGGTGCGCTTCCTCGACCAGATGAAGCGCGAATACCGGTCCGATTTCGTCCGCTTCGCCAAGGGCCCCAGCTTCCTGATCTACGAGCTGCTCGAGCACCTGACCGAGAACTACATCGATGGGCAGTCCTGCCTGCTCTCCCGGGTGGAGGCGCTTCAGGCCATGCTGATCGGCGACGTCGAGGACTCGGTCTTCGCCGCCATCTCCGAGCTCGGCAACGACGTGCTGTCCTTCCGCAAGGTGCTGGTGCCGGCGCGAAGCGTCATGAACGAGCTGCACATGCGAAAGTCGGCCTTCGTCAGCGACGAGACGCGGCCCTTTCTCGCGGACATGGAGGCGACCGTCGAGCGCGTGCTGACCGACGTGCTGGCCGACCGCGAGATCCTGTCGGGCTCGCTCGACCTCTACATGTCCATGGTCAGCCACCGCACCAACGCCGTCATGAAACGCCTGACCGCGGTCAGCGTCATCTTCCTGCCGCTGACGTTCCTGTGCGGCGTCTACGGCATGAACTTTCGCGTGCTTCCCGAGCTCGAATGGCAGTACGGCTACGCCGCCTTCTGGGCGGCGGCGCTGGCGCTGGCCGGCACGCTCGTCTGGCTGCTGCGCCGCGGCCGGCTCCTGTAGGATTGGTGGTGAACACGGGCGCGACTGCCACCGCGGCCGACGCGGCCGCGACGCGGGCCCCGGCCGTCCCAGCGGTCGACGGCTTTGCCACGACAAAGCGCGCGGCCATGGCGGCCCTGCTCGTTGGCGCATGGCTGCCCGCCTGTGCCGCGCTGTCCCCGCCGGCTGCCACACGATGTCCGAGCGCGCGCGCGCAACCCGAGCTGGTCGCAATCCAGGAGGTCGATCCGACCATCGAGGAGGACATCCGTTACGCTGGCGACGACAACTTCCTTGGCCGGCCGGCCGCCGGCTACCACCGCGCCCGCTGCCTGCTCTCGCGCCCCGCGGCCGAGGCCCTCGCTCGGGTCCAGCGGCGACTGCGACCGCAGGGGCTGGGCCTGCGCGTGCTGGACTGCTACCGCCCGCAGCGAGCGGTCGACGATTTCGTGCGCTGGGCGCGCGACCACGCCGACACGTCGACCAAGGGGAGCTATTATCCTGGCGTCGACAAGAGCCGCATCATCGCCGACGGATATATTGCCGAGTGCTCGGGCCACAGCCGCGCCAGCACCGTGGACCTGACGCTGGTGCGATCGTCGGCGGCAGGCAGCTTCGAGCTGGACATGGGCACCACCTACGACTTCTTCGACCCCTCCGCGGCCACCGATCACCCGGCCATCACCGCCCAGGCCCGCATCCACCGCGACCTTCTACGGGCCGCAATGGAAGAGGGCGGCTTCCGCAACTACGAGAAGGAGTGGTGGCACTACGCTCTGGTGAACGAGCCGTATCCCGACAGCCACTTCGACGTCCCGATCGGTGATTGAGGGAGCCGCTGCGTGCGCTGGAGGTTGGTCCGAGCCTGCTGTTTCACCGCGATGTTCATGCTTTTCGCGCCCGATCCCCCTGCGCCCGCAGTGGCCGCCAGTGCCGAGGAGAAGGCCGAGCAGGAGCGGCTGTCCAAGCAGCTTCTGAGCCAGCTTCGGGCGGGGCTCGACGCTGCCCGCGCCGGCGCCGACATGTCGGCGGCCAGCATCGACCTGACTTCGCTGCGGACTCTGACGCGCACGCAGATCGCCAGCAGCCTGGGCAGACCGACCACGTGCGACAACGCGCCGTACTGCGAGACGAGCGCGGCATGGGTTTACGATTTCTCTGCGCCGGGCAAGGCCGGCCCCCAGCTGCTGATCCTTTTCGACGCGCACGGTCATTGCGCCACTGCGCGCTGGCAGCAGGTTCCGTAGCGCGCGGCGCAGCGGGTTCCCTGGCCGCGGACGCTGCGATAGGGTCGGCGCACGCCGCGATCATCGCGGCCGTTGCACTGGCGGGAGGCGTTCGTGGCGCAGAGCGCGGCCGATGGTTTCGAGATCGTCATCGTCGGCGGCGGACCCGCCGGCCTGGCCGCCGGCTCGCAGGCAGCCCGGCGCGGCGTCTCGCACGTGGTCCTCGAGCGCGGTCGTCTGGCCAACACGATCTTCAAGTACCAGAAGGGCAAGCACGTCATGGACGAGCCGCCCGCCCTCGAGCTGCGCAAGGACCTGGCTCTGCCCTTCCAGGCTGGCAGGCGCGAGCAGGTGCTGGAGGGATGGGCCAGCGCCACCGCCGCCGCCGGCACCAACCTTTGGAGCGGCGCCGAGTTCGAAGTGGCGCGCATCGAAGGCGCCGCGGGCGATTTCACCGTCACGCTCAAGAACGGCCGCCGCCTGGGCGCCCGGGCCATCGTCCTGGCCATCGGCCTGCAGGGAAACCTTCGCATGTTCGAATGCGAAGGCGCTCACCTCCCGCACGTCACCTACCAGCTCGACGATCCTGGCGAGCACGCGGACAAGCGCGTGGTGGTGGTGGGAGTCGGCGATGCCGGCATCGAGAACGCTCTGGCGCTGGCCGAGCGCAACGAAGTCGCCATCGTCAACCGCCGCGACGACTTCGCCCGCGCCAAGCCGCGCAACCGCCAGGCCATCGAGCAGGCGATCAAGCAGGGAGCGATCGCGCACTACACGCACGCGCAGGTGCAGCGCATCATCGAAGGCGGCGTAGTTCTGGAGACGCGTGACGGCGAGCTCGAGCTGCCCTGCGAGATGCTCATCGGGCGGCTCGGAGCGGTGCCTCCGCGCAAGTTCCTCGAAGGCCTCGGCGTTGCCTTCGCTTCCGAAGGCGAATCCGCAGTCCCTCCCATCTCCCAGAGCTACGAGTCCAATGTCGCCGGCATCCATCTTGTCGGCGCGATCGCAGGCTACCCGCTCATCAAGCACTGCATGAACCAGGGCTACGAGGTGATCGAGCACATCCTCGGCAACCACGTCGAGCCCGGAGACGAGCCGATTCTGCGCGAGAAGTTCGCCGCGCTGCGCGGCAGCGTCAGCGAGGTGCTGGAGCGGATCCAGAACAGGCTCCCGGTCTTTGCCGGCATCACGGCGATCCAGCTTCGCGAGTTCCTCGTCGACTCGGACGTGCACACGCCCGCCAAGGACCAGGTCGTGTACCGGCGCAACGACTTCACCGACAGCTTCTACTCGGTGCTGGACGGATACGTCGAGGTCGTCGCGCCGCCAAGCGACGAGGCCAACGACACGACGTATCGCCATGACGGCGCCGGCGGCGAAGAGAAGCGCTTCCGCGTCGGCGCCGGCGAGTTCTTCGGCGAGATGAGCCTGCTGTCGGGCCGGCGGCGATCGGCAACGGTGATTGCCGGGGAAGGCTGCGTGCTCATCGAGACGCCGCGCCTTTCGATGATCAAGCTGATGAGCTCGGTGCCTTCCGTGCGTCGCGCCATCGACGAGGTATTCATCCTGCGCAAGCTGCAGACCCAGCTCGCGCCCGGCGTGCCCGTGGCCGAGCTGCGCGAGCTCGCGCACCAGTCGGTGATCGAGTCCTTCAGGCAGGGACAGGTGCTGTTCGAGGAAGGCGCCGATTCCAACGGCCTGCATCTGATCCGTCGCGGCTCGGTCACCGTGTCGCGGCGGCGGGGAGGCGTCGACCAGGTGCTGGCCTACCTGCCGGCCGGCAACATCATCGGCGAGATGGCGCTGTTCGCGCCGCAGGGCAAGCGCAGCGCGACGGTGCGCGCGACGATCTACACCGAGACGATCCGCATACCGACCGATGCGCTGCTGCCCTTCGTCGAGCGCCACGCCGAGCTGCGCAAGGAGCTCAAGGCGCTCGAGTCCACGCGCCTGATCGACAACGCGGTGCGCGCCTCCGACAAGCGCTCGAGCGATCTGGTCGAGTTCCTGATGAGCGCCGGCGCCGGCGAGGCCACCGACATCCTGCTCATCGACGAGTCGCTGTGCGTGCGGTGCGACAACTGCGAGTCGGCGTGTGCGGCCACGCACGGCGGCGTCTCGCGGCTGGACCGCGAAGCGGGGCCGACCTTCGCGACCGTGCACATCCCGACCTCGTGCCGGCACTGCGAGAACCCCAAGTGCATGACCGACTGTCCGCCCGATGCGCTTCGCCGCCATCCCAACGGCGAGGTCTACATCATGGACAACTGCATCGGGTGCGGGAACTGCGCGAGCAACTGTCCTTACGGCGTCATTCAGATGGCGGCGGTGGACCGGAAGCCGGCGCCGAACGTGCTGCTGCGGCTCCTGTTCGGCTGGGGCGAGAGGCGCCGCGCCGACCAGGAGAAGGCCGATCAGGCCAAGGTCGCGGTGAAGTGCGACCTGTGCATGAGCCTTCCGGCGAAACGCGGCGCGCCCCGCGCGGCGTGCGTGGCCTCCTGCCCCACCGGCGCCATCGTTCGCGTGGCGCCCAAGACGTACGTGGACCGACTGCTGGCCAGGTAGGAATCGAACGCAGCGGACGCAACGACGCAGCACCTTGACCGCGGCGCGCCGGCGCATGACGAGGCGACGCAAGCCGCATCAGGCCTCGAAGGAGCGGGCGGCCCGCGCCAGGCCATCCTCTTCGAGCAGCTCCATGCCCAGACCATGCTCACGCGGTTCCAACACCGCTGCTCACCTGTTAGATCGCGAGGGCAGCGATGGACAAGGGCTTCCGTTACCTCGCCGAGCTTCTGCGCAATCCCGGCCGGGATTACCTGGCGACCGAGCTGCTCGCGCTTGCTGCGCCGCGCGCGCTCGGTGCGCACGCGCTCGATGCCCGAGCGCGATTGCGCTACCGGCGCCGGCTTGCCGAGCTGCGCGCCGACCTCGACGAGGCGCGCACCAAGCGCGATCGCGAGCGCGTCTCGATCATCCGCGCGGAGATTCGCCTTCTGAGCGAGCAGCTCGGGCTCGGAGGAGCGGCTGCAGCGCATGCCCTTGCGTCGTTCTCCGCAGCCACCAGTGCCGTAGCGGTGGTCAGCCAGGGTATCCGCGACGCCATCGGGAAACTGCGTGCCACCGACCCCGCGCTCGCCAATCACCTCGCCGCCGCGATCCGGACCGGCCGCGTCTGCACGTACACGCCCAAATCGGCCACGCGCGACCAATGACTTCTCGGGGCGGTCATGCGCCTCCACCCTGCCCGCTCTGAACCCTTCCGCGCTGCTGGATCGATTCGCGCCGCGCCGCGATCTGCTCCGCCGTCAGCGCACGCGCATGCTCGGATGACGCCTTCGTCTCCAGGCGCATCCCCTCCGCGAACGTGGTCGCATAGCCTTCATCGATGACGCGCTTATAGGCGCGCACCGTCTCGGGCACGCACGACAGCATGTCGCCGGCGATGGCGCGGCACGTGGGCAGCAGCTGGTCAGGCTCGACGACGCGGTTGACCAGGCCCCAGCGCTCCGCCTGCTCGGCCGAAATGTAGTTGCCGGTAAGCGAAACCTCTTTGGCGCGGTAGATGCCGATCACGCGCGAAAGACGCTGGCTCAGGCCCCATCCCGGCACGAGGCCGACGCGCGCATGCGTGTCGGCGAAGCGCGCCGCCGTGGAGGCGATCAGGACGTCGCAGGCCAGAGCGAGCTCGAAGCCGCCCGTGATCGCGAAACCGTTGATCGCTCCGACGATCGGCCGGTCGAATTGAGTCAGCGCCTGGACCACGGGCGCGCCGGCAACGGCCGATTCCCTTTCGTCGGTGCCCCCGCCCTCCCCGCCGAGCTCCTTCAGATCCAGGCCCGCGCAGAAGGCCTTGCCGGCCTCGGTCAGGATGACGACACCGACGTCGGCATCGCGCTGCAGCGCGGCGAAGGCATCGACGATGGCGGAACGAAGGGCGCGCGACAGCGCGTTCATCGCTGAAGGACGGTTGAGCGTGACAGTGGCGATGCCATCGCTCTTTTCGATGAGCAGCAACGGTTGCGACATTGGCTCTCCTTGTTCGCACGCTGGGTGACGATGCTGGTTTCCTAACGGGGTGTGGGCGACAGACCAAATCCCACTGCAGGCGCATGTGAGCGTCCAGGCGCTGAGGGAAACCCATGGCTGCCCGTCTAGGATGCTGCTTTAGTTGGAGACATGGTCTTTTGCGTCGAGCGAAAGAACGGCGCCGCAGGTTGCAACATGCGTCTGCGGAACGGCCGCGCATCGAGCACCGCTTTCATCCGCTCCTTCCTTTGCTGTGCGATGGCCGGTTTTTTCGGCATGGCCGGTTGCACGGGGCCCGAAGAGGAGCGTCGCGCGGTCGCACAGGTGCGCCCGGCGCAGACACAAGCGCCGCCGCCCGTTCCCAACCAGCCGCCGCACGAGGAAGACGGCCAGTGGACGATGCCGGCCAAGAACCACGCCAGCACGCGCTTCAGCGGCCTGACCGAGATCAACGTCGACAATGCGCGCACGATGCGCCTTGCCTGGACCTTCTCGACCGGTGTCCTGCGGGGCCACGAAGCGGCTCCCATCATCGTCGGCTCGACGATGTACATCGTCACGCCCTACCCCAACATCCTGTATGCGCTCGATCTCAAGGAGACGGGCGCCCCGGTGAAATGGAAGTACGAGCCGAAGCCCGCGGCAGCGGCACAGGGCGTGGCCTGCTGCGACGTCGTCAACCGCGGTGGCGTCCATGACGAAGGCCGGTTCTACTTCAACACGCTCGACGGGCACGCCGTGGCCGTGGACGCGGAGACCGGCGCGGAGGTGTGGAAGGTCAAGCTCGGCGAGATCAACAAGGGCGAGACCATCACCATGGCTCCGCTCGTCGTCAACGGCAAGGTGCTCGTCGGCAACAGCGGCGGAGAGATGGGCGTGCGCGGCTGGCTCACCGCCTTGCGCGTCGAAGACGGCAGCACGGCGTGGAAGGCCTACAGCACCGGACCCGACTCGGATTGCCTGATCGGCCCCGAGTTCAAGCCGTTCTACGAACAGGACCGCGGCAGGGACCTCGGCGTCTCGAGCTGGCCGCCCGAGGCGTGGAAGACCGGCGGCGGCACCGTGTGGGGATGGATCTCGTACGATCCGGAAAGCAACCTCATCTTCTACGGCACCGCCAATCCCGGTCCCTGGAATCCCGATCAACGTCCGGGAGACAACAAGTGGACGTGCGGCATCTTCGCACGCGACGCCGACACCGGACAGGCCCGCTGGTTCTACCAGTTCAGCCCGCATGACCTCTACGATTGGGACGGAGTCAACGAGCAGATCCTGACGGAGCTCGAGATCGGCGGTCAGCGCCGCAAGGTCCTGATCCGTCCCGAGCGCAACGGCTACGTCTACGTCATGGACCGTGCCAGCGGCGAGGTGCTCTCGGCCAGACCGTTCGTCCACAACACGACCACCAGGGGCGTGGACCTGAAGACGGGCAAGCTCATCCACGTCGAGGAGAAGTCCACTGGAAGCGGCAAGCTCATCCGCGACATCTGCCCTGCCGCGCCCGGTGCCAAGGACTGGAACCCGTCGGCATTCTCGCCGCGCACCGGGCTCCTCTACATCCCGCACAACAACCTGTGCATGGACTTCGAGGGCTACGAGACCAGCTACATCGCCGGCACGCCTTTCGTGGGCGCCAACGTGAAGATGTACGCGGGACCCGGCGGCCACCGCGGCCTGTTGACCGCCTGGGATCCGATCGAAGGCAAGGAGGTGTGGAAGATCGAAGAGGACCTGCCGGTGTGGAGCGGCGCGCTCGTCACTGCCGGCGACGTCGTCTTCTACGGAACCATGGACGGCTGGTTCAAGGCGATCGACGCAAGAACCGGCGCGGCGTTGTGGCGGTTCAAGACGGGCTCCGGGATCGTAGGACAGCCCGTGACGTATCGCGGCCCGGACGGGAAGCAGTACGTTGCCGTTCTCTCGGGCGTCGGCGGCTGGGCCGGCGCGGTCGTCGCCGGCGACCTCGACCGCCGCGACGGATCGGCCGCGCTCGGGTTCGTCAATGCCATGCGCGACCTTCCGGACAAGACGACCAAGGGAGGCATGCTGTATGTGTTCGCGCTTCCCTGAGGCACGCGGGAAGGCGGCGGCACGGCTCATGCCGGCTTACGTCGTGCCGGCAGCTCATGACCTGTTCCGGCTCCATACGTCGCTGCGCGCTGTCATCGCGGTCTTCGCCTTGATGCTGTCCGGCGCCGCGGCTGCGCACGCCCAGGCACCGGCACCGCTGCGAGTGTGCGCCGACCCGAACAACCTGCCGTTCTCCAACGAGCGCCAGGAAGGCTTCGAGAACAAGATTGCCGAGGTCCTGGCCGCCGAGCTCGGTACGAGCGTCGAGTACACGTGGTGGGCGCAGCGGCGCGGCTTCATCCGCAACACGCTCGGCGAGCAGCGCTGCGACGTCCTCATGGGCGTGCCGGCCGACCTCGAGATGGTCCTGACGACGCAGCCGTACTACCGCTCGACCTACGTCTTCGTCACGCGCGCGGATCGCGGCCTCGACATCCAATCGCTCGACGACGCGCGCCTTCGCACGCTGCACGTGGGCGTGCAGCTGATCGGCGACGACGGCACCAACACGCCGCCCGCGCATGCTCTGAGCCGCCGCGGCATCGTCCGCAACGTGGCCGGCTACATGGTCTACGGCGACTACGCACAGCCCGACCCGCCTGCCCGCATCATCGAAGCCGTGGCGCGGAGCGACATCGACGTCGCGCTGGCGTGGGGGCCGATGGCGGCCTTCTTCGCCGCGCGGCAGCCGGTGGCGATGAGAGTCGTCCCCATTCCTGCCGAACCTGCCGAGGCGCGGCTGCCGTTGTCCTTCGACATCGCCATCGGCGTCCGCAAGGGCGAGGTCGAGCGACGGGACGCGCTCGACGCGCTGCTGGTCCGGCGTCGCAGCCACATCGAGGCCATTCTTGATCAGTACCGCGTGCCACTGGCCGCTGCGGCCGCCCGCGAAGGCGATCCTCCAGCAGCGCCTGCCGGCGCGGGCAAGGCAGACGGCGGCGACGGCGACGCTGCCGGGAAGGGAACGTGATGAGCGGCGCATCGACGACGTTGCCCGCGCGGCGCCGCGGCGGCGCACCCGCACGACTGTGCGTGCTCATGGCGGCGACTGCCGTCATCACGGCGGCGTGCGAGCGCGAGGAGCGCGGCTTTCGCGTCGAGCCGCCGCAGGCGCAGCTCGCCATCGGCACGCGCCTGACGCCTCTGCAGCCGGGCTCGCCGATGCCGACGCCGTCGCAGGAGAACGAGTACGAGAAGAACGCCTTTGCCATGAACGAGGGCAAGCGCCTGTTCCAGTGGTACAACTGCTCGGGCTGTCACGCCCAGGGCGGCGGCGGCATGGGCCCTGCGCTCATGGACGACAAGTGGATCTACGGCAGCCAGCCCGACCAGATCTTCTCCACCATCGTCGAAGGCCGTCCCAACGGCATGCCTTCCTTCGGCGGCAAGATTCCGGATTTCCAGGTCTGGCAGCTGGCGGCCTACGTGCGCTCCATGAGCGGCAACGTCGACCAGACCGCCGCCCCGTCCCGTAGCGACAGCATGCAGGTCAAGGTGCAGGAGCAGCTGGCCGAGGAAGTGCCGCCCGCCGATTCGGCTCCTCCGCCGCAGCCGCAGTGACATGACGAGCCGGAGAACAATGGCGCCGCCGCTGTGCGCGGCGCTCGCGTGCGCTCTGTCGGCTTCGTGCGCGGGGCCGCAGAACATGCTCGATGCCGCGGGCGAGCACGCGCGGCATCTGTCCGAGCTGTGGTGGCTGATGCTGGCGGTGCTGGCGGCGATCTACATCCTCGTCTGCGGTGCCATCTTGATGGCCGCCTACCGGTCCTCGCATACCGGCCCGCAGACGCGCCTCGCGGAAACCGCGCCGGAGCGGGAACGGCGCATGTCCATCGTCGTCGGCGCGGCCGTGGGCGCCACCGCCGTGGTGCTCTTCGTGTTCCTCTTCGCCAGCTTCTCGACCGGGCATGCGCTGAACTCGCTCGCTCGCACGCCGGCCGACCTTACCATCAAGGTGACGGGACAGCAGTGGTGGTGGGATGTCGAGTACCAGGACCCGGTGCCGAGCAACACCGTCATCACGGCCAACGAGATCCACATCCCGCTCGGCAAGACGGTGCAGCTGATCCTCGTCTCCACCGACGTCATCCACAGCTTCTGGGTGCCCAACCTTGCCGGCAAGAAGGATCTCATCCCGGGTCATCAGAACACCATGTGGCTGAAGGCGGAGCGCCCCGGGCTCTACCACGGCCAGTGCGCGGAGTTCTGCGGGCACCAGCACGCCAACATGCGCTTCCACGTCGTTGTGGAGACCGAAGAGCAGTTCCAGGCCTGGCTGCAGGCGCAGCGCAAGCCTGCCGTCGAGCCGTCCGACGAGCGCCTGCGTCACGGCCAGCACGTCTTCCTGACCGGCCCGTGCGCGATGTGCCATTCCGTTCGCGGCACGGATGCCGCCGGATTCGTCGCTCCCGACCTTACGCACGTGGCCAGCCGTGCCCGCATCGGCGCCGGCGCGCTGCCGAACACGCGCGAGCATCTGTTGCGATGGGTCGCGGACTCGCAGTCCATCAAGCCGGGCAACCACATGCCGCCGCTGACGCTGCCGCCGCAGGATCTGGACGCGGTGGTCGCCTACCTGGAGAGCCTGAAGTGAGCAGCGGCGCCGGCAGCCGCGAGCAGCGCACGGCGGCCGAGCGCCGCGAAGACGCCGAGCTGGCGCGGCGGCTGGAGAAGGCCTGGCGCCGCGAGCGCGGGCTCGTCGGCTGGCTCTCCTCCAACGACCACAAGGACATCGGCCGCCGCTTCATCGTCACGGCGCTGATCTTCTTTCTTCTCGGCGGCCTGCTGGCGTTCCTGATGCGCCTGCAGCTGGCCCGGCCGCAGGCGGGCCTGATCGGTCCGGACCTCTACGACCAGATCTTCACGATGCACGGCACGACGATGATGTTCCTGTTCGCCATTCCCGTCATGGAGGCGTTCGGCATCTACCTGGTGCCGCTGATGCTGGGGACGCGCAACATCGCCTTCCCGCGCCTGGCCTCCTTCAGCTACTGGATCTATCTGCTCGGCGGCATCGTCCTGTACGTCTTCTTCTTCCTGAACATCGGTCCCGATGCCGGATGGTTCATGTACCCGCCGCTGTCGGGTCCCGAGTTCTCGCCGGGCAAGCGCGTCGACATCTGGAGCCAGCTCATCAACTTCACCGAGATTTCCGCGCTGGCGGCCTCCATCGAGCTGATCGTGACCACGTTCAAGCTGCGGGCGCCGGGCATGTCGATCAACCGCGTGCCGCTGCTGGTGTGGGCGATGCTGGTCACGTCGTTCATGGTCGTGTTCGCGATGCCGTCGGTGATGACGGCCAGCCTGTTCCTGACCACCGACCGGCTGGTCGGCACGCACTTCTACAATCCCGTCGAAGGCGGCGATCCGCTGCTGTGGCAGCACGTGTTCTGGTTTTTCGCGCACCCGGAGGTCTACATCATCTTCATTCCGGCCACCGGCTTCGTCTCGGCCATGCTGCCGGCCTTCACGCGCCGCCCCGTGTTCGGGTACACGGCGCTGGTCCTGTCGCTCATCGCGACGGCCTTCATCGGCTTCGGGCTGTGGGTCCACCACATGTTCACGACGGGGCTGCCGCAGCTGGGCGCCGCCTTCTTCACGGCTGCCACGATGATGATCGCCATTCCCAGCGGCATCCAGGTCTTCTGCTGGATCGCCTCGATCTGGAGCGGGCGCCTGGTGCTGAGAACGCCGATGCTGTTCATCCTCGGCTTCCTGTTCGTCTTCATCCTCGGCGGAATGACCGGCGTGATGCAGGCTGCCGAGCCGCTCGATCACCAGCTCCACGACACCTATTTCGTGGTCGCCCACTTCCACTACGTGCTGATCGGCGGCGCCGTCTTTCCGCTGTTCGGCGCGCTCTACTACTGGTTCCCCAAATTCGAGGGCCGGCTGATGAGCGAAAGGCTCGGGCGCATCAACTTCGGGCTGATGTTCGTAGGCTTCAATCTGGCCTTCTTTCCCATGCACATTCTCGGCCTGGAGGGCATGCCCCGGCGCGTCTACACGTACCTGCCGGAAACCGGCTGGGGTTCGCTGAATGCGGTGTCGACGGCCGGCGCGGTCATGCTCGCGCTCGGCGTGGCCCTGTTCCTCTTCAACGCCTGGTGGAGCCGACGCAACGGGCCGGTGGCCGGCGACAATCCGTGGGATGCCGATACGCTGGAGTGGACGACAACCTCGCCGCCGCCCTCGTACAACTTCCTGTACATTCCCATTCTGGACAGCCGCGATCCGGCCTGGACGCGCACGCCGCAGTCGCCCGTGATCGTGGGCCTGCAGAGCGACTGCCGCGAGGTGGTCCTCACCAGCATCGATGCCGAGCCGGACAGCCTGATGATCCTGCCGCAGCCGTCCATCTGGCCGCTGGTGACCGCGCTGGCCGCCGGTGCGACGTTCGTCACGGCCTGCTTCACGCCATGGGCGCTGCCCATTGGCAGCGCCCTCGGCGCGATCGGACTGATCGGCTGGGCATGGCCGACCCAGCGCGACGAGGAGTGCGAGCCGCCGCGTGCCGAGGAGATGAGCGAGCAGGACAAGAAGGACGGAGCGAGGCGCAGGAAATGACGTCGCGAGAACAGATCGACGTGTCGGGGCTGCCGCGCTTCACGTTCGGGCCGCGCGGCATGATGTGGTGGGGCGTGACGAGCTTCCTGGCCATCGAGAGCACGATGCTCGGCATCTGCCTGGTCTCGTACTACTACCTGCGCGACCGGTCCTTCGAGTGGCCGCTTGCGCCGACGATGCTGCCGGACCTGCTGGTGCCGACCATCGGGATGGCGCTGCTTCTGCTGAGCGTGGCGCCGATGCGGTGGACCGAATCGGTTGCCAGGAAGCTCGACACGAAAGCGGTCATTCGCGGGCACGTCCTGTGCGTCGTCCTCGGAATCCTCATCATCGCCGTGCGGGCACTGGAGCTGACGCGTCTGAACGTCGGCTGGGATACCAATGCCTACGGATCGATCGTGTGGACGATCATCGGCATCCACACCTACCATCTGCTGGCGGAGGTCGCCGAGACCGCCGTGATCGGGCTGTTGTTCGCCCGCGGGCACACAGACCCCAAGGTCTTCGTCGATGCCACGGACAACGCGCTGTACTGGTATTTCATCGTCCTGGTGTGGGTCCCCTGCTACGTAACGCTGTACCTGGTGCCGCGTCTCGGATGAGGACGACCATGACGATGGGTGCGCAGCAGGAGTTTCGGCGTTCGCGCGGCATCGCGATGCTCTTCTACGGGATGCTGGCGGCGCCGCTGGCGCTGGCCGCGCATCTGCTGATCAACTACGCCCTGGTGCACCTGGTGTGCTCGCGCTACGACCGGCAGTGGCTGCACGTGCTGGCCGCGCTCTTCGTGCTGATCGCGGCCAGCGGTGCGGCGATGTCGGTGGCGACGTGGCGGCGTGCGGGAGCGCACTGGCCCGACACCGCCAGCGACGTGCTGACGCGGGCGCGGTTCCTGTCGGCGCTGGGCCTGGGCACTTCGGCTCTGATCGTCCTCGTGCTGATCGCGCAGTGGATGGCCACTGCCTTCATCGACCCATGCATGCGATGACCGCGCCTCCGTCCTCGTCCGCGCGGCACGCCGCCACCATCGCGCTTGCGCTGTGCCTGGCCGCCGGCACGGCGGCGGCGCATGGCGACGCTGCCGCGGCCGAGCCTGCGGCCGATCTGTGGTGGGCCTGGAGCCGCGATCCATGGGTGCTGGTTCCGCTCGTCCTGACCGCCCTCCTCTACGCCGCCGGCTCGCGCCGCCTGGCGCGCGAATCCTCGCCGGCGGGCCGGCGCGCGCGCCGAGCGGAGACCGTCCTGTTCTGGTCCGGCTGGACGGCGCTGGTGGTGGCGCTGGCCTCTCCTCTTCATCCTCTGGGCGAGGTCCTGTTCTCCGCGCACATGACACAGCACGAGGTGCTGATGCTCGTGGCGGCCCCGCTGCTCGTGCTCGCACGCCCGCTGCCTGCGCTGATGTGGGCGCTGCCGCCGCGATGGCGCCACGTCGTCGGCGCCGCCGCGCGGGTGCGCGGCGTGCAGGGAGCATGGGCGCTGGCGACGATGCCGCTGGTGGCGTGGCTCGTGCACGCGGTGGCGCTGTGGATCTGGCACGTTCCGGCGCTTTTCGAGGCCACCCTGCGAAGCGATCTCGTGCACACGCTGCAGCACGCAGCCTTCCTCGGGTCAGCATTGCTGTTCTGGTGGGCGCTCGTGCATGGGCCGCGCGATCTGGCCGGCTACGGCGCAGCGATTCTCTACGTCTTCACGACCTCGGTGCACAGCGGCGCGCTCGGAGCTCTGCTCACGTTCGCGCGCACGGTCTGGTACCCGAGCTACGAGCGCACCGCCTCGGCATGGGGATTGACGGCTCTGGAGGACCAGCAGCTGGGCGGCCTCATCATGTGGGTTCCCGCGGCGCTCGCCTACCTTTTCGCAGGACTGGCGCTGACGGCCGGCTGGCTGCGCGAAAGCCACGAGCGGGCGCAGCGGCTCCAGCGGTCGCGTGCGGGCATGGCGGCCGGCGGCACGGCCACGACGCGCACGACACGGTGACGGCGCGCAACGGCTCCTGCACCTGACGTAGCGGCAACCGCGAAAAAAGCGCGACGAAGCGGGGGTGCCAACGTCTTGCGCTTCCAGCCACGGCCATCAGCATGGCGGAAACGGCTGGAGGTACTTATGGGACTCGATCTGATGCAGCAGAAGGGCGTGCCGCTCGACGAGCAGCGCTTCACCTGGCGAGAGCTCGTCGGCCGTCCGATCAGCAAGCTCAACGATGACGCATTCACGCGGGTCCGCGTCATCCTCATGAACGGAATCGAGAGCGAGTCTGTGGGCTTTCTCCACAGTCTGGCGCGTTTCAACCGCGACCTGCAGATCCCCGCCGCGCAGGTCCGCCGCATCGATCATCATCAGGCCACGATGGTGAACTGGCTGCTTTCCCCCGATCACTCACCGCTCGAGACCACCATCGCCTACGAACAGGTGGCCATCGAGGTGACGGCGCACGTGGCGCTGCACGAGCCCGACGAGTACCTGGCACAGGTGTATCGCTTCGGGATGCTCGAGGACTTCGACCACCTTCACGCGTACAGCGCGCTGCTGGACCGCCTGGAGGGCAAAGACTCCAACACGATCCTGCAGGGCTACTCGGACGTGCTGCCCGGCCGGCGCACCGTCGAGGAGCACCGCGCGCCCGAGGACGACCTGCGCATGCCGTACGAGAAGATGTCGGCGCATCCGCTGAGCAAGCTCAACGCGCTGACGATCCTGGCCGGCGAGCAGCAGACGCGCAACTACTACATGAACGTCGGCCCGATCTTCGCGGATCCGGTGGCGCGCCAGCTCTACGCCGAGATCGCCTCGATCGAAGAGCAGCACGTCACGCAGTACGAGTCGCTCATCGACGCGACCGAGACGTGGCTCGAGAAGTGGGTCATGCACGAGGCCTGCGAGGTCTGGAACTACTGGAGCTGCATGCAGAGCGAGACCAACTCGCGCATCAAGGCGATCTGGGAGCGCTTCCTGGACTACGAGCTGGGCCAGCTCCATTTCGCGATCGAGCACTTCGAGCGCATGGAGAAGCGCGACGCCGCCGAGATCCTGCCGGCGGAGCTTCCCGACCCCATCGCCTACGAAAGCCACCGCGAGTTCGTGCGCGAGACGCTGTCGGCGGAAGTGAACCTGCGCGCCGACGGCCCCGAGTTCATCGACGTCGAGGACGGCGAGCCCGAGCGCACGCTCGAGTACAGGAGCTACATCAACTCCTCCGGCTCGCCCTCCGAGAGCGTCCGCACCAACTACCAGTGGCAGCCGGGCACCGAGCTCATGCAGCGCGCCGTCGCCCTGGCCGAAGACAGGAGGATCCATTGAGCAATCCGACCAAGCCGACCGAGATCGGCCACAACAGAACCGGAATCGCCACCTCTCCCATCGGCTACACCAACCTCTCCGAAATAGGAGCGGACGCGCCCACGCCCGACACCAGTGCGATGTACTCCATCCGCGTCTCCTACAGCGACGAGGCCGATCCCGTCGGAACGATGCCGCCGCCGATGAAGCTGCGCGGCCTTGCCAAGGACGTGATGGCGCGCCTGAAGGGTGAGCAGGCCACCGTGCTGCTGGACAAGCTCGGCGAGCGGCTCGCTTACGAGCGCACGGGCGTGCGTCTCTACGACGCGCTGCTGGTCAAGCTGGCGGCTTCGCATGCGCACGACGAGACGCTGACGAGCGAGGCGCTCGAGGAGATCCGCAACGATGAGCTGCGGCACGCCGGCATGCTGGCATCGGCGCTGGAAATGCTCGGCGCCGATCCCACGGCGGTCACTCCGTGCGCCGACGTCATGGGCGTGGCCGCCAGCGGCTTCCTGCAGGTACTGACCGACCCCAAGACCACGCTGACGCAGTGCCTGGGCACGATTCTGGCGGTCGAGCTCGGCGACCTGGCGGCATGGGAGCTGCTGATCGAGCTGTGTGACCAGCTCGGTCACACCGAGCTTGCCACGTCCTTCCGTCAGGCTGCCGAGGAAGAGGCCCGGCACGAGTCGCAGGTCCGGGAGTGGGTGCGCGCCTCGGTCCTTGGCCAGGCCGACGAAGCCGCCGACCCCGATTCGGCCACCACACACTGACAACCCGGGGTCTGGTCGTGCACACGCATGACCAGACCCCTTTCTTCTCTCTTCTCTCTTCGCTCGCCGCTCTCTCACGGACGTTTGCGCCGCTGAACGCTCCGGCCGGAATGGGCCGCAGCCGTCCCGGTTCCGTCTCCCTTCGCGGTCGGGTAGGTTCGGCTCGGTCGCGGACACTGCCTGCGGCGGATCGCGTCGGGCCCGCGCCTTCCTCCGCCGATCGACAGCCAGCGGCCGCGCCCGCGGCAAACATGGCCGTCCACGAATCCTTCTGGACCTACGCGCGCTTTCGCTGGCTGAAGCTGTCGCTGGTCGTGCTGGCAGCAAGCTCGACCGCCTACGTCATGAGCGGCCCGGTCCACGCTCGCAGCGGCGATAGCGCGGTCGGCTACGGCCTGGGCATTGTGGCAGCGGCCTTGATGGCGTGGCTGTCGTGGTTCGGCGTGCGCAAACGATCGTACCACGCCGCCGGAGCGCCGCTGCGCGGCTGGCTTTCCGCCCACGTCTACCTGGGCGCCTGCCTGCTGCTGCTCGTCCCCTTGCACTGCGCATTCCAGTTCGGCGCCAACATCCACACCGCCGCCTATGCTCTGGTGGTTGCCGTCGTGGTCTCGGGCATCGCCGGCGTCGCCTACTACACCGCGATCCCGGAGCGGATGACCGAGAACCGGCCCGGCGAGAAGCTGGCGGCGCTGCTCGAGCACATCGCCGAGATCGATTCGGAATGCCGCAGCATGGCCGAGAGTCTGCCCGATGCGGTCGCGCGCGCCATTCGCGTGTCGATCGAGGAGACCAGGCTCGGCGGCGGCCTGCTGCGCCAGCTGTCGGGCACCGATCCTCGATGCGGCACGGCGCGCGCGCTGGCGATGCTGTCGGCGGAAGCGGCGCAGACCGAAGGCTCGCGGCGCGGCGAGGTCCAACGCCTGCTCGAGATCCTCAGCATCAAGCGCTCGCTGGTCGACCGGGTTCGAAAGGACGGCCGCTACAAGGCTCTGCTGGATCTGTGGCTGACTTTCCACGTTCCGCTGGCCATGGCGTCGCTGGTCGCGGTGGCAGCGCACGTCTTCGTCGTCCTCTACCACGGATAGGACGAGTGCGAGCGCGAATCTCCTACGTCACCGTCAAGCGTTCGGGCACCCGCGCCGTGCGCGACGTGCTGCTCGACGTCGAGGTGGTGCGGATCGGCCGCGGCACCGACAACGAGATCCAGCTGCCGGGCCTGTCGGTAGCCCTCGAGCACGCAGCCATTCACCTGCGGCAGGGGCGCCCGTGGATCGAGGCGGTGCGCGGCGACGACGTGCGCGTGGGCGGCCGCGTCGCCTCGGCGCGAGCGCTCGCCATCGGCGACACCATCCGCATCGGCCCGCACGAGCTGCGAGTGCGAGCGCCGGAGGCGGGAACCGATCTGGCAGTCGAGGTCGAGCAGATCGAGTCCGCGCAGGCCTCGGCCGCCGACCTCGCCCGGCGCACCAGCCTCGGCATCCATCGCGGCAGGATCACGCGGCGGAAGCTGGCGTGGGCGGCAACGCTCGCCGCAGCCGCCGGCTTGTTCGCGCTGCCATGGCTGTCGCAGCGAAACGCGGCGCCGTTCGATCCGTCGCAACCGGAGGCGGAGCGGTCACGCGGGGCACGCATTCTGGCAACGGCGTGGAGCAGCGGGCCCCTGTCGGCTTCGCACGCGCACTTCACCGAGCAGTGCAACGCCTGCCACGTCGAAGGATTCGAAGAAGTAAGCGACAACGCCTGCCTTGCCTGCCACGGCGGAATCGGGGCCCATGCGGCCGAGGATGCCGGCGGCGCCGGCCGTGACCGCACCCGCTGCGTCGATTGTCACGACGAGCACCGCGGCGGCCGGACGCTGGCAGCGTTTCCCGATTCGCTGTGCGCAAGCTGTCACGCCAATCTGCGCGCCACCTACCCCGAAACCGACCTGCTCGACGCCGCCGACTTCGCCGCAGCGCACGCCGAGTTCCGCCCGGCCGTGCTGACGCAGCCGGGCTCGGAGGTGCAGCAGCGCATCCCACTCGATCAATCGCCGCGCGAGCAGAGCGGACTGCGCTTCCCGCACGACGAGCATCTGGCCGGTGCGCTCAGGACCGCTCTCGGCCCCGTCGTTCTCGAATGTCCCAGCTGCCACGTCGCCGATGCGCGCGGCGAGACGATGCAGGCGATCGATTTCGAAAAGCATTGCCGCCGCTGCCACACGCTGGCCTTCGACGAGCGCGCCCCGGACCGCCATGCGGTTCACGGCGATCCTGCGGCCCTGGAAAACGATCTCTTCGAGTTCTACGCCACGCGCGCGCTGCGCGGCGAGGAGGTCGACGAGGAAGCGCCGCTGGTTGCGCGGCGGCGGCCGGGCCGCGAGCTGACGGCCGAAGAGAAGGCCGGCGTGATCCGCTGGGTCGGCGAGAAGACGGCACGCGTGCGGCGCCTGCTGCTCGCCGACAGCGGCGCCTGCGCGACCTGCCACGTGCTCGAGCGCAGTGCGGGCGACGTTCGGGTGCTTCCGGCCCGCCTGGTGCCGTTTCCCGGATCCGAGCGCTGGCTGTCGCGCGCGATCTTCGAGCACCGCTCGCACGCTTCGACTTCGTGCGAATCCTGTCATGCGGCGCGGCGCTCGGCGTCGGCCACCGACGTGCTGCTGCCGGGGATCGAGCGTTGCCGCCAGTGTCACGGCGGCGAGCAGCCGCGCACGGGCAGGATCGCCTCGCCGTGCACGAGCTGTCACGACTTCCACCGCGAGCGCTTCGGCGCGATGCATGGGGAGCGCGCGGCGATCGAGGAGGGATCGTGATGCGCGCGTCCGGCCTCGCCGCCTCTGTGCACCGCAACGCGCGCAAAGCGGCTTCGACGGCGGCCGGTGACAGCTGCCGGCGCCGGGCCGAACCTGGCCGCGGCGCGGCAGCACCGCTTGCAATCGTCACGGCGTGGCTGGCCGCGAGCCTGGCTGCGTGCGGCAGCGGCGGATCGAGCAGCACGGGCACGCCGCAGAGCTGCGACGGAAGCTGCGCGCAGCGCGCGCTCACCGCCGCCGACGTCGAGGGAGCGCTGGCACGCGCAGTCGGCGAAGCCGAGCGGCTCGGCGTCTCGGCGACCATCGCCGTCGTCGACCGCATCGGCAACGTGCTGGCCGTGTTCGCAATGGACGGCGCAGCCGGCAACACCGTCATCACCAGCGGCCGCGACGTGCGCACGGGCTTGGAGACGCTGGTGGTTCCCGCCGCCGCCGCGGCCATTTCGAAAGCGGGTACCGCGGCCTATCTGTCGAGCCAGGGCAATGCGTTCACTTCGCGCACCGCCGGGCAGATCGTCCAGGAGCACTTCAATCCTGGCGAGAGCGGACGTCCCGGCGGTCCGCTGTTCGGCGTCCAGTTCAGTCAGCTTCCCTGCGGCGACCTCGTGCGGCCCTTCGACGCCGACCAGCCCGACGATCGCGCGGGGCCGCACCCGATGCCGCTCGGACTGTCGGCCGATCCCGGCTCGATGCCGCTGTATCTGGACAGCACGGGTCCTGGCGGCATGAGCGGGCGGGTTGCCGCCGGAGGCATCGGCGTCGAGATAGGCTGCAGCGCCCTCGCATGCGGCGCGTTCACCGCGGCGCCGGGCTCGGAAGCGGCCACGCTGCTGGAGGCGCTTGCCGGCCCCGGCCATCCCACCTGCGAATCCTTTGCAGCCTGCACCGACGACTTCGCCACGCTCTACTCCTTCGACCCGCACATCCTCGACATCGACGAGAGCGTCGAGGAGCGCATCGCGGCTGCCGGCGCTGCCGGCCTGGAGGCGCCCGAGGACAGGCGCGCCGAGCGCATCTTCGTCGACGGCAAGTCGCTGCGCTTCGCCGACGAGGAAGAGCACGGTCCGCCGAGCGATGACGGTTGCGAGGTTCTCGAGGGGAGCTTCCTCGCCGTCGCCGGCTTCACCGACGTCGCCTCGTGCGCCGGTATTCGCGGCGGCATCGCGCTCGGCACGAGCGCCTCCGGCGTGCTTTCGGTGCCGTCTTTCGGCGACTCGGGATTGCCGGCCGAGATTCTGGTCACCGCCGGCGGCGTGCCGCGCTTCCCGCCGCGCGCCGGCACCGCGCCGGCCGGAGAGCAGCTCACGGCGCTGGAAGTGCGAACGGTGCTCGAGCACGCGCTGTCGGTGGCCGACAGCCTGCGAGCCGCGATCCGCAGGCCGCTCGATACTCCGGCGCGCGTCAGCATTTCGGTCGTCGACAGCGAGGGGGTGCTGCTCGGGCTGGTGCGATCGCCCGACGCACCGGTGTTCGGCATCGACGTCTCGCTGCAGAAGGCGCGCGCGGCCGTGCTTGCCTCCTCGCCGCAGACGCGCGCGCGGCTGGAAGCGGCGCCGCACGCCATCCAGCGCTATCTCGATGCCACCATCGACTTCCTGACGGAGCGCGCCGTCTTCGGCGACGAGGAGGTGACGGCGGACATGGTGTTCACGGGCGACATCGCGTTCGCGGCGCGCTCGATCGGCAACCTGGCGCGACCGTTCTTTCCCGACGGCATCGACCGCCGCGACAACGGACCGCTGTCTCGCCCGCTCGAGCAGTGGAGCCCTTTCTCGACCGGCTTCCAGCTCGATCTGGTCATCGAAGGCATCGCCTGTTCGGCGGCCGGCATCCGCGGCGTCGCGCCGTGCAGCACCGATCTGCAGCCGGCACCGAGCTGCAGCCCGGTCGCGGGCGTGAACAACGGCATCCAGATCTTCCCGGGCGCGGTGCCGATCTACCGGGGCACGACGCTGGTGGGAGCCGTCGGCATCTCCGGAGACGGCATCGATCAGGACGATGCAATCGCATTCCTCGGTCTGCACAACGCCTCCGTGGAGCTTGGCAGCATCCACAACGCGCCGCAGGAGATGCGCGCCGACCGCCTCGAGGTGAACGGCTCCAACGTTCGTTACGTCAGCTGTCCGGTGCGACCGTTCCGAAACAGCGACGAGCAGAGTCCGTGCGATGGCAGGTAGAGCGGTGATGCCCGATCGCTCGGCGCCGGCCGCAGGTCCGCGGCGCGCCGGCAACGCTCCGTCGCGAATCCGCGTCGCCGCCTCCCTCGCCTGCATCGGGATCGTCGCGCTTGCGCTGTGGCTGGCAGCGCCGACGGCCGCCGTCGCGCAGGATACGCAGGCGCCGCGACGCCGTCCCGGCCATCCCGAGCAGGATGTGGCGCCGCTGCTGGAGCCGCTGCGACCCCTGCAGGGCGAGCCGTTCACGTCGCTGCCGGACCGCTGGCGCATCATCGAGAACCTCGGCGTGCGCGAGCGCTGGTACGATCCGTACAACCAGAACACGCTCAAGGCCGACCGGCCCATCCGTCATCTGCTGCCCTGGTTCGGGCCGCAGTGGTTCCTGAACCTCGGCGTCATCTCCGACACGTTGATCGAAGGCCGCCGCATTCCGGTCGGCGTCGGCGGCCAGGCCACCGACGATCCGGACGACCTCGACGTCTTCGGCACCGGCGATCAGCTCATCGCCGCCGAGACGGTGATCGTCGAGACCTCGATCGTCAACGGCAACACGACGTTCCGCCCGCCCGATCACGAGTTCCGAATCGTTCTGGCCGGCCAGTACAACGACCTGACCGTCGGCGAGCGCGGCATCGTCAACGTCGATCCCGACAAGGGCGAGCACCGAAGCGACGGCCACCTCGGCATCCAGGAGCTGCTCTACGACCGGCATCTGCGGAACGTCTCGGAGGCCTACGACTTCGACAGCATCCGCATCGGCATCCAGACGTTCATCAGCGACTTCCGCGCCTTCCTGTATCAGGACAGCCAGCCGGGCATCCGCCTGTTCGGCAACCGCTTCCGCAACCGCCTGCAGTACAACGCTGCGTGGTTCCACCGTCTCGACAAGGACACCAACTCCGGTCTCAATACCCTCTTCGGCGACCGCGGCGACGACGTCTTCGTCGTCAACGGCTACTACCAGGACTTCCTGCGGCCGGGCCTGACGGTCTCGGGCCTCTGCCTGTACAACCGCAACCGCGACGGCGATCGCGGCGCGCATTTCAACGACAACGGCTTCATCGAGAGGCCGGCTTCCATCGGCGACGAGAGGCCCAAGAACTACGACGTCGTCTATCTGGGCTCGGGGCTGGACGGGCGGCTGTGGCGCCTCAACCTGACCGCCAATGCGTTCTTCGCTCTGGGCGAGGAGCGCAGCCCGATCGCCTCGCGCAACGTCGACATCTTCTCGTATCTCATGGCGATCGAAGCCTCGATGGACTTCGACTGGTATCGCCTCAAGCTCTTCGCGTTCCACACCCCGGGCGACGAGGATCCCTTCGACGGCGAGGCGGAAGGCTTCGATGCCGTCTTCGAAAACCCGCAGCTCGCCGGCGCCGACACCAGCTACTGGCACCGGCAGAACATTCCGCTGGTGGGCGGCGGCGGCGTCGCGCTGTCGGCGCGCAACGGCCTGATCCCGTCGCTGCGCTCCTCGAAGGAGGAGGGACAGTCCAACTTCGTCAACCCGGGCATCTGGCTGGCCGGCGCCGGCGCGGACCTCGACCTGACGCCGCAGCTGCGCCTGACCGCCAACGCCAGCTATCTCGAGTTCGACGACACGGCGGTGCTGCAGGTGGTGCGCCAGCAGGCGCACGTGGAAAGCACGATCGGCTACGATCTTTCGGCGGCGCTGCTGTGGCGCCCGCTCTTCAACCAGAACATCGTCGTGCGCCTCTCGGCCGCCGTGCTCGTTCCGGGCGAAGGCCTGGCCGACCTCTACGACGACCGCTACTCCGTCTTCTACTCGACGCTTCTCAACGTCACGCTCGTCTACTGATGCGAGAGGAAGATCGACAGCCGCGATGGTTCGGAGGACGCCTGCGCGCCGCCACGCTGGCTCTCATCGATCCGACGATGACCGTGATCGCGCTCGTCGCCCTCGCGTTTGCGACCGCCGCGCTGATCGCGCTGGCATTACCGACGGCCGCCGACGCTTCCTCGGAGGAGAAGCCGCGCGACATCACGTATCCGGTCTATCCGCCGGCGCCTCGCGACCAGTCGCGCGCCGAGGCGGACGCGAAGTCGGCCGGCTGCATATCCTGTCACACCGCCACCGATTCGGCGTCCATGCATCGCAGCGAGGCCGTCGTTCTCGGCTGCACCGACTGCCACGGCGGCGATGCATCGGTTTTCGCGCCGGACGACGTCGTGCACGCTCCGGGGCATGGAAAGGAAGGGCATCCTCCCGCCTACCTCGCCGCCATCGAGCGCGCGCACGTGCTGCCGCGCTACCCGCGGAGCTGGCGCTGGCCTTCGTCGGCCACGCCCGAGCGCACCTACACGCTGCTCAACCGCGAGGCGCCCGAGTTCATCCGGTTCGTCAATCCCGGCGACCTGCGAGTGGCGCGCGAGGCTTGCGGGGCCTGCCATCAGCACGAGGTCGGCTACGTCGAGCGCAGCATGATGGCCACGATGTCGATGTTCTGGGCGGCGGCCGCCTACAACAACGGCATCCTGCCGATGAAGCGCTCGATCCTCGGCGAGGCCTATACGCGCGACGGCCAGCCGGCGACGGTGCCCGGCATTGCCGGGGACGACACGCCCGAAGCGCTGGCGCGAGGCAACCTGCCGCAGCTCTTTCCGCTGCCGTCTTGGGAGACGGTGCCGCCGGCGGACAACTTCCGCGTCTTCGAGCGCGGCGGACGCAACATCCGCTCGGTGTTCCCCGAGATCGGCCTGCCCAATCCGCTCGAGGAGCCGGGGCGGCCCGACACCCGCTCGTCCAACCGCGGCCCGGGCACCGGGTCGCGCGTGAGCATCCCGGTGCTCAACATCCACAAGACGCGCCTCAACGATCCTGCGCTGTGGTTCATGGGCACCAACGACCAGCCCGGCGACTACCGCGCCTCCGGCTGCAGCGGCTGCCACGTCGTCTACGCCAACGACCGCGATCCCCTGCATTCGGGGCCGTGGGCCGATGCAGGCCATCGCGGACGGACGCAGACGGCCGATCCGACGATCCCGCGCGACGAGAGCGGCCATCCGATCCGCCACGAGCTGACGCGATCGATCCCGACCAGCCAGTGCATCGTCTGCCATATGCATCAGCCCAACATGTTCGTGAACTCCTATCTCGGCTTCACGATGTGGGACTACGAGGCCGATGCGCCGCTGATGTGGCCGGAGAAGCAGCATTTCCCCAGCGACGACGAGCTCGACGCCACCTACGAACGCAACCCTGAAGGCGCGGCCGCGCGCGGCAACTGGCGCGACCTCGAGTTCCTGGCGGCCGTCTCGGCGCTGAACACGCGGACGAAGATCACGCAGTTTGCCGACTACCACGGGCACGGCTGGAACTTCCGCGCCATCTTCAAACGTGACCGCAAGGGTCACCTGCTCGACGGGAAGGGCCGCCGCGTCTCCGACGAGGATCCCGACAAGTTCCGCAAGGCGGTGCACCTGCGCGACATCCACGCCGAGCGAGGCATGCACTGCACCGACTGTCACTACTCGACCGACAACCACGGCGACGGCCACATCAAGGCGGAGGTGGCGGCAGCGGTGGAGATCGCGTGCAAGGACTGCCACGGCACCGTCGATGCGCGCGCGACGCTGCGAACGTCCGGGCCGGCGGCGCCCGACGGCGGCCGCAATCTGGCAGACCTGCGCAATCCCGACGGTCAGTTGCGCTTCGTGTGGCGCGGCGACGAGCTCTATCAGCGCTCGCTGGTGACTCCGGGACGCGAGTGGAAGGTCGTGCAGGTCAGGGACACGGTCACGCCCGGCAGCCCCGTTTTCAACGCCGAGGCCGCTCGCGCCAAGACGATGACGCGCGATACCGGAACCCAGGCATGGGGCCCGGTGCCGGCGCGCCAGGACCGCGCACATCGCGACGACGAGATGGCCTGCTTCACCTGCCATTCGGCGTGGGTGACGACCTGCGGCGGCTGCCATCTTCCCATCGAGGCCAACCGCAAGACCGAGCGCCATCACTTCGAAGGCGGCGAGACGCGCAACTACGCGACCTACAACCCGCAGGTCGTGCGCGACGACGCGTTCATCCTTGGCCGGCATGGGCAGGTGAAGAGCGGCATCCTGGCGCCGCTGCGATCGTCGTCGGCGCTGGTGGTCTCCTCCACCGACATCAACCGCAACCACATCTACGTGCAGCAGCCGCCGGTGGCCTCCTCCGGCTACAGCTCGCAGGCGTTCAACCCGCACTTCCCGCACACGGTGCGAACGGAGGAGACCAAGCGCTGCGACGACTGCCACCTCTCGGAGGCCGGCGACAACAACGCGATCATGGCGCAGCTGCTCGGGCTGGGAACCTCCTACATGAACCTGCTCGGCTTTCACGCCTTCGTCGGCACCGAAGAAAGCGTCGAGGCCGTGCAGGTGACCGAATGGAACGAGCCGCAGGCGGTCCTCGGCAGCTATCTGCACCGCTACGCCTATCCGGACGACTACGCGCGACACCTCGCGGGCGGCCGCGAGCTGCGCGCCAGGGAAATGGCGGAGGCGAAATTCTCCCACGACTCGCATCGGGCGGCCTGCGTGCAGCTGCGGGGCGAGTATCTGTACGTCGCCGAGGGCAAGCGCGGCATGCAGGCCTACGACGTGGCCAACGTCGCCAACAAGAACTTCTCCGAGCGCATCATCACGGCGCCCTTCTCGCCGCTGGGGCACGATGCGCGCGTGGAAAGCCGCAATGCCACCTGCGTGGCGCTGCCGACCACCCAGCCCGTGCGACCCGAACGCAACGGCGGCACGCCCGAGCTCGACGAGCTGATGCTGCGCACCAACCTCGAGCAGCCCATGCATCCGATCTACCGCTACGCCGCGATCACCGATGCCGAAGAAGGCCTCATCCTGACCGACGTGGTGACGATGGGAGACTTCGAGCCGCGCAACAACTTCCTGCGCCGTGACGTCGTCTGGAACCCGGAGGGCCTGCTCGACGGCGCCGTGCATGCCACCTTTGCCGGACACATTCTCTACGTCGCCGCAGATGCAGGCGTGGTCGTCGTCGATCTGGATGATCCGCGGCAGCCGCGGCATCTGGCGACGATTCCGCTGGCGGGCGCGCGCGCCGGCTTCGTGCAGTTCCGCTACCTCTTCGTCGTCGATGCCGAGGGGCTGAAGGTCGTGGACGTGACGTGGCCGCAGCAGCCGCGCGTCGTCGCCGGTGCGGCGGTGCCGCTGGCCGATGCCCGGCGCGTGATCGTGGCCCGCACCTACGCCCTGATCGCTGCCGGCAGCCAGGGCCTTGCCATCGTGGACGTGGAGCGGCCCGAGCGGCCGCGCCTCGTGCAGTACTTCGACGGCGGCGGCCGCCTCTCGGACGTGCGCGACGTGACGGTGGCGATGACCAACGCCTCCCTGTTCGCGTATCTGGCGGCGGGGCGCGAAGGCCTGGCCGTCGTGCAGCTGACCTCGCCGGACTCGCAGCCGCGCCTGTACGGCTTCAGCCCCGAGCTCGTCCCCGAGCTGATTGCGTGGCGAAAGACGGACTCGCCGGCGCTGTCGATCTCGCGGCCGCTCGAGCGCGACCGTGCGGTGGACGAGACCGGACATCAGGTGGCGGTGTTCGGACGCATCGGCTCACGGCCGCTGACGCTCGAGGAGATGCGCGCGCTGTATCTGGACGACCGCGGGCGGCCGTGGACGGTGCCCGCGTCGAATCGAGGCCGCTGACGCTCCAGGAAATGCTCGCGCTGTAGCTCGATGATCGCGGGAGCCGCCGACGGCGCCGGCATCAGCGGCGGCGCTGCGCCAGCGCTAGTCTCCGAGCCGCTCCTCCTGCAGCAGACGCTCGGCGCCGTCGCACAACTCGCGCACAACATCGGCGGCCTTCGCGATCTCCCGCACGCTCGCGACCGAGCGGCCGGCGTACAGCGCCATCGCGGCGACGTTGCCGGTCGTGTCGCGCGTCGGCGCGACGACGGCGAAGCGCGGCAGTGTGATGCGCATGCCCGGGCCCATGTCGGTCTCGCCCACGCTTTCGTTGGTGTCGGCATCGGCGGCATCGACCGCCGACTGCAGCACGCGATGCGGCGCGTTCGGCCACATCGCCGAGAACTTCTCCGTCAGCACCGTATCGTCGGCTTCGGCCTCCAGCAGCGCACGCACGTACAGCGGATGCGCGTCCGATTCGGCCGTCGCGACGAAACGCGTGCCGACGCGCACCGCTGCCGCTCCACGGTCGAACGCGTCCGCAACGTCGCGCGCGCATCCGATGCCGCCTGCGGCAACGATGGGAACCGATACCGCCGCCTTCACCTCCACCAGGAGATCGCGCAGCGGCGTCGTGCCGCGCACGTGCCCGCCGGCCTCCAGGCCCTGCGCGACGACGTAGCGGCACCCGGCGGCGACCGCCGCTTCGGCTTCCGCGCGCGAGCCGACCTGCCATCCGACGACCGCGCCGCCGGCGGCGGCGCGGCGAACCAGCTCCGCGTCGGGCTCTCCGTAGAAGAACTCCAGAACGCGCGCGCGCGGTGCCGCGACATCGACGACCTCGACGTCGAGGAACGGCATCAGGAAGTTGACGCCGAAGGGACCGCGGCAGCAGCCGGCAAGCTCGTCGAGCACCGTCGCCGCCAGCGGCGGCGGCAGCATCGGCAGCCCGATCATGCCGAGGCCGCCGGCGCCCACCACTGCCGAGATCAGCTCCGGCGTGTTGATGCGCGGCATGGCCGCGAGCTGCAGCGGTCGGGCGCATCCGACGAGGGTGGTGAATGCGGTGGGTAGCATGGTCGCCATCTACCACCGCCTTGACGGCGCCGGCAAGAATAGGTGCATCCAGCGAACTCTCGGTCGAGGCGGCGACGGCGGACCGCCTCTTCTTTGTCGCTCACCAGCGCGACCCTCAGCTCGAGGTCGAGCGCACGGCGGCAAGCGTTTGACCGCAGTGGCGACGCCGGAGCCGCAGCCGCAGGTCTGCTGTCACTGTCTACCGTCGCCGCTGGGCGGCTGCTGCTCGCGCAGGTCCTCCTCCATCGGCGACGCGGCCTGCTCGTTCTCCTCGTGGCTCTCGTCGGCGGGCGAACGAAGAGGGGTCGGGTCGTCGGGCGGGGGCGGTGGATTGCCTTGCTCGGCGGCGGCCTCTTCCTCGGCACCGCGATGCTCCCCCGCGCCGGCGTCGTTCCTGCCTGCCTCTCGATCGCGTTCGCCGTGGGTCGCTGCCGCCTTGCCGGTGGCGTCCGCGCCGGCGTCCCTTCGCGTCGAGCGCCTGGCGCTGTCGTAGCCGGCGACGGCGTCGAAGCGGGACGTGCGGTGCTCGCCATGCTCGTCGTAGCCGAGCGCATGGACGTCGCGCGGCGTCTCCAGCAGCGCCGCCACGCCATCGGGATCGACGATCATGGCCACCGCCCATCCGGCGGCGATGGCCGCATCGAGTGCGACGACGACGGCCTGGCGATCGGCCTCGATCCAGCGACCGCTGCGCGGATCGATGATGTGAGGGCCATGGCCGCCACCGCTGCGTGCGCCGGACGCCCGCTGGCCGTCGTCGGTGCCTTGCAGCGAGTGCACGATGGCGGCTGCGCGATCGCGAAGCGCGATGCTGCCGGCGATGGCGTTGCCGCGCGGGACGTCGATGCGCCATGGCGGGTCGCGTCTGCCCGGACCGATGGCGACGTAAACGTCGCCGAAGCGCAGCAGCGCACGCGTTGCACCGAGCTCGCGAAGCCGCGCCGCCATCCGCGATGCAGCGTAGCCTTTGGCCAGCAGGCCGAAGTCGAGCGCCATGCCGGCGCGCGCCAGCTCGACGCGATCCGGTGGATGCAGGATCACGCGATCGTAGCCGACGTGGCCGAGCGCGGCATCGACAGCATCCTCGACCTCGCGACCGGCTTCGGCTGCCATGCTGCGCGCACGAACGAGGGCGCCGACCGTCGGATCGAAGGCGCCGCCGGTGATCCGCGACAGAAGCTGCGAAAGCGTCAGCAGTCGGTACAGATCGACCGTGACGCGCACCGGGCCCTGCCCTGCCTGCTGATTGAGCTTGCCGACCTCGCTGCGCTCGTCGTCGGTTCGCAGCTCGCGTTCGAGCCTGCGTCCGACCTCGACGGCCTGATCGATCCAGTATTCGCCGGTCTGGCGATCGGGCGCGTCGACGACGGTCTCCACGATCGCGCCGAGCAGACGCTGCGCCTCGCGCACCTCCTCGGCCGGCGCCGGCGCCGCCGCGCCGAGAAGGCAAAGGGTTGCCGCGAGCAGCGGCGTGAAGCGGGGGCTCGCCAAGGCGCTGAGGTCGTGGCGGGCGAGGCTCAAGTCAAATCCTGGCCGGCACTGCCACCGCCGTACCGCACGTGCATGGCCGGGCCGGCGGCGGTCGAGCGCGGCGCGCCCCCGGCCGCCGGGTTGACACGCGCGCAGCAAACTGAAAATGAAAGTCAAAATCCTGGCCACATGCGCCGATTTGGAGGGAACCTGCAATGAGATGGAAAGGATGGACGGCCGCGGGGGCCGCCGCGGTCCTGGTGACCCTGGCCACCGCCCCGACGGCGGGAGCGGCCGACAAGACGGCGATTCTGCGCAAGATGGAACAGCTCGAGCGCCAGCAGCAGGCGATCCAGCAGCAGATGGAGCAGCTGCGCCAGGAGCTGGGTCTTCCCGAGCCGGCCGCCGCCCCGGCCGGGCCCGCCACTCGTGTCGAGGAAGTGGAGCGCCGCCAGGACATTCTCACCGATGAGGTGCGTGTCCTGAAGGAAGCGATGGTTCTGCCGGAGAAGAAGGAGCTCAAGAGCACGTACGGACTGGGACCTGCGGCGTCGAAGGTATACGGCGTCAGCCAGGGCCTCTCGCTCGGCGGCTACGGCGAGTTCAACTACCGGGAGAAGGTGGGCGACGGCGCGGGCGTCAGCGACGAGTTCGATCACCTCCGGCTGGTGCTCTACACCGGCTACAAGTTCAACGACTGGATCGTCTTCAACTCGGAGATCGAGTACGAGCATGCGACGACCGGCGGCGGCGGATCGGTGTCCGTCGAATTCGCCACGCTCGATTTCCTGCTCCACCCCATGGCCAATCTGCGCGCCGGCTTGTTGCTGGTGCCGATGGGCTTCATCAACGAGATCCACGAGCCGCCGTTCTTCCATGGCAACGTCCGGCCGCAGGTCGAGCAGCAGATCATCCCGTCGACGTGGCGTGCCAACGGCGCCGGCATCTTCGGCGAGCTGCTGCCGGGGCTCGAATATCGCACCTACGCGATCACCGGTCTGGACGCGCTCGACTTCCGCTCCAGCGGCCTGCGCGGCGGCCGCCAGAACGGCGCTTTCGAGAAGGCGGAGGACTGGGCATGGGTCGGGCGCCTCGATTACTCGCCGATCGAGATGCTGACGGTCGGCGCATCCGCGTACCTCGGCAATTCGGGCCAGAACCAGAACTTCATCGACAAGGGTGCCAATGCCAACGATCCGGCCGACGACGTCACGTTCAAGCCCGACGTCTTCACGCAGATCTATGAAGCCCACGCCCAGTTCCGCGGCTACGGCCTGGAGCTGCGGGCTCTCGGCGCGTTCAGCAGCATCGAGGACGCGGCCGAGCTGAGCCTGGTGGCCGACCAGACCATCGGCGGCCAGCAGTATGGCTGGTACGCCGAGGCTGCCTACGACGTCCTGCCGTGGATCCGGCCGGGCACGCGCCACTATCTGGCGCCGTGGGTGCGCTACTCGCAGTTCGACACGCTGGCCGATGTGCCGGACGGCTTCGCGGACGACGAGACGCAGGACCGCGAGATCTGGGAAGTCGGTCTATCCTACAAGCCCATCACGCAGGTGATCATCAAGGCCGATTATCGTAATCAGAACTCCGATGGCGGAGAGCTTGCCGACGAGATCCGACTCGGTGCCGGCTTCGCGTTCTGACGCGCGACGGCACTACGCACTGGCGATGCTGGTCGCCGCAGGCCTTGCCGTCCTGGCAGGGCCTGCGGCGCCGGCCGGCGCCACCGTCTTCCATGCGCGCGACGAGGCACTGCAGCTTGCCTTTCCCGACGCGGACCGCGTCGAGCCCCAGAACCACTATCTGACCGACGAGCAGCGCGCGCAGATCGAAAAGCGCGCGCGCGCCAAGGTCGAGTCCAGCCTCGTCACCGTGTACACCGGGCATCGCGGCGGCGAGCTCCTCGGCTATGCCATCTTCGACACGCACATCGTCCGCACCCTTCCCGAGACGTTTCTGGTCGTGCTGAGCCCCGCGGGCGAGGTTCGGGCAACGCACGTGCTGGCGTTTCACGAGCCGCTCGAATACCTGCCGACGGAGCGGTGGCTCGGTCTGTTCAAGGGCAAGACCGCAGCCGACGAGCTGCGGCTCGGGCAGGAGATCGCCGCCATCACCGGCTCCACGCTCAGCGCGCAGGCCGTCACCGACGGCATCCGGCGCGTGCTCGCCATCCATGCGGTGCTGCTGCAGGGGAAGTAGTCGATGCGGTTCGTCGTCAGCGGGGAGTGGACGCGCAACAGTCTGCTCAAGATGATCGTGTGGTGCTTCCTGGTCTACACGCTCTTCCTGTGGGCGACGTCGGCGGGCCTCTATTTCGCCAAGATGAGCCTGACCCCGACTTCGGTGATCGAGTACTACCGCGGCAGCGAGGAGCGCTTCCTGCAGCCGCGATCCTTCCAGGGCATGCTCGAGGTGCTGCACTTCCACAGCTTCGCCATGGGCATCCTGCTGCTGACGCTGACCCACCTTCTGCTGTTCGTGCCCATCTCGATGCGCATCAAGGCCTGGGGCATCACCACCTCCTTCGTCGCCGGGATTGCCGACGAGCTCAGCGGCTGGGGCGTGCGCTTCGTTCACCCGGGCTTCGCGTACGCGAAGATCTTCTTCTTCCTGCTGCTCGAGGGAACGATCCTGCTGCTGATGATCGTGGTCGCCCGCGCGCTTCTGCTCGAGCAGCCGAGCGCGTACGAAGACAGCGATCCTACGTTCGAGCCGGATCCGGACGATCGCCAGCTCGAAGGCTGACATCCGCACGATGAGCAGCGGGCGGCCATGCAGGCGTGCCGGCTCGCCGCGCGACCGCTGCCGCCGCGTTGCCGCCGTAGCAGCGCTCCTGCTCGCGCTTCCGATCGTCCCCGCTTCGGCTGCTGTCGCGGCCATGGCCCGCACCGGCGCGCCGGTGATGGGTACGATCCTGCAGGTGACGGTCATTGCCGATGACGATGCCGCCGCGCGGCGCCTCGCCGACGCATCGATCGCCGAGGCCAGACGCTGGGACGACATCCTGACGACGTGGCGCTCCGACGGCGAGTTGGCCAGGCTCAACGCGCGCGCCGGCACCGGCCTGGTTCCCGTCAGCGCGGACCTTTTTGCCGCACTGCAACAGATGCAGAAGCTGTCGGTGGCGACCGGCGGCGCCTTTGATCCGGTGGCCGGAGCGCTGTCGCTTCACTGGCGCGACGAATCGGTGCCGAAGCCGGCGCCGCAGCCGACGCTTCATCGCATCGCAGCCGCGCTGACGCTGAGGGACGGCAAGGCGGCGCTGGCGAAAGGCACCGCACTGGATGCCGGCGGCATCGGCAAGGGCATCGCGCTCGATCGCATCGCCGGGCTGCTGCGCGCGGGCGGAGCGCAGGCGGCGTTCGCCGACTTCGGAGGCTCCAGCCAGATCGCCGTCGGCGCACCGCCCGGATCGGCGCAGGGGTGGAACGTGCTGGTGACCGGCCTTCGCACCGGCCAGGTCGCAGGCCTCCTGCTGCTGCGTGACCGCGCGCTCTCGACGTCGCGGGCGATCGGCACCGGCGCTGCCGGGCCCATCATCGACCCGGAGTCGGCAATGCCCGTCGCCCCGCCGCGTCTGGCTACCGTCCAGGCCTCAGATGCCGCAACCGCCGAGGCATGGTCGAAGGCGGCAGTCATCCGTGGTCGGGCCGGCCTGCAGGCGGCACGGGCCGCCCGCATCGAGGTGCGGTTCGAGGACGGCGACGGCTACTTCGCCACCCCCGCGTTCGAGGCACTGGCGCCCCCAAGTCCGCAGAATTCTGTCGAAACCGCCCCCAACGTGCTTGAACATGAAATTCAACTTCCGCATAGTGCGGGCACAGGACGGGGTAAGCGATGATCGTCTGCGAATGCGAGAACGTTTCCGATACGAGGGTCCGCGAGACCATCGCCAAGGGTGCGCGCACCATTGCCGAAGTCACCCGACGCTGCGGCGCCGGCGGGTGCTGCCGCTCCTGCCATCCTCAGATTGCCCGCATGCTGCGCAATGCCGCTGCGGCGCGCGCGGCCGAAGAGACCGGCAACGCCGCGCCCCCCCTCGCAGCTCCCGCCGTCGTCGGCTGAGCCACCAGCTCAATCGCTGTAACCGAACAGCTGCTGTCGCATCCGCGCGCGGTGCTGCGCGGCCAGGCGATCGGGATTGCGGAACACGAACGACAACACGACTCCGGCAAGGAAGCCGCCGGCGTGCGCCCAGAACGCGACGCCGCCTCCTTCGCTCTGCAGCGCGGGCACGCCGCCGATGATCTGCAGCAGAAACCAGTAGCCGAGCATCAGATAGGCCGGCACGGCCGCGTGCGTGACGTAGAAGCCGAGCGTGATCAGCATGTCGACGCGCGCATGCGGGAAGGTCACCGCGTACGCACCCATCACCCCGCCGATGGCGCCGGAGGCGCCGACCATCGGCACCGCACTGGCAGGATCGGAGAAGGCCTGCGCGGCGGCGGCGGCAAGACCGCAGATGACGTAGAAGCACGCGAAGCGGACGTGCCCCATCGAGTCCTCGACATTGTCGCCGAAGAGCCACAGGAACCACATGTTGCCGAGGATGTGGAACCAGCCTCCATGCAGGAACATCGAGGTGAACGGGCTCAGCCAGTTGGCGGCGTCGTGATGGATGACGCACGCGGCAGTCTGGCTGATGGGAACCTTGAGACCATCGGGCGCAAGTCCCAGCAATTCGCCGGGAATCAGTCCCAGGTGACACACCGAGGCGCTCAGCGCCGGCTCGGCCCCCATTCCTTGCAGTAACACCCATGCGGCAGCATTGAGAGCCACGACGAGGTAGGTGAACATCGGGGTCGAAAGCGAAGGATTGTCGTCACGAATGGGAAACACGCGAATCGATCCTAGCCCGGAATCCGGCGCGATGCTTCCCGCCCGCTCGCCAGGAGAAACTCATGAGCATCGAGGTCACGGCCGTCGATCACGTCTATGTCACCGTCACCGACCTCGATCGCTCCGAGCGGTTCTACGACGGCGTCATGCGCCTGCTCGGCTTCCGCAAGGGCATTTTCGCCATCGGCGGTGAGCCTCACTTCCACTACTTCAACAAGGTCACGCAGTACTCGATCCGGCCTTCGCGCAGCGGGCCACCACACGACCCGTACCGCCCCGGCCTTCACCACTACTGCTTCCGCGTAGCGTCGCGTGCCGAAGTGGACGCGGCCGCCGCCGGCCTGCGCGCGCTCGGCATCGATGCCAGCGAGCCGGCCCTGTACCCGCAATATGCCGAGGACTACTACGCGACGTTCTTCGAGGACCCCGACGGAATCCGTCTGGAGATCGTCGCCCATCGCCGCATGCGCACTCTCGTGGTCGAGCACTGGGAGGAGCTGACCGAGTTCGAGAATCCCGTGCAGAAGGCGGGCCTGGCTCGCGCGAGGCCGGAAGGCGCGGCGTCGGCCTGCCCGAGCGAGCAGGCCAACGCGTCACGCAATGACTAGAAACCGGAGTACGGCGTCCCGCCGATCCACTGGAACTGGGCCGAAGACTGCTTGCCCGATCCGCCGCTGATGGCGGCGCCGTCATGATTGACCTCGTTGCCGCCGCCGCCGCTGACCACGCCGACGTCGCCATCGACGAAGTTCTCGACGCCGCCGCTGATGGCCCCGCTCAGCCCGTCCACGCGGTTGTCCTCGCCGCCGGCAATGGTCGAGCTCTCGCCGCGGGCGTCGTTGCGGAAGCCGCCGAGGATGGCGGCGAAGTCGCCGCTGGCCTCGTGGGCGGTGCCGCCGAGGATGGTGGCCGCATCCCCGCTGATGTCGTTGTCGACGCCCAGGACCGCGCCGCCGGCCGCGCTGTAGCTGTGAAAGGAGCCGATGACGAGGTTGTGCGATCCGCTGCGATCGTCATCGTCGTCTTCGTTGTAGCCGATGATGATGTTGCCGGTGCCGTTGGTGGGCGAGTAGGTCGCGCCGGCGCCGCTGACGACCTGCAGGTTCTGGCCGGTGATGCGCAGGTTGTTTCCGACCACGGAGACGTGATCGAGCAGCGCCTCGAGCGCCGCCACGCGCTCTTCGAGCACGGCGCAGGAATCGGTGCAGATCAGCTCGACGGGCCGCCCGACGGCCGCATTCAGGACCGCCAGCGCATCGCTGGCCGCCACCTTGCCGTCATCGGTCACGTCCCCGCATTGCTGGGCCAGAGCCGCGCCGGCCGGTGCGATGACAAAGCAGAATCCAAGGGTTGCTACCGAAATCTTCCAATTCACTTTCCGCATCATCTCCGTTCTCTTTGTTTCCTGCCTTGCGTGGATCGAACCTCGACGGCCGCGGCGTCGCAGGACGCACACGCCGACACCGCCCGCCTCCGACCAGGAATGGGACAACTCCGAGGGTGCTGCGAGCGCGGGACCAGGGCCCGTCGCCGGCAAGCCGGCCCATGATAGGGTTCGACCGATGCCGGTGTCCAGACGCGCGCAGTCGATGAGGCTGTTCGAACGGCGCGCTTCCGGCGCGGCGCGCGAAGGCTGCGAGCGCGACGAGCCGCGCCGGCGGCGGCCGCCGCGGTACGTTCGAGCATCGGCTGTGGTGCTGCCCGCCATCCTCGCGGCATTGCTCTACCTTCCGAGCCTGCGCAATCCGCTGGTGTGGGACGACGAGCTGCACGTTCCCGCCGCGGCCACCGCGCCGGCGGCAGAGCTGATTCGGCCGGCGCCGGGCCAGTACGCACGGCCGATGGTCATGGTCAGCTATGCGGCGCAGGCACGGCTCGGCGGCGCCTCGCCCGCCGCGCTGCATCTCTTCAACGCCACCATCCATGGGGCCGCCGTCGCGCTGCTGGCGCTGCTTCTTCTGCGCCTGGGCGCCGCGGTGCCGGTGGCGGCCGCCGCATCCATCCTGATGGCCGCCCATCCTCTGTGCTCCGCCGCCGTCGCCTACGTCTCGGGCCGCACGGATCTGCTGGCCGCCCTGTTCCTCCTCGCCGCGCTGCACGTGGCGCTGGCCGAGCGCCGCAGCGGCCCGGCTCTGGCCGCCGCCGGTGCAGCGGCGCTGTGCCTTCTGTCGGCGCTGTCCAAGGAGAGCGGCGTCATGGCCGGACCGGCGGTGGCCGCGCTCTGGTGGCATCGGGCGTGGCGGGGGCGCGCCGAGCACTCGCGGCCGTGGGTGGCGGTGGCAGCGCTGATTGCGTCCGGCGCCGGCCTGTTCCTGGTATGGCCGGGCGACGCGGTCTCGGCCGCGGTTCCGCCATGGCTACGGCTGCGCGCGGCCGGAACCACGCTGGCCATCCTGTTGCGGCTCACGCTCTGGCCCGGCGATCTGCATCTGGACCGCCTGACGCCGACCGGAGGCGGCGGCGCTGCACTGCTTGGCCTGGCCTTCGTCGTCGCCGCTGCGGGCGTGGCCGCCGCGTTCCTTCGCCGGCCGACCGCGCCGCGGCTTGCGGCCGTGCTTGCCGTGCTGCTGTATCTGCCCGTCTGCGGCCTGATCCCGGTCCATCCGCGCATCGCCGAGCACCTGATCTTTACCGGCGAGCAGTTCGCGTATCTTCCGTTGGCGCCATTGTCGGCGCTTGCCGCCGGCGCGCTCGCTCGCTGGCTGCCGGTGCAACAGCGCGGCGCCATCGTCGTGGCCAGCGCGCTGGTGCTGGCGGCGGCGTGGACGCCGGCGGTGCTCGCGCGCCAGCATCAGCTCGCCGACGCCGAGAGCGTCTATCGGACGACGCTGGCGTACTCGCCGAGCCCGCGCGCGTGCTTCAACCTCGGCAACCTGCACCTTGCGCGCGCACAGCATGCGCAGGCGGCAGCGGTCTACGAGCGTTGCGTACGCATTGCCCCGCACGATGCGCAGGCACACGGCCAGCTCGCCATCGCCTATCAGCATCTGCGGCGCGACGAGGATGCGCGGCGCGCCTACGAACGCGCCATCGGCCTCGACTCCGGCAGCGCCGCGCTGTGGAGCAACTTCGCGACTCTCGATGCCAACCAGCGACTCTACGAGGATGCGCGCCGCAAGTGGGAACGCGCGCTGGAAATCGATCCGTCCTTTGCGCCGGCGCGCGAGTCACTGGCGCGGCTGCCGCAGCGGTGAGAGCTGCCACGCCGGCGGCGAGCGAAGGCTCCTGCGACGGACGCCTGGCGAGGACCGGCACCAGCCGGGCCATCCTGCGTGGCGGCGGAGCGACGCACCGTCGCGTCGCTTCGCGGCCAGCGCGCGCATCAGGCGACGCGGCAGACGAGGCCTTTCAGATAGCCGCCTTCGGGAAAGGTGGTGGCCACGGGGTGATCGGGCGGCTGCTCGAGACGCTCGAGGATCTGCGCATCGCGCCGCGCGTCGAGCGCGGCGTCGGCGACGATCTTCTGGAACAGCTCGGGCTGCATCAGCCCCGAGCATGAGAACGTCAGCAGCACTCCGCCCGGAGACAGGAGCTTGAACGCGAGAAGGTTGATGTCCTTGTACCCGCGTGCGGCACGATCCAGCTGCGCTCGCGACTCGGCGAACTTGGGCGGATCGAGCACGATCATGTCGAAGCTGCGGCGCGCGTCGCGAAAACGCCGCAGAAGCGCGAACACGTCGCCTTCGACATTCTCGCTACGCTCATCGGCGAGGCCGTTGAGCTCGAGGTTGCGGCGCGCCAGCTCCAGCGCGTCACGCGAGCTGTCGATGCTGAGGACGCCGGCGGCGCCGCCGCGCAGCGCCGCCACGGCAAAGCCGCCGGTATAGGAGAACGCGTTGAGAACGCTGCGACCGCCCGCCCATCGTTGGGCGGCATCGCGCCCGCTGCGCTGGTCGATGTAGAAACCGGTCTTGTGACCGCGGCGAACGTCGACGAGATAGCGCCGCTCGTTCTCGACGACCTCGACGAGCGCCGGCGGCTCCTGCCCCCGCAGCAATCCACTGCGCTGCTCGAGCCCTTCCTTGGCGCGCACCTCGGCATCGGAGCGCTCGTAGAGGCAGGCGGCGGCACCGAGATCGGCAAGTGCTTCGATGATGGCCGCACGCCACGCTTCCACGCCCGCAGACAGGAACTGGCAGACCAGGACGTCGCCGTAGCGATCGACGACGAGGCCGGGAAGACCGTCCGATTCGGCGTTGACCATGCGCACAGCGGTAGACCCGCGCACGAGGTCGCGGCGCGCGTGCATCGCCACCTGCAGGCGTCGCCTCAAAAACCCCTCGTCCACCGTTTCGTCTTCCTCGAACGTCCATACGCGCACGCGGATCTGCGAGGAGGGCGAGTAGGCGCCGCGCGCCAGAAATGCGTGATCCTCGCCCACCACGTCCACGGTCTGGCCAGGCTCGATGCCTGCATCCTCGCGCAGGATGGCGCCGGAGAAGATCCAGGGATGGCGTCGCAGCAGCGAGCGCTCCTTGTCGCCTCGCAGCCGAATGACAGGTGTGGAAGACACGTGCGGGCTCTCCCATCGCCGTGGCGGCGAGTCAACGCAGCCCGTCCGTCTTACGCGGTGCGGCGTAGGGCCAGCGTCCGTGAGGATGCCGGCGCTGACGTGCGCGAGAACGGCCGCAGGCCGAGCGATGCCAGGAAGCCGTCGGAAGCTCGTCGGGAGGGATCTCCGGCCTCAGACAGGAGCGGGACGTTGCCGAGTCGAACGCAACGACCGAAGTCGTTGCTACCCGCTCGGCCACGTCCCGCAGTCGTCAGGCGCAGACTTCTCCCGTCGTGGTCCGGCATCGAGCGGCCGTCAAGACGGTGCGCGGGAAAACGCGTCCAGGCGGTGCGAATCGGCCCATTTCCCTTGCTTGCGCGCGCAGACGGCGCTGGAACCACGGGGGGTCAGTCGGCCGCGAGCGAGGCCACTCTGGCCATGGCCGAAGCGAAATCCTCAGGCCGGAACGCGGCCTCGCTGGACGTGACATCGAACAGGCCGTCCACGGCCGCCGTCAGGCGCCCGCGCTCGCCGGCCAGCTCGCCGCGATCCGCCAGCGAGGCGACGACCGCCTGCACCGCCATCGTCGCCTGCTCGGCGTCGCTGTAGCTGCGGTACCTTGCAACCGCCGCCCGCGACGACAGCCGCGCGAGCAGCTCGTGGAGATCGCCACGCCGCGGCTGCCAGCGCGCCAGATGCCGCAGACCGCTGTCGGCGTTCTGGCGAAGCGACCGCGCCTGCGAAACCGCATCGCCGCCGCGACGCGCCAGCGCCGCCTCCAGCTCGTGCAACCCGGAGTCGATGCGAGCGGAGGAAGGAACGCCCGCCGTCGCCGCCGCGGCTTCGTACATGATGGCGCTGGCGCGCAGCACCGACGGAATGCCCAGGCTGGCAGCCGGGCGAACGCCGCCGCCGGCGCGCTGCGATCCGATGGAGTGGTGGCAGCTGAAGCAGTCGAAGAGCGCGAACTCGGGCCAGACCGCGTCGCCTCCCGCATGTCCGGCCAGGCGATCGAAGTAGTCGACCAGCACCGCGGCCTGCCCGACAGCCCATGCCTGCACGCCGTCCACCTCGCCTTTGCGCCGGCGGTAGTCTTCGTCGACACGATAGTGGCGCGGCTGCAGATGCGTGAACGTGTCCAGCTCGAAGCTGGTGCGCGGATGGCCGGCGGCCATGATGCGATGGGACACGAAGCGATCGTCGTCGCCGACATGGCAGGACACGCACACCTGCGCGCGCACGCCGACGTCCTCGAGCGCGACCATGCCGGCGGCGACGTTGTCGGCGTGGCTGCGGCCGCTGTCGTCGTGCGTCTCGATCCAGCGCGAGGCTGCGCCGTGACAGCTTTCGCACGAGACGCCGTCGCTGATCTGGAACTTCGGTCCACGTGCCGCACGCGCCGCGTTGGTGGCGTGGCAATCCAGGCACAGCGCCGCTTCGTGCGCGGCGGGGATGCCGAGGTTGGCGGCGATGGCGGCCGACCTCGGCTCGAGCAGAACCTCGTACGCGCGCGCGTGGCGGTCCTCCTCCGACCAGACGATGTACTCGTTCTGCAAGACGCTCGCGCCGTCACGGCCGATGAGCGCGCCATGGCAGACGCTGCTCGCGCACGACGCCGCGCCGAGGTAGCGCGGTTCCTGCGCCGCCGCCGTCGCGACCGCGGACACCAGCAAGCCGACCGCGAACGTCGGCCCCAGCGCGATCCGTCGGCCCACGTTCCGCATGCTCAGTCCTGCCGGAAGAAGTCGCGCGAGCCGTGCGCGTCGATGGCTTCCCCGATGCGGCGGATGGCCAGAACGTAGGCGGCGGTCCGAAGCGGCATTCCCTCCGTCTCGTGCAAGGCCCACACTTCGGCGAAGGCGCGCTGCATGATCTCGGCCAGACGCGTGCGCACCTCGGCCAGCGTCCAGCGGTATCCCTGCAGGTTCTGCACCCATTCGAAATAACTGACGGTGACGCCGCCGGCATTGGCGAGCACGTCGGGAACGACCAGCCTGGCCGCGGCCTGCAGGATCTTGTCGGCAGTGGGCGTGATCGGTCCGTTGGCGACCTCCACGATCATCGGCGCACGCACGCGCGGTGCGTTGTCCTCGGTGATGGCGCCTTCGAGCGCCGCCGGAATCAGGATGTCGACATCCAGTTCGAGCAGCTCCTCGTTCGAGATCCTGCGGTGCTCGACCAGCTGGCACACCGAGCCGCTGCAGTAGACGGCACGAAGCTGTCGCGACTCCTGCTTGATGCGGAAGAGGCTGTCGACGTCGAAGCCGGCGTCGGAGTGGATTCCGCCCTGCGAGTCGCTCACCGCCACGACCTTGTAGCCTGCCGCGCACAGCAGACTGGCCACGTGATAGCCGGCGTTGCCGAAGCCCTGGACCGCCACCCGCGTCGCCTTGCGATCCAGCTTGCGCACACGCGCGAGCTCCTCGATCACCAGGAACGCGCCGCGCCCCGTGGCTTCGCCGCGGCCGAGGCTGCCGCCCAGACTGATGGGCTTGCCGGTGATGACGGCTGGCGCCTTGACGCGCTTGATGGCCTCGTACTCGTCGGCCATCCATCCCATGATGCGCTCGTTCGTGTAGACGTCGGGCGCCGGTATGTCGATGTCGGGACCGATGAAGTCGGCCATCGCGCGGACGTAGGCGCGCGAGAGCCGCTCCACCTCCATTGGCGACAGCGTCTTGGGATCGACCACGACGCCGCCCTTGCCGCCGCCGTAGGGCAGACCGACCACCGAGCACTTGATCGTCATCCAGAATGCCAGCGCCTCCACCTCCTGAATGGTGACGCCGGGGTGATAGCGGATGCCGCCCTTGGTGGGCCCGAGAATGTCGTTGTAGTGACAACGGAAGGCGGGGAAGTAGCGCATCGACCCGTCATCCATCCGCACCGGCAGCGTCACGCTGAGCGTGGCCATCGGGCGGCGCAGGGCATCCACGACTTCGTCGTGCACACCGGCAATGCGCGACAGCTCCTCGAGGCGGACGATGGCATCGTCGAAGACAGTGGTGGCTTTCACGGGACCTCCGCCGGCTCGTTGTGTTCTCGTGTCGCTGCCGACGCAATGGATGCATGCCGGCGATCGGAGAAAAGGCAGTCCTGAATGCCGGCGCAACCGCGAACGGCCGTCACGACGCTCGCTGCCGAGCCGTCCCGTCCTCGTCGTCGCGGCGCCGGGTGCGCCGCGCACGAAGTTGCCCCGCGCCACCACCGATGCCATTGTCCGCGCGCCGTGCCGCCTGCCGCCAACCAGCTTCGGGTCCTCGCGCGCGTGCGGCGGCTGCGCCGCGCCGTCGCCGCCACGGCCATCGCGGCCGTGGTTGCGCTCGCGCCCGATGCAGCGGGCGAGACGCCGCCGGCCAAGGTCGTCGAAGCGCTGCATCAGACGTACGCGGGCGTCCTGAAGGACTCGGCGCGGCTACCGTACGCCGCCCGATACGAGCGTCTGGCGCCAGCCATCGAGAACGCCTACGACACGACGTTCATGGCACGTGCCGTCATCGGCCGCGCCTGGAATGACCTGAGCGAAGCCGACCAGAAGCGGTGGGCGGAGACGTTCAAGAGATTCATGATCGCCAACTATGCCGCCCGCCTCGACCGCGACAGCGGGCAGCGTTTCGAGTCTCTGGGCGAGCAGAAGGGCGAGAACGACACGGTCATGGTCCTGACGCGCGTCATCGATCCGGGCGCGGAGAACGTCGAGCTCAACTATCGCATGCGCAAGGCGGACGACGCCTGGAAGATCATCGACGTCTACGCCAAGGGCACGGTCAGCGAGCTCGCGCTGCGGCGCGCGGAATACGCGGCGCTGCTCAAGTCCAGCGGCTTCGAGGCGCTGCTGGCATCGCTCGAAGGCAAGATCGCCGACCTCGAATCGGGCAAGAAGCTCGAGTGACTCAGCGCGGCTGCTCGGGCTCGACCGAGTCGCCGAGCGCGCCGTCATCCCCGATGCGGCGGCATCCGCCCGGACAGTGGCAGTAGGCTTCGTCGGTGCCCAGTGGCCGCGACGTGCGCGCCGTCGCAATCTGCGCGGTGCGGTTCTGGTAATAGGCGTTGCGCAAGGCCGCATAGTAGTCGAGAGATCCGCTCTCCAGGCGCCGCAGCGATCGCGCATGCTCCTCGAGCGTCACCAGTCCGGTGCCCGTGCCGTAGGCCGTCGTGTAGAAGAGCGATTCGGCCCCGGCCAGGAAGTACGTCGTCGGACGGAACAGCAGACCGACGGCGTCGCCGAACGCATCGCGGACCGTGGTCGGCCCGAGCATCGGCAGGATGAGGTACGGGCCGCTGCGCACTCCGGCGATCGCCAGCGTCTGCCCGAAGTCGGAGTGGTGCGGCGGCAGCCCCATGCATGCAGCCGCATCGATGAGGCCGCCCCACCCCACCGCCGTATTGATGACCAATCGGCCGGCGGTGACCGCGGCATCACGGGGCCGGCCCTGCAGCAGGTCGTTGATCAACGTGGAGGGCGCCGCAAGGTTGCTGAGGAAGCGGCGGATGGCCTTGCGGCCGGGCTCGGGAATCATCCACGAGTACAGGCGCGTCATCGGATCGAAGATCGCCTCGTTGAGGCCCGCGTTCAGGCGCTGGGTGCGGCGGTTGAGATTTTCGAGCGGGTCCGGATAGGCGACCGCCTGCGTCTCGAGCTCGGCCTCGAAGCTTTCGAGGAGCGGGTCGCCGGACGTCTCGTCGGCAACGCCTGGCGAGGGGACGACGAGCGCCAGTACGAGCAGAAATGCTGCCCGCAGGCTTGCCCGCCGATCACGCTGCCATCGCACCGATTCGTGACTCCGTCGGCCGCGGCGACCGCGAAGCGCGCCTTCGGCCGCGTCGCATGGCTGCCTGCTGAACCTGCAACCTCCCTACCCAAAATCACGATGGCGCGCGACTGTGGCGGTGCGCGAAGACCGATGCACGCGCACGTACCGCGAAGTTCGCGGATCCCTCAATCCGCCGGCGCCGACACCGGCGGCTCGCCAAGCGGCTGCCCGCCGGGGCCGTCCTTGTACGTCAGCCACGGTACGGACGGCTCCTGCCCCACGCCGGGCAGACCGTAGTCGCAAACGCCCTCGGGGAACGCCGCCTGCAGGCGCGCCCACTGCTCGTCGGTGAGCGGCGGAACGACGCTCGCATAATCATCCCGATCGAGCGGCCGCGTCTGACAGGCGGCAATGTCGTGCGAGAGCGGCATCCCGGCCACCAGGCGCGGCGAGCCGAAGTACGGGAACGCGGCGCTGCACGCCGCCATGTCGGTCACCATCTGATCGTTGATCAGGCATGCATCGACCGCGTCGGCCGGCTTGTTGCGCGTCACCTTGACTTCCAGCGGATCGGCGGTCGTGTCCGCTTCGATGGCGGCCAGCCAGCGGTCGAGCAGGTCGAAGGCGGCATCGGCCACGGCCGGCGGCGGCACCAGAGGCGCGGGCGTCGTCCAGATGATGTGGTTGTCGGCGTGGCCGTTGGAGCGGATCAGCCGCTCGCGCATCACGTAGCTGTGGTAGTCGGTGTGGATCTCGGCGTTGCTCGTGCCGCGCAGATCGATGATCGCGACCTGGTCGAGCTGCCCGCCGTCGTTGACGCCGCCGGCGCGGTACAGCAGCTCGGACCCGGTATCGGCGTGGCGGCGACCGGAGGCGTAGTTGAAGTCGATGTCGACGGTGCCGATCTTCTCGTTGAGGTCCACGAACTGCTCCGTCAGGATCTGGCCGGCCAGCAGCGCTTCCAGCCCGTACTGCACGCCGACGTTGTCGTAGGGGAGCCGCGCGAAGCCACCGGCTGCGTACTCGGCGCTGCGCGTCGGCTCGGGGCTCTGGTCCCACAGCTCGGGCGGACGCCGCCCGATGACTGCGACGTTGAAGTCGGGAACGCTGCCGCGACAGCCGGTCGGGTTGTCGACTGGATCATAGTCCTGGTCGGCGGACAGGCCGCAGCCGCCTTCGGGATCGACCACCGGCGCGAACAGCGCCTCCCATGCCACGCACGAGCTGAAGCTTGCGTGTCCGCTGACCGCCGACTGCTGGTTCGGCGCCGCCCACAGCTGTGGGGATACTGCCGTGAAGTAGTTGAGCAGCAGATGGCAGTCGACGACCTCTAGGCCCGTGGACCAGTTGTCGGTGAAGCTGCAATTCGGCTGGATGCCCTGCAGCAGGCCCGGGTAGTTGTTGGCGACCATGTGCTGGCCGATGGAGCCGCCCGAGCATCCCTCGGCGGTCGTGTAGCGGATCTCGCCGTAGGTCTCGACGATATGCTCCTTGAGCATCATCACCGACTCGGCAGAGGTGGTGGTGTTGCAGTTGTTGCCGAGAACGTTGAGCGAGGACGTGGCGACCATGAAGCCGCGCGAGAGCGCGCGATCGTTCTGGACGTTCTGCGCGTTGGACTGCGAGTGCACGGTGCCGCAGCTCGGACCGAACAGATAGTGCAGCTTGCGGTTCCATCCGCGCTGCGGTGACCACGGCTCCCAAGGCTGTGCCGGATCGAACAGCACCGCGACGCGGTAGATGCCGCGATTGTGCGTGCCGGTCTCCTGGCGGATCACGTACGGGACCATCTCGCCCTGATCGGTCGTCACCGTCGCGACGTCGCTCGGCGGGTTCTCCGGATCGTAGGGCATGAAGCGGACGCCGCCGGTGGGCCGATAGAAGTACTCGACGATGGTTCCCGCGTTGCACTGCTCGTCCTGCGCCGGGCCGAGGCCGTTGCCGTCGGTGGTGCAGAGCCACGGCTGGAGCTGCTCGCCCGAGAACACCGGTCCGCCGATGGGATGATTGGTGATCGTGATGGCCGCGGCCCGCACTCCGGGCGCGCGCGCAGTCAGCACGTTGTCGCCGAGAGCGAGCTCCGTGACGACGCCGAGATAGCGGCCGTCGTCGCGCAGCGCGAAGGCGCCGGTCACGTCCATGCCGTCGAGATCGACGGTGACGTCGGATGCGTCGGTCCCCGGCGGCAGCACGACCTGCACCAGCGCGTTGCCGCCGCTGATCAGATCCGCGCGGTTGGAGAGGACGCCGAGCGTGAGCGCCTGGGCGCAGCCCTCGGCGGTGGGGCGCTTGACCGTCCACTGGCGGCTGTCGTTGCGCGGCATCTGGCCGCCGGCGGCGCCGCCGAAGCCGGCGCAATAGCCGTCGCCGTTGCCGATCGTCAGGATGAAGCTGCCGCTGACGCCGGGAGCGGGCGGCACGACTTCGACGGGGCCGCTGCGGCCGTCGACCTGGACCTTGAGCAGGAAGACCCCGCGCGTGGTCCGCTTGATGATCGCGCGGCGGACGGGGCTGGCGGGATGGCTCGCGTTCGACCACTGATAGCCGACATCGCCGATCGCGGACCACCCCGAGGCCGGAAGCTCGAAGGTCTGGGTGGTTGGAGTCGCGCCGTCGGCGATGATCGTCAGCGTCGCCCCGCTGGACGTCGGATCGCCTTCGACGGTGTTGGCGCTGGAGGACTCCTGGGCCGACCCGACGATCCGGCGGCCCGACGGATCCCCTGAGGGATCGCCGACTTGGAAGCTTCTTCCGAGGATGAGCTGGGTCGCCGCGGCTGCCGGGCCGGCCGCGAGCAGACCGATGGCGAGAGCGACCACGGTCGTTCGAGGAACAGTGTTCATGCAGGCCTCCAATGCCGAAGCGAGCCGCACGAGCTCAGCGGAAAGTTTCCTCAACCTTAGCCGGCAGCCCGATACCTACAAGTGGGTCAGCAGAAAGTGGCCCGCCCGCCACCCTCCTGACGGCAATGCGCGAGGCGAGGCGGAGCGATATAGAGGAGGGATGGCGGATGCTCGTGACGATGAAGAGAAGCGCCGGCCGATTGCCGGCCAGCCATCGGCCCGGTCCGGTGATCGGCCCTGGCGCAGCGCCGGCGACCTTGGCGGCTCGGGCCCGTCCTTCTCTCCCGCTTGCGAGCGCAACAGAGAACCGATTCTCGAGGTTCTGCGTGCCGAGCTGACGGCGGCGCGCGAGGTCCTGGAGATCGGCAGCGGCACCGGCCAGCATGCGGTCTTCTTCGCGCGAGCGATGCCGCACATCACCTGGCACACCAGCGACCGCGGCGAGAATCATCCGGCCATTCGCGCGTGGATCGAAGCCGAGGGTGCTGGCAACGTACGACCGCCGCTCGACCTGGACGTCGAGCGCGAGTGGCCGCAGCGAACATTCGATGCCGTCTTCAGCGCCAACACCGCGCACATCATGAGCTGGCCACAGGTGCAGGCGATGTTCGCCGGCGTCGGACGCGTGCTGAAAGACGGGGGCAGCTTCGTCCTTTACGGGCCCTTCGCCTACGAGGGCGTCCATACGTCCGCGAGCAATGCCGACTTCGACCGCATGCTGCGTCAGCGCGACCCGGCCAGCGGGATTCGCGATATCACCGACCTGCGCCGAGAGGCCTCAGCAGCCGGCATGAACCTGGTGGCCGATCACGCGATGCCGGCGAACAACCGGACGCTGGTATGGCACAAGTCCTGAGGCAGCGCGCGCTCGTCGCGCCTGCCCGCTTGTGACCGGCGCGTCGCCGCCGCATGGTGGGCCATGGCAAGAACGGCGAGCGAGATCGATGCACTGATCGAAGAGCTGTCGGCGCATGGCCTCGGCGGCATCAACCCCAGCCTCGAGCAGCTGCGAGAGCTGGTGACCGAAGACCGCGACGGACCGCTGCAGTTCGTCAACCTGCTCGAGTATCACGACGTTGCACGCTACCCGGCCGGACACGCGCTGGCCGACGCCGGGCTCACCGGCGCCGAAGCGTATGCGCGATACGGCGCCGTCGCGTTCGCGCACGTCACCAGGCGCGGCGGCCGGCTGACGCTCTACAACGACGTCGAGCAGAGCATCATCGGTGACGGCGGACGCTGGCATCAGATCGCCACGATGGAATATCCGAACACGGAGGCGTTCATCGACATGCTGCGCGACCCCGACTACACGGCGGCGCTCGTGCACCGCGATGCCGGGCTGGCGCGGACGATCGTGGTGGTCAGCAGGCCGCTTCTTCCGGCATAGCGGCAGGCGCTCAGATCGGCGGCGGGCCCTTCTGGCCCGCGAGCAGCCACTCGACGATCGGCAGGTGCTGGCGGCCGATGAACGGCTCGTCGCCGACGACGAAGGCCGGCGAGATCCAAACGCCGATTTCGGTCGCTTCGTCGCGCACGCGCTGGAGGTCGCGCGCCGCGTCGCCGGCGCGATAGTCCCGGAAGCCGCTGCCGAATTCTCCCAGCGCGTTCTCGAGAAACGCCGCATCGGCGGGCTCGTTGTGACGCCATACGCGCTGGAAGACTCGCTCGACGAAATCACCGGCGCGCTCGGGCGCGCATCGGTTCAGCCACAGCAACGCCAGCGACGCCGGCCCTGCATCGACCTTGCGGTGGACGTCGGTGAGGTGAAGGCCGCGCGCTTCGGCATAGCGCTGCAGGTCGCGCGCGATGTACTGCGCGCGAAGCCGCCGGTGCTTGGTGCCGCGGTCGGTGGTCGCCTCTGCGGGCTCGGTCAGCGTCAGCGCCGGCCCGTGGAACGGGAGCCACTGGAAGGTGGCGCCGACACGAGATTCGAGGGCGCGCGCGGGCTCGATGGCCAGATAGGAAGCCGCGCTGGCGAAGTCGACGAGGACGCGGACGTTCACGCCGACGCCCTCGCCATGCGCGTATAGGCGATGTCGGGCGACGGCCCCCGGCGCCCCGTCAGGATCCAGCGGATGCGCGGCAGGTGCTCGCGTCCCCAGTAGTACTCGCCGTCGACGACGTAGCCGGGCACTCCGAAGATGCCGGCGTCGAAGATCGCTTCCTGCCGCGCGAGGTAGGCCTGGCGCGCCCCGCCCTCGGTGGTCTGGCGGAATCCGGCAAGCTCGGCGCCCGACTCGCTCAGCACCGACTCGACGACGGCGATGTCCTCGACGTCCAGCTCGCGCTTCCAGAAACGCTCGTAGGTCGTCTCGATGTAGCGGCGCGTGACGTCGTCGCCGTGCCTCTTTGCCCATTCCAGGCCCATGCCAGCCACGGTGGTGTCCCAGATCTTGATCGTGCCGCGAAGTGTCCAGCCGCGCAGCCGGGCGTAGCGGCGGGCGTCGCGGTAGGCATACTTGACCCACGACCACTGGCTCTGGCTGCGTTCGCTCTCCAGGACCTGGTCGTTGCGATCGAGCCGCGCCGAGCCCGCGAACGACGGGATGTCCAGCGTCAGTGGACGCCAGTCGATGCAGATTCCCAGCTCTCCGGCCATCTCGTAGGTCGGCTGGACGGCGATGAAAGCGTAGGGGCTCTTGAAATCGATGTAGACGATCAGCGGGCGGTCCGAGCGCAGCGGGTCCATGGGACAGCTCTAGCCGGCGCCCGCCGCCGAGAAAATCGTACCCGGCGAGCCATGATTTTCGCCACGCGGCCGGCGCCGGCGGATCGGCGTGGCGGCTGCAAGTATGCGCACGTCTTTTGCCCCGCGATGATGGTGTAACCGAAGAATCTACGCGTGATGCGCCAATCGGCCGCGCACCTGCCTAGGCGCATCCGCCGAAAGGTGTTCCACTCTGCTCGACACATCGCGCGCATGCGCAGGCGGCCGACTCCGGCCGCCGGGGCCGGCGACGTTTCCCGTCGCCAAGTGTCGGAGGGTCCAATGAGCTCACGATTGACGGCGGCTGCGTTCGCCGGCTGTTTCCTTTCCGTTCTTCTGCGCCCTGCCGCTTCAACCGCATTCTGCGAAGACACCGACTCTTTCTGCATCGAGCATGCCGACGTCTGCAACGATCTCGGCACTCCACGCTGCCACGCCCAGATCACGCGAGACGGCCTGGCCTTCATGCGTCCCCATCTGCTCAGCCGCACCGTCAGCACCAACCTGCACATGGACCACGAGCACATCGACACGCTGTGGAGCCACATGGACGGCTGCGATTGGGAGAGCGCCGCCGACAACATCAACGGCATCTATTCGAGCTCGGTCGATCACAACTATTTCCAGGGTGTCTGCGTGCCCGGGCACTGCACGCTTCCGCATGAAGACCTCTGGGGCATCACCGGCCTGTTCAATCCTTCCAATCCACGTCCGGCGGACGCGGCTGCCGTTCTGGGATACGCGCTCCATCCGATCCAGGACTTCTACTCTCACTCGAACTGGGTCGAGATCTTTCGCGGCTGGTCGGATTCGCGTGTGCCGCCTGGCACCGACCTGTCCAGCGCGCAGCCATGGAACCCGTTCAATGACACGCCGCCGCCGCTCATGGACCCGACGGTGGACGTCTTCCGCGTCCGGCGCTGGCAGCCGTTGGCCGTCGATGCGCGGTTCCTGGCAGCGCGCTATCCGCATCCGCTGGAGAACTTCGTGGTGTTGACGGAAGAGGACGGGTTCAGCGACGACTGGCACACGACCAGCCCCTACGAGCAGCCCTACAACATTCCGATGATCCTCCCGGAGGGAATCGATGCGCGCTACATCGGCGTGATCAGCGGCTCCACGCACGGGTCCGCGTTCCAGGAAGAGGAATGTCCGGCCGAGATGAGCCAGACCCACACCAATCTCAACAAGGACAGCACCAGGATGACGATCCAGTATCACGGCGGCGTGCCCGACGATCATTATGCCGCGGCCGAGTTCGCCACACGGCAGACGGCGCATGAATGGTGCCGGCTTCTCCATCTCGCGCGCCGCGTCTGGGGCTTCGCCGGCGTCAGCATCCCGATGGCGTACTGGGTGCGGGAGTCCACCGCCGACAGCGGAGCAGGTTCGCCCCATCCGCCGGGCACGCCCTGCGAGGCAACGCCTGCGGGGACGGTCGAAGTGACGGTGGACGTGGACAGCATCAAAGTGCTCGACGATCACGACGACGGCGACAATCCCGGCGACCTCAACTTCGTGCTCGTGGTCTATACGCACGACCTTACGCGCTCGGCGCGTGAAGAGGTGACCGCGCTGACCGTGCACAGCGGCGCGGTCGTCGGCGACGATTCCGCTCCCGGCCCCGTCTCCTTGTGCCTGACGCCGGAGCAGGCCGACGCCGCCGTTGCGACGCTGCAGGCCTGGGACGACGACGATGGGCCCGTCGGCGAGCTCAATCCCGACGGCGACCAGGCGCTGCTCGGCGTGCACGTGGAGATCTCCCGATTCGCGCTCGGCTCGCACGCCGTGACGTCGCCCGACATGGAGGTCGCTTTTGACATCGGCCACACCGGCATCGACGCCGACGGCGATGGCCTGACCACCTGCCGGGAGCTTGCGCTGGGAACCGCTGCCGATGACGCCGACAGCGACGATGACGGTCTCGGCGACGGCGAGGAGGTCGACGTGCACCAGAGCAACCCTCTGGACGCCGATAGCGACGACGACGGCGTGAGCGATGGCGACGAGATCCACACCCACGGCAGCGATCCAAACGACGCCGACAGCGACGATGACGGCCTCAGCGATGGCGACGAAACGTCCATCCACGGTACCGACCCGACCGATTCCGACAGCGATGATGACGACCTCGACGACGGCCTGGAGGTGGAGCTCGGCACCGGAGCCCTGGACGAGGATAGCGACGATGACGGCCTCTTCGACGGGCACGATGTCGAGTTCGTCCAGGCGTTCCTTGCCGGTCTCCCCGGCGATGCCTTCAAGAACCGAGGCAGCCGCCGCTCGCTGCTGCACCGACTGGACGGGATCGAAAGAACGCTGCTGCACGGCGACGAGGCGAGCTCGCTGGCAACGCTCGCGTCGCTGCAGCGGAAGCTCGATGGCTGCGGCCCGGACGCCGACAACAACGACGGCATACACGACTGCGCACTGCAGCTGCAGGCGCGCGCGCTGGTGGAGCTGCTAGCCGCGAACGTCCGCGGCTAGCGGACAGCCGCTGCGACATGTCTTGATAATCCGCGACTCTGAGGTAGGAACATCGGGTGATCGTTCACCCCGTCGAAGACCCTCGTAGCTCGCACCCGAGCGGCGGCGGTGATGGTATTCGCCGCGGCCGTGGCGGCAGCGTGGTATCGGGAGGCGTGGGCCCATGCGGGCCGAGCTGAGCAAAAAGCTTCTGCTCCTGACGGCCTCTCTCGCCTTCGCTTTAACCCTGATCGAGGCGATGTTTCGGCTGGTCGGCTACGCGCAGGGCATCGACTATCGCCTCTACCTGAAAGAACTGAAGAACTCCGATCGCCTGCCGCGTGCGCTCTTTCGCGCGGACCCGCAGACCACGGCAGCGCTGGCCCCGAACACGGAGGTTCTGGCGGTCACATCCGATTTCTCCGTGATCTACCGTACGAATAGCAAGGGTCTTCGCGACCAGGAGTACGCGTACGAGAAGCCACAGGACAGGCTTCGCATCCTGGCCTTGGGCGACAGCATCACGTTCGGCGAAGGTGTTCCCTACGGCGCCCGCTTCACCGACATTCCCGAGGATGAGCTCGACGGCCTCGAGATCATCAACGCGAGCGTTCCGGGATGGGGCCTGGACTCGGAGCTCGTCTATCTTGCTCGCGAAGGCTTGCGCTATGCGCCGGACTGGGTCGTGATTTTCATCAACTTCGTGGGATTGACGCGCGAGCTGCCCGGTCTCGTGCGCGACGGCCGCGTCGAACTGTCGGCACAGCCTCCGCTGTCGCCGAGGAACCAGGGCGTCGCCGGCGGCGGCGACACATGGTACCTGCGTCCCGATGATCCGATGTTCAAGGAGCGAAGCGTTCTTACGCGGAGCTCGTACGCGCTTAGCTATCTGACGTTCAGGGTCAACCTTGCCCAGCGTCGCGGTGCACTCGAGCAGCAGGACGCCGCGCGATGGCAGCAGAAGAACGCAGGGCGCCGAACGCCCGATGTCACTACCGACCTCCCCGAAGCTTCCCCTCGTGTTCGCCTCGTCCTCGAGAAATTCGTCGAGCTCTCCAAAGCGAACGGGTTCCGGCTGATGATCATCAACATCAGCTCCTGGGCGTCATTGAGCTTCGTCCCGACGGTGGATCCGTCGATCGTCTACCACGACCTGGCCCCGCTCCTCGTCGCAGAGTCACGCAAGCGCCCGATCTCCTTCAAATACGATCCGCACTACACGCCGGAGACCAATCGGCTTCTGGGGCGAGAGCTGGTGAACATTCTTCGACCGCTGGTCGAGGAGCATCGAGCGCAACCAGGCCGGTAGCGGTGCGATGCCTGCGCCGTCGAAACCGGTTGTGCGCAAGTACGCTCGCGCAATGCTCCGCGCCGCCACCGCGCGACTGGCTCCGGGCTACGGTCTCTCGCTACGGCTTCGGCGGCGTCGCTGGTGCTGACGGCTTGGCCGAGTCCGCTGGCTTGCCTGTGTCCGCACCCGGCTTCTCATCGACCGGGGGCTCATCAGGCGACGGGTCCGCTTTGGGAGCGGCCGCGTCCTTCGGCTTGCGCGTCGTGAACTCCTTGGCGAGCTCAGGACAGGCCTTCTCCATCTCGGCGCACTTGCACCAGATCTTCTTCTTGGGCGGCTTGGGAACGACCGGAGCGGCGGGCTTGGCAGCCGCGGTCCGCTTCTGCTTCTGCATCAGCTCGGTGTGCTCGCGTGCCCCCTCGAGCTGCTGTTTCAGTCGCGGCGCGAGACGCTCGAGCGGCGTCGGCGGCTTGCCGAACTTCTTTTCGAGCTCGCCCGCAGCCACCTGAAGGATCGAGTACATGCTGTACTTCTGATTGGCAGGGTTCTGGTACGCCTTGTCGACCGCCTCCACCCAGTCCCGAGCTCTGGCCTGTGGAAAGACGGGATAGCGTTCATCCACGAAACCGCCCGGGTGGAGATTTCGTGCCAGCATCGCCATGTCGAAATAGCCGTTGACGTAGCCCATGCGATAGTCGGGGCTGACACGGGACCATGCCTTGTATCCGACGGCAGCGATGGAGACGCTGACCGAGCCGATCAGCAGTCCGACGATGAGACCCGTAACGAACCCGCGTGCGTGACCGTTCTTGCGCATGCCCGCAAGCATGAGTCAGGCGCGCTTCGCTGGCAACAACGCCTTCACCGCATGCAGATCACGAAGATTCTGCCCTCCGGGCCGCCCGCCAGAGCGGTTGGCCACGGGTGCGCGCGCTGCGGCGCCGAAGTCACGCACGCACCCGCTTTCGTCGGCGCCGCTCGTTCGGTAGACAGCGCTGCCGCCAAACGGAGAACCGAAAATTCCGGCGGTTGGGGAGATTCCATGATCCGTTCGTTGCCTTTCGTTGCAGCCGTCGCGCTGCTGGCTGCAGCCACGTCGGCGACCGCCGCCGGCCCGTCGTGCGAGCTGACATTTCGTATCGGAACGGCAACGCCGCTGTTCAGCGCGTCGGTCTTCGCGATCTACCAGAACGCGCCCGGCGAGTTCGCCGGCACCGGTCCCAACGTCGGCTGCACCCTCCTCAACAACACGATCGGTGCCGCCGCCGACGCCGACCAGACCCGCACGCTGACCCTGACCGCCTCCGGCACGCCCACCCCGATCAACGGCCCGAAGGATTTCGCACGCTGCATTTGGACACCGACCAGCCGCTTTCCGGTGGCAAGTGATTTCAATCTCAGCGGTCAGTCGGGATTCAATACGAGCTTCCAGCCCGTCAACGCGCAGATCACGATTTCCAAGATCGACTGCGACGGCACCATCGAGACGACGACCACGACGACCTCCAGCTCGACGACGACGCTGCCGGCGCCGGTCTGCGGCGACTTCAACAACGACGGCACACTTCAGGCATCCGATGCGCTGGCTGTCCTGCGCGCCGCCGTCGGAGTGCTCGGCTGCGACCTGTGCGTCTGCGATCTCGATGGCAACTCGAGCAAAACGGCTACCGATGCATTGATCGCCCTGCGCGTAGCGGTGGGCATCGTGTTCAACACACACTGTCCGATCTGCAGCTGAACCACCGCTGACGCGGCCCCTGCGCTTTCGTTCCCCGCGCCAGGCGCGATGCCGGCGGTTGATCCGGCGACATCGGCCTGCGAACGGCGAACGGGCGTCTTACAGCGTGAAGTAGAAGGTGGCGCCGCTGCCGACGTCCGCCTCGGCCCAGATGCGGCCACCGTGGCGCTGAATGATGCGGTGCACGGTGGCCAGGCCGATGCCGGTTCCGGGGAAATCCTCGCTCCCGTGCAGGCGCTGGAACGGCCGGAAGAGCTTGTCGGCGTGAGCCATGTCGAAGCCGGCGCCGTTGTCGCGCACGAAAAACGTGCCGTCGGGCATCCTGCCGAGCTCGATGCGGGCGTCGGGCCGCTCCTGCGTGAACTTCCAGGCGTTGCCGAGAAGGTTTTCCAGCGCCACGCGTGCCAGACGAGCGTCGGCATTGGCACGCAGATTCTGCGCGATCTCGAATTGCACCTTCCGCGCCGGCTCGGCCAGCTGGAGACTGTCGGCAATGGATTGGCACAGCTGGCTGAGATCGACGGGCTCGCGGTTCATCTGCTGGCGTCCCAGGCGCGACAGCTTCAGGAGATCCTCAATCAGCTGGGCCATGCGCTGACAGGCGTTGTGCACGCGCGCGAGCATGTCCTTGCCCGGCGCATCGAGCCGGTCCGCGTAGTCCTCTGCCAGCGAGCTGCTGAAACCCTCGATGGCGCGCAGCGGTCCGCGCAGGTCGTGGGAGACCGAATAGCTGAACGCCGCCAGCTCCTCGTTGGCCTCCGCCAGCGACTGGTTGAGCGCCCGCAGATCCTCCTTGGCACGGCTGAGCTCGCGATTCCGCTCGACAGCGGCTTCGTACGTGGACAGCAGAAGGTTGAGGATCTGCAGGCGATCGGCGGTGATGACGTGTCGCTGGCCGTTGAAATAGATCTCCAGTCCCATGCCCGTGTGATCGGACTGACGCAGCTCGTAGTTCAGCAGCACGAAGCGGATGCGCGAGATCAGGTATCGTTCGTCGTACGGTTTGATGATGAAGTTGTCGGCTCGGCACTCGAGGCCGCGGATGACATCCTGCGGATCCGAGAGCGTCGTCACCAGGATCACCGGAATGTTGGCCAGGAGTGCGCTGTCCTTGACGGCGCGGCAGAGTTGATAGCCGTCCATCTCCGGCATGACCACGTCGCTGATGATGATGGTCGGAGGGCTGGCCTGTGCGATCTCCAGGGCTTCTCGCCCGTTGACGGCCGTGGTGACCTGGTAGCCGTGGCATTCCAGCGTATGCCGCAGCTTGGCGGCCTGTGTCGGGCTGTCTTCGGCAATGAGAACATGGACCTGTTCCTCGAAAGCTCCCGCGGTGATCATCGTCCCCCTCCTTCGCTCGGCGTCTGCCCGTTGACGTGCGACACCAGCGCGTCGGCCACCTGTTCCGCCGGCAGCACGCGCACTGCTGCGCCGAGCTGGATGGCCTCTCCCGGCATTCCGTGCACGACCGACGATTCACGGTCCTGCACGATGGTCATCGCACCTCGGTCCTTCATCTGCTTGAGCTCCCTCGCGCCATCCTTGCCCATGCCCGACAACAGCACGCCGACGGCCTTGCTGCCGCACGTTCGCGCCAGTGACTCGAACAGGCACGCGACGGAAGGTCGTGGTCCTCGGTCCGTGCTTCCCTTCTGAAGCACGATCCGGATCGGCGAGTCGACGGTCATGTGGTAGTCGTCCGGCGCCAGATACACGTGCCCGGGCACAGGCTCGGTGCCATGGGCGGCGACGTGCACTTTGACGCCGGTGGTTTCGTTGAGCCAGTCGGCGAGCCCTCGCACGAAGCCGGCGGCAATGTGCTGCACGACGAGGATGGGAACGGCGAAGTCTTTGGGAAGCATGCTCAGGATCGTCTGCAGCACCACCGGCCCGCCGGTGGACGCGCCGATCCCGATCAGCGCCACGTTGGCGCTTTTCGCGCGCCGAGTCGCCCGTGCCACGGGAGCGGGCGTCGCCGGTCTCGGCCAGCGTCGCACGACCTTGACCTCCGACATGAGCTTCACCGTCTGCAACAGGTGCGCGACCATCGATTCGAAATCGCGGTGCTGGGTGCCCGGCGGCTTCTCCACGAATGCGACGGCGCCGGCTTCCATCAGCCGAAACGTCGTCGACGCTTCACGCGGATCTCCGCTGCCGCTGCAGATGACGATCGGCAGCGGCTTCCATTCCATGATGCGACGGGTGGCCTCGAAGCCGCCCATGTCGGGCATCTCCACGTCCATGAGAACCACGTCGGGCGAGGCGTGGTTCAAGAACTCGAGCGCTTCGCGCCCGGTGGCGGCAGTACCGATGACCTGGATTTCCGGATCCGAGTCGAGCAGATGCACGAGCAGCCGCCGCACCACCAGCGAATCCTCCACGACCAGGACCTTGACGCGTGCGGCGCTCACTGCCTGCGCTTCCTCACAGCAGCCGTTCCACCACTTCCAGCAGATGGCTCTGGTCGAAGCTGCTCTTGACGATGTAGGCGTTGGCGCCCGCATCCAGCCCGCGCTCGCGTTCCGCGCGTGACTCGAGAGCAGTGACGAGGACGACCGGCACATCGGCCAGTCGCGCATCGGCGCGGATCCTGGCGGTGAGATCAAAGCCGTCCATTCGCGGCATCTCGACGTCCGAAACCACCAGGTCGAAATGCTCCTCGCGCAGCGCCATGTAGCCTTCGACGCCGTCGACCGTAGTCGCCACCTGATAGCCTGCCGACTCCAGGATGCCCTTGAGGAGCACGCGCGAGGTGACCGAATCTTCCACGACGAGAATCCTCGCCGCCGGTCGTGGTGCGGCCGCGCCGGCCGGCCGGCGCTCGGCCGCCATGCCGTGCGTGCGCGCGGATCGGATCAGATCGCCGACGTTGAGGATGGGAACGACTTTGCCGTAGCCGAGAACGGTAGCGCCGGCGATGTTGCGAACGCGCGCCAGCGGCTTGCGCAGTGCCTTGACGAGCACTTCCTCCTCGCGCAGCAGCTCGTCGACAGCCAGCGCCAGCCGATCCTCGCCGACGCGCAGCACCAGGACCGGAATGGCCGCCGACGGATCGTCGGCTTGCGGGCGCTCCAGACCCAGGACGGCCTGCAGCGTGACCATGGACACGACGCGCCCGTGCACGGACAGCGTGGCTCGGTTCTCGACGCTGCGCACGTCGGCCGGCCTGGCCAGCAGAACGGACTCGACGTGCAGCGTCGGCACGACGAACGTGCGCCCGCCCGCCGTCACCAGGATCCCGCGTGAGCTGGTCAGGCTGACCGGGAGCACCAGCCGAAGCGTGGTGCCCGCGCCGGGCCGGCTTTCGATGGCGACGCGGCCGCCGAGCTTCTCGGTCTTTTCGCGAACGATGGCCATGCCGACGCCGCGGCCGGCCAGCGAGGTCACCATCGGGCTGGTGGAAATGTGCGAATGAAAAGCGAGCTCGAGCGCGTCGTCGTCGCTCATGGAGCGAGCGTCGGCTTCGGACAGGATGCCGCGGCTGACCGCCACCTGCTTCAGGCGCGCTCGGTCCACGCCGCCGCCGTCGTCGGCGACGACGATCTCCACCTTGTTCGCCTCCACCGGCGAGACGGTCACGGTTATGCTGGCGCAGGCAGGCTTGTTGTTGCGCAGTCGTACCTGAGGCTCCTCCACGCCATGCGCCACGCAATTGCGCAACGCATGGATCAATCCGTCCTTGAGCTCTTCCATGATGCGCTTGTCCAGCTCGACGTCTCCTCCCTGGACGGTCAGCTCGGCCTGCTTTCCCTGCTCGCGGCAGAGGTCACGTACCAGCTTCGGAAACATCACCGCCAGAGTGGAGAACGGCAGCATCACGAGCTTCTTGGAAGCCTCGAGAAGGTCGTCGATGCGCCTGCCGACGCTTCGGCGGTCATTTTCGGCTCTCGACGTCAGCGCGCTCAGTCTCGCATGCAGCGAATGCAGGTGGCGGGAGTTGCGAGCGAGGAAGTCGTCGAGATCGGGCGCAGCTGCCGGCCGCGATCCGCCGTCCTGGCCCCGCTCGCGCGCCTGCCGCGAGCGGGCGCGCCGGGATGCGTCGGCTGCGGCCTTCGCCGACTCGGCGCGCCACGGCTCGAGCAGCGCAACGAGCTCGCGAAGCTCGATTGCACGCTCACTGACGGCCGCCTTCACCACGAGCATGTCCTCCGCCTCGAGCAGCCGCTCTTCGAGACGCGCGGCGGCGATTCGCACCGTTTCGGCTGCCGCCGCCGCTTGCGGTACGGCGGCGGGCGCAGCTCGAGGCACCGCGGTTGCGGGCGTCGATGCGACGCCGGCCGCAGCGGTCGGACCGTCATCACCGGCCGACTGCGACTGCAGGTAGGCGAGGCGCTGGATCAGCGAATCCTGCGAGTCGCGAGCGGCCGTGCCTGCCGAGGCGGGTGCGGCAAGAGACGCGCGAATCGCATCGATGGCCTGATGAAGAAGGTCGAACGCTTCGCGTGACGGACGAGGAGCGTGGCGCCGCCACGCCGCCAGGACACTCTCGAGCGCCTGGCAGATGGATTCGACCTGCACGAAATCGACCGCGCGCGCAGCTCCTTTGAAACTGTGCGCTTCCCGGTAGAGGTTCTCGACGATTGCCGGCGGCGTGGCCGACGCCGGAGCCTTCTCGAGCTGCAGGAGCAGGTCCGCCATCCTCTGAAGGTGGTCCTGCGCCTCCTCCAGGAACGTGGCGCGCAAGCGGTCGAGAAACTCTTCATCCTTCCTTGCCATGGCTTCTTCGATGCGGACGCTGCCGGCTCCGCGTCAGACCTTGTATGCCTCGATGGCCTGCTTGAGGGCCTGGCCGAGCTGCTTCAGATCCAGAGCCGCGCTTTCGAGCTGCCGCGCGCTTTCGGCGTTCTGCGCGCTGGCCTGCTTGATGCTCTCGATGGCGGTGGCCACCTGATCCATGCCCACCAGCTGCTCCTGGCTGGAGGCGGCGATCTGCGTAGCTGCGCGAGCGGCTTCGTCCACGCTGGTGGCCAGCGAATGAATTGCCTGTCCCGCTTCGCGAGACTGCTTCATGCCGGCCTCCACCGCCTTGCTGCCCTGCTCGGTCGCCATCACCGCGGCGCTGGTCGCCCTGCGGATGTCGTCGAGAATCGACCGGACCTGGTTGGTCGCCTGCTTGGACTGCTCGGCCAGGCTGCGGACCTCTTGCGCGACGACCGTGAAACCCCGGCCATGGTCGCCCGCTCGGGCCGCTTCGATCGACGCGTTGACTGCCAGGATGCTCGACTGCGCAGCCAGGTCCTCGACGGTGGCGATGATCTGGCCGATGGCCTGCGACTGCTCGCTCAGCCGCATCATGCTGTCGCCTATCGATTCGACCTGCGTGCGGATGTGCGCCATCGCCTCGACGGTCTCCTCGGTGGCCTTCTTGCCGGCCTGCGTCGTCTGCGCGACCTGCTGAGCACTCTGCGAGACCAGCTTGGATTTCTGGCTGGCCACGTGCGCGGTCTGCCGAACCTCCTCCACGGTCGTCGTGGTCTGGGCCACCGCCACCGCGGTCTCGGACGCCGTCGATGCGAACTGGGCCGTCGAGGTGGAGATCTCGTTGGCCGACGTGCTGAGAACGTTGATGCCCTCGGCGGTCTGGGCGATCAGCCGCTGGAGGTTGGCGACCATCGCCGCGAAGGCCTTTCCGAGCACGTCCTTGTCGGACTGCGGCGCGACCTTCACGCGCAGGTCTCCGTCGGCGATCCTGCCGGCGACCTCCGCCATCGAGCGCAGCGACTGCGTCATGCGCGAGAACGACAGGGTCAGCTCTCCGACCTCGTCCGCACGCGCGCGGGCTGGTACGCTGACCGAGACGTCGCCGGTGGCGATGCGCTCCGCCCGCGTGGTCATTTCGCGCAAGGGTTCGGCGATCGCCCGGTTCATCGCCGCCGTCATGGCGGCGGCCGCCAGAAGAGCGGTCGCTGCGAGCATGATGAACAGCCTCGTCGCGCTCGCCGCTCGCTGGTTGGAGCCGGCCACGTTCTCCTCGATGCGCTTCTTGGCGCTCGTGGCCATCGTGCCCGCGAGCTGGCGGATCCTCTGGAAGATCTCCTGTCCTTCGGTCAGCGCTGCCGCCCGCGCTTCGTCGATCCTGCCGGTCAGGAGCTTGCTGATCTGCTCGCTGCGCTTCTGGCGATTGGCCACGACGTGTGTCTTGAGCTCTTCGAGCGGCTGGGCGAAGAGCGCGTCCTCCCTCAGCAGCTCGGTCAGTTTCCGCAGCTCCTCGTCGGTCTGTCTGCTTCCGGCTTCGATCTCCTCGGCGAGGGCCCTTTGTGCGGCCTGGTCGCTGAGCAACGACATCTCGAGGATGCGCCAGCGCTGGGCGTTCTGGACCACGCGAAGGTCGAGCAGGTTCTCGACCAGGACGTGGTCGCGCTCGACAAGCGCTCGCTGCGAATCGCGGATCGCGCTGATGGTGCGATAGCCCAGTGCCGCCACCGCCAGCAGCAGGAGGAGCAGAACGCCGAAGGCCGTCAGCAGCTTGGTGCTGGTCCGGAGATCGAGAAACCATGTCATGTCGCCATTCCTTCTTCGCGGGTCCGAGCGTCTACCCCTCGTCCTGTACGAGGAAGCCGGGATCCGCTGCAATCCTGCCTATATCCAGGATCGCAACGTGCTCGACGGTGACGCCCACCAGGTATTTCGCCGCGGCACCGGACAGGCTCGGGAGGGAAGGCTGTACGGTGGCCCTCGTCACCGAACCGACGCCGACGATCGCGTCGGCAAGAATGCAGAATTCCACATCGTTCCACTGAACGATCGCCAGCATCCGCTCGTCGGTGCCGGCACTCCGGGGAAGCTCGAGAAGCTCGAACAGATCGATGACGGCCAGAATCTGGCCTCGAACGTTGACGATGCCGCGCACGAAGCTCGGAACCGACGGCAGCGGAGTGAGGTCGCTCAGCGCCTGCACTTCCCGCACGTAGCGCTGCTCGATCGCGTAGCGGTCGGGGCCCAGCCGGAACTCCAGGACCCGCAGGCCCTCGGCCTGAGCGGTCTGCGGCTGCGGCGGCCGGGCCAGGATGCGGGCGCGCGCCTCCAGAACCTCCTGAACGTGTGCGACACCGGCTGTGGCACCGGACCGTTCGGTGGAAGCGCTGGACCGCTCGCTCATGCCGCTCGCTCCTGGGCGAGGATGGCCGAGAGGATTTCGACGAGGCTGGCCGCCGTCATCCCGCCAGACTCGGGAACGACATCATCGGCGCTGCAGGCCTGCAGCAGGTGCAGCGCGCGCGCGAAATGCCTCCTCGCCTCGCGCTCGCGACCGCGGCTGCGCGCAATGTTCGCGAGCAGAACCTGAGCGATGACCAGCCCCGGATCCAGATACAGCGCTCTTCTCGAGCACTGCGCGGCTTCGTCGAGCCGACCGTGGTCGTGCAGCACGGCCGCGCGCAGAAGATGCGCCGCTGGATTGAGCCTGTCGGCGGCGAGCCAGCGGTCGCACGAGGCCAGGGCCGGCTCGAGCTGGCGCTGGTCGGCGCGGCAACGCGCGAGCAGAGCCAGCAGAGCCGCGTCGTGGGGCCGCGTCGCCAGCGCCGATTCCAGGACGCCGGCAGCTTCGAAGTGGCGACCCTGCGCGCACAGCGCCGCCGCGCGTGCGCCTGCATCCAGCGGCTCGTGCCGGACGCGTGGCATGTGCGCGAGCGATGCCGACACCCGTCGCGAGGCTGCGCCGGCCGCGCGCTGCGGCTGCGGCGCCCGCGCGGCGGGCGGCGGGGATGCCACGGGGGCACGGCTCAGCGCATCGCCGCCCGTCTCCTTACGGTGCAGCATCAGGTCCGAAGAACGGACGGCGGCGTAGGGCGCCGCGGATACGAGCGGCAGCTCGCTTGCGCTGGTGATGAGCCATCCGCCATCGGCCTGGGCGCGATAGAGGTTGCCGACCGCCTTGCGAGCCTGCGAAGGCTCGAAGTACATCAGCACGTTGCGACAGAAGATGACGTCCATGCCGCCGCCGTCGGACTGCATCGACGGAGCCGCATCGGCCGCGAGGTTGCCATGGACGAATCGGACCATGCGCCGGATCTCCGGCAGGATCTCGAACTGGCCGGCGGCGGTGCGGCGAAAATAGCCGGCTTTGAGCCAATCCGGCGACCCGCGGAACGACCAGTCCCGGAACAGTCCGGCACGCGCGCTGTCGAGGAAGCGCGAGTTGAGGTCGGTGGCGACGATGTCGATGTCCCAGCTCGAGTAGTCCGGGAGCGTTCGGTGAAGCGTGATCGCGATCGAGTACGGCTCCTCGCCCGTACAGCAGCCGGCGCTCCATAGACGCAGTCGCGGCCGGCCGGCTCCGCGTGCGTCGCGCAAGCGAGGAATGATGTCGCGCGAAAGCGCGTCCAGCGCCGACGGCTCGCGAAAGAAGTATGTCTCCCCGACCGTCAGCGCGTCCGCAAGGGCCTGGGCCTCGCGAATGGAGAGAGGCGCCGACAGCAGCTTGCGCGCAAAAGAAGCGGCATCGCCGATTCCGAGAGACTCGCTCGCTGCGACGAGCCCGCGCTGCAGGTCGGGCCATCGAGGGCGCGGGAAGTGAAGGCCCATCGTTTGCGCAACGAGCTCGCCGAGGTCGGCAAGCAGCGAATCGGAAAGGCTAGCTGTCACGCGCCTGCTCGTGTGCGAGCGCATCGGTCAGCGCCGCGTCCTCTTCGGCCGACAGGAAGCGCTCGAGATCGTGAATGAGGATGAGGCCATCCTCGAACCGCGTCACGCCCGCGACGCCGTCCAGATACGGCAGGATGAGGTGGGCCGGCATGATGGCGCGGTCCACCACACCGACGGCGCAGTCGACCAGCAAGGCGACGGTGCGATGGCCATCATGCGCGATGACGAACTGGTCTTCGAGACGCAGGTCGCGCGAGGGAAGCCCGCAGCGTGTGCCCACGTCGAACACGGGCACGATGAGGCCATGAAGATCGATCACGCCGAGGACGATCTCGGGCGCATTCGGCAGCGGCGTGCATGATACGCAGGGGATGACGCGTTCGGCCTGCGACAAGGGAATGCCGAAAGTTCGGCCGGCTGCGCGAAAGACGAGAATCTGCACCGTCGCGTTCATCGAAATCCACCGCTGCAAGGCGACGTGTGGCCGATGATAGACGCAAGCTCGAGCCACGTATAGAGGCGCAGGGCGCAATCGAGCGCGCGCTCACGCCTCTGCCGGTGCCCGCGAGGCGTAATTTTTTGGCCGTTGTCAGGTAATGCGCATCACCGCCCGTCGCGGTGGCGAAGCCGTCAGCGCGTGCGTGAGGGCTCGATACCGCTTCCCGACATGCAATGCTCGACCGCCACCACTACCGGCAGGCGCGCCGACCGCACGGCAGTGCTTTCTTGCAGTAGACACCGTATGTCCAGCGGTACTTGCCCGATTGCTTGCATGCGCAGCGCCGATCGTTTGGATCCGACGTCCGGCACATCATGGCAAGGTTGTCGTTCTCGCACTGGATCTTCCACTTCTGCAGGTCCAGTACGGGTCCACATTTGTCGGCGGCCGGCCGGACCTGCGGCGGCTTGCCTGCCGGGGCCTCTGTTTCGATCGCGGCCTGCTTGGCGCCACAGCCGATGAGAAGCGACAACCCCGCGCAACACATCCAGAGCCGCGACACGTGTCGGCGCGCACACCGCCGAGTGCAAGCTCTCCACCGTCGCGAACCGGACGGATGACGGATGAGGGAGGCCATGGTCGGGTTCCTTCTAGCCCGGCGCTGACAGCTACCCAATTCCCGTTCATGCCGGCGGCGTGAGCGCCAAAGCCCATTCTCGGTCGACGGTGCGCACCCGACGCCATTCTCGCCCACCGCGGCTGGCATCGGCCCCGCGCCACTCATAGAACCCGCGGATTCGCCGCGATCCGGCGCCGCCGACGAATCGCGACCGTTCGTCCGGCACGGCCGCCCGCGGACCGTCGGCGCACACACCTGCAATGAGGGGGATCTTCATGAAGCGTTTCTTTGCCCGGCCCTTGCTCCGGCCCCGTCTCGCGCGCGCGACCGCGATGGCTGTTCTACTGACGGCGACCCCTTCGGTCGCCGCGGAGCACTGCCTCGGTGTCCTTCCGACCGAGGGCTGCCGCGTCAACGGGAAGATCGGGCCCTGCATCGGCACCTGGGGCAAGGACCGGATCCGCGGGACCCGCGGCAACGACGTGATCGTGGCCCTTGGCGGCGACGATCTGGTGCTCGGCATGCGCGGCAACGACATCATCTGCGGCGGCGCGGGCGACGACCGGCTGCGCAATGCCGCCGGCTTCAACCGGCTCGACGGCGGGCCCGGCAACGATTACCTGCGCGGCGGTAGCGACAATGACGTCATCGTGGGCGGCCCCGGAGCCGACTTCCTCAATGGCGGTCGAGGCCGCGACCGGCTCGAAGGCAACGAGGGCGTCGACAGCCTGGCGGGAGGTTTCGACGATGACTGGGTCGACGGCGGCGACGACGACGACGACGTTCGCGGCGGACGCGGCACCGACACCTGTGCCGCCGACCCCAACCAGGCGGAATGCGAAGAGGCGCCGGCCCCGCCCGTCGACCTCTTCCAGTTCACCGGCGGCTGCTATGCCGTCAGCGCAGGCAGAGACGATGCGAAGCGCTTCCTGGTGGCCGGCACCTCCGACTTCGCTTTCTCTGCAACCGACGCCGGCTCCGCCACGCCCATGCATGTCCGCGCAAGCGATCTGGCCACCTACCTGCTGCGGGATCCGGCCGGCTTCTACCTGACCGGCCTCCCGACGGGTCTGGGACGCGACGAGAGCCTCGACTCCGACATCATGCTGATCGACGACTCCTACATCTCCGAGGCCGAGTGGGTGCTGCTGCGCTCCACCAGCGACGCGCAAGAAGTCGTGCTCTACAGCTACCGGCTGCGCCAGTTCGTCACGGCCACCGGCCTGTCCGCCGATGAAACGCAGGCCGCTCCCATAGAGTTCCTTGCCACCACGGGCTGCAGCACCATTCCGGAGCTGACGCTCGACGCGACCGGAACGGTGACGCCGCGGACCTTCGACGACGGATCGGTCTACGGCTTCGTCGATGCCCACTCCCACATCCTCTCGAACTTCGCCTTTGGCGGCGGCGGCATCTACCACGGCGCCCCATTCCATCGCCTGGGCGTCGAGCATGCCTTGACCGATTGCTCGCGCTTTCACGGCGTGGACGGCCGCAAGGACGTGTTCGGCTTCGGCTACGACCGGCAAGACAGCCTCGATTCCAGCATCCTTCTGGAGGTGGTGAGCAGCGGACAGCTCCCCGAGCCCAACCACGCCACCGATGGCTGGCCGACCTTCACCGACTGGCCGAGCGCTCACGACAGCTCCACGCACCAGGTGCAGTACTACAAGTGGCTGGAGCGGGCATGGATGGCGGGCCTGCGCCTGGTCGTGCAGCACGCAACCACCAACTCGGTCATCTGCGATTTCCTGGTCGGGCTGGGGCTGCAGCCGGTGCGCTACGCGTGCAACGACATGGTCGCGGTCGATCGAATCCTGGAAGAGACGTACGCGATGGAGCGCTACATCGACGCGCAGTCAGGCGGCCCGGGCAAGGGCTGGTTCCGCATCGTGCTCAGCCCGGCGGAGGCTCGCGAAGTGATCAACGAGGGCAAGATGGCCGTGGTGCTCGGCATCGAGACCGCGCACATCTTCGACTGCTTCGTGCGCCCCACGAGGGAGTTCCCGGCCTGCACGGAAGAGGACGTGCGGGCCAAGTTCGACGACTACCATGCACGCGGGGTGCGGGCGCTGTTTCCGGTGCACAAGTACGACAACGCCTTCTCGGCCGGCGACGGCGACAAGGGAATCCTGGAGCTCGGCAATTTCCTGCAGAGCAGCTACTTCAACAACTACACGCAGGACTGCGACGCCAATCTGCCGACGGCGTTCGACAAGGGGCCGCTGAGCTTTCCCGGCATCAACGTGCCGCGCACCGAGTACATGGGACCCTTGCCGCTGGCGACGAGCTCGATCCGGCGCTGGTTCCCCGAGGATCCCATCTTCGCGCTCGCGCCCTTCCTGGACGTCCTGAGCGCACCGCCGGCCGAGGGCGACTTCTGTCAGAACCACGGGCTGACCCCGCTCGGGGAGTTCTTCGTCAGCGAAGTCATGCGCCGCGGGATGATCCTGGAGATCGACCATCTTCCGCGCCGCTCCTACGCGCGCGTCTTCGAGATGATGATGGAGAACGACTACCCGGCTGCAGGCACGCACGGCCAGGACAATCACGGTGCGCTGTATGCCCTCGGCGGGATTTCCACCTCCGGCTTCGGACGCTGCCGCAGCGCATCGACTCCGGCCACCATGGACGACGGGTTCCAGAACCGTCTGGCCACGATGGTCGCCAACGGCGCCTACCCCGGACTCGGCTTCGGTTTCGATCTGAACGGCTTTGCCGGCGCGCCCGGCCCGCGCTTCGGCGCCGGAGCCGATTGCGCGGACCCGCAGACCGACCCCGTGACGTATCCGTTCACGTCCTACGCGGGCGACGTCACCTTCACGGAGCCGGCGGTGGGCACGCGTACGATCGATTTCAACACCGAGGGCCTCGCCCACATCGGCATGGTGGCCGAATTGATCCAGGACGTGCGCGGCGACGGCGTCAGCGATCAGGAGCTCGAGCCGCTGTTCCGCTCGGCCGAAGCGTACCTTCGCATGTGGGAGAAGGCGGAGGCGCGGGGGGCGGCGCTGAGCCAGTAGCAACGAACCGGCGCGCTATCGCGCAGGACGCGGCCTGTACGGCCGCGGTCGCCCGCGCCGAATGCGCGCAGAAGGCTCGACGAGTCCACCGAGCCAAAGAACGCTTCGCACGGATCGTGGCTGCCTGCGCGCGGACCTCCGCGGCTATTCGTGGATGGTGCCGCTGCCGGCCTGCGCCTGTCGCGGCGGCACCTCTTCGATCTCGTCGCTGCCTTCGGTGATGCGGTAGTGACGGCCGACGGCGAGGTCTTCGAAAACCTGGCTTTCTCCGGTGGTCGGCCAATGGACCTCGATGCGACCGACGCGCTCGGCCTTGCCGACCCCGATCTCCTGCCGCAACGGATTCGCGCCGAAGGTGCCGCCGCTTCCGACCGTGCGGTAGATCGACCTCGCGACACCTCCGTCATGGACGTCCACGCGAATGCGAGCGCCTACGCCGAAACGGTTCGAGCGCACTCCGCGAAGATGCACGATGATGCGCCCGTTGCCGAAGCCGGGATTCACGAAAAGGGCCGTCGCGAAACGGTCGGGCCGCACGAAGCCGCCGATCTGTTCGAGAACGTCCTGATCGCCGTCCTCGTCGAAATCGGCGAACGCCAAGCCGTGACCTTTCTGTAGGTGGCCGAACCCGCCGGCCGTGGTGACGTCGGCGAAGCGCTGCCCTCGCCGGTTCCAATACATCACGTTCGGAAGCAGCGCTTCCAGGCCGGGGTATCCTGTTCCCAGATAGGCGTCGAGATAGCCGTCGTTGTCGAGATCGCCGAAGTTGGCGCCCATCGGTAGCAGCACGCGATCGAAGCCTTGTGCCGGCCCCACGTCCGAGAAACGTCCACCCTCGTTGCGGTAGAGCGCCGGCAATGCCCCAACATCGGGTACGCCGGAATGACTGGCGGAGACGCGCCAGATGTCCGGTGGAGCGAACGCTTCAGGCTCGAGCGAGTAGCCACCGACGAACAGGTCGAGCCTGCCGTCGTTGTCGTAATCCCAAAACCAGCTCGTGAAACTGGCTTCGGGCTCCTGCACGCCGACGTCGGCGGCGACGTCGGCGAAGGTGCCGTCGCCGAGGTTGCGATAAAGACGATTCGGCGCGTGCCAGTTCGACACGAACAGGTCCGGCTTGTCGTCGTCGTCGAAATCTCCCCACTGCACGCCCTTGGCGAAGCGCAGGTTGGTGACGCCGGCCTCTTCGGCGACGTCCGTGAAGGTTCCGTTGCCGTTGTTGCGGAACAGCTGACTCGGAAATGCGCCCTGGCGCGGGTCTTCTTCCCCGCCTTCGTTTCCGATGTAGATATCGAGATCACCGTCGGCGTCGTAATCTCCCCACGCCGCGGTCTGCGTGGGGTAGTTCACGTCCGCGAGGCCCGCATCGAACGTCACGTCCGTGAAATGCCCCTTTCCGTCGTTGCGCAGAAGCGAATTCGGTTGGCGTCCGAAGGCGCGCAGCCATGCGCCGCGCAGTACCAGCGCGTCGAGGTCGCCGTCGTTGTCGTAATCCGCCTGGACGAGGTTGAGACCGCCGGTCAGGCCGCTGAGGCCGGCTTCGTCGTCGATCTGCTCGAAGCGGCCGCCCGTGTTCCGGAAAAAATGCATCGGACCCTGGGGGTCCGAGCTGGAGGTGAGCACGTCGATCCATCCGTCGCCGTCGAAGTCGTCGGCGATGACGCTGCCGGCAAGCTGCACGAATTCGATCCCTGCCCTCGCCGCACCGTTGACGAAGTGCGGGAACTCCTCGTCGGCGTCGAAGCGGAGGAGGTGGGCTGCCGGGACGCCATCAGGGTAGTCGCCGACGGCCATGTACGCGATGTTGAGAAGCCAGCGTGACGCGTGCGCCACCCAGTGCGCCGGATCGCTGTGGGCGAGGGCCTCCTGGAAGGTCGCGATCGCCCGCTGCGCAAGGGTCTTGTCCTCGTGGATCGCCGCTCCGCGAAGGGGAGCGATGCAGCTTTCGGGCGCATGACGAGCGATGCAATTGGCGACTTCCGCCTGCCGCAGCCACAGGACCCCCTGCCAGAAGCGCACCGTCTGCCACTGCTCGCCGCGCGGTATGGCGTAACTCTCGGCGCGCGCGAGTGCTTTCTCGGCCTCATCGTAATGCTCGTGCCACATCTCGACACGAGACCGCATCAGCCAGATGGGAAACAGTTCCTCCGTCCGGTCGGCGCCGGTCTGGTCGCTCGCCTGGCGCAGCATTTCCAGGTTGTGGCTTCCAAGGGTCGGGTGCTCGACCTCGGAGCGCCGGGCGATCTCGTCGAGTGCGGCCACCATGCGGCCGCTCCCAGCCGGCACTTGCATAGCCGGAGCGGTCGGAGACGCCTTGGCTGCTGCCGCCGGCAGGCGAGAAGCCGATGGCGGCGCGCCTCGTTCACCTTCGGTGCAAGTCGCCACGAAGAGGAACGACGTGCAGTACAGGAGATTTTGAAGCCTGCCCCGCATGGCCGGTGATACCGCGCCATCGGCAGGAAGACAATGCCGACGAGACGTCGGCCAGTGCTGCAGATCCGCATCGCTACGCACCGACCGTGCACAGCTCACCGCGCCCGAAGCCGTCGCCTGATCGCCTCGTCCATGTCCTTACGCGCCAACGCGCCGATCTCCGTCGCACTCGCTCGCGACCATCACGCGCGAGCTTCGGCCGCTTACGCACGGACGAACGCGCGGTGGCGTTCTTGTGCAAGCGGCGCGGGATCTGCCCATCCTGCGGGGGCGCCCAACGGCGTGTCGAACGATATGCGACCCAATGACCGTTTTTCAGGCTAACGTCGATCCGAAGCGCAGCGACCTGCGAGCCTGCACCGCACCACCGCGCACGTGGCGCGGCATGGCAGGCGCACGCGAGGAGCGAGACCGACCCCGAGCCGTGGCGGTCACGATCAGCCCCGGAACGCGCAGCGCGGGACGTAACGTATGAAGCTTCCCGAACCATCCTCCAGCAGCCCACGCGCTCCTGGCCGCGCACTTGCCGTCTCGGGCTCGGGAACGGCCGTGATCATGGTCGTCGCGATCGGGGCCCTTTACTTCGGTCGCGATATTCTCATCCCGTTCGCACTTGCCGTCCTGATCAGCTTCGCGCTTGCGCCGCTGGTGCGCCGGTTGCGAAACCTTCGGCTCGGGCGGGTGTTGTCGGTCGTGATCGCTGCCACGCTCGCGTTCTCGCTCATCGGCGGGATCGCCGTCGTCATCGGCTCACAACTGGTGCAGCTTGCGAGCAACCTGCCCGACTACCAGCAGAACATTCAGCAGAAGATCAAGTCGTTGCGGCCGTCCACGACCGGCAGCGGGGTCGTGGGTCGCACCGCAACGATGATTCGCGAGCTGCAAAGCGAAGTCGCGTCGCAGGCCGGGGATGAGGCGTCGGACCTCGCCGGAAGCGGCCAAGCAACCCAAGCCGTTCCGGTGCGCATCGAAGAGCCGGAGCTCACGGCTATCGACGTCATCCGAACCGTCGCGGTGCCGATACTGTCGCCGTTCCTGACGGCGGGTCTGGTCATCGTCTTCGTCATCTTCATGCTGCTCGAGCGCGAAAATCTGCGCGACCGCTTCATCGCGTTGATTGGCACGCGGGAATTGCATGTGACCACGGAGGCGCTCGATGAAGCGGCGGTCCGCGTCAGCCGGTACCTGCTGATGCAGTTGCTGGTCAATGCGACGTACGGCATCCCCATCGGCCTTGGCCTGTGGCTGATCGGCGTACCGAACGCGGTCCTGTGGGGGCTGCTCGCAACCGTGCTTCGTTTCGTCCCCTATGTCGGGCCGTTCATCGCGGCGATGTTTCCGCTCGCGCTCGCCTTCGCCGTCGATCCCGGCTGGAGCATGCTGCTGTGGACGATCGCGCTGGTCGTGACGCTCGAGCTGATCAGCAACAACGTGGTCGAGCCGTGGCTCTACGGGGCGAGCACCGGCATCTCCGCCGTCGCCATCATCATCGCCGCGATCTTCTGGACCACGCTGTGGGGGCCCATAGGCCTGTTCCTGTCGACGCCGCTTACGGTGTGCCTCGCCGTCATCGGCCGCTACGTCCCTGCGCTGCACTTTCTCGACGTACTGCTCGGCGCTGCACCGGTCTTCGAGCCGCCCGAGCGTCTCTACCAGCGCATGCTCGCCGGCGACATCTTCGAGGCCGAGCAGATCGCCGCCGCCTATCTCAAAGAGAAGTCGCTGCTCGCGTTCTGCGACGAAGTGGTGTTGCCGGCACTGCGACTGGCCGAGCGGGATCGAGAGCGCGGGGCGTTGAGCGCGGAACGCCAGGCTGTAGTGACGGAAAGCCTGCTCGGGCTGGTGCGCGAGCTCGCCGACTACGAAGAGCCGGCCGCGGCGGCGGGCGACGCAGCAGAGAATGTCTCGCGTCCGCCGTCCGTGTGGTCCACGGAAGCCGTGCTCTGCATCGGCGCGCGCAGCGGTCTCGACACGGCGGCTGCCAGTCTGCTTGCCCAGGTGCTATCGCGCCGCGGTATCGGTACGCGCGTCGCTCCGCGCGAGGTGCTGAGCGCCGAAGCGCTCGGCACGTTCACGGCAAAGGGTGTGGAGGCGATCTGCCTGATCTACCTGGCCGCGTCAGCGCGAACGTACGCGCGCAACCATTGCCGCCGCCTGCACAGCCGCCTGCCGCACGTACGTCTGCTCGTCGGCTTATGGCATCCGTCTGCCACCGCGGATGGGGCCGAGGGCTCGAGCGACATTCCCGCCGACGCCATCGTCCGCGATTTCGCCGAAATGGTCGCGGTCGTCGAGCGATGCGCCTACGCGCTGGCGGAGACTCCGATGACACCAGCGCCGATACCGCCGTTCGAAACCGAGCGGCTCGAGGCGCTGAAGCGGCTCAACCTCGACGGTAAACCCATAGCGGCGCTGGAGGCCATCACGCGCGAGTTGGCCGAGGCCTTCGACGTGCCGATCGCACTGGTGTCGCTCGTGGACGAGGACCATCAGCGATGGCCGGGCGCCTGCGGGCTGCCGCCCGATCTGGACGCCGTGCGCGAGGCGCCGCGCGAGACGTCGATATGCGGGCACGTGGTGGCGGCCGATCAGCCGCTCGTCATCGAGGATGCCCTGAAAGACAAGCGTTTCGCGAACAATCCCTTTCTGCGCGAACGCGGCATTCGCTTCTATGCCGGGGTGCCGCTGCGCACGCGCTCCGGGCTCGCGATCGGGTCGCTGTGCGTCATCGACACGACGCCGCGCACATTTTCCAAGAGCGAGCAGAGACTGTTGTGCACGCTCGCGGACAAGATCATGGCCGAGCTCGAACGTGAGACCACGGAGCGCGCCAATGACCACGACCGCTGCGACCGGAACGTCGAGCACTCGTACCCTTGAGCTCCAGACGAAGCCGAACATCGGGACCTGGACGGTCATCGCAGGCTCGCGCTTCTTCGGTCGCGGAGCACGGCGGGCCGAACGACGAGCGGGAAAGCTTACCGAGCCATTTTTCCGAGCTGCTGTTCGTGCGGATGCTGCACTGATCTTTGCGCGAATGAGGTCACGTGGGCACAGATGCAGCTCAGCCACGATTTTTCGCCTGGACTGAAAGCGACGGGGGTGGTAGCAACTACCGCATCCATGCGCTTCCCTCCGCATTGCGTCCGACGCTGCCTCGGCGCCTTCGCCAGCAGATCGTCGGCGATTGCCCTTCTCTGCCTTACGTCGTCGGCTCTCGCCGCCGACCCTCCGAAGTTCGAGATCGAGAAGCAGTTTGCGCACCGCGCGCAGACGATCGAGTCGCTGCTCGCGTCGATGGCGCGCAAGTTGGCAATAGGCGCTGACGTCAGCGAAGAGCGCGAGGCAGTCGAGGGGGCCGCTCAGGACCTGCTCGAGATGGACGCGCAAATGCGCGAAAGCTTTGCCCGGCGTGAGGCCAGGCTCCTCGACGCCGGCCTCGCCGAGCAAATTCTCGAACGTCATCGGACGACCGTCCGGCGTTACGAAGAAAGGTTCGAGACGCTGCTGAAGCTTCTGGACGAGCTCGACGCCGCTTCGCGCCAGCGGGGCGGCACCGATCTTCCCGCGGCAGTCCGCGCCGCTCGACGGTACCTGAAGCGGCACAAAGCGGCCGACCCTCAGCGCTTCCTCAGCCAGTCCAATCTTCCGCTTTCCGCGATTCGCGTGGATGCGCCGGTCCGAGACATCAGCCAGCGTCAGGTCGCGAGCGACAAGCGCCGAAGCGTCGCCACTGCCGTCACACCGCGCGGCGAGCCGCTGCCGGCCGACCTTGCGGCAACCATAGACGTGGATCTTTCGGCCGAAGCGTCCGCTCTCGTCGCCGAGCTGGGCAGCTCGCCGCTCGCGCTCTACCGGCACGTCCGCGACAACTTCCGCTTCGAGCCCTACGCAGGCTCCCGCAAAGGATCGCGCGAAACGCTGCTCGTGCAGTCCGGCAATGCGTACGACCAGGCCTCGGCATTGATCGCGTTGCTGCGCTCGGCCGGCTTCCCGGCGCGTTACGTGGCAGGTACGGTCCTGATGCCGGCCGCTCAGGTGATGGACTGGCTCGGCGTCACCGATGCGGCCACGGCAGCCAACATTCTCGGCACCGCAGGTCTCGACCCCGTCGCCTACACGAGCGGCGGACAGATCGTCGAGATCCAGTTCGAGCACGTCTGGGTCAGCGCCTACGTGCCCTACGGGAACTATCGCGGCGTGCCGAACGATCCGACGGGCAGCACCTGGGTTGCGCTCGATCCGAGCTTCAAGCCGCTGGCGTTCGCGCCCGCCGTCGATGCTCCCGAGGCGATGGGCTTCGACGCCGAGGAGTTCATCGATGAGTACATCTCGACGCTCCACGAGCTGAGTCCGGTCGAGCTCTACCTGGAGCGCATCGAGGAGTTCGTTGCCGAGAATCTCCCGCAGCTGAGCTTTCCGGACGACGTCTTCCGCAACGGCGAGATCGAGCCATATACGGAGGGCGTGCTGCCAGGCTCGCTTCCATTCACGCAGCTCGCGACTGCCACCGAGTTCAGCGAGATAGCGCCGGCCGATCGCCATCGCATCCGGTTCCACATCCATCTCGGCGACCAGCAGCAGACGACGCTGCTCGACCACACGCTCAACCTTCCCGAGATCGCCAGCCGACGAACGACGATTTCCTACGATCCAGCCACCCTCGCCGACCAGGCGGTCATCGAGAGCTACGGTGATCTTTACGCTACGCCGCCCGACCTGATCGACCTGCGTCCCGTCCTGAAGATCGAAGGCGTCGCCGTGGCTACGGGCAACCCGATCGGCGCGGGAGTCCTGCACGCATCCGACATGCATTTCCTGGCGCCGGCGCAGGAAAACAACGTTCTTCCCGTCGTCCAGAACAGGATCACGGCCGGGACCTACCAGGGCATCGGCATCGACACCTACGCCGTACCCGCCGAAGCGCTCATCAACGGGCCGGGCGAGAGCCTTCCCGACGCCGACGGCCTGACCGGCGAGAAGCTCTATCGTACCGCGATGACCTACCTGAACCGCGTCGATCAGTCCGGCCGCACGGTCGCAGGAACAAATCAGATGGTCATCACGACGGCGGTCTCCGAGGCCATCGTCGAGAACGTCGTCGCGGTGTACTACAGCCTGGGCACGCCGGTTGCGTGGGAATGGAAGGGCCTGATCGTGGATGCCGATCGCAAAATCATCGGCCCCTTCGCGATCGACGGCGACGACAGCGAGAGCAAGGCGTTTTTCGTGCTGGCCGGCGCCGACGGCTCCATCCTGGAAAACCGCATCTTCGAGGACCTCTACGACGAGGAGGCGGTCTCGACGATCAAGATCCTCGAGCTCGCCAGCGACATGGGCATCGTGCTGTGCCGTATCACCACCAGCATCGCGGTGGATTGCCCCGGCATGTCGCAACCGGCTCCGGTAGTCAGCGCGATCAATGCAGCGCTTGCGCAGGGCCACGAGGTGACGATACCGCGCGCTCCGCTGACCTACCTGAACTGGTCGGGCACCGGCTACATCGACATGGATCCCGACACTGGCGCGGCCGGCTACATCATCAGCGGCGGCCAGAGCGGCGGCGCGACGGTGGACGTGTGGACCTCACCATGGGCGCTGATCTACGCCGTGCTGGGGCAGGACGTGTGCAACATCACGGCCAATATCCTGTCGCCGGCGCCGAATTCGAACTTCCCTTATCCCGGCTCGTACGGGGGACTGGGCGGGACACAGCCTGCGCAGTTCGTCGTCCTGTACACGGTCTACTACTGCGAGGACGATCCTCGCGACGTCACCGAAGTGTTCATGCCGCACTTTCAATACCCGCCGGGCCAGTTCGTATTCCATGCAGGCTGGGGCACCGGCGCGACGCTTCCGTTCACCGTCTTCGACGTCATCATCGCGCCCTTTGCCGATCAGCACATGGGCAAAGGATACACGGGCGCCCCGGTGGCCGGTGATCCGGAGCCGGCCACCATCACGTACGCCATCCTGCCGCCGAGTTTCGTCCCGGCCGAAGTCGAGATGTTCATCAACGGCGGCGCGGCCAGCGCGCAGGAGCCGGCCGCGCCGCAGGTTCCGCGCGGAGGCGCCCTTCGCACCATGACGCTGCCCAATGCCGGCGGCATTCAGCAGGCGCAGTTCGACGGCAAGACCGACGGCGGCACCTTCCTTGCGACGGGCTCCTACAATGTCAGCATTCGCGTCACCTCGCCCGACGACAAAACGGACAACAGCGAGGAGAGCCCCCTCGAGGTCGTCGAGGTCATCAGCGTCGAGTTCGTCAGCGCTGCCGGCGCGCCTCTCGACGACAACGACCATCCCGTTGCGCCTGGGGGCAAGCGGCATTTTGCCGGACGCCAGTCGGCAGCGGCAGGCTCATCCAACGATGAGGTGACCGTTCGTGCGACGCTCAGCGCGCCGGTGCCAGCGGGCCGGCTCCGCGTGTATTTCGCATCCTTCGACGTGGTCGATCCCACCGGCCTCATCGATGCCAACCATGCGGGATTCCCCATCATCGGAACCCCGGCCGAGGGCAGCCTCGACGACAGCGATCCTTCGAGCGACGGTGATGACACCGTCGAGACGGACCTGACCGTCACGATGCAACCGGGCGACAACTTCAAGGTCTTCGCCAGCACCAACTCCGCGCTGATCGGCAATCTCACCGATGCGCTGGTGGAGTCGCACACCGACGCCGCCGGCGATACCTCCGATGCGCGCCTGATGCCGCTTGCCTCCGATCGCCTGACGATCTGGCGCCGCGTGCACATCGAGCGAGATTCCATGGGCCCGGTGACGGGCAACGTCGTCGAGGGAGAAATCACCAATGTCGCCAAGTTCGGCGCGATATCGGAGCTAACCACCGACGCCACGGTCACCGAGATGCCCTCGGCTAGCACCCGCTTCGTTCCTGGGCTCCTGCGCAACGACGGGAACCTGTTTCAGGTCACGGACAACACCAACGGCGCGAACATCAAGGTTGCCGTCAACAACATTCCGTCGGCCGCCGGTTTCACCTATCCGACCGAGGACTCATTCACCGTCGTGGACGACGACGATCTCGACGGGAACGACGGCGCTCTGCTCGACGGCGACGACGGCGAGGACGTACGCAACCCCACCCTTGCGCTGTTGTCGAACAGCGATGATGCGATGACGAACGTGTACTCGGTCGCCTACATCCGGCCGCTGTTCGACGTCGGTGATGACAACAGCTCGGTACCGTTCGTGCTCAACACGCCCGACGGCGCCGACGAGGAAGCGCTGCTGCTGGGCACCTACGACTTCGATCAGGTAGCGACCGAGGCCGACGACGAATTCTGGACCGTCTACCTGCTCGGCGCCTACCAGATGCAGACGGAGGAGGACGCTGACGCGGAGGGAGGCGGCACGCTCGGACAGGTCGATGAGATCCACGGCCTTGGCGCCAGCGTCTTCCTCGAGACCGCACGCGATGTCCGCCTTCCCGGCACCGGGTGCACCGAGGACGTCACCGTGGTTCATGAGGTCGGCCATCTCTTCAACCTGCAGCATCCCGAGGGAGGCTTGATGGCCAGCCCGTGCAACGCAGGAACATCCTCGTTTTCCAACGCAAGCCTGCAAAAGCTTCGCGACGTGGATCATCCCTGAGCAATGAGAGCGATGCGTACAGGCCATGTCCCGGCGACCAGGCACGCTCGGCGCGTCAGCCGGGCTTCGCGTGCGTCACTGCGGATGCCGACCGCCCTCTTCGGCGCGTGCATGCTGCTGGCCAACCTCCATGGCGCCGCGGTCGCGTCCGGCCCGCCGACGCTCGAGCTTCGCGCTGCCCGAACGGTCTATACCCTCGGCGAGTCGGTCGAGCTGACGCTGCAGGTCTCCAACGAATCGACGGACCCGATCGCCATCCGGCGCCACACCGACGTGCGTTCGGGAATGATCTGGCCGCAGATCGCCGACCCGGGCCAGGACACGTTCCGCCGCTACGCGGGCCCGCAGTATGGCGTCAAGGATCTGCACCTGCCCGAGACGTCGCTGCAGCCCGGCGAGAGCTTCACGGTTCCCATCAAGATCCTGCATCACATCGAGTCCAAGCATCCCGAGGAGCTCGACCGCTTCTACGCATTCGACAGGCCGGGCGTGTACCGCATTCGCGTGCAGGTTCTCGAGATGTCGCCGTCGCATCCGCTGCTGAGCGATCCGGTCGAGATCGAGATGCGCGCTCCGACTGGCGAGAACGCCAAGGTATGGCGCCTCTTGCAGTCTCCAGATTATGCCCGCTTCCTGCATACGGGGTCGCCGGGCAGAGCGCCGCAGGTGGCTGCCGGCGTCGCGCGCGTGCTCGAGCGTTACCCGCACAGCCTCTATGCAGTTGACCTGGAAACCGGGCTCGAGCGCCAGCGCAGCCTCGCAGGACCGGCGGCGCGTGCCGCCGAGCCTGACGTATCCATTGCCGAGATCGAAGGCCGTGATGTCCTGGTACAGACGGCAGGACCGGTGCCGCGCGCTTCCGCAGCCGGCGATGCGCAGGCCGTCATCGACGCCGTGCAGGCCTGGACCAGCGCCTACAATTCCGGCGACGCGGCCGCTGTCGTTCAGCAACTGTCGAGAAACCATCCATTGCGCGCGCGATGGGCGCAGGGCGAGGGCGATGCGGATCGTGCCGCTGCCGTTGCCGAAGTCGAGCGTTCCGTTGCCGCCAGCGGACGCATTTCCAGCGACGTGATCGGAGTCGAGATCAACGGCGAGAACGCGAACGCCCGCACCATCTTCCGCGCCGAGCGCGGCGGCGGCATCGACGGCACGCGGATTGTCGCTCTGGTGCGCGAGGGCACGGCCTGGCGCATCGCCGAGGTGGACTCATGAGCGCGCGCGTCCGTCGCAGGGACCTGGCGTCCCTGGCTGCTGCCGGGATGATGCTTTTCTGGAGCACCGGCGCCCGCGCCGATCTCGTGGCGTCGGCCGTCTCGTGCCTGCAGGACCTGCAGAACGAGGACCATACATGGGGCGACCCGGCGGGCACGCGCCTGCGCGACACGGCCGTGGTGCTGAGCGCGCTTCGCTCGATCGGCCAGGCCAGCTCGGATGCTGCGCTGGACGGCCGCGTGGCGCTGCAGGGACTCGATGCCGCCAACAACGATTACCTCGCGCGCCAGATCACGGCTCTCAGCGCGCCCGGAGCATCTTACGCTGCGTTGATCGACGAGCTGCTCGACGTGCAGAATGCAGCAGCTCCGTTCCCTGCAGAGCCGAATTTTCCCGAAGGCGGCTGGGGCGTCGCCGAGCAGTTCGGCACCGAAACTCTGGCCACTACCCTGGCGCTGGACGCGTTGCGCGCCGGCGGCGTGCCGGCGGCGCTGACGGTGTTCGACGACGTCGTCACCGCCCCCGGCCAGAACACTTACACATTCGAGTTCCCCGCCGGCGCCGACGGCCTGGCACTTTTTGTTCGTAGCGTCACCGGCAGCATCCGGGTGCTCGTGGACACGCCGCAGAGCGGCACGTTCCAGCTCACGACTTCGTCGCCCATCGCCGTCGGCATTCTCGAGGAGCCCGGCACCTACGGCCTGCGCGTACAGAGCGTGTCGGGATCGCCGAATACCTATTCGCTGGACATCGGCTTCGAAGCCGGCGGCTTCGACGTTTCGCGGATTCCGCAGGCGCTGCGCTACATCCAGGCTGCGCAGAACCCCGACGGCGGCTGGGGCCTGCGCAGAGGCGAGGACAGTCTCTTGATGATCACGACCGAGGTCGTGCAGACGCTGCGTGCGCTTGGAGAGTCGGTGGATGCGCCCGAGATGCTCGGTTCCGCCATCGATTCCATCGAGAGCCACCAGAACGACGGCGGCGGTTTCGGCCAGGACGCCAGCACCGTCTACGAGACCGCTCTCGCTCTGCTCGCGCTACGCGGTGGCGGCAGCTCGCCCGCCATTCTGGATGCTGCCGCCGCCTATCTTGCCGGCGAGCAGGAAGACGACGGCTGCTGGAACGACGACGCCTACGCCACCGCGCTGGCGATGAGCGCGCTGTTCGCACCCGACGACGGTGTTTTCTGCAACGGCGTCGAGGTCTGCAATCTCGTCGACGGCTGCGCCACCGAGGACGTGCCGGACTGCGACGACGAGGTCGCTTGCACGGCCGATGCGTGCAACGAGGTCACCGACGAGTGCACGCATGTGGCCACGGATGCGCTCTGCTCCGACGGCGAATACTGCAACGGCGCCGAGGTCTGCGACGAGCAGGACGGTTGCGGGCCGGCTCATCCCGACTACGCTCCGGACTGCAACGACCACGTCCCCTGCACCATCGACTCGTGCAGCGAGGCAACCGACTCCTGCACGCACGCGCCCGACCACGCCTCCTGCGCCGATGACCTCTTCTGCAACGGAGACGAGGTGTGCGACCCCGAGGAGGGCTGCGTAGACGGCACGCGCAATTGTGCCGATGCTCATGCCTGCACGGCAGACGGCTGCGACGAGACCGAGAACGCCTGCACGCACACGCCGAACGACGCCGTCTGCGCCAACGCCAACCCTTGCGACAACGACGTCTGTCAGGTCGCCACCGGCTGCGCGCACGTCAACAATACGGCGGCGTGCGACGACGGGCAGGAATGCACCAGCGGTGACCACTGTGCGCTCGGCGTCTGCACCGGTACCCCGATCCCGGGCTGCGGCGACACCACCACGACGACGACCACGACGCTGCCCGAAGGCCCGCTGTGCGGAGACTTCAACGGGAGCGGCACTCTCACCGCGAGCGACGCGCTCGGTGCGCTGCGCACGGCCGTCGGAACCGCGACCTGCCCGCTGGCGGTCTGCGACTTCAACGGCAACGGTACGGTCACCGCATCCGACGCCCTGGCCATTCTGAAGCTTGCCGTGGGGATCGTGGTCGCACCCAATTGTCCATTGCCGGCGGCAGCGGCGGAGGTCGAAGCCTCCACCACCACGACAACGGTCGCGCCGACGCCGGAAGCCGAGGACTGATCCGGACCGCCGCGTCGCTCAAGCTAGCGCACGCTGCGACATCACCTCGGTCAGCAGGTCGGTGATGTGGTCGACAGTGTCGTCGGCCTTGATCGCCAGCGGCGTCCCGAAACGCACCATCAGGTCGACACCGCTGGCGATGCGGCGAAAACCCTTTTTGCTGAATGCCCGGTCGAACCCTTCGAGGCTGACAGGGACGACGACGGGCATGTGCTCTCGAATGATGTGGGCCGCGCCTTTGCGTACGGGCGCGCCGGGCGTCGTGGTGCCCTGCGGAAACGTGATGAGCCAGCCACGCCGCAGCGCCGCACCGATGCGTTGCACGTCGCCTGGATCGACCGCGCGCTTGACGTCGCGTTCGCCCGTGCGCCACGTGCGGCGGATGGGAACGGCACCCGTGTAGTTGAAGATCTTAGGAACCAGCCCGCGGTTGTTGAGCGTCTCGACGGCTGCCACGAACCGGACGTTGAGGTTGGCGCGAAAGCCGTCTAGCGGCGAGCAGCGCGGGCCTGCGATGGCGTGATGGATGGCCAGCACGTCCATGTAGTAGGTGAGATGATTGGAGACGAAGAGCACTCCCTTGGAGGGAAGGTTGGCCAGGTGCTCGCGCCCCTCGTAGTGCAGGCGGTTGAAGACGCCGAAGCGCATCCAGTCGTAGGCCCCAAGGACGCCGAAGAGAAGTCGTTTCATCGGTTGCACGGCAGGGCTCCTCGCCGGCCGACCTGCAAGGCCATGCGTCGGTGGCGCAACAACGGCAGTCGTACGACGGATCGGTGCCGGTGCAAACGCGCAGGCTCGCTGCCATGCGGTGCCGGCGGAACCGGCGCTACTTCAGGACCCGGGACGGGGATCGATCTTGCTCGGAGCGATCCACTTTTTTCCCCCTTTGTCCTCGACGGTTCCCGTCACCGTCACGGGCCGAACGTCCATGCAGACCTCGCCGTACGCCTTGGCGACTTCATTCTTGGCCAGCCAGTAGTGTGTCTCCGCGCCTGCGTCGTCCTTGACGGACAGGACGTTCTGGCACTCCCGGAGACCTTCGGTTTTCAGGTTGCACTTGGCGCAGATGATGTTGCCCTCGATGGTCGTCTCGTCGGCGGACGCCGCCGTCGCGGGCTGAAGAAAAAGCAAAGCTGCAAGAGCTGCGAAAACGAGTCTCATGGTCCGTAGGCCTCCTCGCGTTCACGGCCGGGTGGGCCCGACCGTCCGCTTCGCGACGGTAGCCGTGACAGAGCGGCTCTGCGACTTCTGCGTTCGCGACCGGCGCCGCGGCCCGCGCGTCGTGGTCCTGACGCCGGGCAGCCGGGACAGGCCCTGGCGTCCGCGCTACTTCAGGACGAGCTTCTTCTCCGTGGACGTCGCTACCTGATCCCTCGTCCACGTTCGCACGAAGCGCACGTCGGAGCTGCGAACCTCGGCGGTCACGCTCGTGCTTCGGTGAGCCGCGAGAAGTACACGGCACCGTGCGCCTGCGTCGGCAGCACGACGGCACACGCAGACAAAGCCGGCGATGAGCTGACGAACGATGATGAGGGATGCACGATCCATCGGCGGTCCCCTCCGTTGACGCGGGGCGGCCGCGGGCTGCGAGGCCCCCGGCGCGAACGCCCGACCTCTGGCGGTTCGGCCGGCTAGGCGGCCGCCCCTGTTCACGCGCGACGGTAACGCGCCGCTGTGCCGGAGAATCCCAGGACTTTCGCGATTTCTGCCCAGATGGAGGTCTCCGTCACCGAGAAGTGTACTTGCCCGCTCGACTGTGTTTCCCTGCCGTTGGAGGCCGCCATGAAGGGTAACGACAAGGTCATCGAGCTGCTCAACAACCTGCTCACGCACGAGCTGACTTCGATCAATCAGTACTTCATCCACGCTCGCATGTGCGAGAACTGGGGATACCAGCGTCTGTGGAAGAAGATCCGAGCCGAGTCGATCGACGAGATGAAGCACGCCGACGAGCTCATCGCGCGCATCCTTTATCTGGATGGGATACCCAACCTGCAGCGCCTGGGAACCCTCAACGTCGGGCAGAGCGTGCCTGAGCAGCTGGAAAACGATCTCGAGGTGGAGAAGGTGGCCGTAGGGATGCTCAACGAGGGAATCGAGCTGTGTCGCAGCGTCGGCGACAACGGCTCGAGAGAGCTTCTGGAGGATCTTCTCGTAGCCGAGGAAGAGCACGCCAACTGGCTCGAGGCGCAGCTCAACCTGATCAATCAGGTCGGTGTCGAAAACTACCTGACCGAGCAGATACGGTCGGAGGATTGACGAGCCGGCTCGCCTCCCCGTCCCGCCTTCGACCAGCGCCGGAGGAATCGTCTGCGCCGATCTCGGCGGAGACGCGGCCATCGACGCCCCCGCACGGCGACGGCCTGCGACTTTCCTGCATTCTGCATTGACCGATCCCGCAACACTGGTCAGTTGTTGACCTGGAGCTCCAGCGCTGCAGGAGGCCCCCTGCGGCAGCGAGAAGAAGGTCGCCCATGAGCGAGGAAACGCAGTATCTCATCGGCAAGCTCGAAGAGGCGCTGGCGGTCGACGGTCGCGTCAACGCGCTCGACATCCGCATCACCATCGCGCACGGGCGCGTTCACCTGACCGGCGAGGTGACCACCGAGGAGCGGCGAGCCGCCATCCTCACCGTGGCGCAGGAAGTGCTGCCGCAGCTCGACGTCCGCAACGAGATTACCGTGCTCGAGCTGGCGGAGGCGGGCAAGCCCGAGGCGCTCGATGATTAGGATCGCTGCAGTCGGAGACATTCACGTCGCCGAGGATTCGCACGGGCGGCTGAGGCCGCACTGGATGAAGCTCGACGAACACGCGGACGTGCTGCTGCTGGCAGGCGACCTGACCAACCTCGGCAATCAAGCGCAGGCAGAAGTGCTGGCCAGCGAGTTGCGCGATCTTCCCGTGCCCGCCGTAGCGGTGCTCGGAAATCACGACTATCACGCCGACGCGCCCGATGGAGTGAGGCGGGCTCTCGAAGGCGTCGGCATCATCGTGCTCGAAGGCGAGAGCGTGACCCTCGACGTTGCCGGCTGCAGGGTCGGCATCGCCGGAACCAAGGGTTTCGGCGGCGGCTTCACCGGCGCCTGTGGTCACAACTTCGGCGAGCCGGAGATGAAGGCATTCATGCAGCTCACCGAACGGACGGCGTCTGCGCTGGAACGCAACCTTCGCCAGTTGGATGCGGACTACAAGATCGCTCTCGTCCACTATGCGCCGGTCAAGGATACGCTCGCCGGCGAGCGCATGGAGATCTACCCGTTCCTCGGCGCCTACCAGCTGGGCGAAGCGATCGATCGCGGCGGCGCGCATCTTGCCGTTCACGGGCACGCCCATCATGGAGCCGAGAAAGGCGTGACCCCGGGTGGCGTCCCGGTGCGCAACGTCTCCATGCCGCTGCTCAAGCGGCCGTACGCCGTCTACACGCTGAACCACGAAGTCGCCCGCGGCCCGGGCATTGCGGCCGAGGACGACCGGCCGACGTTATGAGGGGCTCCGGCTGCGACGACGGACCGAACGGCGCTGGTGTGCGGGTGCCGGATTGCCCACCGGTTTGTGCGCCCGGCCGGGATGCCGGGCAGGTGCCGGTCTACGCGCCGGCTTGCATGGAAGAATTCATCGCCAAGTCCGATTGGGAAGTGTTGAGACGCGTCACCTGCCTGGCACAGGAGCGTGGACTGCGATTCGCGGTGGGCGGCGGCTTTGCGACGTCGTTCTACACCGCGTTCTGGCGCAACACGAAGGACCTGGACCTGTGCGTGCTGCCGCAAGACCGCGATGCCATGGTTCAAATCACCAAAGACGCGGGCTTCGGCGATCTGCACGACGAGAAGCCGTACGATCGTGGCTGGATCTATCGGGCCACGGTCGATGGGCTCATCGTCGACATCATCTGGCAGCTGGCGAACTACCGCGGCGAGGTCGATGACGGCTGGCTCGCGTCGGGGCCCGAAGTCTCCATTCATGGGGACCGGCTGCGGCTCGTGCCGCCGGAAGAGATGATCTGGAGCAAGATCCATGTCGTGCAGCGCGACCGCTGCGATTTCCCCGACATCGTCAACATCCTGTACGCCTGCGGAGCGCGAATGGACTGGGCCGGTCTGCTGAAGCGGCTCGACGGCGAAGAGCGGCTGCTTGCATCCGTCGTTTCGCTCTACACCTGGCTGGCGCCCGGACAGGCCCGAACGATTCCGGAATGGGTCTGGCAAAAGCTCGGGCTCCCGCAGCCTTCCGATTCGCTGCAACGGGACGACGACCGCATTCGCAGGATCGACAGCCGCCCCTGGTTCAGCCCGATCTGACGCGCGCGCCCGTGGCGCGTAAGCCACGCCGGCGGCGGCGCGGCCTGCAGATGCCGCAGCCGCCGCTGCCGCGCCTTCACGCCGTCGTCGAGCCGGAACGATGAGCGGAGTGGCAGTTCGCGCGCCGTCGCGACGCCGCGATGGGCTCCGTACCCGAGGCGCAGCCGACGAGCGGCCGATCATCGCCTTCAGCGCCGGCTACTGGACGAAGGCGCTGCCGGCGTGCCTGCCGCAAGTCGCGGCCGCCCGTTGCCTCGGTATAGTTGCCCCGGTGCCCGGCCCGCCCGCGGCGTCGCGCACGGAGGAGCTGTCCATGCAGAGGGGCATCGTCCCGGACATCGACCGCAACATCTCGCGCTGCCGGCTGATCCTGTCGGCGGTGGCGCTGCTGGCGTTGTTCATCGATCCCACCCAGCCGACGGTGTTCCGCGAGCCGCGCGAGCCTCAGTGGTTCTCGATCGACCCCTACACGCTGACCGTCTTCGCGGTTCACCTCTTCTATGGAAGCCTGGTGCATCTGAGCCTGGTCCGCCGGCTCGTCAGCCCCGACAGGCTGGCGACGGTCACGACCTGGATGGACGTCGTCTTCGGCGCCACCATCGCCTTCTTCACCGAAGGCGCCAGCAGCCCCTTCTACGCCTTCTTCATCTTCGCCGTCGTGCAGGTGGGATTCCGCGGCGGCTTCCGGCTGGCGCTGACCGTCACGCTGGTCAGCATGATCCTGTACGCGGCGATGATCGCGCTGTCTGCGCCGGGCCAGATGAACACGTATCTGATGCGGCCGGTCTACCTCGCGATCATCGGGTACCTCGTGGCGTACCTCGGCCAGCAGCGGCTCAACCTGGAGGGCGAGATCCGTCGCCTGGCGGCAGCCGAGCAGCGCAACCGGATCGCTCGCGATCTGCACGACGGATGGGCGCAGGCGCTGGCGGGCATCAATCTTCGCATCGAGGCAGCCCGCGAGCTGCTACGGCGCGGCGAACACGAAGCGGCCCAGCAGGAGCTGGCCGAGCTGCGCGAAGGCGTCAACCGAGAGTACGACGATCTGCGCACTTTCATGCGCTCGCTGGCAGGCGTCGCGTCGCCTGCAACCACGGCGCGCGCGCCCAAGACCGACGTGGCGGTCACCGTCGGTGCGCAGTTCGAGGGATCGGCACAGCTGGTCGGGCAGGTACTGCAGATCCTTCGCGAAGCCACCAGCAACGTGATGTGCCATTCCAGCGCGTGCTCGGCCAACCTGCACGTGCAGCGCACGGAGGAGGGTCTGACCATTTCCATCGACGACGACGGCGTGGGATTCGACCACGCCGAGCAGCAGCCGTGGTCGATCGCCTCGCGGGTACGCGAGCTGGGAGGCCAGCTGCACATCGTTCCGCGGGTTGGGCGTGGCGCGCACTTGTCCATCATCCTGCCCGTGACATGACAGGACGCCGATGAAAGAGATCCGCATCGTCATCGCCGACGACCACGCACTGTTCCGGCAGGGCCTGCGCTCGCTGCTGCGGCTGCGCCAGGACATCACCGTCATCGCCGAGACCGATCGCGCCGCCGACCTTCCCGCCATCCTGGCGCGCGGCAACTGCGACATCCTTCTGCTCGACCTGCAGATGGAGCGTAATGCGCTGCTGGACGTGAGCGCGTTGGCCAAGCGGGTCGCCGTCATCGTCGTGACCGCCAGCGAAAGGCCGGAAGACATGCTCGGAGCCGTACGTGCCGGAGCGCGCGCGCTGGTGCTCAAGCGATTCGCGGTCGAGACGCTGCTCGAAGCGATCGATGCAGTCGGCCGCGGTCACGTGCACTTCCCTCCCGAAGTGCAGGAGTTGCTGGCCGCTGGCATGCGCACGCCCGATCAGACCAGCGTGCTGACGCAGCGGGAGCTGGAGATCGTTCGCTGCGTCGCCGGCGGAATGCGCAATGCCGAGGTGGCGCGCGCGCTGTTCATCACGGAGCAGACGGTGAAGTCGCATCTGAACAACGTCTTCCAGAAGCTCGCGATCCGCGATCGCGTCGAGCTGACGCTGTTCGCGGTGCGCACCGGCATCGTAGGCACGAGCCAGCCTCAGCGCTGACGCTCTCCCCCAACGGTTGGAGACGAAATTCCATCCTTTCGCCTATTGCCGGATGCGTGGCTTCGAACATAGATTGCCCGCGCTCCGTACAGACGAACCCGAAGTAAGGCGCGGCCGCAGTCCCGGTGGCCGTGCCTTGCGCGGCCTTGCCGGGCCTCTGCCGGCAGGGCCGCAACTTCCATCGGCCTTCGATTGCTACTCCAGCACCAGCGCGCACTGACACGACCCCATCTCGTGCACGCAGGAATGCTGGCCGTCGCACGAGCCGAGGCAGTCGGGCGGCCCTTCGATCAGGCCGCAGGGGAAGAAGACGTCGACGCCGTCGCAGATGCATGCGCCGTTGTCGGGAACGCAGGCGAAGTTCTGATCGCCGCAGGTACCATCGCAGGCCGGCGGCACTGCGTCCACGCAGCTGCGCGGCGTCCCCGCCGGTTGGGTCGTCGTCGTGGTCGCGGCGGGCGCGCCGAAAACGGCCGGCGCGCACATCTTGGACGTGCGAAATCCGGACAGCGTGCGGGTGCCGAACTGATCGCTCATCGTCAGCGACGGTGGCATCGACAGGTCGGGACATTTGACCGCGTAGCAGAGGAAGGCGTTCTGAAGATCCTGTCCGGCAACGTCGAGCGAGGGAGCATCGGCGTCTCCGAGCGTCTTCTTCACCGGGATGCACAGCTCGCGGCTTCGGATCTTGAGGCGGCAGCCGGCCTCGACGGCAAACGGCGGCTCGTGCAACGGGCGCAGGTCGACGATGCCCGAATAGGAGGCGGCGTCCTTGAGCTTGAAGCATTGCAGGTGATCGTGCGGCTGTGCGCCTGCCCCCGTCGCCGCGCCGGCCGCGATCAGCGCCAGCGCCGTGCAGCGGCCGATCCTCCGAAGCACCTGGTGATGCGACATCGCGCTCATCAATCGCTCTTGTCGCTGAGCTGGCTGGCGTCGTTGCGCGCGAAGGGCGCACTGAAGACGGCGCCGAAGCAGGTGCCGGCGCTGGCGCTGTGCAGCTGCACCGTCACCGTGCTCGACGGCGCCACCGCCAGCGGCGCCAGCGCGAGCAACGGGCCGCGCGCCTTCAGCTTGATGCGCGACCGGCCTTCGCCGCCGGTCTTCAGCAGCACCGAGGAGATGCCTGCCGGCGCGCCGTCGGCGCTTCGGTACTTGTAGCTGCCGGCGGCCAGCGCCACCCATGCCGGGCCCGCCGGAATGGCGCTGCTGACGAGCACGGCCGCCGCGCCGTCGTCGTAGATGCAGAGGTGATGGTCGTCGCCGGCCGTCGGGTCGCCGAAGCTGCTCACCGCCGGGCCCCTTCCCCACTTCCACTGCAGGCGGTCGAAGCTGCCGTCCTCGGAAAGCTTGATGCCCGAGCCGCCGCTTTGCGGCACCTCGCACGTCGGCATCGGCTGCGCCTGACCCGTGCAGACACCGGCGCCGTCGCAGGCGTCGTCATTGGTGCAGGCCTCGCCGTCGTCGCATGCAGACGCGAGCGCCTCGAGCTGACAGGCGCCGTCGCAGCAGTCGCCGGCGGCGAGGTTGCCGTCGTCGCAGGCTTCGCCGCCGGTGAGGACGGCGTTGCCGCAGGCGGTGAACGTGCAGTTGGCGTCGCAGCCGTCGCCGCTGATCCAATCGCCGTCGTCGCATTGCTCGCCGGCATCGACGTTGCCATCGCCGCAGCCGGCCTCGTCGGCGCCGATGTCGACGCGGCCGCCCGAGACGCGTGCGGCGCCGTCGATGTCGGTCTGTCCGGTACCGGGGTAGGCAGGATTGCCCGCATCGACGGCGGGCGATGCGGCCGTCAGATGCAGATCGCCGGCGCCGGCATCGACGAGCGCCGGATCGGCGAAGATGCCGCTTGGATCCTGCCCGGCCGCCTGCCACGCGGAAAAGCCGCTGTAGGATGCGCCGTCGTCGCCGAACTGCGCGGCGGCCGCTCCGTCCACGGTGAAGTAGAGGTTGTAGTCGAAGGAATTGCCTTCGGCAGCGTTGAAGGAGGCCACCATCGTGTTGGAGGGAGCGCCGTCGCCGGCATCGCGGGCCCAGACCAGGTTGTTCTCGAGCACGTTGTCGTTGCCGTACTGCACCCAGATCTCGCCAACCCCGTCGCCGGGGTCGGTCCCGTTCTTGTAGAGCGTGTTGTTGTAGAAGAAGTTGGCGTTGGCGCGGCCGACGCCGGCGCTGTAGCCGCCGAAGATGATGCCCACCACCCGGTTGCCGTAGACCACGTTGCTGCGCACGACGTTGCCGCTGGCGACGATGCCGGCGTTCTCGGCGCCGACCTCGATGCCGAGGTCGCAGCCGGTGACGGTGTTGCTCTCGACGACGATGTCACGCCCGCCGTCGATGTAGATCCCGCCCGAGAAGCCGCTGCCGCAGCGCTCGACCAGGTTGTCGCGGCAGACGCCTTCGCGCGCGACCAGCGACGGGTTCGGCTGGATGTCGGTCTCGCCGCCGATGAAGTCGATGGCGATGTTGTTGACGTCGTGCACGTAGTTGCCGCTGACCTCGAAGGCGCGCACGTTGCCGTTGAGCACCAGCGCCTCGCTCGGCTCCGGCTCGCAGTCGAAGATCTCGTTGCCCTCGATGACGAGATCCTCGATCGGTTGCGGCTCGGTGGCGTAGACGGTGATGCCCATCGCATTGTTGCCGCGGATCTCGCGGATGACGTTGTCGCGGATCTCGATGCCCTTGCCGCTGCCGAGAACACGGATGCCCGAGCCGTCGTTGACGCCGGTATTGTCGCGAACCGTGAACCCCACGATCGAGACGTGGCTCCTGCCGTCGATGAGCACGATGTTGTCGCCGGGCACCCCCGCGCCCGAAAGGATCGTCGCGGCCGCACCGCCCGAGGACTGCAGCACGATGGGGCTGCCGGGGCTGCCGCTGGACGGAAAGTGGATCTTTTCGACGTAGGTGCCTGGCGCCACCAGTACGGTATCGCCGGCGCCGGCCGCGTCGAGCGCTGCCTGAATCGTCGTGTGCTGAGCCGGAACGTGAATCGTGGCTGCGCTGGCAACCGCCGCCGCACCCGATACGCACCACCAGGCAAGCGGCCATGCGGCAACATTGGAACGCCTCGTCATGCTTCCCCCCTGCGCTGCGTCCCCACGCAGACGGGAGGAAGAATGACCGACGGCCGCTGCCTTGTCGACTCGGCTTCTGCCACAGTGACTGTACGATCGCTGCGGCTGCGCGACCGCCCGTGCATGAAGAACGTCCCCCTCCCCATCGCCCGGCTCTGCCGTGCCACCGGCGTACAGCGCGTCTATCGCGATGGCACCGGCGCCGTACGCGCTCCGAGCCTGGAGTCGCTGATGGCCGTACTCGGGGAGCTCGGTGCTCCTCTTGCGCGGCCCGAGGATGCGACGGCCGCGCTGCGAGACCTGCGCGAGCGCACGGCGCGGCGGGTCCTGCCGCCGGTGATCTGCGCAACCGTCGGGCAGGCTCTGTGGGTACCGCTGCAGGCGCAGCGTGGCGGACGCCGTCCCTGCGCGCGACTTCTGCTCGAAGGCGGCGACAGCATCGAGACCGGCACGGAGGAGGGTAGCGCGGCCTTCCTTCCGCCTGAGCGCAGCCGCTGGATCCTATCCGCACCACCGCTGACGACGCCGGGTTACCATCGCCTGGAAGTCGACGTCGGCGGTGCAGTGCACTCGGCGCTGGTGCTGGCCGCACCGGCAACGTTCCCGCAGCCGGCGACGAAGAAATGGGCGCTGTTCGCGCCGCTGTACGCGCTGCACACCAGCGAGCGCGACGAATTGGCCACCTACGGCGAGCTGGCACACCTCGGCCGCGCGGCCCGTAGCGCCGGCGCCGACTACGTGGGCACGCTGCCATTGCTCGCGGGCTTCCTGGACGAGCCGCTGGAGCCGAGCCCCTACTCGCCTCTTACCCGCTGCTTCTGGAACGAGCTGTACATCGACGCGCAGCAGGCGCCCGAGCTGCGCCATTCGGAAGCCGCGCGCAGCCTGCTCGAGAGCAGCGAGCATCGCCGCGCGTGCGCGGCTGCCGTCGGCGGCGCACGAATCGACTACGGCGCGGCGATGGCGGCCCGCCGCCGGGTGCTCGAGCACCTGGCCGGCGCACTCGATGCGCCGGCCAACGAGATGCGGCGCGACGCCTTCGAACGCGCGCTGTCGTCGGACGTCGAGCTCGGGCGCTACGCCGCCTTCCGCGCGGCGCTGCAGGAGCACCGCTCGCCGTGGAAGAGCTGGCCGCAGGCGCTGCGCGATGGCCGGCTCGACGCGGCCGACTTCGCCCGCGATGGATTCCGCTATCACGCGTACGCGCAGTGGCTCGCGCGTGAGCAGATCGCGGCGGCCGCGCAGTCCGCGCACGCCGGGTTGTACCTGGACCTTCCCATCGGAGCGCACGGCGACGGCTACGACACGTGGCGCTGGCGCCAGGGGTTCGCGATGGACTTTTCGGCCGGAGCGCCGCCGGACGCACTGTTCGCCGGCGGCCAGAACTGGAGCTTTCCGCCGCTGCACCCGCAGCGCGTGCGCGAGCAGGGGTACGCGCCGCTGCGCGCGGCGCTGCGCCATCACTGCCAGCACGCCAGCGTGCTGCGCGTCGACCACGTGCTCGGCTTCCACCGCCTGTTCTGGATTCCCGCCGACGCCGGCGCCGCCGACGGCGTCTACGTCAGCTACCGCGCCAACGAGTTGTGGAGCGTGCTCGCCATCGAGGCCGCGCGCACGGGCACCGTCGTCGTCGGCGAGGACCTCGGAACCGTGCCGGGACAGGTGCGGCGGCAGATCAAGCAGCGGCGCGCGCTGCGCATGTACGTGCTGCCGTTCGAAGGCCGTGAAGAGGAAGACGCGCCCGTGTGGCCGCCCGACGGCGACTGCCTGGCGTGCCTGGGCACGCACGACACGGCGCCGTTCGCTGCATGGTGGGAGAGCGCCGGACCATGGGGAGAGCGCATCCTGGCAATGATCCGCCGGCGGATCGAGGAAGGATCGGAGTCCGCGGCGGGCGCCGACCTGCTGGAGGCGCAGCGCCTGCTGTTGGCGTGGCTCGGCCGCTCCGATGCGCAGATCGTGCTGGTGAACCTCGAAGACCTGTGGCTCGAGCGCGAGCCGCAGAACCGTCCCGGCACCGCTACCAGCTCGGGGAACTGGCAGCGGCGCGCCGCGCTGTCGCTCGAACAGATTGCCCGCGATCCGGGAGTGCGATTACTTCTCGATACGCTCGAGCGCGCACGCCGTCACGCGCGCGCAGCTTCCACGACCGAGCGAGGGAGCAGCCGGTGAGCAGTCGCAAGAAAAAGACGACCGCAAGCGATGACGGCGAGGGCCGCGCGAGAAAGAGCGGAACGGCCAAGGCCGGACGCTCGGTCGCCAAGACCGCATCGGGCGCCAAGGCCGGCGGCGGCGCCGCCGATCCCGACGCGCCACGCACGCGCAGCAGGCGCGCGGCTTCCAAGACCGGGAATGCACGCGAGCAGACGCCGCGGCCGAGGCGCACGCGCATCACCCGCGTGCCGGCACCACCGGAGCCGGACGTCACCACCCCGCCGCCGGCGATCGAGCCTGCGCCCGCACCGCCGCAGCCGCCGGGACCCGTCTCGCCATGGCTGGGCGAGCACGATCTGCACTTCTTCAACGAGGGCACGCACCGGCGGCTCTTCCAGAAGCTGGGCGCGCACGTGGCCGAGCGCGACGGCCGCCGCGGCGTGCACTTTGCCGTGTGGGCGCCCAATGCGCGCTACGTCAGCGTCATCGGCGACTTCAATGCCTGGAACAGCGGCAGCGACCCGCTCCATCCGCTCGGCAGCTCGGGCGTCTGGGAAGGATTCTGCGAGAGCGCCGCGCGCGGCAGCCTCTACAAGTTCCACATCGAGTCGAGCGTCGACGGGCACCGCCGCGAGAAGGCCGATCCCTTCGCCATCTTCGCCGAGCAGCCGCCGCGCACCGCTTCCGTGGTCTGGGACCTGGAGTACGAGTGGAACGACCAGCAGTGGATGAAGACGCGCTGGGCACGAAATGCGCTCGATTCGCCGATCTCGATCTACGAGATGCACCTCGGTTCCTGGCGCCATCGCGAGAACGGGTGGTCGTACGGCTACCGGGACATCGCCGATCCTCTGATCGAGCACGTGCAGCGGCACGGCTTCACGCACGTGGAGATGATGCCGCTGATGGAGCATCCCTTCTACGCGTCGTGGGGCTATCAGGTCTCCGGCTACTTCGCGGCCACCTCGCGTTTCGGCACACCGCAGGACCTGATGTACCTGATCGACCGCCTGCACCAGGCCGGCATCGGCGTGATCCTGGACTGGGTGCCGTCGCACTTTCCCGAAGATGACCACGGCCTGGGGCATTTCGACGGCACCTATCTGTTCGAGCATGCCGATCCGCGCAAGGGCTTCCATCCCGACTGGAAGAGCCTGGTCTTCAACTACGATCGCAACGAGGTGCGGGCGTTCCTGCTCAGCAGCGCGATCTTCTGGCTCGACCGCTACCACGCCGATGCGATCCGCGTCGATGCCGTGGCATCCATGCTGTACCTGGATTACTCGCGCGGACACGGACAATGGGTGCCCAATGAGCACGGCGGCCGCGAGAACCTCGGCGCCATCTCGTTCCTGCGTGCGCTCAACGAGGCGGTCTACTCCGAGTTTCCCGATGCCCACACCATCGCCGAGGAATCGACGGCATGGCCCAAGGTCTCGCGGCCGACCTCGGCCGGCGGCCTCGGTTTCGGCATGAAATGGGACATGGGGTGGATGAACGACACCCTCGCCTATTTCTCGCGCGACCCGATCCACCGCCGCTATCACCAGAGCGCGCTGACGTTCCGGATGATCTACGCGTTCAACGAGAACTTCGTGCTGCCGCTGTCGCACGACGAGGTCGTGCACGGCAAGGGAGCGCTCGTGGCGAAGATGCCCGGCGACCCGTGGCAGCGCCTGGCCAACCTGCGCCTGCTGCTGGCCTACCAGTGGATGATGCCCGGCAAGAAGCTGTTGTTCATGGGCGGCGAGCTGGCCCAGCCCTACGAATGGAACCATGACGCGCCGCTGGACTGGCAGGGCTTCGAGGCGAGCCCGGAGCGCCAGGGCATCTCGCGCCTGGTCGCCGATCTGAACGCCCTGTACACGTCGATTCCCTCGCTGCACGAGCGCGACTTCGATCCGGCCGGCTTCGAATGGATCGACTGCGCCGACGCCGCCGGAAGCACGCTGTCGCTGCTGCGCTGGGACGCGCTGCATTCGACACCGGTCATGGCCGTGTTCAACTTCACGCCGGTGCCGCGTCACGATTACCGCATCGGCGCACCCAAGGCGGGCCACTGGCGCGAGCGCCTCAATACGGACTCGGCCCTCTACGGCGGCGGCGACCTCGGCAACATGGGCGGCGCCTCCACCGACGAGATGCCGATGCACGGCCGTCCCTGTTCGCTGCGCCTGGTGCTGCCGCCTCTGGCCGCGATCGTCCTTCGCTACGAGGGAGACGACGAGGCCGCGGCGGCGATCGAATGGTAGAGCCAGTCATGCGCGGTGCCCTCTGCATCCACGGCCATTTCTACCAGCCGCCGCGCGAGAACCCGTGGACCGAGCTGCTGGACGAGCAGCCGAGCGCCGCGCCGTTCCACGACTGGAACGAGCGCATCACCGACGAGTGCTATCGCGCCAATTCGCGTGCCCGCATCATGGCCGGAGCGGGGCTGCCCGACCGCACCATCAACAACTACGCGTTCATGAGCTTCGACTTCGGACCGACGCTGCTGCGCTATCTGGCGCGCGAGCAGCGCGACGTCTATGCAGCCGTGCTGGCAGCCGACGCCGAAGGCCGCGAACGCTTCGGCGGGCATGGGCCGGCCATCGCCCAGAGCTATTCGCATGCCATTCTGCCGCTCGCGTGCGATCGCGACCGCCGCACCGAGATCCGCTGGGGCTTGCGCGATTTCGAGCTGCGCTTCGGCCGCAAGAGCGAAGGCATCTGGCTGCCCGAAGCGGCGGTGGACACGCCGACGCTGGAGGCGCTGGTGGATGAAGGCGTGCGCTTCACCGTGCTGGCACAGCGCCAGGCGGCGCAGGTGCGAGAGCCGGGCGGCGCGTGGCGTCAGGTCGGCGCCACCAGCGGCATGCTCGACACCCGGCGGCCGTATCTCGTTCGGCTGCCGTCGGACCGCACCATCGCCGTGTTTCTCTACGATGGCGGTCTTGCGCACGACGTCGCCTTCGGCGGAGCGCTGAGCGACGGCGCGGCGTTTCTTCGCACGCTCGAGGAAGCCGCCCGCCACGAAGGGGCCGGCCGCCTCGCGGCGACTTCGCCGTGCCTGATCCACTTCGCCACCGACGGGGAGACGTTCGGGCATCACCATCATTTCGCCGACATGGGCCTGGCTTGGATCCTGGAGTCGGCGGCGCTCGGTCGCAGCCGGCTCGACCTGACCGTCTACGGGCGATGGCTCGAGCAGCATCCGGCGGTCGTCGAAGTGCGGCTTCACGAGCGCAGCTCCTGGAGCTGCATCCATGGCGTGGAGCGGTGGCGCTCCGACTGCGGCTGCCACGCAGGTCGCCGCGGCGGCGGCTGCCAGCGCTGGCGCGGGCCGCTGCGCGAGGCGCTCGACGACCTGCGCGATCGGCTCGGCGGCATCTTCGAGCGCGAAGGCGGTGCGCTGCTGACGTCGCCGTGGGAAGCGCGGGACGCCTACGTCGAGCTTCTCGTCGAGAGGACGCCGGAGAGCGAGCGGGAGTTTCTCGCACGCCACGGCCGCGGGCAGCCGAAGCCGCGCCAGCGCGCGCGGATCTTCGAGCTGCTGGAGATGCAGCGCCACACGCTGCACATGTATGCGAGCTGTGCGTGGTTCTTCGACGATCTCTCCGACATCGAGCCGCTGCAGGGGCTTGCCCATGCGGCGCGAGCCATCGAGCTTTCCGGAAAGGCGGCCGAGGAGATCGAGCAGCGCTTCGTCGCGGTGCTTGCCCAGGTGCGAGGCAACGACGGCGACGTGGGTGACGAGCTTTACCGCCGCGTCGTCGCACAGAGACGGCCACAGGGGGTGCGGGCCCCAGGTGCACGGAGGCGTTCGGCGGCGCGGTGAGGACGCTGCAAACGCTCGACCTCACCGCGCCGCGCAGCCCTCGCTGCGCGGCGTACTGGCGTCAGCGGTGCCTGGCGGACATAACGCTCAGAGAGCCAATGGCGTCGTCGCCGGAGCTCGGTGTGCCTGCGCTCTTGCAGGTCGCGCCGTAGCCGTGACGATCCACTGCAACGCCGAGGGGAAAGGTAGATGTACGATCACGTTCGGATGTTCGGATTCTGTGGGCTGCTCATCGTCGCCGCCGCCGGCAATGCCGCCGCGCAGAGTTGCGGCGACACCGTCGGACCCGGCGCGACGGTGACGCTGGGCGCGGACATCACAGGCTGCACCGGGGCCGGCAACGCGTCCCTCATCGTGATCGGCCCGGTCAAGCTGGATATGGCGGGACACCAGATCCAGTGCGATGCACTGAACCCGGGGGCCGGCATCCATGTATCCGGCGAAGGCGCGCAGATCACCGGCGGCTCGGTGCGCGGCTGCGCGACCTACGGCGTGCGCCTTGCCGGCACCGGCAAGCATTCGCTGTCGAACATGGCGATCAAGGGCATCGACGGCACCGGCGTGCACGTATTCCTCGGCTCCGACCGCAACAAGCTCACGGGCGTGGCCGTCACCAACGTTTCGGGGACCGGTCCCGGCTTTTTCATCGAAAGCGACAAGAACAGCATGCGTTCGCTCGTGGCCACGAACCTGACCAATGAAGGCTTCATCCTGGGCGGAACCGGCAGCAAGGTCTCCTCGATCGTGGCAGCACAGGCGGACAAGCAAGGCATCGTCGTCACCGGCGAGTCGCTCAAGATCGACGACTGCGAGTCGGTCAGCGCGGGCAACGACGGCGTCGAAGTCAATGGCACGGCGAACCGACTCAGGAACTGCACGGCTTCGCGCAGCACGGGCTCGGGCTTCGTCGTCAATGGCGGGGACAACTCGATCGAACGCAGCGACGCGAGCAACAACGGGCAGCGTGGCTACGAGCTTACCGGGCCGGGCACGACGCTGGAGGCCAGCGCCGCCACCAGCAACTCCGGCGACGGAGTTTACGTGGACGACGACGATGTCCACGTCCGCGGCGTGCGCTCGGTCAACAACGGCGGCAACGGAATTCAGGTCGCCGGCGGTACGGGCAACGAGATCACCGGCAGTGTGGCGCTGGAGAGCGGCGGCACGAACGACGTGCGCGACACGACCGCCTGTGCTTCGTCCACCTGGACGGACAATACGTTTCGAACCAGCAACGATCCGTGCATCGAGTAGCAGAACCTGACCTGCGCGGATCGACCGCTGGCGCAATCTGGCTGACCGGCATGTGCGCAAAGCGAGGCTGACGCGCCGTCGAGGCCGCGTCCGCGGTTCCGACTCGGGCAGCGGCGGCGGCGAGGCGCGAGGCCCCGCTGCCGCCGCACCCAAATTCAGAGGGGCAGGCAGACGCTGGGCTGGCCGCTGCAGATGAAGCCCGACTCGACCAGGCACTGCGCGCTGCAGCCGTCGCCATTCTCGGCCGGCGGGGCATCGTCGCACTCCTCGCTGCCTTCGATCATCCCGTCGCCGCACACGGCGGCAGGAACCGTCGTCGTCGGCGCAATGGTCGTGGTCGTGGCGTCGAGCGTGGTCGTCACCGGCAGCGTCGTGGTCGTCACCGGCAGCGTCGTGGTCGTGACGACGCTCGTCTCGGCAGGAACACACAGGCGCTTGGTCTTGAAGCCGCTGACGGTGCGCGCGCCGAACTGGTCGACGGCCGCCATGTCGGAAACGTCCAGCTTCGGACACTTCATCTTGTAGCAGAGGAACGAATTCTCGAGGTGCTCGCCGCCCACGTCCTCGACGGGACTCGGCGGATCCACGTGCGCCTTCGACGACGGCGTGCAGAGCTCCTTGCTGCGCGTCTTGAGCGTGCAGCCCGGGGTGACCGGAAAGTCATCCGACGTCGGTGTCAGATTGATCACCGCATTGGTCTTGGTGTTCGAGTCCTTGATCTTGAAGCAGGTCAGATGATCCCCGCTCACGCCGGCAATACCCGGCGTGGCAGCGACGACGCCGCCCAGGACCAGAATGCCGGTCATACGCGCGATAGTGGAAAGCATGTTTCCCTCCTTCCGCAGCAGCGGAGCGGAGGTTTTACGGCGATGAGTATCGCTGCGCCAGCGTCGAGTCGGCGCTTTTGCGGGGGCCAATCTCACTTCTTTGTTTTCTACCCAGGTGGGCGAACTTCCGGATTGCCTACGAGCTGCGTCGACGCGAGGGGCGCGGCGACGACCGACTGCACACCTGCCGGCACAGGAGGCGCTACCTCGAAGCATCGCCGGCGGTCTCGAAGTCCGAATTCCCGACGGCACCAAGAATCCTTGCCGCGCGGCGGCGGCCACACTGGATCGGAGAAACGTCGCCCCTTCGCACCGCAGGCGTGGTCCCGCTATAGACGGCCGCGGGGATCCTGGAGCAACCGGAAGTGCGCAAACAACATGACCCCTCCGAGCTTCGTGCTCGCCTTCGCCTGCTCGGCGACAACCTGTGGTGGAGCTGGGACCGGCGCCTCGAAACGATCTTCTGCCGCATCGATGCGGATCTGTGGGAGGCGACGGGACACAATCCCACCGCCTTCTCCATCGATGTCTCCGACGACAAGCTGCGCGAGCACGCGGGCGCCATCGCCGCTCCTCTCGCCAAGATCGAGCGCGCGCTGCGCGCCTACATGGAGCCGCCGCGAACGTGGGCTTCGCAGCACTGTCGCGGCCTGGCCGCCAGCACCATCGCCTACTTCAGCCCCGAGTTCTGCATTCACGAGTCGCTGCCGATCTACTCGGGCGGCCTCGGGGTGCTTGCCGGCGACCACCTCAAGAGCTGCTCGGATCTCGGCATCGCCACGGTCGGCGTCAGCCTGCTGTACCGGCACGGCTACTTCCGCCAGCACATCCGCAAGGACGGATGGCAGGCCGAGGAATACGAGGATCTGGATCCGGACCGCGCGCCGATCACGCGCGTCCGCACCGCGCAGGGCAAGCCGGTCTCGGTGCACGTGCCGCTCGGACTTTCGGTGATCGCGGCCGACCTGTGGCAGGTGCAGGTGGGACGCTGCCGGCTGCTGCTGCTCGATCCGCACCAGTATCCCGAAAGCGTGCTGCCCGGAGCGCTGCGCCTGTACGGCGGCGACAGCATCACGCGCCTGGTGCAGGAGGTCGTGCTCGGAATCGGAGGCTACCGCGCGCTCAAGGCCGTCGGCATCCGCCCCTCGGTCCTGCACATGAACGAAGGACATTCGGCCTTCGCCGCCTTCGAGGCCATCGCCGATCGCATGGAAGAGACCGGGCTTCCCTTCGATCAGGCGGCCACCGACGTTGCGTCCGCGGTCGTCTTCACCACGCACACGCCGGTCGAGGCAGGACACGACCGCTTCGCGGCCGAGCCGCTGCTGGCGATGCTCGCGCCGGTGCGCAAGCGGCTCGGGCTGACGCCGCAGGAGCTGCTCGCGTTCGGCCGCGTCCACCCCGAGGACGAGCACGAGACGTTCTGCATGACCGTGTGCGCAATGAAGCTGGCGCGCCACACCAATGCCGTCAGCAGCCTGCACGGGCACGTCTCGCGCCGGATGTGGAAGAGGCTGTGGCCGCAACGCCGCGAGCTCGAGGTCCCCATCGGGCACGTCACCAACGGCGTGCACGTGGCCACGTGGCTGGCGCCCGAGCTGGCCGAGCTGTACGGGCGCAACCTGGCGCGGGAGGCATTCGATCCGACGCACGCCGAGGGCACGCGCAGCGAGCTGATGGTCATCGACGAGGATGCGCTCTGGCGCACCAAGCGCCAGCTGAAGGCGCGCCTGCTCGAGTTCGTCAAGGCGCGCGCCGCCGCGCGCTACGCGCGCCTCGGTCTGACCGAGCCCGTGCCGGACCTGCATCCGGAGGCGCTGACGATCGGGCTGGCGCGGCGCTTCGCCCTCTACAAGCGCGCGCTTCTACCGTTCCACGACTACGAGCACCTTCGCGAGCTGGTGACCGATCGTGATCGCCCGGTGCAATTCCTGGTCGCCGGCAAGGCGCACCCGGCCGACGAGCCGGCCAAGAAGGTCATCGCCGCCATTCACGAGCTGACGCTCGAGCAGGGGCTCCAGCACCGCGTCGTCTTCGTCGAAGGCTATGACCAGGCCGTCAGCCGGATGCTGCTGGCGGGATGCGATCTGTGGCTGAACGTTCCGCGCCGCCCGCTCGAGGCGTGCGGCACCAGCGGCATGAAGGCGGTGCTCAACGCCACGCTCAACTGCTCGACGCTCGACGGCTGGTGGGACGAGGCCTACGACGGCGCCGGCGGCTTCGCGGTCGGCGACGGCAGCGTGCACGTCGATCCGGCGGTGCAGGACGAGCGCGATTCGATCGCGCTGATGTCCGTGCTCGAGAACGAGGTCGTCCCGCTGTTCTACGAGCGCGGCGACGACGGCATCCCCATGGAATGGCTGGCCCGCGTCAAGCACGCGCTGGCCACGATGGCCTATCGCTACAGCGCCGATCGCATGGTGCTGGACTACGGAACGCGCCTGTATGCGCCGGCGGCGGGCCGCGTCAGCGCCGAAATCCGCGACTGAGCCCGCATCGGCATGGACATCGTCCCGCTGCACGCGCAGATCGCACACCTTCCGCTGGCGCTTTCGCTGCTCATGCCGTTCGTGGCTCTCGGCGTGCTGCTGGCGTGGCGGCGCGAGCATCTGCCGCGCGCCGCGTGGCTGATCGTCGTGGCACTGCAGGCGGTGCTGTTCGTGACCGCGATGGCGGCCGAGCGCACCGGCCACCAGGAAGAGAAACGCATCGAGCAGCTCGTCGCCGAGCACGCCGTCGGAGTGCACGAGGATGCCGGCGAGACCTTCGCATGGGTCAGCGGCGTCGTCCTGCTGATCACGCTGACGGTGCCGGCCATGGGCAACGCCGGCGCGGCGCAGGCGCTGGCGGCCGTGTCGGTGGGCGCGATGCTGGTGGTCCTCGTCCTCGGCTATCGCACCGGGATCGCCGGCGGGCGCCTCATCTACCAGCACGGTGCGGCCAGCGCCTACGTCACCAGCGACCCTGCCGCACGACAACAGGAGCCGCAGGCGCCGTGATGCGAGTCCCGGTGCGCCGTCCGACCCCCTGATCCCGCAGCATCGGATGACGTGCTGCCTGCAGATCGATCGAAGTCCCATGCGAGCGCTCCTGTCCCCGACGACGGGGCCGGATAGAATGCACCGAGGTGGGCAAGTTTGACTTCCTCAGCTTCGTGATCGGTGCCGCGTCGGTGACGCTGGCGTTTCTCGCGTATCACGGCCTGCGCATTCTCATCAGCGCTCGCGTGGTGCTGCAGGAGACGGAGGAGGCGCTCGGCGGCGTGGTCGAGGACGAACGCGACCGCCGCGCGCGCGAGGTCGTCGAAGCGGCCAAGGCGCGCATGCGCTGGCAGGCCACGCCGTATCCGGAATGGGTCCGCCCTCTGGTCGACGAGGTGCCGCGCCTGGTGATGGCCATCGCGCAGGTCTATCACCCCGAGTCGCCAAACCCCGTGCTGGCGCCGGGCCTGAGCCGCTTCGCACGCGCCGTCGAGCTGACCGCCGCCGACATCGGGCACTTCCTGCAGAACAGCCGCGTCGGCCGCCTCGTCGACGTCAGCGCCCATACCGCCCATCGCGCCTGGCACCTCAGCAAGGCGGTGCAGAGCCACCCGACCTACGTCACCGCCAACAAGTGGTATCGCTACATCCGGCCGGCATGGCAGGCGATGCAGTACAACTCGCCGCTGATGTGGGTGACGCTGACGGTTTCCAACGTCGCGGTGCGCACGCTGCAGCCGAGCATCCTCAACATCGTCGCCCGGCGCGCCATCCAGCTCTACGGCCACCACGGCTTCGATCCGCCGCTGCCGGTGGAGACGCTGACGCCGGAGGAGGGAGCGCCCATCGAGGAGGATCCCGACCGGCCGCTGCAGCCTTGAACCGGCACGCCTCCGGCCGGGCGCAGGCCCGACAGCGAGACCGACATGGGTCACCCCGGCGGCGCCCGCGCACGAAAGCGCCTGCGCAGTCTGCGTGGCGCGAGCCGATCCTGCTTTTTGGCTCACCGCAGTCGCTGCTACGTTGCAATGCATGATGCGAAGACTGGCCGCCGCTCTCCTGACGGCAACGCTGTCCGCGCCACCTGCGCTCGCCCTGGAAGCGCCGCCGCAAACCGGCACAGGCAAGCCGCTGGTGGTCTGCCTCGGCGACTCCCTGACCGAAGGCTACGGCCTTCCACCCGAGCAGGCCTATCCGGCCCTGGTCGAGAAGGAGCTGCGTGCGAGCGGATATCCGCACATCGAGGTCGTCAACGCCGGCGTCAGCGGCTCCACCTCCGCCAGCGCGGTCGCGCGCCTGAAGTGGCAGCTTCGCCGCAAGCCCGACATCCTCCTGCTCGCGCTCGGCGCCAACGACGGCCTTCGCGGCATCGACCTGTCGCAGACGAAGAAGAACCTGGCCGAGGCGATCGACCTCGCCAAGGACAACGGCGTCGTCGTGCTGCTCGCGGGCATGCTGCTGCCGCCGAACTACGGCCGCGACTACACGCAGACGTTCCAGAAGATGTACACGGACCTCGCCCGAGAGAAGAACGTGGCGCTGCTGCCGTTCCTGCTCGAAGGCGTCGCAGCCGATTCGACCAAGAACCTGCCCGACGGCGTTCACCCCAATGCCTCCGGATACGAGATCGTGGCAAGGAACGTGACGCGCCACCTGCGGCCGCTGCTCGAAGGGCTCGACGCCTCCTCGAAGCTGGGGCCAGGTCTCCCATTGGAGCATTTCGCGACGCACCGAAGAAAAAAGCTCGAATGCGAGGCCTGACCCCTGTCGTGCGCGCGGCGGCGCTGCACAAGAGCTACCCCGGCGCGGCCGGTGCCATCGAAGTGCTGCGCGGCATCGACCTCGAGGTCGCGCGCGGGCAGACGCTGGCGGTGGCCGGCGAGTCGGGCAGCGGCAAGTCCACGCTGCTCGCGCTGCTGGCGGGCCTGGACGTGCCGACGGCCGGCGAGCTGGAGGTGGCGGGCGTGCGCATCGCTTCGGCGCCCGAGCATGCGCTGGCCGACTTCCGCGCGCGCACCGTCGGCATCATCTTCCAGCACTTCCACCTGATCCGTTCGCTCACCGCCATCGAGAACGTGCGCCTGCCGCTCGAGCTGCGCGACGGTGCCGATGCCGACGGGCGCGCCGCGCGCGCGCTGGCGGCGGTGGGGCTGGATCATCGGCGCGATCACTTCCCGGCGCAGCTCAGCGGCGGCGAGTGCCAGCGCGTGGCCATCGCGCGCGCGCTGGTGACCGAGCCTGCCCTGCTCCTGGCCGACGAGCCCACCGGCAACCTGGACGAGCGCACCGGACGGCAGGTCGCCGACCTGCTCTTCGAGCTCGTCGAGGCGGCCGGCGCCACGCTCGTGCTGGTCACGCACAGCGCGGCACTGGCGGCGCGCTGCTCGCGCTCGCTGCTGCTGCACGACGGCGTCTTGACCGAGCGCGGCGCCGCGGCGCGGGCGGCCAGCGCATGACGCTGCTGCGCCTGGCGCTGCGCGATCTGATGCATCAGCGCGCGTTCGCGCTGTTCTTCATAGCCAACCTCGCGCTCGGCCTCAGCGGAGCGCTGCTGCTCGATTCGTTGCAGGGCTCCATCGAACGCACCTTGCACGCCCGCTCGCGCGCCATGCTCGGCGCCGACGTGCGCATCGCCTCGATGCGGCCGCTGCAGCCGGACGAGATCGCGCGCATGGACGCCGATTCGCCCGCCGCCGCCTCCTGCGACCTCGTGCAGATGTACTCGATGGCTGCCGGCCGTCACGCCCGGCTGGTCGAGCTGCGCGGCATCGACGCACGCTTTCCGCTGGCAGGCAGCATCGTCCTGGCCGGTGGCGGAGCCGTCACGCCCGCGCATCACCAGCGACTGGAGAAGGAGGCGCAGGCGTGGGCCGACCCCGCCCTGCTCGGCCAGCTCGGCATCGAGCTCGGCGACACGGTTCGCATCGGCAGCCTCGAGGTGCGCATCACCGATACGCTTGCGCGAGACACCGGCCTTTCCCTCCGCGCCGCCTCGCTGGCCCCGCGTCTCTACGTCGCGCTGTCTCGCATCGCGCAGACCGAGCTGGTGCAGACCGGCAGCCGCGTCGAGTACCAGCACCTGCAGCTGCTGCCGCGCCAGGCCGACGCCGACGCCGCCGCACGGCGGCTGCGCGCATCCGTCAGCGACGCGCGCGTGCGCATCACCAGCCACGGCGAGGCCGCAGCCGAGATCTCCGGCGCCTACACGCGCGTGACGCGCTACCTCGGCCTCGTGTCGCTGTGCGCGCTGGCGCTGGCGGCGGTGGCCTGCGCGTATCTGTTCCACGTCTTCCTGCGACGTCGCCTACCCGACCTGGCGATCCTGATGAGCCTGGGAGCGCGGCGGCGCCGCGCGCAGGTGCTGCTGCTGCTCGAGCTCGTGGTGCTGGCGGGCGCGTCCGCGATCGTGGCCTGCGCCGTCGTCGCTGCCGCGCTGCCGGCCGCGGCCAGCGCGTTCGCCGACGTGCTGCCGCGCGAGCTCACGCTCGGCGTCGGCGCGCGCGAGACCGTGGCTGCGCTCGTCGTCGCGCTGCTCGTGGGGCCGGTCTCGTGCCTCGGAATGCTGGCACGGCTGGACTCGTTGCAGGTCTCCGAGCTGTTCCAGGAGCAGGCCACGCTGCACCTGCATCGAAAGCGCCTGCAGGCGTTGTGGCATGTGCCCGCTGCGCTGGTGTTCCTGGTGCTGGCGGTGTGGCGGGCCGGCGATCTTCGACAGGGCGCCTACTTCGTCGGCGTCGTCGCCGTCGCGTTCCTGATCGCGGCGGCGCTCGGGCGCGTGATTCTTCCTGCGGCCGCGCGGCTGGGCGAGAGGTCGAGCGTTCCGGTGCGGCTCGCGCTTCGCCAGCTCGCTCCGCACCGGCGCGGCTCGGTGACCGCCTTCGTCGCGCTGGCGCTGGCGGCGCTGCTGCTGGGCCTCCCGCCGCAGCTGCGCGCGCTGCTGGCAGCGCAGCTGGACCCGCCGGAGGAAGGCGCGATCCCGAGCCTGTTCCTCTTCGACATCCAGCCCGAGCAGACCGAGCCGCTGCGCGAGCACGTGCGCACGGCGGGCGTGGAATTGCAGCGAGTGGCGCCGATGGTGCGCGCGCGCCTGCAGGCCATCAACGGCGACCCGGTCGCCGGCGAAGTTGCAGCCGCAGGCGGCCGGCGTCCCGGGGCAGGCGGCGACGTCGAGCGCATGCAGGCACGCACGTACAACCTGACCTGGCAGCAGGAGCTGGCGGCGACGGAAACGCTGGTGGCGGGAATGCCGTTCTCGGGGAGCTGGGACGGCAGCGGCGTGGCCGAGATCTCCGTGGAGAAGGGCTTTGCCCGCCGACTCGACCTGTCACTGGGCGACACGATGCGCTTCGACGTGCAGGGCGTGCCGGTCGAGGGCCGCATCGTCAACCTGCGCGAGGTCGATTGGACCAGCCTTCAGCCCAACTTCTTCGTCGCCTTTCAGCCGGGCGTGCTCGAAGGTGCGCCGGCAGTCTTCCTGGCCTCGGTGCCGTCGCTGCCGCGCGAGCAGCGCGAGCGCCTGCAGGCGAGCATCGTCGAGCGCTTCCCGAACGTGTCGATGATCGACGTCACCCGCGGCGTCGAGCGCGCGCTCGATCTGCTGCAGCAGCTCCAGTGGGCGGTGTCGGCCACGGCCTGGACGGCATTGGCCGTGGGGCTGGCGCTGATCTTCGCCATCGCACGCGACGAGGCCGACCAGCGCCGCTGGGACCTCAACCTGACCAAGGTGCTGGGCGCACCTCACTCGCTGCTGCGCGCGAGCGTGGCCATCGAGTTCGCGGCGCTCGGCGTGAGCGCAGCCATCGTCGGGTGCACCATCGGCGTGGCCGGCTGCGCCGTGCTGGCAACGACGCTGCTGGAAGCGGAGCTGGCGCTGGCGTGGCCGGCATTGCTGGGCGTGGTGGCGGGGCTGCCGTTTCTGACGGCGCTGACCGCACGGATGGCGATGCGAGGCGTCCTGCAGGAACGACCACTGCTGTCGCTTCAGGCTTGACCGGACGGCACGTGCCGCGGGCGCCGGATACGGCGCGCAATGTACCTGCCGCATCGTTCCGGGTAGGAACCGCGCATGCGGGCTCTGGACGTCGCAACCTCTTATGCCGCGAGCATCGCTCGCGCCGGCACCGGCATGCAGGTGGGAACGCTGGGCGCACGGCCGCAGCGGCCGCTCGACCTGTACGAGTTCGAGGCCTGCCCGTACTGCCGCAAGGTCCGTGAAGCGCTATCGTTGCTCGACCTGGACGCGAACATCCACCCGTGCCCGCAGGGCGGCCCGACCTTCCGGCCCGTCGTGCGCCAGAAGGGAGGCAAGGAGCAGTTCCCGTATCTGGTCGATCCGAACACGGGCGCCGAGATGTACGAATCCGACGAGATCGTGCGCTACCTCTACTCGCGCTACGGCGACGGCCGCGTTCCGTGGGCGCTGTCGCTGCCGGTGGTCACCGACGTCACCTCCAGCCTGGCATCGGCGTGGCGCCTCCTCGGCGGCCGCAGCTATCGCAATGCCAAGATGCCCGCGCAGCCTCTGGAGCTGTGGAGCTTTGAAGCCTCACCGTATTGCCGGCTGGTGCGCGAGAAGCTCTGCGAGCTCGAGCTGCCCTACCTGCTGCACAACGTCGCCAAGGGCAGCGCCAGGCGAGCCGACTTCGTCTCGCGCTCCGGCCGCATGATGGTTCCCTATCTCCACGATCCCAATACCGGCTCGGAGATGTTCGAGTCGGCCGACATCTGCGCGTATCTCGAGCTGACGTACGCGCGCTGAGGATCGCGCATCCCGTTCGCGACGAGCGCCGACCGCCTCGCTGCCAGCGGCACGCTTCCGGCTCGACCAGTGACGGCTCAGCGCCGCCGCGAGGATCGTTCGCCGCCCAGCCGTTGCAGGAGCGCGCAGGCCGCCGCCGGCGCGCGCACCTTGGCGCCGTCGATGACGAACAGGAACACGTCGCGCGGCCTGCTGATCTTGCTCGGCGGCGAAGCCTCGGCGGCATTCGATGCGCGCGCCCGCTTGCACACGTAGGTCAAGCCCGCCGGCTGCTCCCCGCCTGCCCACTCTCGCGCCGCCTTCGCCCATCGCGTCAGCGAGCGCGTGTCGTAGCCGGTCTCGATGTCCTCGCGCGACCGCTGCAGGCGCGCGTAGACGAAGCTGCCCGTGACATCGGCGATCTGCGGGTACTCCTCCGAATCGGCCACGACGACGGCGACGCCGGCGCGGCGCGCGAGGGCGATGAACTCGGGCGTGCGAAAGCTCTCGTGCCGGGGCTCGATCGCATGGCGCAGCCGCACTCCGTCGAGCTTGCGCGGCAGCAGCGCCAGGAACGCCGCCACCTCCTGCGGGTCGAACGCCTTGTGCGGCATGAGCTGCCACAGAATGGGTCCGAGCTTGGGGCCGAGCTCGGTCAGGCCCTGCGAGAAGAAGCGCCGCACGGCCTCGGCGCCCTCGCCGAGATTCTTTCGGTTGCTGCAGGTGAACGAGCCCTTGACGCTGAACACGAAGCCGTCGGGCACGGCCGCGGCCCACGCGGCGAAGCTCTGCGGTTTCTGCAGCCGGTGGTAGGTGGAGTTGATCTCGATGGCCGTGACGGCGCGGCTGGCGAATTCGAGCTCGCGAGAGTGCGGCAGGCCCGGCGGATAGAACACGCCGCGCCACGGCTCGAAGGTCCAGCCGCCGATGCCGACGAAGATCCTGCCGCCGCGCTTGCCGATCAGATCGATTCGAGCTCGGCCTGCAGCGGATCGGCCGCGATCGTCGGAATCTCCGACAGCAGCGGCATCAGCTCGCGCGCGCGCGCCAGGTCGTGCGGCGTGTCGATCTCGATCCAGTGGAAGCCGTCGATGTTGATGCCCTGCACCAGGCCCTGCGACGCCAGCATGTCGACCGCCGACAGATACCAGCGCCCCTGGCCGCCGGGACGGTTGACGACCTCTTCCAGCGCGGCCAGGAAGCGACGCGGCGCCTCGCCGCGGAACAGCGAGACCCCGATGGCCTCGCCGTCGACGATGTCGCTCGGCAGATCCTTGCCGATGCGCGTGACGCGGCCACGCCGCCACTGCACCTTCATGTCGTCGTGATCGTAGGCGTCCTTGCAGGCCACCGCGATGGAGACGGCCTCACCGGTGCTGTCGAGCAGGCGTGCGATGATGCCCGGATGGAAGAGCGTATCGCCGTTGAGGAGCAGGAACTCGCGCGCCATCGCCGAGCGCGCCGCCAGGCAGCTGACCAGGTTGTCGCTGCGGTCGAAGAGCGGGTTGTGGATGGTGCGCACGCGAACGCCGGGCGGGCAGACCCTGCGAAGCTCGGCCTCCACTTGCACGGCGCCGAAACCCACCACGACCACGACCTCGTCGATGCCGGCAGTCGCCAGGGCGAGGAGCTGCGCTTCCAGGACCGTGGGTCCGTTGAGCGTCAAAAGACATTTGGGCCGGTCTGCCGTCAGCGGCAGCAGCCGGCGTCCCTGGCCGGCGTTGAGAATGATCGCCCTCACCCGCCTCCCCCTTCCTTTTTTTGTGACTGCCTCACGACTTACGTGTGTATCCTCAGCGCGTCAGTCGTGCCAGTGCCGCACCATCGGGTGTGAAGGGTTGTGCATATCTGGGCCGGTCGGCGGCATCCGGGTCGATCGCCTCGAGCCACGGCGTCAATCGCTCGCCGCGCAGCCGCGCTGCGGCGCCTTGTACCAGACGCACCAGAAGAATCACGGTGGATGCGACCGTCCAGACGGCCACGGCGGTCAGGCCGGCTGCCGGCGCGGTCACAAGAAGCGAGCCCGTCAGCAGCAGCAGGTTCGGATTGCGGCGACCCGTCACGAGGCGAAAGTAGGAGTCGAACGGTTGCCAGGTGAACATCGAGAAGCCCGCGACGAAGTGCTTGAACGCACCTTCGGCCAGCCGCCCGCCGATGTAGCCGGCAAGGATCCAGTAGAGCGTCGTCGAGAGGCTGTCCAGATGCGCCGCACCTCCGACGATGCCGGCGCCCCAGGCCGCATACCACAGCGGCGGATGGACGAGATCGGTGACGTGGTCGAGGTAGTGGCCGAACGATGACGACGTCACCGTCACGCGCGCCAGCTTGCCGTCGACGGTGTCCAGAAAGGTCATCAGCCAGGCCGGCACGAGCCCCGCGGCGAAATGCCCGTGCCAGAACAGCCACGTCGCAGCCAGCACGAGGATCAGGCCGGTGGCCGTGACGGCGTTGGGCCGGATGCCGAGGCGCGTACACAGCCGGACCGTCCAGCGCGCCGGCAAAGGCCACACCCATTTCGTCACCAGATCGGTGACGCCCTTGTAGGACGCGTCGAAGAGGAATGCCTCCAGCTCGGCGACGCGGTCGGCGCGGATCGGCAGCAGCAACGGCCGGTCGGCCTTGAGCAGCCCGGCGATGTAGCTCGGCCGAAGCTCGGCGGCCGTCTGCACGGCAACACCGTCGATGGACGGCGACGGACCGGCATTCTCGATGGCATCTCGCGCGGGCGCGATCTGCGTGCCGGAGACGTTGGCCGCCACGGCCACGGTGCGGCCTGCGCCGTCGCGGGCTTCCAGGATCGTGCCGGGCTCGGCGAGAAGCTGATGCAGCGTGCGAGCATCGAAGAGGAAGTCGGCGCGCACCAGCAGCATGGGCTGCGATTCGGGCGGCGCGTCCAGGAGGACGCGCTGCACTCCGGCTGCGCGCAGCTGGCGCGCGAGCCTTTCCTCCCCTGTCAGACCCCACAGACGCACGGGGCAGCGCCCGAGAATGGCGGCAACGGTGGGCGACTGCGCAGAAGATGGACGAGCCGACATGATCACTCCCGCGCCGTCGCGTGGCGCCGGTCGGGTGGCTGGCGCAGAAGCCTGCGAGCCACCACGTTCATCTCCTGGTTGAACTCGAACACGATGGGCACGCAAGTCGGCACCTTGATGCCCTTGACGTCGTCGCCGCCGTGCCCGTCGAGCATCTTGAGCAGGCCGCGCAGCACGTTCTTGTGCGACACGATGAGCACCCGCGCGCCGCCGCGCAGGTCGGGAACGATCGTCTGTTCCCAGAACGGAAGCATGCGCTGATACGTATCGTGCAGGCTTTCGGTCAGCGGCAGCTCCTCGGGCCGCAGATCGGCATAGCGTGCATCGTGGCCGGGATAGCGTGGATCGGCGCGCTCCAGAGGCGGCGGCTGGCACGTGAAGCTGCGCTGGCAGCGCAGCACCCGAATGCCGTAGCGCAGGACCGAGGTGACCGGCCCCAGGCCCTGGAGCGCGCCGTAATGACGCTCGTTGAGGCGCCAGCTCGCGCGGATCGGGACGTGCTCGAGCGCCATCGTCTGCAGGACGATGCGCGCGGTGTCGGTGCTGCGGCACAGAATGGAGGAAGCGCACCAGTCGAAGCTGTGGCCGGCCTCGCGCAGGATGCGCCCGGCCTGCTCGGCTTCGGCGGCGCCCGCCCTTGTCAGGCCGACGTCGGTCCAGCCCTGGAAGCGGCCGACGCGATTCCATTCGCTCTGACCGTGGCGCAGCAGCACCAGCGTTGCGTGGCTCACGAGGAATGTCCCGCCGGCGGCACGCCGAGCAGCGCACGCACGCGCTCGGCCACCGCAGCCAGCTCGCGAAGCGGCACGCGGCGTGTGAGGTCGAGCGCTTCGCCGAAGAAGCGCGCGTGCCCTTCGGCCACCAGGCGCCGGTGCAGCTCGGCGATGTTGCGCGGCGGCCGGACGATGCCGCGCTCGATCATCCGGGCGCAGACGTACTCGAGGCCCTGCTGCGGGCGCACCGTGCCCTTGGCCTTTCGAGGCCGCGCGCTGGCACGCTGCACGATCCTGCCGCGCATGCGACGCTGCCATCCGCCTTCGACGGTGGGAACCGGATAGATGTAGAGCGGGCGGTCGGTGGCGGCAGCTTCTGCCAGCATCGACTCGCTGTCGGCGGTGACCACCAGCACGTCGGCAACCGCAAGACAGCCCATGTACGGATTGCCGTCATCGCCGCGCTTCCATTCGTACAGGCGCGCATGCTCGCCGATGCGCGCGACGGCCTGCCGCAGCGCAGCCGTCGCCGCCTCGCCCGTGCGCGGGCTGGTGACGATGTAGAGGCTGCCGCCGGCATCGCGCGCCTTCTCCGCAACCTGCGCTGCCATGCGCGCAGCGGTTGGGCCGTCGAGCCGATGCGCGGCCGATGAGCCGCCCACCAGCAGCGCCACGTGCGGCCGCGGCATGTCGGCGAACAGGTCCCGCCAGCGCTGGCCCGCGCTCGTCAGCACCGCATCGTCGATGGCCGTCAGCGGCGCCAGCGTCTCGAAGCGGCGCGGATGCACCGGATAGCCGAAGAAGCCGCAGACGACGCTGAGGTCGAAGGCGTCGGCGCGCGCAAGCGCGCCGCGGCGGCCCATCTGCACGATGCGGCTGCGGCCGCCGCTCTGCTCGCCGATCCAGCGCGCGATCGGCGCCACGGTCCGGCCGGTGGCGATCACGAGGTCCGGCCACGGCGGCGTCAGCGGGTCGGAGCGGCGAGCGTCGAGGCTGAGAAGCTTGGCGCCGAGCAGACGGTTGTCGAGCTTTTGAAGCGCGTTGAACGCGAGCCGCTTGATCTCGTACGGCCAGCCCAGCGCGCTGGCCAGGCCCACGGACTGCGTCGTGTGCCCGAGCTTGTGGTCGGCGAGGATCCACACTGCCGGCGGCTTTCCGTCCGGCCGCGGCCCGCCGCGGCGCACGACGAGCCGTGCCGGGCCGCCCTGCACCGCCAGCTGCCAGCGCACGTGCGGATGGCGCGCAGCCGCTTCGGTGACGACTTCGTCCCACCAGCTCTCGCCGCGCGGGCCCTCGTGCACGGCGGCTGCGCGCAACGCGTGGGAGGATGCATCGACCTCGATGTGCACGACACGCCCGGCGCGCTCGAACAGCTCCTCGATCACCCACGGCACGTCCTCGCTCGGAAGCTGCTCGAGTCCGCGCCGGCAGACCACGGCGTCGCAGCGCAACGCCAATGCCGTGGAGGCGAGGTCGAGCACGCTGGCGTAGGCGCAGCGTTGTGCATCTCCGACGACCGCTGCCAGGTCGGCGCCGCAGACACCGTCGCGGCGCCAGCCGACCTCGAGCGCGGTCTTCGCGGAAGAGGCGGCGATGACGTCCGGCACTGCGTCGCCAACGGGGGAAGTCGTGACCGGCATCGGCACATCGCCCGCAGCAGCGTGCGCAGCCAGCGCCTGGAAGCGCGGGCTCGGCCGCTCGCGAGTGAACACGTGGGCTCCGATCCGGCGCGCTTCGCGCTCCATGTCGTGCCAGACGTACCCCACCGCGTTCGGCTGGTATGCGAACACCCGCGGGAAAGGCTGCCAGGGCTGCTCGTGAATCGTGGTGTAGTGCAGGACCTTCGACCAGCCCGCGCGATACTCCTCGTCGCGGCAATGCCACTGGCGCGGCAGCGGGCCCCACACGCCGGCGCTGCGAGACCTGGCCTCGAGCGCCTTGCGCCGCTCCTTGCGCGCGTCCTCGATGCGCCAGATCGGCGCCATGCGCTCGCAGTCGATGAGCATGACGGCCGTGTCCTTGTCGCTCAGCGCGAGGAAGCCGGCGCCGTCCATTTCCATGTCGAAGAGCTCGGCAGGATCGCCGAGATAGATCTGGTCGACGTCGTTGTAGATGGCGCGGCCGCGGTTGCCGGCGAAATGCGGGATCGCGAAGCGGTAGTTGGTGAAGCCCGTGAGCCATCTGGCGCGGTCGAAGCCGACCAGATCGCGCATCAGGTAGATCTCGTATCGCCGTGCCGGATCGCGCGTCCGATCCACCGAGTGCACGAACACGCGCTCGGCGCGGTACTGCCCGGGCTCGGTGCCGACGAAGATGCGCACGGGCTCGCGCTGGCTCGGCGCGCTGCCGGCACGCGGCGCAAGCACGACGCAGTCGGGCTGCGGGCGCTGCCCCGGCGGCCGGCCGGCGCCGCGCCCATGGATCTGCTCGTTGACGAAACTGCCCGACAGAAAACCGATCATCGCGACGTGCGCGCAAGCAGCCGGTGCACACGGCTGCATCCTTGCGACGGCCGATCTTAGTCGGCGACCGCGAAAGTGGCGAGCGCACATCCTGCGCAGCGCCCGGCGCTGTTGACGGCCGGGGGCGCCCGCTGTAGGTCGGCACCAAGTTCGCCTCATGCGCCTTCTTCTGGTCTTCGGCCGCCGTTATCCCGGTCGCAGCGTTCTGATGCTCGTATGCCTGTCGCTGGCTGCGATGGCCGAAGGCGTGGGGCTTTCGAGCATGCTTCCGCTGCTGGGCATGGTCACCGATTCCGGCGGCGAGCCGACGGGGCTGGAGCTCACGCTTCGGCGGCTGCTGTCCACGGTCGGGCTGACTCCGACCGTCGAAGTGCTGCTCGGCATCATCATGACCGGCAGCGTCGTCAAGGCTGCGCTGGTGCTGATCGCGCAGAAGCAGGTCGGCTACACCGTCGCCCACGTCGCCACCGATCTTCGCCTCGAGCTGCTGCGCTCAGTGCTGGCGGCGCGCTGGCCCTACTACGTGCGACAGCCCGTGGGCATGCTCTCCAACTCGTTCGCGACCGAGGCCTCACGCGCCGCCGACGCCTACCTGAACGGTGCGCTGATGGTGGCGCAGGTCATCGAGACGCTCCTGTACGGCGCGGTCGCCGTCATGATCTCCTGGCAGACGGCACTGGCCTCGGCGCTGGTCGGCATCGTGTCGGTGACGACGCTCGGACGGCTGGTGCGCACCACGCGCCGCGCCGGAAAGAAGCAGACCAACATCATGCGCGCCGTGCTCGGGCGCCTCTCCGACGTGCTCTACGCGGTCAAGCCGCTGAAGGCGATGGGCCGCGAGCCGCTGATCGCGCCGCTGCTCGAAGGCGAGACGCAGCGGCTCAACCGCGTGCTGCGGCGCCAGGTGCTGAGCAAGGAAGCGGTGCGCGCGCTGCAGGAGCCGTTCATCGTCGTCTCGCTGGCCGGCGGCCTGTTCGCGGCCACACAGATCTGGGCGCTCCAGCTCGACAGCGTCATCGTGCTGGCGCTGGTGTTCGCCCGCGCGCTGTTCTCGCTCAACAAGGCGCAGAAGTTCTATCAGGCGATGACGGCCACGGAGAGCGCGTTCTGGTCGATCCGCAAGACCATCGCCGACTCCGATCGCGAGGCCGAGACCAACACCGGCACGCGCGAGCCGTCTTTCGAGCGCGCGGTCTCGTTGCGGGACGTGGATTTCGCGTACGGCGAGCGGCCGCTCCTGCGCGGCGTCTCGCTGGCCATTCCTGCCGGCGAGATCACCGCGGTCATCGGCCCCTCCGGCGCCGGCAAGACCACGATCGCCGATCTGGTGCTCGGCCTGGTGCGGCCGCAGCGCGGCGAGACCTACCTGGACGATCTGCCGCTGTCGGAGGTCGACATCATGGGCTGGCGGCACATGGTCGGCTACGTGCCGCAGGAGATGCTGCTGCTGCACGAGAGCGTGCGGACGAACGTCACGCTCGGCGATCCGCAGGTCACCGAAGCCGACGTCGAAGAAGCCCTGCGCGCGGCCGGGGCGTGGGACTTCGTGTGCGAGCTGCCGCAGGGAATGGATACGCCGCTCGGCGAGCGCGGCGCGCGATTGTCCGGCGGGCAGCGCCAGCGCATCTCCATCGCGCGCGCCCTCGTGCACCGGCCGCGCCTGGTCATCCTCGACGAGGCCACCGCGGCGCTCGATCCGGGCAGCGAGGCCGAGATCCACGCGACCGTGCGCGCACTGCGCGGCAAGACCACGATCCTGGCGATCTCGCACCAGCCGGCGTTGCTGGCGGTGGCCGACCGCGTCTACCGGCTCGAAGACGGACGGATCACCATGCTCGAGCGCGACGAAACCGGCGCATGGTGCACGGACGAGACGCCGCTTCGCGCGCGGACGGCCTGAGCGCCGTCGCCGCGTCGTGCGCTCGCCGGCTCCGCCCGGCTCGATCGGCCGCGCTCCGGTGGCACCGGCGCTCGCGTGCGCGCAGTTGCCACGCTGCGTCCGCGCTCGCCCTTACGTTCGCAGCGCCAGCAGGCCGCCGACGAGCACGAACAGCACGTTGGCCGTCCACGCGGCAATCACCGGCGGCAGCGCGCCGGCATGGCCGGCCGAGACCGAGATCGCCTGCGTCAGCCAGTAGAGAAAGACGACGGCGACTCCGGTGATGAGCTGCGCCGCCATCCCGCCCCCGCGGCGCGAGCTGCGCAGCGCCAGCGGCAAGCCGAGCAGCACCGTGATCACGCCCGACATCGGCAGCGCGAGCTTGAACTGAAGGTCGGTCTGGAACTCGGCCGGATCGAGCCCCTTGGCCTCGAGCATGCGGATCCGCTGGCGAAGCTGGAGGAAGTTGAACTCGTCCGGACGCGGAGTTTTCCTGCGGAAGTCCGACGGCGTTCCCACCAGCTCGAGCTCACCGCCCTGCAACGGCCGGTAGGCGAAGCCGCCGCCGGGCGCGAACGTTCGCACGGTGCCTTCGCCGAGCTCCCAGCGCCCGCCGCGCCAGATCGCCGAGGAGACCTCGACCAGACGCGAAACGCGAAAGCTCTCGTCGAGCACGTGCAGCGTCACGCCGTGCAGGATCTCGCGCGTGGCATCGAAATATTCGATCTTGAGGAAACCCTCCGGAAGCTGGAACCACAGCGAGGTCGCGTCGAGCAGGCCGCGGTCGCGCAGGCCCTTGATGCCGAGGTCCTTGACGTTGCGCGCGCGCGCTGCCGACGGCGGCACGATGGTCTCGTTCCACAGCAGCGTCGCCACGCTCAGGATGATGCTGGCCATCAGCAGCGGCCGGGCCAGCCGCAGCACGTTGACGCCGCAGCTCTGCAACGCCAGCACCTCGTTGAAGCGCACCATCGATCCCACGCTGAGCATGACCGCCAGCAGCGCGGCGGCAGGAAAGACCTCGACCAGGACCTCGGGGATGCGGAGGAAGAAGTAGGCGGCCACCAGCGCCGGGCTGGATTCGTACTGGACGAAGTCGCCGATACGGCCGAAGAACTGGACGACCAGCAGCAGGCCGACGCCGCTGGTCAGGCACAGCGCGAAGACGCGCAGGTACAGGCCGACCAGGTAGCGGCCGAGAACGCTCACAAGCGGCCCCGGCGCCTGGCGCTCGAGCCCCACATCCTTGAGCGGCCGCCCACGGGGCGAATGTAGACGGCGCCGGGCTGGCGATTCAACCGAGGCTCGGCGCCGATGCACCAGTTGGCACCGCTCGCACGCGCCGCCGAAGGTGCTAAGCAACCTGCGGCTCGGCTACGGCGAGCCAAACCGTCTTGCGAGGCGCACGATGAAATTCGGCCTGTTCTACGAGCACCAGCTTCCGCGACCCTGGGATGAGGACAGCGAGCACCGACTGCTGCAGGAGGCTCTCGAGCAGTGCGAATACGCCGACAGCCTCGGCTTCGATTACGTCTGGGAGGTCGAGCATCACTTCCTGGAAGAGTACAGCCACAGCAGCGCGCCGGAGGTATTCCTGGCGGCGGTGTCGCAGCGCACCCGGCGCATGCGGCTCGGGCACGGGATCGTGCAGACGCCGCCGCCGTTCAACCATCCGGCGCGCGTGGCCGAGCGCATCGCCACGCTCGACCTCATCTCGGACGGCCGCGTCGATTTCGGCACCGGCGAGTCTTCGTCCGAGGCCGAGCTCGGCGGTTTCCTCATCGATCCCGCCGAGAAGCGCGCGATGTGGGAAGAGGGCCTGCGCGTGGCGCTGCGCTGCATGAGCGAGACGCCGTTTGCCGGGCATGACGGCAAGTACGTGACGATGCCGCCGCGCAACGTGGTTCCCAAGCCGCGGCAGAAGCCGCATCCGCCGGTGTGGGTCGCGTGCAGCCGTCGCGACACGATGCTGCTGGCCGCGCGCATGGGCATCGGCGCGCTGACGTTCGCCTTCGTCGATCCGGAGGACGCCAGGCACTGGGTCAGCGACTACTACTCGGTGCTCGAGAACGAAGGCGTGCCGGTGGGCGATGCCGTCAATGCGGGCGTCGCCTGCGTCTCGCCGTTCCTGTGCCATCGCGACGAGGATGAGGCGATGCGGCGCGGCCTGGAGGGCGCCAATTTCTTCGGCTACTCGCTCGCACACTACTACGTCTTCGGCCGCCACGAGCCGGGTCGTACCGACGTGTGGGCGGAGTATCAGAAGCGGCGCGGCGACAGGGGATACGATCCGGAGGCGGTCCGCCTGGCTGCGGCCAATGCCGGACGACTCGGTGCCAAGGCGGTCGAAAGCGGCGTCAGCGGCCTGCGCGGAACCGTCGGCACGCCGGCGCAGGTGCGCGAGTACGTGCGCCGGTTCGAGGAAGCGGGCGTGGATCAGCTGATCTTCGTCAGCCAGTCGGGCAAGACGCGGCACGAGCACATCATGGAGAGCCTCGAGCTGTTCGGTCGCGAGGTGCTGCCCGAGTTCCGCGAGCGCGAAGAGAAAGCGGCCGCCGCGCGCACACAGCGCCTGGCGCCCGTCATCGACAAGGTGATGGCGCGCAAGCCGGCCGGCGATCATCCGCCGCTGCCGGCAGGCTATTCGTTCCCCGCCATCCCTCGAGCGATGGCCGACCGGGTCGGCGCAGACGAGTTCCACCGTATGCTCGACAAGGTTGCCGAAGAGGCCGTCGACGGCGACAGCCCGACCATCCGGGGATGGCGTGAAGGACGTGATCCGTTTCCCTCCTAGGAGCGGGCCTCTAGCGGAGCGACTTTCGTGGAGGCGTCTTTACGGATCGCCGCTGCCGTGTTGAGGTCGTGCGCATCGAAAACCTACCCGACAAGGAGTGAGTGATGCTGACAGTTGGCGACAGGATTCCCGAGTTCGAACTGACTGCGGTGGTAAGCACCGAGCCAGGAAAGGAGTTCACCAAGATCACCCACGAGAGCTTTGCGGGCAAGTGGAAGGTGCTGTTCTTCTGGCCGATGGATTTCACCTTCGTCTGCCCGACGGAGATCGCCGAGTTCGGGCGGCGCGCCGGGGATTTTGAGCAGCGAAACGCGCAGGTGCTCGGCGCCAGCACCGACACGCACTACGTGCATCTGGCCTGGCGCAACAATCATCCCGATCTGCGCGACCTTTGCTTTCCGATGCTCGCCGACACCAAGCGCGAGCTGTCGCGCCTGCTCGGCATCCTGCACAAGGACGAAGGCGTGCCGCTGCGCGCGACGTTCATCATCGACCCCGAAGGCGACATCCGGCACGTCAGCGTCAACGACCTCTCGGTGGGCCGGAACGTCGACGAGACGCTGCGCATCCTCGACGCCCTCCAGACCGGCGCCCTCACCCCGTGCAACTGGCGCCAGGGCGAAGCCACTCTTTAGGGGCCAGGTGCGGTCCTGGAGCGACGGTATCGGCCCGATCGGGGTTGGATACCGTACGCTCAGGACCCGATCCCGATAGCCATTCGTTCGATCGCGGAGGTTCGCGTTCTGGCGCGCTCGTGCCGAAGGCGCCGCCGCAGGACCAGGCCGCGGTGGCGATGCCGTGCGAGGGCGGAGGCTCGCGCTCCGGCGCGCGGGGCGGCTCCGGAAGGCGCGCGCCGCCACTCTCGCACGCGTGCTAGAGTGCTGCGCCGGTCATCGTGCGCCGAAGCGAGGCCGTTTTTGCAGTGCAAAGCTGCGAGCCTCCGGCCACCCCACGAGACGCGGTTTCCGTCGATAATCGCGTGCTGTCCGATACTTAGACCGATTGACCCGCAGCCAGGGCTGGCGTGTTTGCAATGAAATTCCTTGCAAGAAATCGCAAAAGGACATGGTAGGCGGGACCACGGCTCGTTACGCTTCGAGACATGAAGAGGGCCGGCACGAAGGCGGCCCCTGAGCTGTGAGAAGGAGTGACAGCCATGATCCAGAACGACTTTACCGCCGTCGTGCAGAAGGTTTCGGGTGGCTACATCGCGTTCATCGAAGAGATGCCGGGCACCGGCATCTACGGCACCACCCTCGAAGAGACCCTCTCCAATCTCCAGGACGTGCTGACGCCGTACTTCCTCAACATGGATCGTCAGCTCGACGAGAACTGAACGGCCTGCCGTAGGCGCAACGTCGCGGCGAGCAGAAGCACGCTCGCCGCGACGCAGAGCCACGCAAGCCACTCCCCCCACCGCGTGTAAGGCGCGGGCACGCGCAGCGGCCGCACCTCCCGCACGAGTGCTTCGCGCGTGAACTTTCCGCTCCGAGCAACCAGCACACCGCGCGCGTCGGTGATCGCGCTGATTCCCGTCGTCGTCGAGCGCACCAGCGGAATGCCGTGTGTCGCCGACTGTGCCGCCGCCAGCATCAGATGCTGACTCTGCTCGGAGCTGTCGCCGTACCAGGCATCGACGGTGACGTTGACCAGCAGGTTGGTGTCCGGCCGCAGGCTGCTACGCACGAAGCCGGCATGAATCGCCTCATAGCAGATCGAGAAGACGAAGCGCGCCGGGCCGGACTCGTAGGCAGGCACCTCGACCCCCGGCTCGAAGCTTCCGACGGTGCGGATGCGGTCGAAGCCGGGAATGACGTCGCGCAGCGGCACGTACTCGCCGAAGGGAACCAGGATGTTCTTGTCGTAGCGCCGGTCGATCTGGCCGGGGGGATGGATTCGGAAGGCCGAGTTGTGCTCGGACCCGCCGCGTCCCTCTTCGTGATTGCCGCCGGTCCATACCTCGGCGCCCGTTGCGCGGACGAAATCGAGAACGACGCGGTTCTCCGGCTGCGACGGATCGGTCGGGAGCGCACCCTCGGGCCATACGAAGACGTCGATCTTGCGTCCGCCGGCCTCGGCGATCGCCTTCTGCGACAACGCCACGAGGTCGCGCGCGAAGGCGTCGCGCTTCATGCGCGAGAGCTCGCGGCGCCGCTCGATGGTGTGATCGGGCTGAATCACGGCCACGGTCAGCACCGGCGCCCGCTGCTCGGCCTCGGCGATGCGCTGCAGACGCGTGTGCGAATACATCACCGCAGCTGCGCAGAAGATCGCGAGCACCGCCGCGTTCACGCCGAACGACCGGATCGGGAGGCGGCGCTCGTGGAAAGCCTCCAGCCCCTGCAGCACCACTGCATTGCACGACATCACCAGGAAGCTGACGCCGCTGACGCCGGTAACGGCACTGAGGAGGAAGACCTCGGGCACCTGGTACCACGCGTGCCCTTGCAGGTAGCCGAAGATCTGCGGGTTCAGGAACTCGAGCGCGCAGAACCACGCCGCGATCGCCACCGGCCACATCATGCCCGCGGCTGCGCGGATGCGGCCGAAGCCCCACGCGAAGATTGCAGCGTAGAAGCCCATCGCCGCGCCGAAGAGCAGCCACGCGGCGAGCGCGGCCGGCAGCGGCAGGTCGCCGAAACGGATCATCGTTCCGGGCAGCCAGTAGAAGATCGTCAGGTTGGCGGACATGCCCACCAGCCAGCCCGCCATCAGGGCACTGCCACCGCGCAGCCGGCGAATGACCCACATTGCCGGCACCCAGGCCACCGGATGCAGCACGAGCAGGTTCCATGGCGGCGAAATGGCGGCCTGGACCACGCCGGAGAACAGGAGCGCGAGGACTGCCAGCACCGTCGCCGTGCGCGCCGTGGGCGCGCTTCGATGACCGGGCTCAGGCGCCCCGGGCGCCGGAGCGCCGTTCCTCGTCCCGCGTCGGATTGCGGCCGCCGCCTGCATCATCGCACCACGTCTTGCCGGCGCCGCCGTCCGCATGACGGCACCACGTCTTGCTGGCACCGGCCCAGCGTGCAAGCTAGCCGTTGTCTTGCGGCGTTCGTTGCCGCCCTGGCACCTGCAGAATGAGTGATCCCATCCCGCCTCGCAACGCCCGTCCCATCGGCGTCTTCGACTCGGGCGTCGGCGGCCTGACCGTCGTGCGCGCGCTTCGACGCGCGCTCCCGGAGCAGGACATCGTCTATCTCGGCGACACGGCGCGGGTGCCCTACGGCAGCAAGAGTGCGCGGACCGTCGAGCGCTACGCGCTGTCGTGCCAGCGCTTCCTGCTCGACCGTGATGTCAAGCTGGTGATGATCGCGTGCAACACCGCCTCCGCCACGGCGCTGCCGGCGCTGATTGCGGCCAGCCCCGTACCCGTCATCGGCGCCGTCGAGCCAGGCGCCTTCAGCGCGCTGGCTGCATCGCGCAATGGACACATCGGCGTCATCGGGACCCTGGCAACGGTGCGCTCGGGCGCCTATGAGAAGGCCATCGCTCAGCGCGACGCCGACACGCGCGTGACCTCGCTGGCTTGCCCGCTGCTGGTGCCGCTGGCCGAAGAGGGATGGAGTGAGGACGAGGTGGCCGCCGCCGTGGCCAGGCGATACCTGACGCAGCTCTTCGCGCGCGATGCGCAGATGGACACGCTCGTGCTCGGCTGCACGCACTACCCGCTGCTGCAGCCTGTGCTCGCGCGTACGGCGCGCGAGATCGCCGATCGCGAAGTCGCCGTCGTCGATTCGGCCACGGCGATGGCCGAGGCGGCGCGGCAGACGCTCAGCGGCGATCATGGCGGCGCCGGCCGCGGCGAGCTTCACTGCTTCGCCACCGATACCTCGCGACTGGAGGAGCTCGCCCCGCTTTTCCTCGGCGAGCCGCTGGCGACGTTCGAGCTGGTGGACCTGTAAGACGGATCCCGCTCCGCCACACCGGCCGACGTCACGCCTGAGACGGCGTCAGTTAGTCGAAATCCATATGCGCTGGATAGCGGTCGAGACGATGGAGAAGCCCGCACACGGATATCAGGAGCGCAAGAACGAAGGACGCCGCCGCGATTTTTTTGAGCACCATCGAGCTCATACGATGATCTCACCGCTTCTCGATCTCGTAGAGATAGACACCGGCACCGTTGGTCTCGTATGCGTCCAGGCGGCGTCCTCGTGCCTCGAGGTGTCGGATCAGGACGGAGCGCTCCGGGACAGCGCAGGTCGGACATTCGTGGGCGAAGACCAGCCATAGACGTCCCTGCGGTGCCGCCGCGTCCAGCTCTCCAGCGTAAGCCGCCGGATCGCCGCGATGGGCACGACCCAGAGCAACACCGTCCTTCGGCAAGGGCAGAGCGTGCGCGTAGAACCGGAATGCGGGCTTCGCTCCATAGTAGACGTAGACGCGATCACTGCTCTCCAGGCGGCGCAGCAGATGCTCGAGAGCCGGCCGCAGGTCTTCGGGCGCACGCGGCTGCAACGCGCTGCGCAACGCGCCGCCGACGGGCGAATACAGGACCACAACGGTGAGCGACGCGGCGACCGCGACGCCTGCCGCACGGTGCGCGCGGGCAGCGGCCGAGGCGAGAGCGCGCACTCCTGCAGCGACCGCCAGGTACAGGCATGGCACTGCGAACAGGAGGAGCCTGCCGCTGAAGGGATACTTGCCTGCTGCCGACGCCACAACGGCTGCAAGCAGTGGGGCGGTGAAAAGCATCGCAATCGGCGGCGATCGCCGGACCTGGGACGCGACGCCGACGACGGCGAGGCCTGCGGCCCAGGAAGCCGGCTGTAGCGCACCGACCTGAGCGATGAACGCGCGCACGGCATCGCGCAGCCACGACAGCGAACCCGCCTCGCCGGCGGGCCAGAACGCGCCTCGCCAGTATTGCAGTAAGGCGGAATTGCTCGCGAGGGTCTCCAGGGACAGCCAGTAAAGAAGCGCCGCCGATGCCGCCCAGGTCGTAATCGCGGCTACGGCAATCGGCAACGCCCTTCGCTGCCGTGCCGCGGCGGCGATGACCACCGCGGCAGTGCCGCACAAGCCGAATGCCGCGGGATGGGAGCACCACACCGCGATGGCACCGACGGGCACGACGACCCACCTCCTCGACCAGGTTGGCGGCGTGGTCGCGTGTCGCCACCGCTCGCCGTCCAGCCACGGCATTGTCGCCCACAGCAGCGCCAGCGCAGCGGCGACGTCGACGGCATATTGTTTGGCTTCGGTGGAATACTCGACCACCGGCGTGCCCACCGCCAGCAGCCCAACGGCAAGCAAGCCTGCACCGCCCAGCCACGAAGTGGCAACCCGCGCCATCAGCACCAGCGCCACGACCGACGCTGCAAACGGAAGAAGCCTCAGCGTCCAATCCTGAAGTCCCAGCATGAGCACGGCCGCCTTCTGCATGAGCAGAAAGCCCAGCGGCGCACCCTGGTTGTATTCCAACGGCTGCGCCAGCGCCGCGGCGGATCGTTCCACGACATTGACGGCAAGCATGGCCTCGTCCATCCACAACGAGCGCCACGTGCACAGCTGTCGCAGGCGCAGGCCGACGCCGAGCACGATCAGAGCCGCCGCTGCCGCCGCCGCAAATGGAACGCGCGCCGTCAGCACCGCCACTCTCATGGAGCGCGACTGACGAAAGGCCTGGTGACGCCTGATGTCATGCAGTGCATGGCCGTTGGACAGTAAAGGAAACTGCGGCGAGGTAGAAGAAAGCCGTCAACCGGTCACGGGCCGCCGTAGACGGCGCCGCCTGCCGTTGCTCTTGCGCGGTTCGCGAATGGTCCGGTAGGTGGCAATAAGGCCGAATGAGCCGAATCCCGGACTCCGCCGCCCTGCCCCGTTCCATCCGACAGTACGACGTTTCTGCGGGCGGCGTGCGCCTGCGTGTCCTGGAATCGCCGGGCCAGGGGCCGGCCGTGGTTCTGCTGCACGGTGCCGGATCGAATGCGCGATCGTGGCTGCCGCTCATGCGTGCGCTCGCCGGCCGGCAGGTGCTGGCGTTGGACCTTCCCGGGCACGGCGCAAGCAGCCAGGGTCCCACGCACGACCTCTACGAAACCGCGGACGTCGTCCGGGAAGTGATCGAGACCGAAGTCGGCCGCGGCGCGGTCCTTGGAGGCCATTCCTGGGGCGGCAAGCTTTCCGGCTGCATGGCCGCCTCCGATCCGGCTTTGTGCGCGGGTCTGGTGCTGATCGATCCCTCGCCTTCGCATGCGGTGCCGGTCGACATCGAATCGTTTGTGGAGATGGCGTTTGGCGTCGAGCTCGCCGAGTACGACTCGGCCGAGGAGGCCGCGACGGCAGCGCGCACGATCCCGCGCTACAGCCGATGGGATGACGACATTGCCGCGGCGTTCCTTGGCGGGCTCGCGCGGCAGGAGAACGGAAAGTGGTCGCTTCGGCCGGGCCGCGCCGAGCTGACGGCGCTGTGCCGCGGCGTGTTGTGGACCGATGCCTCCGAGATCCTGGCACGCGCGGCGCAGTTGCCGACGCTCCTGGTCGTTGCCGGCGAAAGCGTGTGGCAGGCGCAGACGAACGTGCTCGCCTATGCGGATGCGACGCTGGTGACGCTCGCCGGCAGCCACTGGATCCATCACGACGATCCTGCGGGCTTGGCGTCGGCCGTCACGAGTTGGCTCGACGAGCGATTTCCGCTCGGCGGCGCCGCCGGCGCAACGCCCGACGAATAGCGATCCCTTCGCGGCTGGCGGTTGCGTGGCCCGACCGCGCCTGCCGAGTGCACGCCGCCCCGCACTCACGGCACGGCGAGTGCGTTGCCGTGGCGCGGGTCGTGGTGATACATCGGCCAGTCGCTCTTCTCCGGCGACGCCACGCCGGGCACGTTCCACACGAACACGCGCATCAGGAGCGGATCGACCCAGACGACTTCCTTCAAGCCATCGCCGTCCAGGTCCGCGATCGCGGGCGAGGCGAAGCGCTCGTCGTCGAAGTGCGCGAAGTCGGTGACGGGCAGCTCGGGCGCATCGCCGGTGCCATGGATCGGGATCGGCACGACGCGCGGAAAGAACGGGTGCAGGTCGCCTTGCACCGAGGCTGCCACGACGGCTTTGCGAACGATGCCGAGGCCGTCGTACCCGGAGCTTCCCGTCACCAATTCCTGCTCGCCGTCGCCATCGATGTCGCCGATGGCCAGCGACTGCATCGCCATCTCCATGTTGAACGCGCGATGGATGGCGGCCGGCGCAGTCGCCGCGCGATCGGCGCGGATCTGCAGGAACTGATTGAAGCCTTCGCCGATCGGCGCTTGCGCCGGCGTGTGCGCGTACAGGTAGGCCTCGGCGCGGCCGTCCTCGTCGACGTCGCCGTAGGCGGCCAGTCCGTTGGAGAAAGGATCGCAGCGCGCGCCGCTGGCCTGGCACACATCGCGCAGCCGCGCGCTGCCGACGGGCATTCGCCGGCCGGTGGCGGAGTGAGCGCTCGCGCGCAGCTTGAATCCGGCGGTCTCGGCCAGGCTGAACACATCGAGCGCGCCGTCGCCGTCCATGTCGGCCATTCCCATGCGCGGATGCAGGAAGTTCGACCGCGCCCGCACGGGCCATCCCTGCAGCGGCAGGCGCAGGGCGTCGCGCAGCGAGAGCGTGCGGCGGCGCGTGCCGGGATGGTCGTCGCGGGTGTAGAAGACGATCTCGACGCGCGCATCGCCAGCCGCGTCGCCGACGGCTAGCGCGCTGTCGTTGAGGCCGGACACCCACGACCAGCCGGGCACGACGGTGCCGTCGCCGTCGAACGCCTCGGAACCGGTGTCGGCGCTGCACAGGATCTCATCGTCGCCGTCGCCGTCCAGGTCGCCGGCCGCAAGGTGCGCAGTCGTCCCGCGGTAGACGGTTGTGAGAACCGGGAAGCCCGGCTTGCTCTGGCCATCGGCAGACCAGGCGAAGAGCTGATGGCGGTTGGTGGCGACGACATCGCTCGCTCCATCTCCGTCGATGTCCGCCACCACCGGCGAGCCGGTCGTGGTGGACGACGGAAAGCCGCCGCCTACCGACTGCGGCCATCCGGTCTTCATCGTTCCGTCGTGCTCGAACACCAGCACTTCGCGGGCGGAGCCGACCAGGATCTCCTTTCGTCCATCGGCGTCGAGGTCGGCAACGGTGAGGTACTGATGATCGGCCACCGGCTGGATCTGCTGCGGCCAGCCGCTGCGCAACGCCGGATCCAGCGCGATTCCCTGGCGCGTCCGCTCGACGACGCCGTTGGCGTTGAAGACGCGAAGGCGGAAGTCGTAGCGGTCGCTCTCGCTGATGGCGGACATGTCGAAGGTGGCCAGGACACCGCCGCGGACCGGCGATGTCGGCGACGTTCGGACGATGCCGGCCGTGCTCCAGACGTCGGGATCGACGGCCGGGCGGCGCCAGTCGACGACATAGGAGGAGAACCCGGCGCCGGCGGCGGTGCCGACGATGGAGAGCGTGCCCGAAGCGCGAACCGCTTCGGCGGGCCGCGGCGAGGTCAGCTCGGCGCTGCCGACGGTGACGGCAACACGATCGACGTAGACGTCGGCGCCGCGACGCACCGTCAGCCGCAGCACGTAGGATCCATCGAGAAGATTGCTGGCATCGAGCACACCGAGCGTGCCGGCGACGACGGGCGTCGCCTGATCGGCAACGATCGCCGTCCACTGCGTTTCGGCGGACGCGCCGAGCTCGAGCGTGTACGATTCGAAGCCGGCTCCGTAGGCGCTGCCGCGGATCTCGATGGTCGCTGCGGTGTCTTCGAGCTCGCCGGCACGCGGGCTCTCGATGTGCGCCACCAGCGGCTCGGGCGCAGCGAGCGCGGCAGACGCATCGAGCAGTCCGTAGCCGGAAGCAGCATCGGCCCCGGCCGGCCCCACGTCGCGCGACGACGTGCGCAGCACCTGGCGAACCTGCTCGACCGTGTACGAAGGATGCAGCTGCAGGATGAGCGCAGCCGCGCCGCTTACGTGCGGCGCCGCCATGCTGGTGCCGGCAAGGCGTGCGTAGCCGGAGCCGACGCCGAGGTGGTTGCCGTATCGCGCGAGATCGCCGAAGGCGGAGAGCAGCGACAGGATGCTGTAGACCGGCGTCTGGCCGAGCGACGGCGGCGGTACGTCACCGCCGCCGGGCGCTCCCACGTCCAGCTTGACGCCGTAGTTGCTGAAGGACGCGGCAACGTCCTGCGAGTTGAAGGCGGCAACCGCGATCGCGCCCGGCTCTGCGGCAGGCGTGAAGGAAGCGGTGTCGCGGCCTGCGTTGCCCGCCGCGGCCACGAACACGACGCCGGCAGCATGCGCGTAGGCGACGGCGTCGCCTAGCAGCTGCGAGAGCCCGCTACCGGACCAGCTCGCGTTGATGACGTCGGCGCCGTTGTCGACTGCGTACACGATCGATCGTGCGAGCTGCGAGGTCGCGCCACTGCCGTCGCTGCCCAGGCCGCGAACGGCCATGATCCGCGCGTCGAAGGCGACGCCGGCGACGCCGCGGCCGTTGCCTGCCACCGCGGCAATGGTTCCGGCCACGTGCGTGCCGTGCATGTGATCGTCGAGAGGCGACGCATCGGAATCGGCGAAGTCGTAGCCCAGGATGTCGTCGACGTAGCCGTTGCCGTCGTCGTCGAGGTCGTTGGCCGCGATCTCTGCGGCGTTGGTCCACAGGTTCGGCGCCAGATCCGGATGCGTGTGGTCGACGCCCGTATCGATCACGGCCACGACGATCCCGGCGCCGGTGGCGACATCCCACGCCTGCGGTGCGCGAATGCTGAAGAGGCCCCAGAGATCGGCGAAGGCTTGTCCCCAGCTCCCCGAGGTGCGCAGGAATGAATCGTCGGGCATCAGCGCGACCGACAGCTCGCGATCCGGCTCCGCGTACTCGACGGCCGGATCGGCGGCCAGGTCGCGCGCGGCAATGCCGGCATCGGCGGTGGCGAGGTCGAGAATCCAGACGCGCGAAAGCCCGACGTCGGGGGAAGGCTCGCCGCGCACCGCTCGCACAGGGAAGCGCTGACGAAGCTGACGCCGCACGCGCGCCGCTGCCGCCAGGCGGCGGGCGTTGTGCGCGCCGTGACGCGACATCAACGCGTGCAGCTGGCTACCGGCGATCGGAGCCGCGGTCGCGGTGCGCTCGCGAAGCTGCGAGGCCAGGTCCATGCGTGCGCAGGCCCGGAGCTTGACGATGACGCGAGAGGGCGCCGAATGCGCACCGCCAGGCTGCGCAGAAACGGCCGCGCCTGCCGGGGAAGAGAGGAATGCGACGGCGATCATCGCGGCAAGCGTGGCCGCAAGCCGTGCGGCGACGGATGAGCCCGATGTTGCCAACCTCTCCCCCACGGCACTGCGTTACGGGCTGACCGCACTCGACGCAAAACGCGACGGCGCGCGGGGCGGGCCGATGCCGTGAAGACAGCGGACCGACGCGCGGCGTGACCAGGGTTTGAACATCCGCGGCGTGCGCAAGACTCCCCATCCGCGCCTGTGCGCATCTGCGACGCGGTGCGCTCGACGTCCGCGTCAGTTTTCTCTAAGGAGCGACCTTCAGCAGACGTTAGGGTCGGCGGACCCGAAGATTAGAAACGCTTCCAAATCCTCTTAGTCGCAACATGGGTAACGCTTTGCGTTACCGAAACTGGTTTGTAGTTTCCTCGGGCAGCATGGCGCAGCTTTTCAAACCGAGCAGCAATACCTACGCGAAGCTCAGCATCTTCGGAGCGTTGTTTGCCGTCGCGGGCCTTTTGATGGGCCTCAACGAATTCAACCGCTCCTCTTATATGACCAACGAGTCGGTTGCGCGGGAGCAGCCGGTTCCCTTCAGCCACAAGCATCACGTCGGCGAGCTCGGCATCGACTGCCGGTACTGCCACACCGCCGTCGAGACCTCCTCCTTTGCCGGAATCCCGGCCACCCAGATCTGCATGAACTGCCACAGCCAGATCTGGAAGGACGCTCCGATGCTGGAGCCGGTCCGGGCCAGCTACCGCACCGGCCAGTCGCTGGAGTGGACGCGTGTCAACGACGTTCCCGATTTCGTCTACTTCGACCACAGCATCCACATCGCCAAGGGCGTGGGCTGCGCAAGCTGCCACGGCGATGTCGCGGCCATGAACCTGACCTGGCAGGCGGCGCCGATGACGATGGAATGGTGCCTGTCCTGCCACCGCGATCCGGGCCGCAACCTGCGCCCGCGCGAGAAGGTCTTCGACACGTCGTGGGTGCTCCGCGGCCATCAGCCGCACGGCGGCCTGGAAGGCGCGCCGGGCGCCGTGGATGGCGAGGGCCACGGCGAGGCGCACGCCGTGCTGGATCAGGAAACACTGGGCAGGCAGCTGATCGCCGAGTACCAAGTCCGGCCGCGCACCGACTGCTCGACCTGTCACCGCTGAGCATCATCTTTATGAAGATCGGTATCGATCCCGAAGCACCCGCATTCGACCTGGCCGCCGTCCGCGAGCGGCTGGCACGGTCCACCGGCCGCTCGTACTGGCGCAGCCTGGAGGAAGTGGCCGACACGCCCGAATTCCAGGCGTTCCTGCATGCGGAGTTCCCGACCAGCGCCGAGACGCTGACGTCCAGCCTGGACCGGCGCCAGTTCCTCAAGCTGATGGGCGCCTCGCTTGCCCTGGCCGGCATCGGCGCCTGCACCAAGCAGCCGGTCGAGAAGATCCTGCCGTACGTCAAGCAGCCCGAGGAGCTGATCCCGGGAAAGCCGCTGTTCTTCGCCACCGCCTTTCCGCTCAGCGGCGGCGCCATTCCCGTCTTGGCCGAAAGCCACATGGGCCGGCCCACCAAGATCGAGGGCAATCCGGAGCATCCCGCCAGCCTCGGCCGCACCAGTGCGCTGATGCAGGCCAGCGTGCTCGACCTCTACGACCCGGACCGCTCGCAGGTCCTGCTGCGGGCCGGCGAGATTCGCACCTGGGATGATCTGGTCAGCGAGCTGACCGCGCAGGTCGCGCAGTGGAAGGCGACGCAGGGCAAGGGGCTGCGCATCCTGACGCCGCCGACGTTCTCGCCCACCTTCGCCGCCGCCATGCAGGCCGCGTTGGCCACGCTGCCGCAGGCGCGATGGCACCGCTGGGAGCCGGTGGGACGCGAGAACGTGCGCGAAGGCGCTCGCCTGGCCTTCGGACGCGTCGTCGACGCGCGCTACGACGTGGCCAAGGCCGACGTCATCGTCTCACTGGAAAGCGACTTCCTCTTCGAGGGCCCCGGCCAGATCCGCTACGCGCGCGACTTCGCCTCGCGCCGCAAGGTCACCGGCAAGGCCTCGCGCATGAACCGCCTCTATGTCGCCGAGAGCGTGCCGACGGTCACGGGAGGCAACGCGGATCACCGCCTTCCGCTTCGCAGCGCGCGCATCGCTGCCCTTGCGCGGGCGCTGGCCATCGAGGTCGGCGTCGGCGTCGCAAGGCCCAAGGGCCTGGAGGCGCACGAGGCGTGGATCAAGGCGGCGGCGCAGGATCTCCGCGACCATCGCGGCGCGAGCATCATCATGGCGGGGCCGAGCCAGCCGCCCGAGGTGCACGCGCTCTGTCATGCGATCAACGAGAAGCTTGGCAACGCCGGCCGCACCGTCGTCTATGCCGAACCGCTCGAGGACGTGCCGCCGGGGCCGCGCGACGGCATCGTCGATCTCGTCTCCGACATCAATGCGGGTCGCGTCGATGCGCTGATCATGCTCGGCGGCAATCCGGTCTATGACGCGCCGGCCGATCTCGGCTTTGGCGGCGCGCTCGAGAAGCTTCCGTTCACGCTGCATCTGTCCTCGCACCAGGACGAAACATCGATCCTGAGCCTCTGGCACGTGCCCGCGGCGCACTACCTCGAGAGCTGGGGCGACGTGCGCGCCTACGACGGCACCGTCACGATCCTGCAGCCGCTGATCGAGCCGCTCTACCACGGCAAGACGGCGCTCGAAGTCCTATCGGTCCTGACCGGCGACACCGCGCGCACCGACTACGATCGGGTGCGCGACCACTGGAAGAAGAATGCCACCGGCGACTTCGAGAAGCTGTGGCAGCGCAGCGTGCACGACGGCTTCATCACCGGCAGCCAGCGCCCTGCGCTGACAATCTCGGCCGCCGCCGACGTCTTCACGCACCTGGCCTCGCTGCCGGCCGGCAGCGATGCCGAGGAAGGCATCGAGATCGCGTTCCGCCCCGATCCTTCGGCGTACGACGGCCGCTTCGCCAACAATGCCTGGCTGCAAGAGCTCCCCAAGCCCTGGACCAAGATGACCTGGGACAACCCGGCGCTCGTCTCTCCGGCGCTGGCGGAGAAGATGAAGATCGCCAACGGCGACATGATCGAGATCTCGGTCGGCGACACGCGCCTGCAGATGGCGGCGTGGATCCAGCCGGGAATGGCGGAGAACAGCATCGGGCTGCATCTCGGGTATGGCCGCGAGCGCGCCGGCCAGGTCGGCACGGCCGTGGGCTTCAACACCTACATGCTGCGCTCGTCGAAGACGCCGTGGTTCGTCGAGAACGCCAGCATCCGCAAGACCGGCAGCACGTATCCGCTGGCTACCACGCAGACGCACCACAGCCTGGAAGGCCGCGACATGTTCCGCACGGCCAGCTTCGCGACGTTCCAGGAGCACCCGACCTTCGCGCAGCACAAGCACCACGGCATCGACGAGAACGCGTCGTTCTATCCGGACTGGAAGTACGAGGGCAATGCCTGGGGCATGACCATCGACCTGGCCACCTGCATCGGCTGCAACGCCTGCGTGCTGGCGTGCCAGAGCGAGAACAACATTCCGGTGGTCGGCAAGGAGCAGGTGCTGGTCGGCCGCGAGATGCACTGGATTCGCGTGGACCGGTATTTCGAAGGCGACCTCGACAATCCCGAGCTCTACAACCAGCCGGTCCCGTGCATGCACTGCGAGAAGGCGCCGTGCGAGGTCGTCTGCCCCGTCAACGCCACCGTCCACAGCAGCGAAGGCCTCAACGACATGGTCTACAACCGCTGCGTGGGCACGCGCTACTGCGGCAACAACTGCCCGTACAAGGTGCGCCGCTTCAACTTCCATCTCTACCAGGACTGGACCACCGAGAGCACCAAGCTGCAGCGCAACCCGGACGTCACCGTCCGCAGCCGCGGCGTGATGGAGAAGTGCACGTACTGCGTGCAGCGCATCAATCAGGCGCGCATCCAGGCGCGCAAGGAAGACCGCTACGTGCGCGACGGCGAGGTCGTCACCGCGTGCCAGGGCGCGTGCCCGACGGATGCGATCATCTTCGGCAACATCAACGATCCCGACAGCGCCGTGGCCAAATCGAAGGCCGATTCGCGCAACTATGCGATGCTCTCCGAGCTCGGCACCAAGCCGCGCACGACGTACCTGGCCTCAGTGACCAATCCGCATCCGTCGCTGGCCAAGCCCGATCCGCATGCCGCCGGGCACGACCAGTACGACGCCAAGGGCGCGCACCAGGACACGCACGGCGGCCGCGAGCACGGACGTCCCGTCGACGGCCAGGGCGGCACCCACGGCGCCGGCGAGGACGAGGCGGTGCACCGCGAGCCGGCCGGCAGGGTCGAGCGAGGACAGGACTGATGACGGCCGCAGTGCAACCGATGCGTAGGCAGTGCGAAGGCGCCGGCGCCGACAGCCGGCGGCACGGATCAGCGAGCGCGCCGGCCTGCCGGCGACGCGAGCGAGGACAACACTGATGGGCGCGCCCGTTCAAGCAAGACATCGGCCCTACAAGCCGCCCGTGCTCGGCGCCGGCCACACCTTCGAGACGGTCACCGACAAGATCGCCTCGGTCGTTCTGACCAAGAAGGCGCCGCGCGGTTGGTGGATCGGCTTCCTGATCGCGTTCCTCCTGCTCAACGTCCTGATCGTTTCGCTCGGCAACCTGGTGCTCAAGGGCACCGGCATCTGGGGCGTCAACAATCCGGTCGGCTGGGGCTTCGACATCATCAACTTCGTCTGGTGGATCGGCATCGGCCACGCCGGAACGCTGATCTCGGCGATCCTTCTGCTGCTGCGCCAGGACTGGCGCACCTCGATCAACCGCTTCGCCGAGGCGATGACGCTGATGGCCGTGGCGTGCGCGGGCATCTACCCGATCTTCCACACGGGCCGTCCGTGGCTGGCGTACTGGCTGTTCCCGTACCCCAACACGATGGCGATGTGGCCGAACTTCCGCAGCCCGCTGATCTGGGACGTCTTCGCGGTGTCCACGTACGCCACGGTCTCGGCGCTGTTCTGGTACGTCGGCCTCATTCCGGACATGGCCACGCTTCGCGACCGCTCCAAGAGCGTCGTGGGGCAGAAGGTCTACGGCGCACTGGCGATGGGCTGGCGCGGGTCGGTGCGGCACTGGCACCGCTACGAGACCGCCTACCTGCTGCTGGCCGCGCTCTCGACTCCGCTCGTCATCTCGGTGCACAGCGTCGTCAGCTTCGACTTCGCCGTCGGCGTCATTCCCGGCTGGCATGCGACGATCTTCCCGCCCTATTTCGTCGCCGGCGCCATCTACGCGGGATTTGCGATGGTGCTCACCATCGCCATCCCGCTGCGCAAGGTCTACAAGCTCGAGGACTTCATCACCAAGCAGCACCTCGACTACATGGCGCGCGTCATGCTCGCCACCGGCCTGTTCGTCTGTTACGGCTACCTGACCGAGGCCTTCATCGGCTGGTACAGCGCCAACCAGTACGAAGGCTACATGATCCTGAATCGCTTCGTCGGTCCCTACGCCCTCGTCTACTGGTCGCTGATCCTGTGCAACGGCGTCGTCATCCAGGCGCTGTGGTTCGAGAGGATCCGCGCCAGCTCGCTGTGGCTGTTCGTGATCTGCATGTTCGTCAACGTGGGCATGTGGCTGGAGCGGTTCATCATCATCGTCACCAGCCTGCACCGCGACTTCATGCCGTCGTCGTGGTTCATGTACACGCCCACGCGCTGGGACTTCGGCGTCTTCATCGGCACGATCGGCCTGTTCACGACGCTGCTGTTCCTGTTCATCCGCTTCCTGCCGATGATCTCGATCTTCGAGATGAGGACCCTGGTGCCCGAGGCCGAGATCAAGGAGGAGGACTGACCTATGTCCGAACGCCTCCCGATCCATGGCCTGATGGCCGAATTCTCCAATCCGCAGGAGTTCGTGGCGGCGATCGAGGCCGTCAAGCACGCCGGCTACACGCGCTTCGACGCCTACAGCCCGCTTCCGATCGAGGAAGCCGCCGAGGCGATGGGGCTGCATGGCAGCGTGCTGCCCAAGCTCGTCCTCGCCGGCGGCATCGCCGGCGGCCTGTTCGGCTACGGCCTGGCCTACTGGACCAGCGTCATCGACTACCCGCTCAACGTCGGCGGCCGGCCGCTGCACAGCTGGCCGGCATTCATCCCGGTCATCTTCGAGTGCATCATCCTGTTCGCCGCACTGACGACCATCTTCGGCATGCTCGGCCTGAACCGCCTGCCGCAGCCCTATCACCCGGTGTTCAACGTCAAGCGCTTCGCATTGGCATCCAAAGACCGCTTCTTCGTCTGCATCGAGGCGAGCGACCCGAAATTCCACATCGACGACACCTGGAGATTCCTGCTCCGACTGGAGCCGCGGCAAGTCAGCGAGGTGGAATCGTGAAAAGCGGATGGAGCGAAGCGACCATCCGCCCACCGCGACCGTGCATCGGCACCGATCAGGCGGCGGCGCGCAGAGTGGCCCAGATGCAAGGCGGACGGCGAGGAACGAGCGGAGGCGTACTGGAGGTACGCCGGAGCGAAGGACGAGCCGTCCAACGCAGCAGATGGGCCGCTATGCGCGTCGCCCGGCCTCTCGGAGCGCTGCTTCTTCTGACGACGCTCAGCGCCTGCCGTAGCGACATGCACGACCAGCCGCGCCTGGAGCCCCTCGAGAACAGCACGTTCTTCAAGGACAAACGCGCCTCGCGGCCGCTGGTGAAAGGCACCATCGCGCGCGGCGAGCTGTCCGAGGACCTGCTGCTGACCACCGGGCGCGACGCCAACGGCCCGAGCGCCAGCTTCCCGTTCCCGATCACTGCCGAGATCATGGCGCGCGGCAAGCAGCGCTACGACATCTACTGCTCGCCGTGCCACTCGCGCGTCGGCGACGGGCGCGGGATGATCGTCATGCGCGGGTACAAGCAGCCGGCGTCGTTTCACGACGAGCGGCTGCGCATGAGCCCGCCCGGCTACTTCTTCAACGTCATCACCAACGGCTTTGCCACCATGCCGTCCTACGCGATGCAGGTGGAGGTCCCGGACCGGTGGGCCATCGTCGCCTACATTCGCGCGCTGCAGCTCAGCCAGAACGCCAGCTACGACGACCTCAACGCCGAGGAGCGCGCGCGCCTGACCGCAGGCGAGGCCGCCGAGGGACAAGGCGAAGGCGGTCAGCCCGCGCAGCCGGCGGCCCAACAGGAGCACCACGGTGGCTGAGACCAGACACGATCGCGCGGACTTCTCGCTCGACGGCGGGCACGTGCTGCGGCGCTGGCAGCGCCCCGCGATGATGATCGGCGCCGGCGGCCTGGTGCTGAGCGTGCTCGGCGCGCTGATCTGGCCGCAGCAGTTCTTCCAGGCCTGGCTGGTCGCCTACATGTTCTGGCTCGGCATGGCGCTCGGCTCGATGGGCATCCTGATGCTGCAGTACATCACGGGCGGACGGTGGGGCGCGGCGCTGCGGCGTCCGCTGGAGGCCGGCGCTTCCACGGTTCCGCTGATGGCGGTGCTGTTCATTCCGATCGCGATCGGGCTGCGCGCGCTCTACGAGTGGGCGGACCCGTCGATCGTGGCGCACGATCCGATCCTGCAGCACAAGTCGCCGTACCTGAACACGCCGTTCTTCCTGGCACGCGCCGTCGCCTACTTCGTCATCTGGACGATCCTGGCAAGGAAGCTGGTGGCCTGGTCCAAGCAGCAGGACGAGACCGGCCACACCGAGAAGATCGGACGCAACTTCCACTTCCTCAGCCGCGGCGGCCTGATGCTGTATGCGCTGACGATGACGTTCGCGGCCATCGACTGGGCGATGTCGCTGGAGTCGCACTGGTTCTCGCACATCTACGGCGTCCTCTTCACCGGCGGGCAGATCCTGACCGCGATGACGGCGATGATCGCGGTCTCTTCGGTGCTGTCGCTGGAGCGCGGCGCCGCCAAGGTGCTGACTCCCGAGCGCTTCCACGATCTCGGCAAGCTCCTGCTGGCCTTCATCATGGTGTGGGCCTACTTCCACCTCTCGCAGTTCCTGATCATGTGGTCGGCCAACCTGCCCGAGGAGGTGCCGTGGTACACCGCGCGCACCACCGGCGGCTGGTACCCGGTGTCGGTCCTTCTGGTGCTGGCGCACTTCGTACTGCCGTTCATCGTGCTCCTGTCGCGGCAGGTGAAGCGTGATCCGCGCGTGCTCGGGATGGTGGCCGTGGCCATGGTCGTGATCCGCTTCATCGACGTGTACTGGCTGATCACGCCCTCGTTCTCGCCGGGCGACTTCACCTTGCATCCGCTGCACCTGACCGCGCTGGTCGGCATCGGCGGCATCTGGGCCTCGATGTACCTCGGCAGCCTGGTGGCCCGGCCCATCATCGCGTTCAACGATCCCATCGTCGCCGTGGAGCTCGAGAAGGCATGAAGCACGAGAAAGCCCACGAGCCGGGCCACGAAGGCCACGAGCACACCGAGATTGCCGGCATCCAGTTCGAAGAGACCGACATCAACTATCGGCCGATCACGCTGGCGGCCATCTACGGCACCGTCGTCACGGTCACGTTCGTCGCGCTGGCGTGGGGCACGTTCCAGTACCTGCGCGGACGCGAAGCTGCGCTCAGCCCGCCGGCCAATCCGCTAGCCGCGAAGCATGCGCGCAAGGAGCCGCCCGAGCCTCGCCTGCAGGCCGATCCGCGCGCCGACCTGCTGGCGCTGCGCGCGGCCGAGGATGCGGCGCTTTCCAAGCTGGCCTGGGTCAACCGCCGCAACGGCATCGTGCAGGTGCCGATCGAGCGTGCGATGGAGATCGTCGTCAGCAAGGGACTTCCCGTGCGTGCGACGACGGCGCCTGCGGCCGCCCCGGCGGCCCGGTCCACCAGCAGTGCACCAGCAGCAGTCGCCGCCGACCTTGCGCCTTCCACCGCCGAGCCGGCGCTCGATGGCAAGGCACCGTCCATGCAGCCGGCACACCCAGGCGCACAGGGCGACACCGGAACCAGCGCCCCGCGTCCCGATGACGCGCACGACCCGATCTCGCCCGAGGAACGGCCATGAGGCGCACGTTCCCGATGACGGCTGCCGCGCTGTCGGTGGTCCTGACCGCATCGGCAGCGATGGCAACTCCGTTCGCGCCGGTTGCGCAGGGAACGCCGCAGGCCGCCCCCAGCGCCAGCCAGGGGCCGACCTCGCTGCAGGGCGTGGACTTCCAGCAGCGGCTGGGCGAGCAGCTCCCGCTGCAGACGCCTTTCGTCGACGAGAACGGCAAGCAGGTCATGCTCGGCGACTACTTCGGCAGCAGGCCGGTCATCCTTGTGATGGCCTACTACGAGTGCCCGATGCTGTGCACGCTGGTGCTCAACGGCACGGTAAAGGCGCTGCGGCCGATGAGCTTCACCGCCGGCGACGAGTTCGACGTCGTGGTCATCAGCATCGATCCAACCGAGACGCCCGAGCTGGCGCGCAAGAAGAAGGACGTCTACCTCGAGAGCTACGAGCGGCGCGGCAGCGGCGGTGGCTGGCACTTCCTGACCGGCACCGAGCAGTCGATCCGTGCCGTTGCCGACGCTGCCGGCTTCTCCTACCGCTATCTGCCGCAGACGGGCGACTACGCGCATGCGGCGGGGATCATCGTGGCCACGCCGCAGGGACGCCTGGCACGCTACCTGTACGGCATCGAGTATTCGTCGCGCGACATCCGATTGGCGCTGGTGGAGGCTGCCGAGGAGAAGATCGGCAACCTCGTCGACGCGCTGATGCTGTTCTGTTTCCGCTATGACGCCTCGATCGGGAAATACAGCACCGAAGCCATGGCTGCGGTGCGGGCGGGCGGCGTGGCAACCTTAATCGCTTTGCTCGGCTTCATCGTGCTCAGCCGCAGGCACGAGAGGCGCTCTCCGTCGAGGAGCTGATCAGAAATGTTTCCGTCCCTGTTCCTGTTTCCGCCGCAGGCCTCGACTCACGCGTTCGAGGTGGACGCGCTCTACGGCTTCCTGATCGCGGTGTGCTCGGCGGTGGCGCTCGGCGTCGTCTTCTCGATGATCTCGTTCGCCTACCGGTTCCGCCGGCGCGCCGGCAACACCATCGGCGCGGACATTCACGGCAACACGCCGCTGGAAATCGTTTGGACGTTCATTCCCTTCGTGACGGTGATGTTCATCTTCGCCTGGGGCGCCAGCCTGTACTTCAAGCTGTCACGGCCGCCCGACAACGCCATGGAAGTCTTCGTCACCGGGCGGCAGTGGATGTGGAAGGTGCAGCACATGGCGGGGCGGCGCGAGATCAACGAGCTCCACGTCCCGGTCGGTACGCCCGTCAAGCTGACGATGACCTCCGAGGATGTGATTCACAGCTTCTACGTGCCGGCGTTCCGCGTGAAGGCCGACGTGGTGCCTGGCCATTACTCGACCACCTGGTTCGAGGCCACCGAGCTCGGCACCTACCACCTGTTCTGCGCCGAGTACTGCGGCACCGAGCACTCGCGCATGATCGGCCGCGTCATCGTGATGGAGCCGGCGGAGTATCAGACCTGGCTCACCACCGGCAACGTCACCGACCTGGCCGCCACCGGCGGCCTGTCGACGGCATCGGCCACCGCCTCGGGTCAGGCCCCGACGCCCGCGAAGATCGGCGAGCAGCTCTTCCTCGAGAAGGCGTGCCAGACCTGTCACCTCAGCACGCCCGGCGGCATCGGCCCGCAGCTTGCCGGCCTGGCCGGACATTCGGTGGAGCTGGCCACGGGCGAGACGGTGACGGCCGATGACGCCTACATTCGCGAATCGATCCTGACGCCGATGACCAAGCTGGTGAAGGGCTACCCGCCCGTGATGCCGACGTTCCAGGGTCAGCTCACCGAGGAGCAGCTGCGGGCACTGGTGGAATACGTGAAATCGCTGCGCGCCGAGCCCGGCGCCGGCAGCGCGACGGCGGTGGACGCGCGCCACCAAGTCGGAGTCCAGTGATGGAAGCGACCGAACGAAGAGTGAACTACCTGAACGTGGATCACGGCATCCGCAGCTGGCTGCTGACCGTGGACCACAAGCGCATCGGGCTGCTGTACCTGGTCTCGATCACCATCATGTTCTTCCTGGGCAGCCTGATGGCCGGCGCCGTGCGAGCCGAGCTGCTCACGCCGCAGGGCGACCTCATGCAGTCGGACACCTACAACAAGGCGTTCACGCTGCACGGGATCATCATGGTGTTCTTCTTCCTGATCCCGTCGATCCCCGCCACCCTGGGCAATTTCCTGCTGCCGATCATGATCGGCGCCAAGGATCTGGCGTTTCCGCGGCTGAACCTGCTGTCCTGGTACATCTACATCGTGGGCGCCAGCATCGGGATTGCCGCCACCGTCGGCGGCGGCCTGGACACCGGGTGGACGATGTACACGCCGTACAGCACCGGGTACGCGACGACGAACGTCGTCTTTCCGGCGCTCGGCATCTTCATCACCGGATTCTCGTCGATCCTGACGGGGCTGAACTTCATCGTCACCGTACACAAGATGCGCGCGCCGGGGCTGACGTGGTTCCGGCTGCCGCTGTTCGTGTGGGCGCACTACGCCACCAGCCTGGTGATGATCCTGGGCACGCCGGTCATCGCCATCACCGTGCTGATGGTGGGCCTGGACCGCGGGTTCGGCCTGGGCATCTTCGATCCCAAGGCGGGCGGCGATCCGGTGCTGTTCCAGCACCTGTTCTGGTTCTACTCCCACCCGGCCGTCTACATCATGATCCTGCCGTCGATGGGCGTGATCTCCGAGGTGATCCCCGCATTCTCCAAGAAGCGCATCTTCGGGTACGGCTTCATCGCGGCCTCCTCTCTGGCGATCGCGTTGATCGGCTTCCTGGTGTGGGGACACCACATGTTCACCACCACGCAGTCGATGTACGCGGCGCTGGTGTTCTCGGTGCTGACGTTCGCGGTGGCCATCCCCTCGGCGGTCAAGGTCTTCAACTGGACCGCCACGCTCTACAAGGGCGCCGTCAGCTTCGAGGCGCCGATGATCTACGCGCTCGGCTTCATCGGGCTGTTCCTGGTCGGAGGGCTCACTGGGCTCTTCCTCGGTGCGCTCGGCCTGGACCTGCACGTGCACGACACCTACTTCGTGGTCGCGCACTTCCACTACATCATGGTCGGCGGCGCGATCATGGGCTACATGGCCGGGCTGCACTTCTGGTGGCCAAAGATCACGGGGCGGCTCTACAACGACATCGCGGCCAAGACGGCGGCGCTGCTGATCTTCATCGGATTCAACCTGACGTTCTTCCCGCAATTCATCGCGGGCTACGCCGGGATGCCGCGGCGCTACCACTACTATCCCGAGGAGTACCAGGTGCTGAACGTGCTCTCGACGGCGGGCGCCAGCGTGCTCGGGATCGGCTATCTGCTGCCGCTGATCTACCTGCTGGCGTCGTTGCGCTTCGGGCGCCATGCCAGCCGCAATCCGTGGGGGGCATTCGGCCTGGAGTGGATGATCCAGTCGCCGCCGACGCCCCACAACTTCGACCACACGCCGACGGTGACCTGGGAGCCGTACGACTACCCGGAGATCCACAAGCTGCCCACGCGCATCGGCGAGGCCGTGCGCCCGCATGCTGCCATCGCCGAAGGTGTCGCTTTCCCCGCCGAGGGCAACGTCCATGTCTAGCAGCACCGCCTCGCGCCTCCAGCACCACTTCGCCACCGAGCAGCAGCAGCTCGATGCCTCCACGTTCGGGATGTGGGTGTTCCTCGTCACCGAGATCCTGTTCTTCGGCGGCGTGTTCTGCGCGTACGTCGTCTATCGCGCGCATTACCCGGACGTTTTCGTCCACGGCAGCCATCATCTCGATGTCGTGCTGGGGGCCTTCAACACTGTCGTGCTGATTGCCAGCTCGCTGACGATGGCCATGGCCGTGCATTCGGCTCGCGTGGACCGGCAGCGGGAGCTGGCCATGTATCTGCTCGGGACGATGGCGCTCGGGCTCGTATTCCTCGGGGTCAAGGCCTACGAGTACACGCACAAATGGCACGAGGGGCTGTTCCCCGGGAACTTCTTCTATCAGGCCGACGACGCCCCGCTGCAGCGGCTGTTCTTCTCCATCTACTTCACGCTGACCGGGTTGCACGCGGTGCACATGATCATCGGCATCGGGATCCTGGCCGTGATTCTGGTGGCTGCGCTGCGACGGCAGTACGGGCCGCGATGGCACACGCCGGTGGAGGTGATGGGCCTGTACTGGCACTTCGTCGACCTTGTCTGGATCTTCCTGTTCCCGCTCCTGTATCTGATCGGGCGGCACAGCTAGGAGCGCGCGATGTCGGTTCATCACTACGATCCCAAGGCCACCGTTCGCGCGTACCTGATGGTGTTCAGTGCGCTGATGGTCTTCACCGCCCTGACGGTGGGCGCTGCGTACGTCGACATGGGAGCGATGAACAACGTGGTCGCGCTCGCCATTGCGGTGGCCAAGGCTCTCATGGTCATGCTGATCTTCATGCACGTGCGTGAGAGCTCGCCGCTGATCTGGCTGACGGTAGGCGCGGGGGTGCTGTTCTTCGTGATCATGATCGGGCTGACGATGGTCGACATGACCTCGCGCGGCTTGATGGGAATTCTCGGAAAGTAGGTCGGCGGCGGCGGCGGACGCGCCGCGGCGGCGGATTGTCGCGGCAGCGGGCGGTCGGCGATTGGGCGGTCGGCGATTGGGCGGTCGGCGATTGGCGTTGGGCGGTCGGCGATTGGCGTTGGGCGGTCGGCGTCCCGATGTGCGCAGGTGACGCAAGGCTCCTGCGACAAGGTGGCGCGCCACCCTGCACCGCCCTCACCTTGCGGCCTCCATTTGCGCGTTTCCGGCTTCACTCGCCCGTGCCTTCCACAGGTACACATCCCCACGCAGCCGCATGAGCGGCGGCTTGCCGGCGCGGCAGCCGAGCTCCCAGATCAGGCCGTCGGGCGCGCAGCCGTCGACGCGAATGAAGCCGCGGTGGATGAAGTCGCCGTGGTGCTCCTCGCACACGCACGTCAGATTCCAGCTGAAGTCGGGGCCGCCAAGAGAGCGGAACCAGACGTGATGCCGGTGCAGCATGCCGCGCCGGCTGCAGCCGGGGACCTGACAGCGGTAGCTGTCGCGCGCGAACAGCGGGTCTTCGTGCTGCGGCAGTGAGGTCCAGGTCAGATAGGCGTGCGCAAGAATTCGTTCGAAGCTTCGCCAACGGGGCTCGATGGCCCGGCGGCACCCTTCGATGGCGTCCTCGAGGAGTGAGGCAACGCTGGCAGGCATCAGTATTCCAATTCGGGAGCCGACGCGGCGGCTGAAGCTCTCCATGTCGGCCTGCGTGTGCGCACGCATCTGGACGTTGGCCTCATCGATGCGACCGAGCGCGTCGGCCGTCACGTCCAGGTCCAGCGGCGGCGGGGGCTGGAAAGCATCGCCGCGGTCGTCGTCGGCGCGGTCGAGCGCCCAGCTGATGTCGGCGCTCAGCCGCCGCAGCGTCACCTTCCGTGCGCGCTCGATCCAGGCCTGCTCATGGTTCCTGCCGATCACGCGCAGCAGCGCGGTGGCGGCCAGCCAGCCGACGCGCCCGTCGCGGTAGGCCTGCAGTAGAAGCGGCGACTTGTACGCGCACTCGCGATCGAGGCGGACAAGAGCCATGGCCTTGCTGCCGCACATGCCGAGGCGCGCTTCCGCGTACAGCCGAAGATCGGCGAAGCCCATTCTCTGGTGCAGCCGACCGTCGGCGATCCTGCGCAGAGTTGTGGCGAGCTGTGCATCGATGCGCTGCATCGCCTCGCGGGCAATGCGCAGGCGGGCGTCGATCTCGAAGGCGTCGGCGTCGGCCAGGCCAACGAGCAGTCGGTCGAGTTCGAAGACGACGGCTGGCCTTTGCGGCGGCCGCACCCAGCCGAACCCCTCGCAGGTACCGTGGAGAGCTTCGAAGGCTTTGACGAAGGCCTCTCTGCGCTGGCCCGGGCGCGGAGGCGGCGGAGGCTGGGGCCCAGGCGGGTCGCAATACGGCCAGCTCGTCGCCTCGCCGGCAACGGCTTCGGCAACGCGCCATGCCGGAACGTCCTGGCCGTGCATCCGGGAGGCGAGATCGATCATCACGCGCCAGAGCTGCCGGCCAAAGCGCGTGGTTGTCATGGTCCAGTGGACGAGCGGGTCGTCGCTGGCAGCGGATGAAGCCGCGGCGCCAAGCGGCGAGCGCGCATGCGGCCCCGCGCCGTCGCTTCGGTCGGACGCGCACGCATCTGGACCTGCACCATCACCACCTCCCGGCGCGCACGCATCTGGACCTGCACCGTCACCACCTCGATGCGCACGCATTTGGACCTGCACCGTCACCACCTCCCGGCGCGCACGCATCTGGAGCCGCACCATCACCACCTCCCGATGCGCACGCATTTGGAGCCGCACCCTCGCCGGGCGCAGGATCACCGCGGCGTGCGGCGTCCAACAGCTCTGCCAGTCGGCGTGTGGTCGAAATCAGAGCCAAGCGCAGCCATCCGCGCTCGGTCTGAGGCGTCGCGATGCGAACCAGCATCCGCGCGTGCGTCCAGCGAATCGCTCCGCAGAGAAACGCTTGCTGAATTGCCGGCAGCGACTCGAGCGCCGTTACCACGCGCGCGTCCTCTTGTAGCGTGCGATCGCAGACGCCGAGCCACTCGGCAGCGTAGTCGCGCAAGCGGCTGAAGCCGAGCGGCCGCCACAGCTTCCGCCTCAATAGCTCGGCGACGATCCTCGCTTCGACCAGACGGCACTGCGTCTCCATCGCTGCGACAGAGCACGCCTGCCGATCCAGCGCTTCAGCCTCCGGAGGCAGCGCCGCGGGCATCGACGCGTACGGATTCGGCTGCTGCGGAGGCCGCGGCTCCGGCTCCGGCTCGGACTGCGAGCGCCAGTTGCAGCGTTCTGCAGTGATAGGCGTCCCGGCCAGCGGCAGACGGCCGAAAGGCTGAGGATCGCCGGCACCAAAGCCTCGGCAGGCGTCGATCATCGTGGCGAACGTAATACGAAAACGATCCAATGGGCAAGCGCTTTGTCGCCCATTTTCGGCCATATTTCTTTGTTATTCCGTGGACCACATGTGATCCGCAGCACCGCTCGCATCATCGAGCGCAGCGTCCGAAAGAAGGTCGATTGTCCGCTTGGCGAAATCGAAGAAGGTTCCGCGATTGGCCTGCCTGATGGTCCGGATCCACACGCGGCATGGGAAGCGAACGCGCGTGGTGCCTCCGATGATGTCCAAGTACCTGCGACGGTCGACGCCAGAGTCGCGCGAACGGCGCTACCGCCCCATCTCCCGCAATCTCTCCAACAACGTCACGCCCGCGTAACCATCCGCGGGCTTGATTCCGTTGGCCTTCTGGAACTTCTGCACCGCCTGCATGGTACCGGTACCGACGCGTCCGTCGGTACCGCCGGTGTCGTAGCCGAGCGCGGTGAGCCGCCGCTGAACCTCCTGGAGCTCGGCAAGCGTTGGAGCACGCTCGCCGCCGGGGAAAGCTTGAACGAACGGGCCGCCGCCGGCGATGCGGTCGGCGAGGTGCAGGATCGCGAGCGTGTAATTGTTCGACGGGTTGTACGTGCGCACCGCGTAGAAGTTCGGTCCGAGAAGAAACGCCGGTCCACCCTTGGCCGGCACCCACAGCTTCGCCGTTGCCTTCGGTTGTGGAAATCGCTGGCCGTCGGCTCGCCGCACGCCAGCTTTCTCCCAGTTGCTGTAGCTCCTGGAGGCAGACGTCACGACGAAGCCAGCGGGCAGTCGCACCTCATATCCCCAATGCTCGTCGCGCCGATATCCGCCGCGCTGCACGAGATAGCGTGCGCTGGAGCCTAGCGCGTCGTCCGGCGCTCCGAAGGGAGAGACCCGCCCGTCCCGATCAAAGTCGATGCCCACGTTGACCCACACTTCGGGCATCCACTGCGTGTGTCCCATCGCCCCTGCCCACGAGCCATTCATCTCCCCCGGCGTCGACCACCCGCGCTCGACAATGACGAACGCGAACAGCAGCTGCTGCTGCCAGAAGTCGCGCCGCCGCGGCTCGCCCCATGCCAGCGCGGCGAGGGCCGGGAAGACCGGACGCATGTGATTCTTCTGCACGAGCGGGTCGCCGTAGCCGGACTCGATGCCCCAAAGGCCGAGAAGGACGCTGGGCGGGACGCCGAAATCCTTTTCGATGCGTTCGAGCAGCGCGGCGTGCTCTTTTCGCTTCTCTCTGCCGACGTTGATGCGCCACTCGGAGACGCGGCGGTTCAGGTACTGCCACAGCTGCTCCTGGAACTCGGGCTGCGCGTCGACCTTCTCGAACACCGTCATGTCGGGCTGAAGCTTCTCGGTCACCCGAGCGTACGTCGCCGCGGAGATGCCGCGCGCGAGGGCACGCGGCCGGAAATCCTTGACCCATTGGTTGAAAGAGGTGCGCGCCTTCGGGGCCTGCGCGCTCCAGACGGGCGTGGTCACCGCCAGCATCGCCGCGATGAGCAGTGCGGGAACGAGTCGGCGCTGAACCATGATCACGACAATGGCACCTCCGCGCGCACGAGGAAGCTGGCGACGCCGACGCTTGATGGCAGGGGCGCGCGGCCGCGTTGGCCACTGGCGGCGCAGCGAATCGGAGTGGGTGGCTGGCCGTCCGCCCGGGCCGGTGCTATGGCGCCCCCATGCCCGCCTACGCCGCCGATCTGGCCGCAGTCCGAGCGGCCGCCGGTCGCCTGACCGGCTACGTCCACCGCACTCCCGTCTTCACGTGCTCCACCATAGACGAGCGCGCCGGGCGCTCGCTCTTCTTCAAGTGCGAAAACTTCCAGAAGGTTGGAGCGTTCAAGTACCGCGGCGCGTGCAATGCGGTCCTGCAGCTCGACGAAGAGCGCGCGCGACGCGGCGTCGTCACGCACAGCTCGGGCAACCATGCACAGGCGCTGGCGCTGGCGGCGCGGCAGCGAGGAATTCCGGCGCACATCGTCATGCCGGAAGGAACGCCGGCGGTGAAGCTTCGAGCCGTCGCGGACTACGGCGCACGCGTGATCCTGTGTGCTCCGACGCTGGCAGCGCGAGAGCGGACCGCAGCCGATGTGGCCGCGCAGACGGGCGCGGTCTACGTGCCGCCATACGATGATCCAGCCATCATCGCCGGACAGGGCACGACCGCGCTCGAGCTCTTCGAGCAGGTCGCGGATCTGGATGCCATCCTCGCTCCGGTCGGCGGCGGCGGGCTCATTTCCGGAATGAGCGTGGTTGCGCGGTCGCTGCACCCGCGCGTTCGTATTTTCGCAGCCGAACCCGAAGGAGCCGATGATGCGGCGCGGTCCGTAGCCGCAGGGCGGCTGATTCCGCAGACCGCCCCTGCAACCATCGCCGATGGGCTCCGCACGAGCCTGGGCGAGCTTACGTGGCCCATCCTTCGCGATCACGTCGAAGCCGTCATCACCGTCAGCGAAGAGTCGATCATCGCGGCCATGCGCCTGATGTGGGAGCGGGCCAAGCTGCTCATCGAGCCGAGCTCGGCAGTTGCCGTCGCCGCGGTTCTGGCGCCGAGCTTCCCTGCCGCATCGCAGGTGCGCCGGGTCGGAGTGGTGCTCAGCGGAGGCAACGTCGACTTCGACTACCTGCCCTGGTGAGGCGCGAGCGTTGCATGACGTTCGACTCGCCAACCCTTCGCGCCTCCATGATCACCAGCCATGTCGGCTTTGCCGCCGGCGAGCGGGTTCTGGACGTGAGCCTCTACGGCCGCCTCGGTCACGGCCAGCAGCCGATCTCGATCGCAATCCAACGGTCCTGCCATGGCGCCGTCGTCACGGCGGTCTACGAGAACCAGCGCCTGCGCGCGTCCGCCCAGCGGAAGCTGACAGCGGCAGGCGTCGACGTCGCGCTCATGGATGGCCGGCCCGAGGCTCTGCCGTTCCAGCCGATGTCCTTCGACACCGTGGTCTCGAGCCTGCTGTTCCACCACCTCGACGATGCGCGCAAGCAGCGCGTGCTCCGCGAGATGCATCGAGTGCTGGGGCCGGGCGGGCGCATCGTCGTGCTCGACTGGACGCGGCCGGCAACGGCAGCGCTGCGGCTCGCGTTCTGGACGGTGCGCGCCACGGACGGCTTCCTGCAAACCGCCGCGGCATGCCGCGGCGAGCTTGTCCGGATGATGCAGCAGGCCGGCTTTGCCGACGCGAGCGAGGTCTCCACCCACGACGCCTTCCCGGGGACGCTCGGATTGTTCTGCGGCAGCAAGGCAAGCGCCGGCCTGCACACAAACGGCGGGCTCGCGCGATGATGCAGTTCTCGTGCTGCAACGCCGTCAGCTGGGCCGCGCACTCGTGCCTCGCCGCGCGCCCGGTCGACGGCATGACGCGCGTGGTGGTGGCGAGGCTGGTGCGCAACGCTCGAACCATGCCTCGATCGGTGCGACGCCCGCAGCGGTGGCGGAAACGCGCGCCGTGCCCGCCTCGCTCGTCTGCTGCCCCTGCTTGAACGCAAGGAGCGAGGAATCGCAACTGCTTGCGCGACCGCTTCCACTGTCGCTTCGCCCCGCATGATGCGCATCGTCCCGCGAAGGCTGGCTGAGCGCGCAAAGCCGCTCAATACTCGTGCACGGAAGGCTGGGCTGGAGCGAGCCGGGGCGGCACGCACGTCAGCGCGGCATCAGGCGGCGAAGGATCTGCGCGACGTTCCCACAATGAAGCTGCTGACGCGCCCTGCAATCTGCCTCGTGCTGCTCCTGACAACGGTGTCGTGTCAGAGCGATCCCGACTCGCGCGCGCCGGACCCGCCGGCGGCAGCCACACCTTCTCGCAGCGACGACGACGTCATCCACGACGGTCAGGACTCGCCGTTCCCCGAGCTCGTCGAGGCGCCGCCCGCGGCTGCGCAGGAGCCGTCCGATCCTCCCGAAGCGGCCAGGCCCGTCGGAGTGCACAAGGCGCCCGATACGGAGAAGTCCCCTGAGCTGGCGGCGGCAGCGAAGGAGGACGAGCCCGCACACTCGCGCGATCTTGCCGCGATCCGCGCGGCCGGCGAGATCCTCATGCTGACGCCGACCAACGCGACCTCCTACTTTCTCTACCGCGGCGAGCCGATGGGATTCGAATACGAGCTGATGCGGCAGTTCGCCGAAGAGAACCACCTGACGCTGCGAGTGGAAGTCGTCTCGGATCCGACGACCCTTCTGGATCGGCTCGACCAGGGCGCGGGTGACATCGCCGCCGGACGCCTGGCGCGCACCGACGTGCTCGAAGGACGCATCGCCTACACACGGCCGCTCTATCAGTCCGACCCCGTGCTCGTTCAGCAGGAGCGGCCGATCGTCGCGACGGACCTTCCTCCGGAAGCCACTCAGGCGGCGAGCGGGCGCAGCAAAACCATCCAGGAGATCGAGGCCGGCGTTCGTCTCATCGAGAAGCCGTGGCAGCTGGCCGGCAAGCGAGTGGACGTTCCCCAGGACTCCGCCTACGAACGCACGCTGATCGAGCTGGAAGACAGCATCTCCGGCGACATCCATGTTGTGGAGGTGCAGACGGGCGATGAAGCGCTCATCAAGCGCGTGGCCGAGGGCCAGATCACCTACACCGTGGCGCACGAGAACATCGGCAGGCTCACCGAGGTCTACTTCACCAACCTCAAGATCAAGCCGATCCTCGGAGAGACGCACGAGATCGTATGGGCGCTGCCCGCGGCATCGACCGAGCTGCTGGCGGCGCTCAACGCCTGGCTCGAAGGCAAGGAGAGGTCGGGGCACCTGGCGGTCATGTACAGGAAGTACTTCGCCGACCGCCGAGCGTTCACCGAGCGCGTCGAGAGCGAGTACCTGACCTCCGCGACGGGCAAGCTGTCACCGTTCGACGATCTGCTGCGCCGCTACGCGCCCTCGCTCGGCTGGGACTGGCGGCTGCTCGCGTCGCAGGCCTACCAGGAGTCTCGCTTCAATCCGAAGGCGAAGTCGTGGGCCGGCGCGGCCGGACTGCTGCAGCTGATGCCGCGCACGGCCAAGGAAGTCGGAGTCACCGATCTGTTCAAGCCGGAGGACAACGTGAGCGGCGCCGTCCGTTTCCTGCAGTCGCTGCAGACGCGCTGGGCCGATCGCATCGCCGACGAGAAGGAGCGGCTCAAGTTCATCCTGGCCTCGTACAACGTCGGGCCCGGTCACGTCGACGATGCGCGCCGGCTCGCCGAGAAGTATGGCGGCGACCCCCAAAGCTGGCGCGACGTGTCCTACTGGCTGCTGGAGAAATCCAAGGCCAAGATCGCGGCCGACCCCGTCGTCAAGTTCGGCTACTGCCGAGGCATCGAGCCGGTGATGTACGTCGAGCGCATCCTCGAGCGCTTCGAGCACTACCGGCAGTTCGTGGAGACGTGACGATCAACGCCCGCAGCCTCATGAACGAGCGAACAGCTCGTGGCGCGCGGCATCGGAAATGGCCACGACGGCCGGGTGCTTGAGCCGCCGCTCCACCGAAATCGCGTAGAATCGCTCCCGGACTTCCTGGGTCCGTCCGATGATCTCGACGCCGTGCTGGCGCGTCACTTCCTTCTCGATCACGGTCGGCGCCTGAAAGATTCCGACTCCGTCGCCGCCGAACACCGACAGCAGCGCGCTGTCCTCGAACTCGGCCGTCACCGCCGGCTTGATGTCGAGCCGGTCGAACCACTGATTGAGCGCGCGGCGCAGGCTGAGATTCTCGAGCGGCAGCAGCATCGGTGCGCCGTCGAGGGATTTCGGAAACCCGCGCCGGAACTTCCTGGCCAGCTCGGCGGTGCCGAAGAACGTGACACCCGTTTCTCCGAGTAGATGGTGGAACGCGCGCACGCTGCTGCCGGGCGGGACCGGCGCGTCGGCAATGACGATGTCGAGCGAGTGCAGCGCGAGGTCGGCCAGCAGCTTTCCGTAGGAGTCCTCGTGACAGGCCAGGCGCACCGGATCAGCCAGGCTGAGCGCGGGCTCGAGCAGGCGCCGCACGACGAGCTTGGGCACCGGGTCGGCAATGCCGACATCCAGGCGCATCGGCTGTCCCGTGGACCGGCCGCGCACGGTGTCGAGCATCTCGCGCCCGAGCGAGAAGATCTCGTCCGCATAGCGCAGAACGACCCGTCCCATCTCGGTCAGCTCCAGCCGCCGCCCCGAGCGCGTGAACAGCTTCTCGCCGAGCTGGTTCTCCAGCGCGTGGATCTGCGCGCTGAGCGTCGGATGCGACAGGCGCAGCACCCTGCCTGCGGCCACCAGGCCGCCCTCCCTCGCCACGACCCAGAAGTAGAGGAGATGGTGGTAGTTCAGCCATTCGATGCGTCTCTCGGTCTTGTCGCTCATACCGACAGATTATGTCCGGTTTTCGTTATTGTCGACATAAGGCAAAGGCCTTACAACCGCTGCACGAGCTGCCGACGACACGGCCGCCGCCCCTCGACGCAACGGAGCCTGCAGATGCCACTGGAAACCATCGGATCGCCCATGCTGTGGTCGGCCTTCCTCGCCTTCGTGCTGGCGATGCTGGCCATCGACCTCGGCGTGTTTCACCGCAATGCCCACGAGGTGAGCGTCAAGGAGGCGGCGGCATGGAGCGCGATCTGGTTCGTGCTGGCGGTGATCTTCAATCTCGGCGTCTACTCCTGGTTCGGCACCGAGCGCGCGCTCGAGTTCGCCACCGGCTACCTGATCGAGAAGGCGCTCGCCGTCGACAACATCTTCGTCTTCGTCGTCATCTTCAGCGCCTTTTCCGTGCCCGCGCGCTATCAGCATCGCGTGCTGTTCTGGGGTGTGATCGGTGCGCTGGTGATGCGAGCCGCGTTCATCTTCGCCGGTGCGGCGTTTCTGCAGCGGTTCCACTGGGGAATCTACGTCTTCGGCGCGATCCTCGCGATCACCGGCATCAAGCTGCTGCTGCAGCGCCACGAGGAGATGCATCCGGAGCAGAATCCGCTGCTGCGCGGCTTCCAGCGCCTGTTCCCCGTCACGCACGAGATGCAGGGCGACAAGTTCACGATCGTGCGCGCCGGCCGCCGCTACGCCACGCCGCTGCTGCTGGCGCTGCTGGCGGTAGAGATCACCGACCTGATCTTTGCCGTCGACTCGATCCCCGCCATCTTCGCCGTCACCGCCGACCCCTTCATCGTCTTCACCTCCAACATCTTCGCGATCCTGGGCCTGCGCTCGCTCTACTTCCTGCTCGCGGGCGTGATCACGCAGTTTGCATATCTCAAGGTCGGCCTGTCCTTCGTGCTGATCTTCGTCGGCGCCAAGATGCTGTTGATGGACGTCTACAAGATTCCCATCGGCGTCTCGCTCGCCGCCATAGCCGGCATCCTCGGAGCCTCCGTCCTCGTCTCGCTGTGGAAGCCGCCGTCGGCTCGCGAAGTGAGCTGCGACGTGCTGCTCGAGGACCCCAAGGTCGAGGTAGAGTAGAGCGGTCGCGCGTCACCGGCCGGTCCTCGGTACCGGCGGCCAGGCGCGCGCCCAACCGTCACGACGAGGCCGCCAGCATCCGCGCCTGCTGCGCCGCGATCTCGAACGAGCGCAGGCGCGCGCGATGATCGTGGATCTGCGAGACGATCATCAGCTCGTCCGCGCGCGTCCGGTCGAGAAACGCCGCCATCGCTTCACGCACGGTCTCCGGTGATCCGACGGCCGAGCACGACAGCACCGCCTCGAGCACCGCGCGCTCGGCCGGAGCCAGCGTCTCGTCGAATCCTTCGAGCGGCGGCGGCAGCTGGATGGGGCGGCCGCGGCGCAGCGCCACGAAAGCCTGCTGCACCGACGTCGACAGCAATCGGGCCTCCTCGTCGGTGTCGGCGGCGAAGACGTTGAAGCCGAGCATCACGTGCGGCTTCTCGAGCGCGCCGGGACGGAAGCGGCTGCGATACAGCTCCAGCGCCTGCATCATCTGCGTCGGCGCGAAATGCGAGGCGAACGCGAACGGCAGGCCCAGTGCCGCGGCCACCTGCGCGCCATAGAGGCTGGAGCCGAGGATCCAGATCGGGACCTTCAGTCCCGCGCCCGGAACCGCGCGAACGGTCCGATCGGGATCGGGATCGGAGAAGTACGCCAGCAGCTCCAGAACATCCTGCGGAAACGTCTCGGGCCCCGATTCCAGGTTGCGACGCAAGGCGCGCGCGGTGACCGGGTCGGTGCCCGGAGCGCGGCCCAGTCCCAGATCGATGCGTCCGGGGTACAGCGATTCGAGCGTGCCGAACTGCTCGGCAATCACCAGCGGCGAATGGTTCGGCAGCATGATGCCGCCGGCGCCGACACGGATGCGTTCGGTGCCTTCGGCGACGTACCCGATGACCACCGCCGTAGCGGCGCTGGCGATGCCCGGCATTCCGTGATGCTCGGCCAGCCAGAAGCGCCGGTAATCCCAGCGCTCGGCATGCCGCGCAACGTCGCGACTGTTGCGCAGCGCCTCGGCGGCCGTTCCGCCTTCGATGATGGGTGCAAGGTCGAGAACCGACAACAGCGCCACGCGCCCCTCCTGACGCGTGCGCCGATGAAGCGCAACGAGCCGTCCGCGGACGGCAGGCAGCGTAGGAGCGGCGGCAGCACCCGGTGACACGCGACCGCGCATCATCTTTTCCAGTGCCCCTACTCACGGCCGGAAGGCACGCTAAGCTTGGTTTCGCCCCGCCGGCCCGAGCCGGCATCCAGGCATCGGACGAGAATGAAGCTGATGGAAATGCATGCACCCCTTCGGGAGGGCACGCGCGAGCTCGTGTTGCTCCCGGGCGAACCTTTCCCGCAAGGCGCAACGTGGGACGGCGAGGGCGTGAACTTCTCGCTGTTCGCCGCCGGCGCAGAAGCGGTGGAGCTGTGCCTCTTCGACAGCGCCGAGGATCGCCACGAATCGGCGCGATTGCGGCTGCGCGAGCGCACCAACGACTTCTGGCACGGCTATCTGCCGCATCTGCGCCCGGGCCAGCTTTACGGCTACCGCGTCTACGGGCCGTTCGATCCCGCGGCAGGGCTGCGGTTCAACGCCAACAAGCTGCTGCTCGATCCGTATGCCAAAGCCATCGGCCGCGGCCTGCACTGGGACGACGCCGTCTTCGGCTACACCATCGGCTCTCCCGACGGTGATCTATCGTTCGATGAGCGCGACAGCGCCCCCTTTGCTCCGCTCGCCGTCGTCGCCGACCCGTCCTTCGACTGGCAGGATGACGAGCCACCGCGCGTGCCGTGGCACGAGAGCATCATCTACGAGACGCACGTGCGCGGACTGACGATGCGACATCCGGCAGTCCCCGAAAATCTGCGCGGCACCTATGCGGGCCTTGCGTGCGACCCGGTGCTCGAGCACCTGCAGCGCCTGGGCGTCACTGCCGTCGAGCTGATGCCGGTGCACTACTTTCTCGACGACCGCCACCTCGTCGACAGGGGCCTGCGCAACTACTGGGGCTACAACACTCTCGGCTATTTCGCGCCGCATCCGCTGTACGCGGCGCGCGAGCATCCCTTCGGTGTGGTGTGGGAGTTCCGCGACATGGTGCGGCGCCTCCACAAGGCCGGCATCGAGGTGATCCTGGACGTCGTCTACAACCACACCGCCGAAGGCAACGAGATGGGCCCGACGCTGTCGTTCCGCGGCATCGACAACCTCGCCTACTACCGGACGGTGCCGGGCAACGCGCGCTACTACATGGACTTCACCGGCTGCGGCAACACTCTGAACATGGTGCACCCGCATTCGCTGCAGCTCATGATGGACAGCCTTCGCTACTGGGTCACCGAGATGCACGTCGACGGCTTCCGCTTCGACCTGGCGGCTGCGCTGGCCCGCGAGCTCGACGAGGTGAAGCAGCTGGGCGCCTTCTTCGACACCATCTACCAGGACCCCACGCTGGCCTCGGTCAAGCTGATCGCCGAGCCGTGGGATCTGGGGCCCGACGGCTACCAGGTCGGCAAGTTCCCGAACAACTGGGCCGAGTGGAACGGCCGCTACCGCGACACCGTGCGACGGTTCTGGCGCGGCGACATGGGCCTCCACGCCGACGTGGCCACCCGGCTCGGCGGCAGCGCCGACCTCTACGAGCACGCCGGACGCCTGCGCTCCTCGAGCATAAACTTCATCACGGCACACGACGGCTTCACGCTGGCCGACCTGGTTTCCTACGAAGGCAAGCACAACGAGGCCAACCTCGACGACAACCGCGACGGCTCCGACGACAACTCCTCGTGGAACTGCGGCGTCGAAGGCGAGACGGACGATGCCGAGATCCGCGCGCTGCGATGGCGGCAGATGCGCAACTTCCTGGCCACGCTCCTGCTCTCACAGGGCGTGCCGATGATCGGCGGCGGCGACGAGATCGCGCGCAGCCAGCGGGGCAACAACAACGGCTACTGCCAGGACAACGAGCTGACCTGGTACGACTGGAACCTCAGCGAAGAGCAGCAGGCGTTCTTCGACTTCGCCTGCCGCCTCAGTCGCTATCGGCGCGAGCATCCGACGTTCCACCGCCGCACCTTCCGCGACGAGAACCCCGACACGCCCGACGTCGAGACGATCCGCTGGCTGCGCTCGGACGGCCAGCCCATGCGCGACGAAGACTGGGAAGACGGCGGCTGGATGCGCACGCTCGGCATGCTGCTGCTCGGCGACGCGCCCGAGATCCGCGACTCGGCCGGCCAGCGCGTCCAGGACGACGATTTCCTGCTGCTGCTGAACGCCTACCACGAGCCGATCAAGTTCCGCGTCCCCGAAGAGCTGCGCCAGCGCATCTGGCGCACCGTGTTCGACACGGCGCGGCCGGAGCTCGCGCCCGACAAGGAGAGGCTGCGAAAGAGCGGCCTCGTCCAGCTCGCCGGTCGCTCGATGGTGGTCCTGCGTCGTGGCCGATAACTGGACGGCTACATACCGGCTGCAGCTCCATCGCGGCTTCGATCTGTCCTGCGCTGCGGCGGCCGTTCCTTATCTGGCGCGGCTCGGCATCAGCCACGTCTATCTGTCGCCGGTGCTGCAGGCGGCGCCGGGAAGCACGCACGGCTACGACGTTGCCGATCCTCTGCGCATCAACGAGGAGCTCGGCGGCGAGGAAGGATGGCAGGCGCTGCAGGCGTCGGTGCGCCGTCACGGCCTGAAGGTGCTGCTCGACATCGTGCCCAACCACATGAGCGCGAGCAGCGCCAATCCGTGGTGGGAAGACCTCCTGAGCCGGGGGCCGTTCAGCGCCTGCGAGCGCACCTTCGACGTCGCGGCGCGCGCCGACGGCGGCCGCTGGTGCCTGCGCCTGTGCACGCTCGGAAAGCCGTACGCCGAGGCGCTGGCTGCGGGAGAGTTGCGCGTGGAGGCCGCCGAGGCGGGCCTGCCGCGCATCTACTACTACGAACAGAGCTGGCCGCTTTCGCCCGGTTCATGGGCAAGCGTGATGCCACCGGCGGACGGCGCGCTGACCGCGATGCTGGACGAGCTTCGCCGGCTGCAGCACGGCGAGCTGCCGGGTGAAGGAGAGGTCGAGCGCCTCCGCGCGCTGGCCGAGACGGCTGCGGGCGACATTCGCGAGCTCGGCAGCAACTCCCGCTGGCGCAGCGACCTGCGCGAGCGCTGCACCGCGGTGTCGGCCGATGCCGACGCGATGCACGACCTGCTCGAACAGCAGTTCTACAAGCTGTGCTGGTGGAAGAGCGAGGGCGAGCTGGTCAACTACCGCCGTTTCTTCAACATCGCCTCCCTGGTCGGCGTGGCCATCGAGCGCGACGACGTCTTCGAGCGCACGCACGCCCGCATCCGCAGGATGATCGAGGCCGGCGAGCTGGACGGGCTGCGCGTGGATCATCCCGACGGGCTGCGCGATCCGCTCGGGTATCTGCAGCGGCTGCGGCAGATGTTTCCGCAGGGCCGCATCTACGTGGAGAAGATCCTGGATGCGGAGGAAGAGCTCCCTTCCTCCTGGCCCGTCGACGGCACCGTCGGCTACGACTTCCTCGACCGCGTCGGCCGGCTGTGGATGGACGAGCAGAAGAGCGATGCGCTGACGGCCGCCTATCACGACTTCACCGGACACACCGTCAACTATCCGGCGCTGGTCCGGGCCAAGAAGCTCGAGATCGTCGCCACCAGCTTCGAAGCCGACCTGGTGCGGCTGACGTCGCTGGCGATGGCGGCCGCCGAGGCGTGCTGTCGGGCGCACGATCTGAGCCGTCGCCAGATGCGGCAGGCACTCGAGCTGCTCACGTGCATGCTGCCGGTGTACCGGACGTATCTGAGAGCGTCGGCGACGGAACCCGCTGCCGACGGCTCGGCCGACGAAAAGAACTGGCGCCTGCTCCTGGATGCGCTCGGCGCCGCGCGAGCGCAGGCCGCCGGCGTGCAGCCGCAGGTATTCGACGCGCTCGAGAAGGTGCTGACGGGCGACGGCGAACTGTCTCGCGAGCTGCTCGCGCGGTGGCAGCAGCTGACGCCGGCCGTAACGGCCAAAGGCGCCGAGGACACCACGTTCTACCTCTACGACCGCCTGCTCTCGTGCAACGAGGTCGGCTCGCAGCCGTCGCTGCTCGGCATCTCGACCGATCGCTTTCATCAGTTCTGCTCGCACATCGCCTCGCGCTGGCCGCGCAGCCTGCTGGGCACGTCGACGCACGACACCAAGCGCAGCGAAGACGTGCGCTGCCGCATTGACGTGCTGACCGAGGCCGTGGAGGCGTGGGCAGCCGCCCTGCGCTCGTGGAGCGCGCGCAACCAGCCAGCGTGGAAAGGACGCAAGGCCGACAAGCTTGCCGAGTACCTGCTCTACCAGACCCTGGTCGGCGCCTGGCCCATCGACGCGGAGCGCGCCTGGCTCTACATGCAGAAGGCGTGCCGCGAGGCGAAGATCCATACTTCGTGGCACGAGCCGGACGAGGACTACGAGAACGGCGTGCACGAGTTCCTGGACGCGCTCTTCGCCGACGCCGACTTCGTCGCCGAGCTCGAAGCACTGGTGACGCAGATCGGCGAAGCGGGCCGCATCAACAGCCTGGCGCAGACGCTCATCAAGCTGACGGCGCCGGGCACGCCCGACTTCTACCAGGGCACCGAGCGCTGGAGCCTCAGCCTGGTCGACCCCGACAATCGGCGGCCCGTCGACTTCGGCGCGCTGCAAGGCATGCTCGAGCGTGCCGAGAGCATGACGGCCGCGCAGGCCATGGCCGAGATGGAGAGCGGCATGCCCAAGCTCTGGCTCATCCTTACGGTGTTGCGCCTGCGCCGCCAGCGGCCCGAGCTGTTCGGCGCCGATGCCGCCTATCATCCGCACGGCGCGCGCGGGCCGCGGCTGCAGCACCTGCTTTCGTACATCCGCGCCGAGGAGCTGATGGTCGTGGTGCCGCGCTTCACGCTCGCGCTCGCCGGACAGTGGGAAGACACCGTGGTGCCGCTGCCCGACGGGCAATGGGACGACGTTCTCGGGGGCGGCTCGTTTCGCGGCGAGGCGGCGCCCGAGCATCTGTTCGGTGCCTTCCCGGTGGCGCTTCTCCTGCGACGATGAGCGAGGTCACGCTACGAGTGTGGGCGCCCGATGCGCGCGCCGTGGAAGCGATCGTCGACGATCAGGTGCGACCGCTGCGCCAAGAGCGCGACGGAGCCTGGACCTGCGCCCTGGAGGCGGGACAGCGCTACAGGTTGCGCGTCGATGGCAACGGGCCCTTCCCCGACCCGGCCTCGCGCTGGCAGCCCGAGGGAGTTCACGGGCCCTCGCAGGCGATCGCCCTCGAAGGCGTCGAATGGAACGACGCTGCGTTCGCGCCGGTGCCGCTGTCGAAGGCGGTGATCTACGAGCTGCACGTCGGCACGTTCAGCCCCTCGGGCACCTATGCCGGAGTGATCGAGAAGCTGCCCTACCTGCGCGACCTCGGCGTCACGCACGTCGAGCTGATGCCGCTGGCGACATTCCCGGGCAGCCGCGGCTGGGGCTATGACGGCGTCTATCCGTACGCGCCGCATCCGGCGTACGGCACTCCGCACGAGCTTCGCCGGCTCGTGCAGGCGGCGCACGATCATGGCCTGGCGGTGCTGCTCGACGTCGTCTACAACCACCTCGGGCCGGACGGCAACTACCTCGCCAGCTACGGCCCCTACTTCACCGACCGCTACAGAACGCCGTGGGGGCCGGCGATCAACTTCGACGACGCGGGCAGCGATTCCGTGCGCGCGTTCTTCATCGAGAACGCGCTGATGTGGCTGCGCGACTACCGCTTCGACGGCCTGCGCCTGGACGCGGTGCATGCGATCTACGACATGCGCGCAACGCACTTTCTCGAGGAGCTGTCTCGTGCCGTTGCGGGCCTGGAAAAGGACAGCGGCCGCGCGCTGCTGCTGATCGCCGAGTCGGACGCGAATGACCCGCGCCTGGTATGGCCGGTGTCGCGCGGCGGATTCGGCCTGCATGCGCACTGGATGGACGATTTCCACCATGCGCTGCACTCGCTGCTCACCGGCGAGCGCGACGGCTACTACTCGGACTTCGGCAGCTTCGGTCAGCTGGCCCGTGCCTGGCAGCGCGGATACGTCTTCGCGGGCGATTACTCGGGCTTTCGCCGTCGCAGCCACGGGCGCGAGCCCAACGATGTGCGATGCGACCAGCTGGTGGTGTTCAGCCAGAATCACGACCAGATCGGCAACCGCGGCTTCGGCGAGCGGCTCAGCCAGCTCCTGGAGCCGCCGGCGCTGAAGGTCGCGGCGGCCCTGACGCTGCTCAGCCCGTTCGTGCCTCTGCTGTTCCAGGGCGAGGAGTGGGCGGCGTCGACGCCGTTCCTCTATTTCACCGACCACCAGGATGCGGAGCTTGCGCGCGCGGTTCGCGAAGGACGCCGGCGCGAGTTCGCTTCGTTCCAGTGGCGCGGCGAGGTGCCGGATCCGCAGGCGCCCGAGACTTTCGAGGCCTCGCGCCTTCGCTGGGAAGAGATCCAGGACGGCGCGCACGACGACATGCTGCGCTGGTATCGCGAGCTGCTGCGGCTGCGGCGCGACCATCCGATCGACGCCGCCGATGTGCAGGTCGACGGGGACGAGCGCCAGCGCGTGCTGGTGTTGCGGCGCGGGTCGCTGCTCGTCGCTGCGAACGTCGGCACCGAGCCCGCGCTCATCGCGCCGCCGCAAGGGCCGTGGCGGATCGTGCTGCGGTCGCAGGCAAATGCGGAGTGGCAGCGGCTGCCGGGGCCGGGCGTGATCGTTGCGGTGCGGGGCTGAGCGGCAGCGCGTCAGCCTTTGACGACCACGAGGGGCTCCAGCCGCGCGACGCGCCGGGCGATGCCTGCCTTCTCGACGACGCCGACGACGTCGGCCACGTCCTTGTAGGCTTCGGGCGCTTCCTCGGAGACCGCCGACATGCTCGCCGCGCGCAGCGCGATTCCGAGTCCGGCCATTCTCTTCTGCACTTCCCTGCCGCTCGCGAGCTTCTTGGCCTGATTGCGAGCGAGCAGCCGCCCCGCGCCGTGGCAGGCGCTGCCGAACGTCTCGTCCATCGCTCCTTTCTGGCCGCAGAGCACGTAGCTGTAGCGGCCCATGTCGCCGGGAATGATCACCGGCTGGCCGACGTCGCGGTAATTCGCAGGGACGCCCGGATGCCCCGGACCGAACGCGCGCGTGGCGCCTTTTCGATGCACGCACACGCGCATCGGCCGGCCGTCAATGACGTGCTCCTCGTACTTGGCGATGTTGTGGCACACGTCGTAGACCAGCCGCGCCTTGAGGTCCGGCTTCTTGCGCGCGGTCGCGGCCGCCAGCGCGTTCAGCGCGCGGTGCGCAATGAGGGAGCGGTTGGCGAAGGCGAAATTCGCCGCCGCCGCCATCGCGCCGAGGTAGCGCCTGGCGTCGTCCGAATACAGCGGTGCACACGCCAGCTGCTTGTCGGGAAGCACGATGCCGGCTGCCTGCGACGCGCGCAGCATCAGCGCCAGCATGTCCTCGCACACCTGGTGTCCCAGCCCGCGCGAGCCGCTGTGCACGAGAAGCGTCACGCCGCCTTCCTGGAGCCCGAAGCGCTGCGCCGCCTCCTCGTCGTAGACTTCGGCAACGACATCGAGCTCGAGAAAGTGATTGCCGCTGCCGAGCGACCCGATCTGCCCGTGGCCGCGCTCGCGGGCACGATCGCTGACCCATTGCGGCGCGGCGCCGGGAATGCGTCCGCCTTCTTCGATGGAGTCGAGATCGGCCGGCGTGACGATGTCGGTGCCGACGAGTGATCGCGCACCGTCAGCGAGAATCGCGTCGAGGTCGGCCACGCGTGCGTCCGGCTTGCCGACACCGACGCCGGCCGGCACTGCATGCGCGAGCGCATCGGCGATGCGGTCGCGATCGCGGGCCACGTGCCCGCGCTCGAGCTGCGTCGCATGAAGCCGCACGCCGCAGTTGATGTCGTAGCCGACACCGCCCGGTGAGACGACGCCGCCCTGGTCCGGATCGAACGCGGCCACGCCGCCGATGGGAAAGCCGTAGCCCCAGTGGATGTCCGGCATCGCCAGCGCGCGCCCGACGATGCCGGGCAGCGTGGCCACGTTCGCGACCTGCTGGACGCACGGGTCGTTCTGGATGTGCGTCATCAGCAGGTCGTCGGCATAGATCATCCCGTCGACCCGCATGTTGCCCTGACGCGGAAGGCGCCAGCGGACCTCGTCGAGCCGTTCGAGCTGCATCATGGGTTGCATGGGTTCGTGACCTCGCGGTGCCTGCGCGGCGGCGTCGGGCGACTGCCGACCTGGGCGGGAGATTTCGGCTGCGTCATGGGTGCACCCGTTCGTAGCCTTGCCGCGCCGTTCAAACGTCGACCACGACGTGCGCCCGCCACGTGCCGTCGGGCTCGCGGCCAATCTCCATGCCGTGGTACGTGATTGCCTTGATCGCTCCGCGAACCGCATGCCGCTCCATGTCGAGCGGCTCGCCGCAGGCGAAGCCGTCGACGCCGCTATCGTCGTCGCGGGTCAGCACCACGCGCCGGATCGCGAAGCGGCGCGCGTCCATGAGGAAGAGGATCTCCGAAAGCCAGCGAAAGAGCCGCTCGTCATCGTCGGGTGAAGCATGCTCGAGATGCAGCCTGTCGTTGGCGGTGGGCGCGGATTGATGAACGGGGGCGTCGCCGGCGGTGGGCGCGAGCCGGTCCGGTGCGGCCTGCGGATCGAGGCGGTCGGCGGCGAAAGGCGAGGGCTGCCGGCCGCGGCCGTTCCTTTCGAGAGGTGCGAGTGTGTCGCTGGTGGTGGCGTGCGGCGCGCCTGCCGCGGTCGGCGGCGGTTCCAGTGCGACGCTGCACGGACGCTCCTCTCGCAGCTCAATGCTCTCCGGCTCGACCATCAGCGCCGCAAGAGCCTCGGCGGCAGCACAGAGCAGGTCGCCGCGCGTGCTGGCGTTGACGAGGAAGCCTTCGTCGGCAGTGTGGTCCGTTTCCTCGGTGACGAAGCGCGAGCGCAGTGCGACGCGCGGTAGCTCCTGCGTCCACGCCGATGGCGGCTCGAGCGAGCATGCGAGATGCGGCGGCCGCGTCGGTGCCTCCGCGGTCGCCTCGACACGCGCAATGAGTACGTCGTCCGCCCGCCACGCCTCGGCGTCGACGACTCCGCTGCCGATCCGGTCGATCCCGTACCGCAGCCAGGCCTCGCTGCTCGGATCGCTCGCGGTGATCCACAAGGTGCGATGCGGCGCCGCGGTGCATGGCGGTGTGGAGGTGCGTTGCAGTGTGGAGTTGCGCTGCGGTGCGGCCATGAAGTGAGGGTAGAGCGGTTTGCTCGGGCTTGCACCGTCGCGCCGAAGCAACGCTGCCTTGGTGAGGGTGGTCCGCTCGCGCACGTGCACCAACCTTACGTGCCGCCTGCCACCGCGCGCGAGCCGCAACGACGCGGCGCGACCGCCACGCGCGTCCGCGCGAGTTCGGTACCGCAGCCTGTTCGACGCGGGGACGCGGCACGCAAGACCGGCGGCGGCGACGCGTCGGTCCGCCGGACGAAGAATTACGGATCCAGCATGAAAATAGGCGAAAATCGCTTGTCGAGGTCGCGCGCTTTCGCTAAATCTTCGTACATGCGCTGCCAACGCGACGATGGCGCGAGAGCCCCCGGAGTCGATGATCGTCTGCCACTTCGAGGGCTGAAGCGCAGTGCGCACACGGATACTGCCAGCGATGCCTCCGTCCCGCGGTTGTCCGAAACGCAGCGTGGGACTGTCGGAGCGTATGAGGTTCACCGAAAAATCGCGGCGGTGGTACGGCTCGATGCGCGTTGCCGCCGCGTCCTTGGCGAGCTCGCCGTGGCGCTGCGTGAGCGCAAGGCATGGCAGGCGCTTGGTTTTGCGCGGCTCAGCGACTGGTGTCGCGAACGGCTCGGCATCTCGGCAAGCGAGCTCGCCACGATGGCAAGGGTTTCGGCTCGGCTCGCAAGCGTCCCATCGATGGATGCCGCCTACACACGCGGCGAGCTCAATTGGACGCAGGTGCGAGCCATCGCGTCGATCAAGCACCTGCGCCATCCGGACCTGTGGCTCGCGGAAGCGCGTGCATCAACCGGACGAGCGCTCGAAGCCAAGGTCCACGCCTTGAATGAAGGGGTGCCGATCGAGCGGATCCCGTTCCTCAACCATGAGCTTGTTGCGGTTCTGATGGCGGAGCGGCCTGCGGCGACTGGTGGGTCGGGCAACGCGGCGACGATGGCAAGGCCGGGCGCGGAGAGCGCCGCCGCAACGACGAACAATGATGCGACGGGCCTCGAGGTTGGTGCGGCGTGCACAGACGATGCTGCGACGGGCGCCGAGGCCGGCACGGCGTTTACAGAACAGGATCCGGCGGAGCAGCGGCAGAACGCGATCGACACCGACGACACCGCGGCCCAAGCGCAAGCCAAGGCCGACGACGACACGCTCTACCAGCAATGGTGGAACGAATCGGCGCCGGTACGAATGATCGACGGCGAACGTGCAGCTCGCGTGGCCGTGCCGTGCAGCGAGCGCACCCACCGACTATGGCTGGAAGCCTGTGAATACGCCGCGCGCCTCATCGGTCGCGAAGCCGCGACCTGGAATCTCGTCGAGGCGATGTGCATGGAAGCCAGCTCATCGGCAACCATCAATCGGGAAATGCTGGCTTCGCTGGAAGGGCAACAGACCGCTGAAGACATCGACGCACGTGCGGACGAGACAGAGCGGCAACTGCAGGCGTGGGGCGGCGAGTGCGACCACCGCCGCGCGGGCAGCCGCGACGACGACGGCTGCCTCTCCGCCCTGCCGCCGAACCTGCGACATACGCTCGGCATGCACGCACTTCGGACGTGTCACCCATCGCGGCTCGATCGGCGCATGCGCAAGGTCGTTGCGGTGATGCAGACCAACGATGCACGCCTGGCCGACCTGATGGCTCGGCACGCGCCGTCCGGATTCTACCGTCATCTGGGCCACGCCACGCTCGAGGACTATGCGCATGCTCGACTCGGCATCTGCCCGCGCAAGACTCGCGACCTTCTTCGAATGGCACGCGACAGCTCCCGACGCGGCTCCGGAATCTTCGAAGCCTATCGGGCCGGAAAGCTGACGCGCGCCAAGGTCGCCGCTCTCGCGCCCGTGTCGCACGGCGTTCATGCCAGGGCGTGGGCCGAGCGCGCGCGCCTCGTCACGCTTCGACGGCTCCGACAGGAGCTTCTGTACGCCAAGGCGCGGGCGCACATCGACCACCATTGCACCATCGGGCCACCGCCGCCGCCGCGCATGTCGCTCGAGGGCATCTGGGACGAGCTGCGCCGACACGCGACAATCCATGATCCCGCCGCCGGCCAGTCGCCCCGCACGGCCGATGAGAGCCGGCAAATGCGTGGCGCCCACCTCCGCGTCGTACCGGCGCCGATGCCGTGCACGGTCTCTTTCGTAGGTCCCGCCCGGATCGTCGAGTGGTTCCATCACCTTCAGACGTGCTTCATGCAGCCGGGCGACCGGCGCGGCGATGGGCTGCGACGCATGCTCGAAGACATCCTCGCGCAATGGCGCGCGCTTCCGGGCCATCGCGATCCGATCTTCGCGCGCGACGGCTGGCGCTGCAGCGTCCCCGGCTGCACCGCGCGTGCTCAGCTTCACGATCATCACGTGATCTTCCGGTCGCTGCGCGGCCCCGACGATCCGTGGAACCGCGTGGCCGTATGCCTGTGGCACCACCAGCGCGGCCTGCACGGCTACGTCATTCGAGCCAGCGGTCACGCGCCCGACGACCTCGTATGGCAGATCGGATTCAAGCCGGACGGCACGCCGATTCTGCAACTTCGCGGCGACTACTATGAGCGCGCGCCGGCGGCGCCATCGGCCGCAGCGGCGCGTGACGCATCTGCAAGTCGTGCTCCGGCCACATCTGCCGCAGACACCTCCGCGGCAACACGCGAGCCGGCCGATACAGGCGCGCGAAGGCTGCGGCATGATCATGACGCACCCCCAAGAAATGCCCCCGCCGCATCCGCCGCGGACAGCGGCTCCGCAAGACGCGAGCCGGCCGAGGCGGGCGCCGCCGCCGCGGCATGATCAATCGTCGGTGAGATAGGTATAGCTGCCGAGGCTCTCTTCGTAATGCTTGAGCAGCAGCTTGACCTGATCGACGGTAATGCGCCCTTCGCGTTTGGCGCGCTCGGCCTGCAGCCGCATCCGCTCGACCATCACGCTCGGCTCGTACTCCACGTAATCGAGCACCTCGTGAATCGAATCGCCCTTGACCACGTGGCTGACCTCGTAGTCGTCCTCTCCGTCCTCCGACAGCCGCACGTGCACCGCGTTGGTATCGCCGAAGAGGTTGTGAAGGTCGCCGAGGATCTCCTGGTATGCGCCCGCCATGAAGATCGCCATCATGTACGGCTGATCCGGCCGCACCTTGTGCACCTCGAGCACCTGCTTGGGATCTTCGACGTCGATGAAGCGGTCGATCTTTCCGTCGCTGTCGCAGGTCAGATCCGCCACCACGCATCGCACCGTCGGCTCCTCGTTGAGCCGGTGGATGGGCAGGATCGGAAAGAGCTGGTCGATCGCCCAGCTGTCGGGCACGGATTGGAACACGGAGAAGTTGCCGTAGTAGATCGCCGCCAGCTGCTCGGGCAGCTCGGCCACTTCTTCGGGAACCCGCTTGAGGCGCCGCGCCGTGGCCGCGATCTTGGCGCAGCATCCCCAGAACAGCCGCTCGGCCTGGCCGCGCTCGCGCAGGCTCAGGAAGCCCAGCTTGAACAGACTCTCGGCCTCTTCCTTGCCCTGCTGCGCGTCGTGATACGCCTCCTGCAGGTTCTTCGGCTGGATTCCGAGATACGTCTCGTAGAGGTGGCGCAGCACCGAATGCGCACCGGGGCCCGGATCGGCCGCCTCATCGGTCCGCACCTCGTGCGTCCCCACCACCTCGAACACCAGCACCGATTGATGCGCGCTCACCGCGCGCCCGCTCTCGCTGATGATGGTCGGGCACGGCAGGGATGCCTTCGTGCACGCCTCCTGGATGGCCGCCACGACGTCGTGCGCATACTCCTGCACGTTGTAGTTCTTGGAGGCGTGGTAGTCGGTCTTGGAGCCGTCGTAGTCGACCGCCAGGCCGCCGCCGACGTCGATGTAGTGCATCTCGGCACCGAGCTTGGCCAGCTCCACGTAGAGGTTGGCCGCCTCCTGCATCGCGTTCTTGATCGGGATGATGCTCGAGATCTGGCTGCCGATGTGGAAGTGCAGCAGTTGCAGGCAGTCCAGCATCTGCGCGGCGCCGAGGCGGTCGCACACCTCCACGATCTCGCTGACCGTCAGGCCGAACTTGGCGCGATCGCCGGCCGAGTTCTTCCAGCGCCCCACCCCGCGCGACGACAGCTTGGCGCGCACGCCCAGGCAGGGCCGGATGCCGGTCTTCTCGAACGCCTCCAGCGCGAAATCGAGCTCCTCGGGCCGCTCCAGCACGACGATCACCGTCTTGCCGAATCGCTGCGCCAGAAGCGCGGTCTCGATGTACTTCCGATCCTTGTAGCCGTTGCAGATGATCAGGCCGTTGGGATCGCTGATTGCCGACAGCGCGATCAGCAGCTCCGGCTTCGATCCGGCCTCCAGCCCGTACTGCCAGGGCTGCCCGAACTCGACCACTTCATCGATCAGGTGTTTCTGCTGATTGACCTTGACCGGGAAGACGCCGCGGTAGGTGCCCGGATAGCCGTAGTCGGCGATCGCCTTGTGGAAGCACTCGTTGAGGCGCCGGATGCGGTCCTTGAGGATGTCGCTGAAGCGGATCAGCAGCGGCAGATCCAGCCCGCGCGCTTCCAGATCGCCGACCAGCTCGTAGAGGTCGATCTTGCGGTTCGGCTTCTCCGGATCGGGCGTGACCAGCAGCGTGCCCTGCTCGCTGATCGAGAAGTACGGCTCGCCCCAGCCCCGGACCTGATACAGATCGGAGCTCTTGATGATGGACCAGCCGTTGCCTTGTTCGCCGTTGCTCACGTCGTCCTCGTTGCCACAAAACCGCGCGCGCGCCTAACTAGCGCGTGCGTTGCCCGGGCGCACGCCCTTTATTGCGAATCACCTCCGCCTGGGCGAAACAGACCGCAGCGGGGTCTCCGTTGCCGCACCTCTCATCCAACGCCTCCCGTGCCGGCGCGCGCCTGCTCCCGTGTGCCGTCTCATCCGCCCTCCTGTGCGGCTGCATGCTAGGGCCCAATTACGCCACGCCGCCGCCGCCGCTGTCGGAGCAGTGGCGCGGAGCCGACGGGATCTCCGTCACCGCCGAGCCCGCCGACTACCGGACCTGGTGGAGCATCTTCGCCGACCCCGCGCTCGATTCGCTCATCGCGCAGGCGTACGCCAACAACACCGACCTGGCCAGCGCCGGCGCCCGTGTGCTCGAGGCGCGCGCGCGACGAGGCCTGGCGCGCGCCGACCTTTTTCCCCAGGACCATTCGGCCCGCGGTGGCCTGGCCTTCACCGATCCCAGCGCGCAGACCGCGACGGCCAGGGCCTCGGCGGCGGCCGGAGGCTCGGGCCCGAGCGGCGCGCTGCGCGAGTGGTCCCTCGGCTACGACGCATCCTGGGAGATCGACCTGTGGGGCAAGTACCGACGCGCCATCGAAGCTGCCGACGCCGAGATGCTGGCCAGCATCGCCACCTACGACGACGTGCTGGTGAGCCTGCTCGGCGAAGTCGCTTCCGAGTACGTCCGCTACCGCACGCTGCAGAAGCGCATGGCCGTGGCGCGCCGCAACCTGGACATCCAGCAGCAGAGCTTCGAGATCGCCGACGTGCGCTTCCGCGGCGGCGCCGTCACCGAGCTGGACGCCGCTCAGGCGGCTTCGCTGCTCGAGAACACCCGCGCGCTGCTGCCCAACCTGGAAGCGCAGCTTCGCATCAGCGAGCATGCCCTGTCGGTGCTTCTGGGCGTGGCTCCCACCGCGCTGCCCGAGCTGCACGAAGGACGGGCCGAGATCCCCGTCGTTCCCGACGTCGTTCGCGTGGGCGTGCCAGCCGAGCTGCTTCGCCGCCGGCCCGATGTTCGCGCTGCCGAGCGACGGCTCGCCGCCCAGAGTGCGCGCATCGGCATTGCCAAGACCGAGTACATGCCGAGCCTGTCCCTGACGGGCAGCATCGGCGTGGCGGCCGAAGACGGCGTCGATCTCTTCAAGGGCAGCGCGCTCGAAGCGTTCGGCGGCCCGCAGTTCCGCTGGCGCATCCTCGACTTCGGCCGCATAGCCCACGAGGTCCGGATCCAGGACGCGCGCTTCCAGTCGCTGCTGTCGGATTACGAAGGCCAGGTGCTGCAGGCGCAGCGCGAGGTCGAGAACGCCATCGCCAGCTACCGCGGCGCGCGCGAGCAGGCGATTGCGCTCGAGCACAGCATCGCCGCGGCCCAGCGCGCCGTCGACCTGGCGCTGATCCAGTACCGCGAAGGCGCCGCCGACTATACGCGTGTCCTCGATACCCAGCAGTTCCTCGTCGAGGCGCACGACCGTTACGTCCAGATCCGCGGCACCGAGGCGGCCAGCCTCGTCTCGCTCTATCGCGCCCTCGGCGGCGGCTGGGAGATCCGCGAGGGCAGCGACTTCGTCTCCGAGCGCGCCAAGGCACAGATGCGGGCACGCACCGCCTGGGGCAGCATGCTGGACGATCATGATTGAAGCTCGCCCGCGCTCGCCCCTGCTGGCCGCGATGATGCTCGCGGCGCTGCCCGCGCTGACCGCCTGCGGCAACCGCGGCCCGGCAGTTGCCGAGCTGCCGCCGCCCGAGGTCAGCGTGGCCCGTCCCGTGGTCCGGCCGGTCGAGGACATGTTCGAGGCCAGCGGCCACATGGAGGCGGTCGACAAGGTCGAGATCCGCGCACGAGTCTCGGGCTACCTGGTCGAGGTGAACTTCACCGACGGCGCGATGGTGGAGAAAGGCCAGATCCTGTTCGTCATCGATCCTCGTCCGTACGAGGCCGCGGCCGCGCAGGCGAGCGGCGACGTCGGCCGCTGGCAGGCGGCGCTGCGCAAGGCCGAGGCGGACGTCGCGCGCGCCACGAGACTTCTGCCGCAGGGCGCCGCCAGCAAGAGCGAGCTGGAGACGGCCGTGGCGGCGCGCGATTCGGCCACCGCCGAGATTCGCGCGGCACAGGCCAAGCTCGATGCCGCGCGCCTGGACCTCGAGTTCACGCGCGTGACCGCGCCGATCAGCGGCCGCATCAGCAACACCGCCGTCACCGTCGGCAACCTGGTGCAGGCCGGAGTCAACTCGCCGGTGCTGTCCACCATCGTCGCGACCGACCCTCTCTATGCCTACTTCGACTGCGACGAGCGCATGGTCCTGCACCAGCGCGAGCGGCGTCTTGCCGCAGGACAGCGCGTGGCGCCGGCCGACATCCGAAGTCTCAACCTGCCCGTCTACGTGGGTCTGGCCAACGAGACCGGCTATCCGCACAAGGGCGTGCTCGATTTCGTCGACAACCAGGCCGACCCGACCACCGGCACCATTCGCGCGCGCGCCGTCTTCGCCAACCCCGACAACCTGTTTCAGCCGGGCCTGTTCGTGCGCGTGCGGTTGAGCCTGGGGCCGCCGGTGCCGTCCCTGCTGGTGCCCGATCGCGCCATCGGCACCGATCAGAGCAACAAGTACGTGCTGGTGGTCAACGATCAGAGCGTGGTCGAGCCCCGCATCGTGCGCCTGGGCCAGCGCACCGACGATGGCATGCGAGCGGTGCTCAGCGGCGTCGGCGAGCACGAGCGCGTCATCGTCAACGGCCTGCTGCGCGCGCGCCCGGGCATCACGGTCGTCGCGCACGAAACGACCATGGATGCGGTAGCCGCGGCGCCCGAGCCCTCCGGCGGCATTCTCGGCGCGGCCGGCGCAAGCAACGGGCCGGCAGGCACTCCAGGCGCAGGCAACGCCGCCGCGACGCCGGCCGGCGCCGGCACAGGCAGCGCAGCGGCGCAGCAGCCGGGCACCGGCGCAGGCAGCGCCGCCGCGCCGCAGCCCGGCGCCGGCACGGGCAACGCTGCGGCGCAGCAGCCGGGCACAGGCTCATCGCCACCGCGGCGCGGCGCCGCGAACTGACGCCACGTGCTCGCTCGCTTCTTCATCGACCGTCCCGTCTTCGCCACCGTCCTGTCGGTCGTCATCGTCGTTCTCGGACTGGTCGCGCTGCCCAACCTGGCGGTCGAGCAGTATCCGGAGATCGTGCCGCCGACCATCAGCATCTCCACCGTCTATCCCGGCGCCAACGCCGAGGTGGTGGCGTCGACCGTGGCGGCCACCATCGAGCAGGAAGTCAACGGCGTCGAGAACATGCTCTACATGCTCTCGCGGTCGACCAACGACGGCGCGCTCAACATCGAGGTCACCTTCCAGCTCGGAACCGACCTCGATACCGCGCAGGTGCTGACGCAGAACCGTGTCGCCATCGCCGAGCCGCGACTTCCCGAAGAAGTGCGCCGCCAGGGCGTGACGGTGCGCAAGCGCTCGCCCAACATGCTGCTGGTCGTCAACGTCATCTCGCCCGACAAACGCTACGACCAGATCTACCTGAGCAACTACACGACGCTGAACATCCGCGAGCACATCGCGCGCCTGCCCGGCGTCGGCGACCTCAGCCTGCTCGGCGCGCGCGACTACAGCATGCGGGTGTGGCTGGACCCCGCCAAGCTGGCGGCGCTCGGCATGTCGGCCGGCGACGTCATCCGCGCGCTTCGCGAGCAGAACGTACAGGTCGCGGCCGGGCGCATCGGGCAGGAGCCGGTGCCCGCCGGCACCGACTTCCAGTACACGGTGCGCACGCTCGGGCGCCTGCTCGAGCCCGAGGAGTTCGGCAGCATCGTCATCAAGACAGGCGAGGACGGCGCCATCACGCGGCTTCGCGAGGTTGCGCGCGTGGAGCTCGGCGCGCGCAGCTACGACGGCGCCAGCTTCCTCGACGGCGCGCCGTCGGCCGGCATGGCCATCTTCCCGCTGCCGGGCGCGAACGCGGTCGAGCTGGCGCAGGACGTCCGGGACGCGATGGACGAGCTGGCCAAATCCTTCCCCGAGGGCGTCGAGTACCGCATCGTCTACGACACCACCACGTTCGTGGCCGAGTCGATCAACGAGGTCTACAAGACACTGATCGAGGCATTCGTGCTGGTGTTCCTGGTCGTGCTGCTGTTCCTGCAGGACTGGCGCGCCACGCTGCTGCCGATGATCGACGTGCCGGTGTCGCTGATCGGCACGTTCGCGGTGATGTCGCTGCTCGGCTTCTCGCTCAACAACCTGTCGCTGTTCGGCCTGGTGCTGGCCATCGGCATCGTGGTCGACGATGCCATCGTCGTCGTCGAGAACGTCTCGCGCTGGATGGACAAGGGGCTGCCCGCGCGCGAAGCGACGCTGAAGGCGATGGAAGAGATCACCGGCCCCGTCATCGCCATCACGCTGGTGCTGGCCTCGGTCTTCATTCCCACCGCCTTCGTCACCGGCATCAGCGGCGAGTTCTACCGGCAGTTCGGCCTGACCATCGCCGCCTCCACCATCATCTCGGCGATCAACGCGATGACGATGGCGCCGGCGCGCGCGGTGCTGCTGATCAAGCCTCGTCACGAGGTCGAAGAGCGCGAGGCGCTGCCGCGCATCGGCATCGCGCTGGCCGCGGGCGTTGCGCTGGCATGGCTGCTCGAGCCGACGATGACATCCCTGCTCGGCGACCCGTCGCACGCTGCGCATTCCGCCACCGGCTGGTCGGCGTGGGGCCCCTGGCTCGCGCTGGCGGCAATCGGCGCGATCGTCGGCTGGATTTTCGCGGCGCCGATCAACCGCGGCCTGCTGCGCATCTTCGACCTGTTCAATGCCGGCTTCGGGCGGCTGACCACGCGCTACAGCGCAGGCGTCTCGCGCGTGGTGCGTCACGGCGTCCTGATGCTGGTCGTCTACGCAGGGCTGATGGGAGTGACCGGCCTGCTGTTCGAGAGCGTTCCGGCCGGCTTCATTCCCGAGCAGGACAAGGGCTATCTGATCGGCAACGTCCAGCTCCCCGACGGCTCGAGCCTGTCACGCACCAAGGAAGTGATGGCGCGCGTGGATGAGATCCTGCACTCCACGCCCGGCGTCGCGCACACGATCCGTCTGCCCGGCTTCTCGCTGCTCGCGCGCAGCAACATCTCGAGCCAGGGCGGTCTGTTCATCATCCTGGAGCCGCACGAGGAGCGCGTCGCGCGCGGCCTTTCGGCGAACGCGGTGGCCGCCAACCTGCGCAAGCGTTTCCTGGAGATCCAGGACGCCGCCATGGTCGTCTTCGGCGCTCCGGCGGTGCCGGGCCTGAGCAACACCGCCGGCTTCAAGCTGTACGTGCAGGACCGCGGCGACCTCGGGCCGCAGCGGCTGCAGGCCGCGACCGAAGGGCTGATTCGCGCGGGCAACGCGCAGCCGGGGCTGGTCGGGCTGTTCTCGAGCTTCCGCGCCAGCATGCCCGAGATCTACCTGGACCTGGACCGGACCAAGGCCAAAGCGCTCGGCGTGGGGCTCGACGACGTCTTCGAGACGCTGCAGGTCTATCTCGGCTCGGCCTACGCCAACGACTTCACGCGCTTCGGCCGCAACTGGCAGGTGATCGTGCAGGCCGAGGCCAGCGAGCGCATGGAAGCCAGCGACATCGCCAAGCTGCAGGTGCGCAACGACCGCGGCGAGATGGTGCCGCTCGGGACGATGGTGGCCGTGCGCGACATCACGGGCCCGGCGGCGATCAACCGTTACAACATGTTCCCGGCAGCCGAGATCTCGGGCGCCTCGCGTCCCGGCGTCAGCACGGGCGATGCGATCGCGATGATGGAAGCGCTCGCGCGGCGCGAGCTGCCGCCCAATACCGGCATCGAGTGGACCGAGATCGCGCTGCAGCAGAGGCAGCAGGGCAACACCGCCGTATTCGTGTTCGCGCTCGGCGCGCTGCTGGTGTTCCTGGTGCTGGCCGCGCTCTACGAAAGCTGGTCGCTGCCGCTGGCCATCGTGCTGATCGTGCCGATGTGCCTGCTGGCGGCGTTGACGGGTGTATGGCTGACCGGCTCGGACAACAACATCTTCACGCAGATCGGCTTCGTCGTGCTGATCGGCCTGGCCGCCAAGAACGCGATCCTGATCGTGGAGTTCGCCAAGCAGCTCGAGGATCAGGGAAAGGGCCGCCTGGAGGCGGTGGTGGAGGCGAGCCACGTGCGCCTGCGCCCCATCCTGATGACGTCGCTGGCGTTCCTGCTCGGTGTGCTGCCGCTGATCCGCGGCTCCAGCGCCGGCTCCGAGATGCGCTTCGCCCTGGGCATCGCCGTCTTCTCGGGCATGCTGGGCGTGACGATCTTCGGCATCTTCTTCACGCCGGTGTTCTATACGGTCATTCGCGGCCTGACCGAACGCTCCGCGCGGCGCCGCCAGCCCCTGCCGGGCCCGGTCGCGCCGGCCGCTACCGAACGCTGATCGAACGGCGGCGCCGCCCGACCGGCCGCTCGAACCGTGGCGCCCGCAGCCACGCTCGACGCGCGCTCGTGATTCGGCTTCGGGGCGAGCCGGCCCTGGAGATCGCGCCTACTCGGGCACGCCCAGATCGACCTTGAACATCAGCCGTACGCTTTCCTGCTCCAGGCCGATGTAGAAGCCCGCGCGCCGCTCCTCGTCGAACGACTGGCCGATGCGCAGATAGGCCCCCGTCTTGACCTTGCGTGCCCAGCCGCGGTCGGCGTAAGCGATGAAGTCATCCTTTTGAAGTACGCCCGAGAGCCGCTGGACCAGGCCCCACTGGCTAGGGCTTCCCAGCAGCGCGGTGCGCGCCAGGAACTGCTCGGTCTTCGAATCCGCGCTCGCCGTTTGCGGCGCGGTCAGAGATAGCGCGGCGGCTGCCGCCAGCGCTGCTGCAATCGATCGAACTCTCACCGTTCCCCCACTTCCCCGCGCGGCGCGCGCGAGGCAGCCCCGAATTCGGTCGATGATCCGCGCCTGCCGGCCGATTGTCGAGGATCTTTGTAGCTGCGCCGCATGCTACGGCGCATTGCCACGCCGATGCGGGGCGAACACACGCCGCCGCTCTTCCTGGCCCTCCCCTCGCATGCCACGATCGCCATGTCGGGGACGTTCGAGCGAGCCGGCTTCTCTCCTCCCTGCCTTACCCGGACATCCCCGATGCATGCGCGATGCTTCGCGTGCTCGCGCCAGTGGCGGCGCCGACGCAGCGATCAACCGACGAACTCCCTCCCGCGTCGGTCCCTGCGCCGACGCCGCCTTCGCTGTTCTTGCCGCCTTCGCCGCTGCGCGAGCTCCCGCCTTCGCCTAACGGTCGTCAGCCTTGCCGCTTCACGTTCTTTCGCCCGTGCGCGCGCGCCGACGCCTCGGCGTTGGCAGTTCACTGGTCGTCCGCCGGTGCGTTCGGCGCCGAGGAATGCGTGCAGCGCGCGCCATCCCCGCATCATGCTACCGACTTTCCTGTAAACCCTCTTCTTCGCCTTCGAGTGCGCGGCTAAGTTTGCGGTGGGGTTCTTGCGTCGCGCGCCGTCGGCAGCGACGCGCCGCTCGCGCGCCGTCCACAGCGGCGTTTGCTCGCCGCGCGCCGTTGCCAAACGGCGCGTCGCTCACGCGCCGTCCGCAGCGGCGCCGGAAAGTCTGGAGGGTTGCTCGAATGCAGCGTTGCTTCGTCCGCGTTCTGCTCGTGTGTTCGCTCATTGTCTCCCTGTTTGCGCCCCCGACGGGCGCGTACGCCGCTCCCGGCGATCTCGATACGACCTTCAGCACCGACGGCATCACGACCCAGACCTTCTCCGGCACCGGCAATCAGACCGCCTACGCCGTGGCGGTCGACGGCAACGGCAAGATCGTGGTTGCCGGCGAGAAGCTGACGAGCCCGGGCACCGGCGCCATCGCGCGCTTCAACGCCGACGGCACGCTCGACACGACCTTCTCGACCGATGGCCTGCAGACGGTGATCGGAGGGTGCAGCTCGCTGCGCATCAACGCGATCCTGATCGATGCGAGCAACCGAATCGTCTTTGCCGGCCGCTGCGGCACCGACTTTCTGCTGGGCCGTCTGACCAACAGCGGCAACCTGGACACGACCTTCGGCCCCGGCGGCGCCGGCGCCATCTCGCCGACGGACTTCGACGGATTCGCGCAGGCACTGGCTGTCCAGCCCGACGGCAAGTACGTCGTGGCCGGACTGGTCGGTCCGAGCACCGTGCGCGTGGCGCGCTTTACCGCCAACGGCAGCATCGACACCACCTTCGACAGTGACGGCACGATGACCCACAGCTTCCTGAACTGCGATGCTCCCGAGATCCGCGGCGTGGGCGTGCAGAGCGACGGCACCGGCCGCATCGTCGCGGTCGGCTTCGGCATCTGCGACATCAGCTCGGTCACGGGCGACGCCGTGATCATGCTGTTCCTGACCTCCAACGGCAGCCTCGACAGCTCGGCGTTCGGCGACGGCGTCAAGGTCGATCGTTTCGGCCTGACCGAGGCACGCGCGCATGCGATGTCGTTCGGTCCCTCCACCAAGGTGACCATCGCCGGCACCACCACCGACTCCGGCGGCAACACCGACTTCTTCCTCGCCCGCACCACCTCCTTCGGCATCACCGACAACACGTTCGGCACCAGCGGCCGCGTCGTCACCGACTTCGGCGCCAACTCGGAGGCCAACGCCGTGCGCGTGCACAGCATCGACGCCAGCAACGTCCTGATCGTCGCCGGCGGCCTCGTCGACAACGCCGGCAACCAGAACTTCGCCGTCGCCCGTTACGGCACCACGGGCGCGCTGGACACGACCTTCTCGGGCGACGGCAAGGTGACCACCGACTTCGGCTCCAGCGCCGACGACCGCATCTTCTCGGCCGCGCTGCAGCCGGCCGATCTCAAGCTCGTCGTCGCCGGCGGCTCCATCGCCTCGGGCACCGACCGATTCGCCGTCGCCCGCTATCTGATGGCCCAGTGCGGAAACGGCACGGTCGAGCCAGGCGAGGACTGCGAGACCGGCGCCTGCTGCAACACCTCCACGTGCAGGTTCCAGCCAGCGGCGACGACGTGCCGCGGCGCGGCCGGCGTCTGCGACGTTGCCGAGACCTGCAGCGGTACGTCGGCCGCGTGCCCTGCCGATGCACTGGCGCCATCGAGCACCGTCTGCCGCGCCGGCAACGGCACCTGCGATCCCGCCGAGAACTGCACCGGCTCTTCGGTCACGTGCCCGGCCAATACGTTCGCATCCTCGGGGACCGCGTGCACCGACGACGGCCAGGCCTGCACCGCCGACCAGTGCGATGGCGCCGGCACCTGCACGCACCCGCTGCGTCCCGCCAACACCGTGTGCCGCGCGGCCGCGTCTTCGTGCGACGTGGCCGAAGTGTGCAACGGAACTTCGGGCGCATGTCCGGCCAATGGCTTCCAGCCTTCGGGGACCGCGTGCGCCGCCGACAGCAATCCGTGCACTCTCGACCAGTGCGACGGCGCCGGCACGTGCGCGCATCCTGCCGGCAACGCCGGTACGGTCTGCCGCGCAGCCGCCAACGCGTGTGACGTCGCCGAGACCTGCTCGGGCGCGAGCACCACGTGCCCGGCCAACGGCTTTGCGGGCTCCGGCACGCCTTGCGCGAGCAACAACGTGTTCTGCGACGGCGTCGAGCAGTGCAACGGCGCCGGCAGCTGCATCAGCCCCGGCAATCCGTGCACGGGCGGCGCGTTCTGCGCCAACCTGTGCAACGAGTCGCAGGACACCTGCAACCGCCCGGCAGGCACGGCCTGCACGAGCGACGGCCAGTTCTGCACCGGCGTCGAGCAGTGCAACGGCAGCGGCGCCTGCGTCAGCCCCGGCGATCCGTGCCCGGCGCAGGACATCTGCTTCGTCTGCAACACCGCCACGCAGCAGTGCGTGGACACCGACCCCGACGGCGACGGCCACTGCCTGGCCGCTGACACGTGTCCGACCGAGTTCAACCCCGATCAGCTCAACACCGACTGCCCCGACCCCGACTTCTTCGCGCTCGGCGGCTGCGACGACCCCTCGCTGGTGCCCGACGGTCGCAAGGGCTGCTGCGACGGCGGCGACGTGTGCGATCCATGCCCGGCCAACGCGATCAACGAGCGCTGCGACCAGGACATCTCGGGCGGCCAGTCCATCGGCCCCAATGGCGGCAGCTTCACGCTCGGCAACTGCATCACCATCTCGGTGCCGGCCGGCGCGCTGGCGACCGACACCAGCATCAGCGTCTCGGTGGGCGAGGACGATCCGATCAACCCTGCCACCGGCCAGCCCTTCAGCGACCCGATCAAGCTCAAGGGCGGCACGACCTCGGTCATGAAGATCATCATGCTGCCCGACGATCAGACCTTCGCCGCGCCGATCACGATCGAGCTGTGCTGGGACGATCGCGACAACGACAACGTCGTCGACAAGGGCGTGTGCATCGACAACGGCGCGTGCACCGAAGTGGGCGAGCCCAGCTGCGACGCCAACGGCGACTGCGCCTGCGGCAACTGCGTCGGCGGCGGCGCGACGCAGGAGGACAACCTGCGCCTGCGCCGCGACGGTGAGCTGTTCGACCACGAGGGCTTCCACCCGGCCCCGCTCGACGAGTGCGGCGACGTGCACCAGCAGAACACGGCGTTCTGCAGCGCTGCGGCCGCGCCCGGCAACTGCGCCGATACGCCCGGCACGGGGCGCTCGAGCGTGGCCAACTGCTGCAACCGCACGGCCAACAAATGGCCGTTCCAGACGTGCTACTTCTCCGAGTTCTACTTCGGGCGCCTCGAAGGCGCGCTCATCCCCGGACGCGGAAGCCTGGCCACGGACTGCCAGTCCGAGTGGTCGGTGGTCAATCCCTTCAACGAGCCCGAGAGCGACAAGCGCGGCTTCCTCAACCTCGAGCAGACGTGCACCGACGGCGATCCGAGCTGCGACGGCGACGGCCTTGCCGATGGCGCCTGCACGTTCCAGGTCGCGGTGTGCCTGAACGTCGACGACGCGCGCCTGAGCGATGCGGCCGGCGTTCAGCTCTGCGATCCGAGCGACACCGCAACGTGGGAGCTCAAGAAGCCGCTGCCCATCAGCGCGCGGCCGCACGAAGCCGACGCCGCGCTGGCGCTGCGCGATGCGGTGGCGGCGCTCGGCGGCGGCACCGTGGGCGGCTCGCGCCAGAACATCGTCACGTTCGCGACGCCGCTGCTGACCGAGGACATGTGCACGGAGACGACGCAGATCGTCGTGCCTCTCAGCGGCCCGCTGGCCGACCGCGCCACGCGCATGACGTTCAAGGCGGCGGCCACCAGTGCAGGCGGCAGCAAGGATTCGGATCTGCTGAAGCTCAACTGCATCCCGCCGTCGGATGAGTGATGCGTGTTGCGGGGGCGCGGCCGGCCACGTCGCATGGCGCGCCATCTGCGGCGTTGGCGGCACGATCGCTCGCTCCGGCGGGCCTCCAGCGCGCCTGCGCTCGCTCTACGCGCCGCCGCCTTGCCTCTGGCCTACTCTGCGACGTCGCGCTCGGTCCGGCTAGGACGTTCGGCGGCGGCGCATGAGGATGCGTAGATGGCGCGGAAGCCCTCGCGATGTTTCGTCGGCGACCCGCTGGGCCAGCTCGGGCGTGATCTCGTCGCGCGGGATCTCCCGGAAGCCGAGGCGTTCGTAGAAAGGCTGGTTCCACGGAACATCGCGGAAGGTTGTCAGGGTCACATCATGGCCGAGGCCGGCAGCGTGGTTGCAGACGGTGAGCACGAGGGCGCGGCCGATGCCGCGGCATCCGTGAACGGGGTCGACGTCGAGCTCCTCGAGATGAATGTCGGAGCCGAGCCGTTCGCACAGTGCGAAGCCGACCGGAGCGCCCGCGGCGTCGCGAGCCACCCACAGCAGACCGGCGGCATGCGCATGCTCGAACGCCGTGGGATCCGAGTTGATCAAAGGCACGCTTCTCAGCGCCTCGATGCGGTCGAACATCGCGGCGGCACGCTCCTCGATCGGCGGCAGCTGCGGCAGATCCTCGGCGCTCGCAAAGCCTATGCTGTAGCTCATCGGCGCCCATGTCAGCCTGCGAAGCCGGCCGTAGCAAGCGCGCCTGGCACGGCGCCTGCCCGTCATTGCGTCCATCCGTCCGAGAAAAGGTCGCCGGAGGCAGCCCGTGCCAGTCGGGCCGCGGTTTGGAGGCAGCCATGCGTTCCAGGTCCGTTTCCGTTCGCGTTCTCACCCTGTCGTTTCCGTTCCTGGCGCTCGCATCGCCTTTCGCCGGCGTGGCTGCACCGACGTTCGACCATCTGCAATGCTTCAAGGCCGCCGACACGCAGAGCTTCAGGGCCGCCGTCGTTCACCTGACGACGATGGCGGCGGCGTTCCAGCTTCCATCATCGTGTGAGGTCAAGGGAAAGACGGTGCAGGTGTGCGTGCCTGCGGCAAAAGCCCTCATCGATCCGGGAACCGCGCCCGTGCCCCCGCGACAGCCGCCTGCGCAGGATCTGCAGTCCAACGACTATCTTTGCTACAAGGTGAAGTGTCCCGACATCGACGTGGCGCCGGTCGCGTTCACAGACCAGTTCGGCTTTCGCGCCACCAGACTGAAGTCGGTTGCGCGGCTGTGCGTGCCCGCCGTGCAGGGCATCGTCACGACCACGACCACGACCACACTGGTGACGACCACCACCATTCTGGAGCCGGAAGTCGATCACGATGGCGACGGCTGGAGCGCCAACGACGGAGATTGCTGCGAGACCGCCGCGTGCACGCCGAACCCCGAGTTCGTCAATCCGGGCGCATTCGAGATGGTGGGAAATGGCATGGACGACGACTGCGACGCGTCGACATCGGACGACACGCCGGCTGCGGCGTGCAGCTTCGGACAGGACGTCACTGGTGTGACGGCAAACGACATCGCCGCTGCCATGGATCTGTGTCAGACCACGACGCCCAACGCTGCGCTGGCGCAGCGGAAGTGGGGCCTTCTCTCGGCGTCTTTCCTGTTGTCCGACGGCAGCGCGCCGACCAGCTCCCAGCTCGCGAACATGCAGAACTACCAGGCGGCAGCGCTGACGGGGTACGGCACCGCCATCGTTCCAACAGCCAACGTGACGATGGCCGGGCTGTCGAGCGGCCGCATGAGGGACGAGAACGATCCCGGATACGTCGTCCCCGCCAGCGGAACCGACTTTTCGGTGACGTCCACGCCGCCCGCCGCCTATCTGACAGCGCATGGCGGGACGCTGCCGTCGCAGGGCTGCGAGGAGACGTGCGCGACCGGCAATAACTCTCGCGACCCGATCGATACGAGACTTCGCATCCGCGTGCCCACCAATGCGGTGTCCGTCAGCTTCGATTTCCGATTCTTCAATGCGGATTACCAGACGTACTACTGCACCGCCTACAACGATTTCTTCCTGGCGCTGCTGACGTCCGAAGCCGCCGGTCTGCCGGCCGACGGCAACATCGCCCTGCACGGCGGCAATCCAGTCAGCCTCAACAACACTCGCTTTGACCTGTGCGCCAATTCCAAGCCGTGCGTCTCCTGCGCCGGAGGCACCGCGGAGCTGGCCGGCACGGGAATGGATGACGTGCTCGGGGCGGGCACGATCTGGACGACAGCAACGGCGCCGGTCGTGCCTGGTGAAGAGATCACACTCGACCTGATGGTCTTCGACGTGACGGACGGCAGCGGCGACAGCGTAGTGCTCATCGACAACCTCCGATGGGGCCTGGCGGGCGGAGTGCCCTGAAGGGGCCGGCCCTGCGCGCCAGAACGATGGAAGATACGCCGGCTTCTCGGCGCAGCCGCGTCGGACCGCCCTTACTGGCGCAAGTTATGCTTCAGCTCATCGCCAGATTCGTAAGCTGCCTTGATTTTCGAGGACTCGCGGCTTTATTCTCCCTCCACGAACCTGGACCATCGGGGTGCGGCAATGTGCGGAGCCGACGATTCTCGGCTGACTGAGCCGGCGGATTCTCGGCTGACTCCGATGATCCTCCCGATTCCCTTGACGATATCCGGCTAAGAATTCCGGGGAGAAAGATGAAACAAGCGTACCTCGTCGTGGCCGCTACGGCCCTTGGATGCTCACTGGCGGCGCAAGCGAGCGCCGAAATCGTTCCCGTCCTGACCTACAACGTTCGCGGCCTGCCGCCGCAGGTCATCGAAGACCGCACGGCCGAGATCGCGGCCATCGCGCCCAAGCTCGAAGACTTCCACACCGCCGGCGGGGAATACGCCGGCACCGATTCGCTCGTCCTCCTGCAGGAGCTGTTCTACGTCCCCTACTACAACACGATCATGGGCGGCGCCGCCTACGATCAGGAGACCGCGAAGGACAACGGCGGCCCCAACAACATCGGCGACGGTCTCGACATGATGTCGGACTATGCGTTCACCGACTACACGCAGGTGCAGTGGGCGAACTGCTTCGGCAGCTTCGGCCAGGCCGGCAGCGACTGCGACACCAACAAGGGCTTCTCGGTGGCGACGGTCGAGCTGGTGCCGGGCGGTTTCGTCAAGGTCATCAATCTGCACGCGGACGCCGGACAGGACACGGGCAGCCGCACGGCACGGCGCGCGAACATCACGCAGCTCGTCAACTACATCAACACGAACCTGGCAGGTGACGCCATCATCCTGATGGGCGACACCAACAGCCTGTTTACGCGCTCGGGCAACGACAACGTCGAAACGCTGATCACGCAGGCCGGCCTGACCGACGTCTGGGTCGAGCTCAAGCGCGGCGGCGTCGTGCCCGGCCCCGGCACCGACATCATGGGCGGGTGCGCAGCCGACGAGGCGGGCGCCGAGTGCGAGCGCATCGACAAGATCATGTACCGCAGCAGCGACGAGGTGATGCTGGAGGCTGTGGCCTACGACGTGCCCGACGACCTCTTCGACGACGCCGAAGGCGACGACCTGTCCGATCACAAGCCGGTCTACGCCGAGTTCGACGTGACGCTGCTGATCGGCACGTCCACGACGTCCTCGACCACGACGTCCTCGACCACGACCACCACCGAAGGCCCGGCCGGCAGCTGCGGCGATCCGGCTCCTCCGAGCGGCAGCGTCACCGCCAGCGACGCCCTCTTCATCCTGCGCACCGCCGTTGGCGCGCTCAGTTGCCAGTTGTGTGTCTGCGACGCCAACGGCAATGGCAGCGTGACCGCCAGCGATGCGCTCGTGACGCTGAAGGCGGCGGTTGGCCAGAACGTCGAGCTCAACTGCTCGGCCTGCTGAACCGCTGGCGGGCCCGGCACCTTCTCGCGGAACACCGTCGAGAAGATGCCGGGCCCGCGCCACGGCCTACTCCGCCCTTTCCTCCTCCAGCACCCCGTCGAAGTCGAAGTCGACGGTTCCCGTGTCTTTCAGGCCGTCGTGGATCGCCTTGCGTCCGAGCTCGGCCAGCTCCTGATACTTCGCCTGGAACACCGACAGGTGCGCCTCGTCGATCGCCTCCAGGTTCAGCAACGCGTTGTGCGCGCCCTTCGTGCAGCGGATCAGCTCGTCGAGCTTGAGCTGCATCGCCACGGTGTCCCGGTTCTGCGTGTTCTGGATCAGGAACACCATCAGGAACGTGACGATGGTCGTCGAGGTGTTGATGACGAGCTGCCACGTGTCGCTGTAGCCGAACATCGGCCCCGTCAGCGCCCAGATGACGACCAGGGCCACGGCGACCCCGAACGTCGAAGGACGGCCCGTCCGCAGCGCCAATGCCCTGGCGAACCGCTCGAACCAGTTACCATTCACATCCATACCTCCGTCGCGTCGGCGAGATCATGGATCCAGGCTAACGCGGCGGCGGCGAGCCAGGAATGCCCTGGCCGCCGGGGACGCACGCGCGTCAGGCTCCTGGCAGCTCCCGTTGTCGACGAAGGCGGTCCGAAAGGCGCGGCTGATTCTTCGAACGCGCAGCGGCCGTCAGGCAGCCGGTGAAACTTTGCGCAGGGCCTCTGCCATCATCGCCACCACCACGACCAGGGAACAGCCGATGGCGTTGAACCACAAGAACCCGAGGTCGGAGAAGAAGAACAGGCCGATCACCGTCGTTTGCGCCACCGCGGCACCCACGAGGACGGGCGTCGCCGTGACGCGGCGCAGGAAGAACGCGACCAGGAAGAGGCCAAGCACCGTGCCGTAGAAGATCGAGCCGAGGATGTTGACCGCTTCGATCAGGTTGTCGAGCAGCGCGGCGAAGCTCGCGAAGGCCACTGCCATCAGTCCCCACAGGATGGTGAATCCCTTGGAAGCCATGAGGTCCGCGCGCGGCGAGCTGCCCGACGCGACCAGGGTCTTGTAGAGATCGACGGTGGTGGTGGCGCCGAGGGCGGCCAGCTCGCTGGCGATGGAGCTCATGGCTGCGCAGAGGATGACCGCCACCAGCAGCCCAACCAGACCGGCCGGGACGTAGCGCAGCACGAACCCGAGAAAGATGTAGTCGGCGTCCTGCGTCTCGGCGTCGGGAAGGGCGCGGGCGACCAGCGCCTTGGCCTCCTTGCGAAGAGCGCCGATCTCGGCCGCCGCCGCGCGAAGCTCCTGCCGGACAACGTCGTCCCCCTCTCCCGCCCCCACGAAGGCCATGGCCGCAGCCGTCTGCCGCGCGGCAGCCGTCGCGTAGCGGCCCTGCAGCTCGCGCAGCTCGCCCGCATGCGCCGTCGTCTCGATCCTCGCCAGCGCCGGCTCGTTGAAGAAGACCGGCGCGGGCGTGAACAGGTGGAACACGAACACCAGCACGCCCGTCATCAGGATGAGGAACTGCATCGGGATCTTCAGCATCCCGTTGAACAGCAGGCCCAGCCGGCTCTCGGTCACCGACCGGCCTGAGAGATACCGCTGCACCTGCGACTGGTCGGTGCCGAAGTACGACAGCGCCAGGAAGAACCCGCCGGTGATTCCCGACCAGAAGTTGTAGCGGCTGTCCGGGTCCAGCTCGAAGCTCAGCACGTTCATGCGATCGAGGGCACCGGCAAGATGAAGAGCCTCGGGAAGCCCGACCTGCTGCGGCAGGCGCACGTACACGGCCACGGCCGCCACCACCATGCCGGTGAGCATCACGATCATCTGCTGCTTCTGCGTCTGCGCCACGGCATTGGTTCCGCCGGTGACGGTATAGACGATGACCACCGCTCCGATGGCCAGGACCGTCAGCTGGAGGTCCCAACCGAGAATGGCGCTGAGAATGATCGCGGGGGCGTAGATCGTGATGCCGGCAGCCAGCCCGCGCTGAATGAGGAAAAGCACGGCGCCGAGGTAACGCACGCGCGCATCGAAGCGGTGCTCGAGCACCTCGTAGGCAGTGTAGACGCCCAGCCGGTAGTAGATGGGCACGAAGACGGCGCTGATGACGATCATCGCCAGCGGCAGCCCGAGGTAGAACTGCACGAACCGCATGCCGTCTTCGTAGGCCTGGCCTGGCGTGGACAGGAAGGTGATGGCGCTGGCCTGCGTGGCCATGATGCTCAGGCCGATGGTAGGCCAGCGCAGCGTGTTGCCGCCGCGGAAGTAGGTGTCGATATCAGCGGCGCCGCGCGTCCTCCAGATCCCGTAGAGGACGATGAAGGCGATGGTGCCGAGCATGACGGCCCAGTCGACGACGCTCATCGGGCCTGCCTCGCCGGCCGGCCTGCGTGCGCCGTGTATGCCGCGCTCACGACACGGACGTCGCCGGCCGGTGCGCCGGCATCGTGAAGGACTCGTGCAGCGCTCACGATGCCCACCTCGTCAGCGCCCAGAAGATCGCCACCAGCGCCAGCAGCTCGCCTAGCACCAGCAGGTAGAGGTTGCGCCAGGTTCGAAGGAGCGGCGGCGGTGCTTCGGCGGCGTCGGCCGTCCTGTCGTCGGTGTCCATGCCAGTCATGGCCGCCTCCGCGTCTCCGTCATGGCTGCGGGCGCGACAGCAGGTTGGCGAGCAGCCGGTAGGCACCGGGCACGCCGGCCGGGAGCTGACGGAAGAAGGACAGTCCCGTGTAGACGTAGCGGCCACGACCATGCGTCGTGATCAGAACACCGCCGCGAAGCGGCTTCTCGCCCGGATCGCCGCTTTCGAAGACAGGCAGATAACGGTCGTCCCAGCTTTCGGCGAAATACAGCCCTCGCTCCTGCACCCAGCCCTCGAAATCCGCCTCGGTGATCACGTTGGGCGAGTGCAGCACGGCCATCTCGCGATCCAGCGGCGTCATCGGCGCCGTCTCGTCCGTCACGCGCTCGCGCCCGATGGTCAGCGGATACGGACCGATCGGCGTGCTGAGCGGCGCAAGGCGGCTGTTGGTGTTGTACTGCACCACCACCGTCCCGCCCTGCTCCACGTAGCGCATGAGGCGCTCGTGCGCGCTGCGAAGGACCGCGCGAGTGTTGTAGGCGCGGATGCCGACCAGGATCGCCGAGTACTGCGACAGATCGCCGCCGGAGATGGCCGCATCGTCGAGCAGCTCCACCGCCGCGCCGACGTGCCCCAGGTCTTCGGCCACCGTATCGCCGGGCCCCTCGATGAAGCCGATGCGTCCGCCGGGCAGCTCCAGCTCGAGCGGCACCGCGGCGATCTCGGCCGGCTGCAGCACGACCTGCATGGGCACGTGCGCGTAATCGATGACGTCGCGGCGGTGCGACCATCGCCGGCCATGCTCCTGATAGTACGGGCGAATGCGAACGCCGCCGGCGGCGCCGGCCGGCGGCGTCAGCAGCAGTTGCACCGTGGTCTCGTCGCCCGCCTTGGCCAGCGTCACGGGCACGACCGGCGGCTGCGCAGTCCAGCCGGCCGGCAGCTCGAGACCGACTTCGCCGCTGAGCTCGTCCCTGCCTGCACGGATGCGCAGCGACACCGGCGCCGGCGCCCCGCTGCGCAGCATCACTGCCTGACGCGACGGCGTCACCGTGGCCGGCGGCACCACCAGGAAGCTGCGCACCCGCTCGCCCTGCACTCCATCCACCCACGCGAACACCACCGGCACGTCGACGTGCATCTCGTGACCGCCGACGTCGAGATCGACGCCGACCGACAGCGGCGGCGGGCCGCTCGGCTCGCCGACCAGACGCAGGTCCTCGACGACCTGGTGTCCGGAACGGGAAGGAGCCGCCAGCCAGTACGGCGCCGAGATCGGCGCATCGGCCGGGACGGCAACGACCACGCTGATCTCCTTCTTCTGATTGACGGCCAGCGCCGAGTCGTCGGCCACCGGCTCGGCGCCGGGAAACGACACGCGCCGCAGCCGCATCGGGTGCTCGCGCCGCGCGGTCACCTCCAGCTTGATCTTGACGCTGCTGCCGGGCACGGCCTCCGGCCGCTCCGCCGTCGCGCGCACGTAAAGCCCCGTTGCTGCCGCAACCACCGCCTCCAGGGCGGCGCGTGCATCGCGCACGCGCACGTCGTGCTGCGGCAGTGCCGCCAGCGCCGTCCGCGCCGACAGCAGCGCGGGAACCGCCTTCTCGGGCGCGTCGCGGTCGAGCGCGCGCCCGGCTGCGCTCAGCGCTTCGACCAGCGGTGCGGCAGCTGCACCGTAGCGCATCCAGCTGGCATCGATCCCTTCGAGGATATCGCCCGCCAGCGGCGCACCGGACACCGGCACGAAGCGCTCGAGCACTGCGCCGCGCTCGCCGGCCGTGCCGAAGCCCTGGCTCTTGTGCAGGCTGCGCGAGCGCGCGGCCAGATCCGAGTAGCCGAGCCCCAGCCGCGCGTCGTACTGCCCCACGTCCAGCACGATGGCATCGGCCGGCGGCGGCGGAGCCTCGCTCCAGGACGGAACGTTGAGCACGAGGCGATGCACCTTCCACACGCTGGCGCCGCGCCCGAGCTGATCGGTGAAGCGGTCGGCATCGGCCGCCGCCTCCACCGCCTCGCGCGCCAGGATCGCGGAGGCCGTATGGTGGCCGTGATTGGGCGGAAGCTCGTTGAAGCGTGCGATGACGACGTCGGGCTGGAACGTGCGGATCACCCATACGACGTCCGACAACGCCTCCTCATGCCCCCAGATCGACAGCGTCTCCTGCGCGCTCTTGGAGAAGCCGAAGTCGCGCATGCGCGTGAAGCGCTGCTGCGCGCCGTCGAGCCTGCGCGCCGCCAGCAGCTCCTCGGTGCGCAGGACGTCGAGAAGCGCGTCCTGCTCGGTGCCGATCAGGTTCTGGCCGCCGCCGCCGCGAGTCATCGACAGATAGGCCGCCGTCCAGTGGCGGCCGTTGGAGAGGTAGGTGAGAAGGCGCGTGTTCTCATCGTCCGGATGCGCGGCCACGTAGAGCACGCGGCCCGTCACCGTGAGCCGATCGAGCGCATGTGCCAGCATTCCTGCATGCATGAGAGGCTCCTGAGCCTGCACCGGCGGCGCCGCCAGCAGCATCGCCGCCAGCATGCACGTCGCACCGATCGCCCGGTGGCTGCGCCCACTCGGCGCGCGCGTGCGGGCATCGCGCGTGCCGGCAACGTTCACCGTAGCTTTCATGCCTTCGACCGGCCGCTCGCGAGGATCCGCCGGTAGTAGGCGACGTAACGCTCCAGCGCGGTTTCGCATCGGAACCGCTCCACCGCGCGTGCGCGCGCCGCGCTTCCCATGGCGCCGCGCCGCTGCGGATCCTGCAGCACGGCCACCACCGCCGCGGCCAGCGCATCGACATCGAACGGCTCGACCAGCGTACCCGCGTCCTCGCCGACGACCTCGGGCAGTCCGCCGACGCGGTAGCCGAACACCGGCACGCCCGCGCTCATCGCCTCCAGCGCCGCCACGCCGAAGCTCTCGCTCTGGCTCGGCAGCACGAACGCGTCCGCGTGCCGCAGGTGCTCGACGAAGTCGCCGCGCTTGCCGAGAAAGCACACCGCCCGCGTCAGGCCGAGCTCGCGCGCACGCTGCGCCGCGTGGCTGCGCTCGGGACCGTCACCGACCAGCACCAGACGCGCCGGCACGTGCTTGCGCACGCGCGCCAGAACCTCGAACAGATCGCCGGTGCGCTTGACGGGACGGAAGTTGGAGACGTGGAACAGCACGGGCCCGTCGTGCTCGCACTGCGGACCGGCCGCCGCCGCGAAAAGGTCCTCCAGCCGCGTGCGGTCGCGCTGCGTGGCAGGAGTGAAGTGCTCGGTGTCGACGAAGTTGGCGATGACCTCGACCTCGAGGTGGCGCGGCAGGCCGAGCCGCTGGTACGCCGCTTCGCGGAGAAACTGCGACGGGACCGTGACGCCGTCGCAGGTGGCGACGGCAAAGCGGGTGAGGTCGCGGTAGGCCGGGTCCCCGTCGGTGCGAGTGACATCGGTTCCGTGGAGCGTGCAGATCATCCGCGGCCGCTTCGCGCCGTTGCCGGCGGCCAGCACCTGACGCGCCAGGTAGGCGCTGGTTGCATGGGGCACGGCGTAGTGGACGTGCACCAGATCGAGCTCGTGCTCGCTGCATACGCCCAGGATCGTCGCCGCCACGGCCATGGCGTACGGCGGGTTCTCGAACAGCGGCGTCGTCGACACCGCGACCTCGTGGAAGAACAGCCGGTCCGACTCCGGCAGCGGGCGGCTCGGCGGAGCGCTGGCGATGACGTGCACCCGATGCCCTGCACCGGCCAGCCCGACCGCCAGATCGGAAGCGATGACGCTGCTGCCACCGAGCGTCGGATAGCAGACGATTCCGACGGCCAGGCTCGCGCTGACGCTGCTCGCGCTCATCGTGCTCCTGTGACGCTCGCGCTCATCGTCCTACCTGCGGCCGCCGCCGCTGCCGGCGACGGCTCGCCCAGGTCGACGTCGATGGCTGCTCCGGCAAACGGGTCGATCGCGTGCAGCACCGTCTCGAGCACCGCGCGCTCCCCGTAGCGCGCGGCGAAATAGGCAAGGCCGTAGTAGCGCTCCTGCGGCTGGCCTTCCGGCCGCAGCCACGTGCGCAGGCGCCGCACGTCCTCGACCAGCGACTGATCGCGATACAGCCGCGCGCGCTCGATCTTCTCGGCCAGGCGCAGCAACGCCCGCTCCACCGTTGCATGCGTCTTGGCCAACGCATCGGGAAGTCCGGGGCCGGCGCTTTCGATGTCCGCGCGGCACCTGTCGAGCGCGGCGTCGAAGGACCGCAGCAGCTCGGCAGCCGGATTCTCCTGCGTCGCGGCCATGCCGGCCGCTGCCAGGATGGCGTCGTCGCTGCGCCCGAGATCGTCGGCGTGCAAGCCGAGACGGGCGAGCACGCGGCGCGCGCGCTCTTCGATCAGTCGGATGCGCGCGCGCGGCACCACCAGCGGCATCGCCATGCCGCAGGCGGCGTACAGCGGCGCGAGCTGCGCAAAGTACGCAACTTCCCCCGGGCCGCCGACGTAGGCGGCGGTGGGAAGCAGCGCGTCCTGCACCACCGGCCGCAGCAGCGCGCTGCTGCTGAAGCGCAGCGGATCCTGCTCCAGCGCCGCCAGCAGATCCTGGAGCGAGTGCGAGCCCGTGCCGCCGACTTCGGCGAAGCGGCCGTCGCGCGGCTCGAGGCGATATCGCGGGCCCTCGCTTCCATGCGGATGGAAGAATGCCAGCGGGGCTCCCTCGCGCACGTGCACCGTCGCCGGATAGCCCGCGTTCTCCAGCTCGCTCGTTCGCTGCACGAGGGCGTCGGCGAGGGTGGCGGCCTCCTGCAGCGCACGTCGATGCACCGGCGCCGCAACGGCCGCCAGCTCCTCGTCGCGCGGGTCGATCAGCACCAGCCCCTCGGGCGCGAACAGCTCCGCGAGCACACCGCCAAATGCCGACGCCCAGCGCCGCCCCGGCCGATAATGCCGTCGCAGCCGCTGCAAGTGCTCGTCGGCATAGGGCAGCCCTGCCAGATCCTGGTGCAGCTGGGCCAGGCAGTCGTCGATCTCCGGAGGAAGCGTTCGGTGAGCAAGCGAGATACGCTCGTCAGGAGAAGCGGCCACGCACAGCCGCCGCGGGTGCGAGGAAAGCACGCGGATCTCGGCTATCTCGGGAAGGTCGTGGTCCTCGGTCTGCAGCCAGAAGACCGGCACCACCGCCGTGCCCGACTCCCGCGACATCGCACGAGCGGCGGCGATGGCCGTTGCCGCCTTGTAGAGGTTGAAGAGCGGCCCGACAAACAGCCCGACCTGCTGCCCGGTGACGACCGCAGCGGCGCCGTCGCGCAGCGCGCGCAGGTTGTCGTCACGTGCGGCACTGGTCGCGTACGCCGCATTCTGCCGCTGGAGCACGCCGGCGACGCGGCCGTCGAGCGGCCTGCCGCAGGCGCGCGCGACGGCAGCGCGACGCGCCGGCGCGTCGGCGAAATGCGCGCCGTACAGCGGCGTCGCTGCGCCGCCGAGATACGCTTCGAAGATGCTCTGGGGCACGTCGGGCCGCCGCGCTCAGCGCCGGCCGGTCAGGGCTGCTTCCACTCGGTCAGGCTCTTCTCGACGTCGGTCTTGAACGCCGCTTCGTAGATGACGTCGCCCTTGCCGAGAGTCTGCGCCTGCTCGGCCGCGGCGGCAGCGTCGGCCTTCCTGCCCTTCTTCGCCAGAATCTGCGCCTTGATCCACTGGTTCCACCACGTCGACTTGATGCCGATGGACGTGTCGATGTAGCTCATCGCAAGATCGAGGTCGCCGCCGGTGTCGAGCAGATAGCGCGCGGATGCCCAGTGAGGCCGCCACGCCTCCGCCAGCGTCTTGTCGATGCTCTCGCGCGCATGCGCGGCCGTGTCGACGGTGATCGGGACCGACACGCGCATCGTCTCCCATTCCAGATCCAGCCGCGTGGAGCTGTCGGTGGTATCGGAGAAGAGGAACGTCAGGCGCTCGCGGTGCGGGATGGTTTCGGGCTGCACGGTCACGCGCGCGACGTCGGCGCTCTCGCTGTAGTCGCGGGTCCCCTGGATCTTGAGGTTCGAGTTGAGGATGACGGTCCATTGACCGGCGGTGGGGATGGTCAGGATCACGTAGCTGCCGGCCGGCACCTGCTTGCCGCCGAAGGCGAAATCACGGCTGGCGGTAAGCCTGGTCGGTGCATTGGCGCCGGTGCGCCAGAGCTGGTCGTGCGGCACCAGCGCGCCCCAGATCGTGCGGCCTTTGACGGCCGGGCTCGAATACTCGATCGAGAAGTTGGTGACGCCGACGCGCTGCTCGACCTTGGCCAGCGGGCTCGGCTGCGGCAGTTCGGGCGCCGCCGTCTGCGCCCACGCAGGCGCGATCCAGATCAACGCAACAAGGACGGCGAGCGGAACGCGAGACGGGAACACCTGCGGCATCGGCAAACTCCTCGTGGAAAAGATGTGTGCGAGGAGTCTGCCACGGCCGCTCGCCGATGCGAGTTACGCCGCCGGCGCCGAGCGTGCCCGCGCAACGCAGCAGATCGGGCACTATCGGCGTCCGCCCTACGCGGCGGGCGCCGAGAGTGCCCGAGATGCAAGGCGCGCAGCGAGCGCGCAGCGTAGGCGGGCTGGAGGCCCGCCGGAGCGAGCACTCGCCGCGCAACGCAGCAGATCGGGCACTATCGGCGTCCGCCCTACGCGGCGCGGGTGCCTTCCATCAAAGACTGCAACGCCTCTCGCAGATGCGCCGGCGCCTTCAGCGGAGAGCCGCAGTCGAAGGGCGGCTGGGGATCGTACTCGATGCCCAGCTGCACCATCTTGGCGAAGTCCTCGCCAGCCTCCAGCGCCGCCAGCGTCAGTCCCATGTCGATGCCTGCCGAGACCCCGGCTGCGGTCACCACCTTGCCTCGCTGCACCACGCGGTCGTGCACGTAACGCGCTCCGTACGACTCGAGGCGCGGCACGCTCGCCCAGTGTGTCGTCGCATCCAGGCCACGCAGGATGCCAGCGGCGCCGAGGATGACCGACCCGGTGCAGACCGACGTCGACCACTTGCTGGTCTCGTGCGCGCGCGCCAGCCAGTCGACGATCTCGGCGTCGTGCGCCGCCGCCTCGTCGCCGGGCCCGCCGGGCACGAGGAAGATGTCGGGCCTGCTGACGTCCTTCAGCGCCGCTTCGGCGACGATCGACAACATGCCCGTGTCGGCCGTGACCGGCCCTGCCTTCTTGGCCACGAACCGCAGGCGAGCTCCCGGCAGCCTGCTCAGGATCTCGTAGGGACCGATGCAGTCGAGGGCGGTGAAATGGTCATACAGGACTACGCAGATCTCCATGGCTCTTCTCCGTTCGAAAGCGTGCGCGATACGCGCTCGGGCTGACTTGGACGTTGCGAAGGAATGCGCGGCGCATGGTCTCGGCGGTGCCGAAGCCGCAGCCGGCGGCGACCTCTTCCACTCCACCGCCGGCCTGCTCCAGGCGCCGGCGTGCCGCTTCGACGCGAACGCGTTCGACGAAGCGTGCCGGCGTCGCGCCGACCTCGCGCGTGAACACTCGCGCGAAGTTGCGCGGGCTCATCGCCACGCGCCTGGCCAGCGCCTCGACGCTCAGATCGGCCTCGGGATGCTCGATGATCCAGGCCTGCAGATCGCGGATCGGTTCGCGCTCGGCGAACTGCGAAGCCAGCTGCGTGCTGAACTGCGACTGTCCGCCGGGACGCTTCAGGAACAGCACCAGCAGGCGCGCCGTGGTCAGCGCGACCTCCTTTCCGTAGTCGTCCTCCACCAGCGCGAGCGCCAGGTCCATGCCCGCGGTGACGCCGGCCGAGGTGAAAACCCTCCCGTCGCGCACGTAGATCGAGTCGGGCTCGACCTGCACGTCCGGATGCTCGGCCGCGAGTCGGTCGCAGAAGCGCCAGTGCGTCGTGGCCCGCTTGCGCGAGAGCAGCCCGGCGCGCGCGAGCAGGAACGCTCCGGTGCAGACCGAGGCGACGCGGCGGGTGGTGCGCGCGGTGCGGCGAATCCAGTCGATCAGCACGGCGTCGCGCATCGCCACGTTGGTGCCTTCGCCGCCGGGGACGAAGAGCGTGTCGATCGGACCGCGCACGCCACGCAGCGATCGCGACGCGACGATCTGCAGCCCCGACGCCATCGTCATCCGGCCCGGCGCCTGCGCCACGATCTCGACGATGTAGGCAGGGCCGCTGGTGCGGCCGGTCTGCTCGAGAAAGCGCGAGGCCACCGAGAAGACTTCGAGCGGTCCGACCACGTCGAGCATCTCGGCCTGCGGGAACGTCACCATGACGATGCGGCGGGGATGGCGAGGCTGCGGGCTCATGGCGCGGAGTATGGGCTGGCGCCGCCTTGGCCGCAATGACTACGAGCCCACCGATCCTGCCATGGCGTATCCGGCCATCGATGCGGCCACGGAGCGGGCGGGACGCAACGGCTGCGGCCGCAGCGCGAGCTCAGGCCGCCGGCGGCGCGGGCGGGACGCAACGGCTGCGGCCGCAGCGCGAGCTCAGCGCGCCAGCCCCTCCAGCTGACGCCGGAACTCGACGCATGGGTCGGGCCGCGCGATCGCCGGCGTGAACCAGAAATAATCGAAGGGGCGCGGGTCGTCGCCGAAGGCGGCGGCGTAGTCCTGCGGATGCTCGAGATTCTCGGCGACCTCGAGGAAAGCCACCGACACCACGCGAAGCTGCGGCCACTGGTGCCGCAGATAGAGTGGAACACCGCGGTCCCGCCGCACGTGCCCGAAGCCGGCGATGAGCACGCAGGATCCGTCGCTGTCGCCGACGTCGCGCCTCGCTTCGCTGGCGACACCGGCCGCTGACGCCGGGCCGTCGCGCGTCGCCGCCACGCCGCACGCATCGGCCAGCGCCGCGGCCATATGCGCGTCGCGGTGGCGCTGCATCAGGATCATCGCCTCCGTCATGCGCCCGCTGGCGTGCCCGCAATGGGCTTCGGCAATCTCCTGCGCCATCTCGTTGCGCAGGCGCTGCGGCAGCGGCACTGCGATCTCGTCGAGCAGATTCGGATCCCGCAGCCGCGCACGCGACAGATTGGCGGCGCGGATGCTTAGCCCCTCCTGCAGCGCGACCTCGAACACCGGCCGGTAGATCTCGAACGGCGGCCACCCGCTGCGGCTCCACTGCACCGCGACGTCCAGCTGCTCCGCGTCGCCCCGCCGCTGCAGGACCTCGTCCACGGCCGGCTGGTCCTCGAAATCCAGCTGCTCGAACGCCACGGCCGGCCGTCGGCGCCGCTCGACCAGCCTCTGCAGCACCCACGCCTGGAGCTGGTGATGGTCGGGATTGTCGTGCTGCTCGCCGAGCAGCACCGCATCTGCGCTGCCGGCAACACGCACCAGATGGTCGGGCGAGACGAATTTTTGACGCGCCACATCCCAGAGTTTTCCTGACAAGCTATGCTGATCGCCGGTGACAGAGGGCAAAACGGCAGGCGAAGCGGTGCACGCGCTCACCCAGAGGGAGAGGACGATGATTGCGACGGCGCTCGGGCGCTTGCCGCGCAGGCGCCGTTTCCAGCTGTGGCCGCCATCGGAGAAGCGCATGGAGCGCACGGGCGCTCGCCAGGAGCGGCGGCCGTGAACCTGCCGGCCGTCCTGCGGTCCATGGTCGCAAGCGAGCAGCCGGTCGAGGCGACCGCGGCGCGAGCGACCACGCGCGACGATGGCGCTGAAAAAGAGAGTGCCGGCCTGTCGCGGCCGCATCGGGTCGTCGTCATCGGCGGCGGCTTTGCCGGCTTGCACGTGGCGCGCGAGCTCGCCGACACCGACGTGCACGTCACCATCCTGGACAAACGGAACTTCCATCTCTTCCAGCCGCTGCTCTACCAGGTAGCCACGGGCGCGCTCTCGCCCGGCGACATCGCCGCGCCGCTGCGCGAGGTCCTGCGCGAGCGCCGCAACGTCACGGTCCTGCTCGGCGAGGTCGTCGACATCGATCTGGACGAGCGTGTCGTGCGCACGGCCGAGGACACCGTTGCCTACGACTCGTTGATCGTAGCCACCGGCATGGTCAACAACTACTTCGGCCACGCCGAATGGGAAGACCTGGCGCCGGGTCTCAAGTCGATCGAGGACGCGACCGAGATCCGGTCGCGCATGCTGCTGGCCTTCGAGCTCGCCGAACGCACGCGCGACCTGGTCGAGCGCCAGGCGCTGCTGACGTTCGTCGTCGTGGGCGGCGGAGCCACCGGAGTGGAAATGGCCGGCGCCATCGCCGAGATCGCGGCGGACACGCTGCGAAGCGAGTTTCGCAACATCGCCCGCGAGTCGGTGCGCGTCCTCCTGGTCGAAGGGGCCGGCCGCGTGCTGACCGCATTTCCCGAGCGCCTCTCCGCCAGCGCCGAGCAGATGCTCGTGCGCATGGGCGTGGAGCTGCGCATGCACACGCTGGTCAAGGCCATCGACGAGACCGGCGTGACGGTCGAGCACGGCGGCGCGCAGGAGCGCATCGCGTCGCGAGCGATCGTGTGGGCCGCCGGCGTTCGCGGTCATCCGTTGGCCGCCCGCCTGGCCGAGCAGACCGGTGCCACGTTGTCGCGCCAGGGCACCGTCGCCGTGGAGCCGGACCTGACGTTGCCCGGCCATCCCGAGGTGTTCGTCGCCGGCGATCTCGCCTACCTCGTCCAGGACGACCGGCCGCTGCCCGGCGTGGCACAGGTGGCGATCCAGCAGGGGCGTTACGCAGCACGCATGGTGCTGGCACGGCTTGCCGGACGCTCGCTGCCGCCGTTCCGCTACGAAGATCGCGGAGCGATGGCCACGATCGGCCGCGCCAAGGCGATCGCGCAGATCGGTCGGCTGCACCTGGCCGGCTTCACGGCGTGGCTGGCGTGGCTGTTCGTCCACCTGATGTTTCTGGTCGGCTTCGAGAACCGTGTCCTGGTCCTGTTCCAGTGGGCCTGGTACTACGTCTGGCGACGTCGAAGCGCGCGGCTGATCACGTCGTACGATCGACGTCCCGTTTGACGCGGCGGGTTCCATGCCCGCGCGCATCCAACCGACCGCATTCCGCCTCGACGTCGCACGGCGGGCGCGGATGCGCGCTCAGCGCACGCGCTCCAGATACTGCCCGGTAGCCGTATCGACGCGCACCCTCTCTCCCTCCTTGACGAACGGCGGCACGCTGACCATCAGGCCCGTCTCCAGCTTGGCCGGCTTGGGGCTGTTGGAGGCGGTGGCGCCGCGCATTTCCGGCGAAGTCTCGACCACGGTCAGCTCGATGATGGGCGGCGGCTTGATGCCGATCGGACGCCCTTCGAACGTCTCCACCTCGATCGAAGTGCCGTCGACGAGGTAGTAGACGTTGTCGCCGAGCTCCTCGGCCGACAGGGAGATCTGCTCGTACGTCTCGGTGTTCATGAAGTGGAAATCGTCGCCCTCTCTGTACAGGAACTGCATGTCGTGCTGCTCGAGGGTGACGCGCTCGATGGTCTCGGTGGAGCTGAAGCGGGCTTCGGTGGAGAGGCCGGTCTTGACGTTGCGCAGCCTGGCCTGCACGAACGCCCGCAGGTTGCCCGGGGTGCGATGCTGGAAGTCGAGCACGCGATGCGGTGCACCGTTGTACATGATGACGTAGCCGCGGCGGATCTCGCTGGCGTTCATAGGAAAGCTGCCTCCTGCGATTTGGCCCGGTGCCTGTTGCGGGCAGCCGAACGGTCCCGATGACGGGTGAAGTCGAGGCGAACAATACACGAGTTTGCGGGCAGGAAAAGCGTGCGATTGCGCAGCATCCATGGCGGCGGCACGCGCGCGGCCGCTGGCCGTCGCCAACGCGTCGCAGGTAGCGCCCGCCGCTGCCGGCGCTGGCGCCGCCTCCGGCCGCGGAATACAACGACGGCATGAGCGAGACGATCGAGCTGCTGCAGTTTCCCTTCTCGCACTACAACGAGAAGGTGCGCTGGACGCTGGACTACAAGCGCATCGCGCACGTTCGCATCAACTATCTGCCGGGCCCGCATGCGCCGCAGATCAAGAAGCTGACCGGGCAGACTGCGGTGCCGGTCGTGCGCACCGACGGCAAAGTGGTGGCGGGATCGGCGCGCATCATCGACATGATCGAGCGCAGCCATCCCTCTCCGCCGCTGTACCCAGCCGACGCGGCCGACCGCGAGGAGGCCCTGGCCATCCAGCAGCGCTTCGATGACGAGCTCGGCCCGGCCGTTCGCCGCCTGGTGTTCAAGGCGCTGCTCGACGACGAGCCCGACTACATCCCGCGCATGTTCTCCGTGGGGAAGCCCGAGTGGAAGCGCGCCCTGTACCGCGGGATGTTCCCGCTCGTGCAGGGCCTGCTGCGCAAGGCCAACGGCGTGACGTCCGAGCAGGTTGCGGTCGCCGAGAAGACCGTCGAGAGCCTGCTCGATTTCATTGCCGGGAAGACCTCCCGCACGGGCCAGATGGTCGGCGACGGTTTCACCATCGCCGATCTGACCGGCGCCGCGCTGCTGGCGCCGATGGTCGCCGTCACTCATCCCGACATGGCCAAGCCGGAGCCGCTGCCGAAGGCCGCACGCGTTCTGCTGCAGCGCTACGAGCGACATCCGGCCGTCCTGTGGGTGCACGAGCAGTATCGGAAGCACCGGCCGCCCTCCTGCGGCACGGTGGTCGCGTAAGCGCGCGGTGCCGGAGACGAAGGTCGCGGCCGGCGCCGTCGAGCTGCATCAGTTCCGTTATTCGCACTACAACGAGAAGGCGCGCTGGGCGCTCGACTACAAGCGCATCGCGCATCGGCGCATCGACTATCTGCCGGGGCCGCACGCGTTCTTCCTGCCGCGCCTGAGCGGGCAGCGCGCGACGCCCGTGCTCAAAGTCGGCGGCAAGACCCTTGCGGGCTCGGCGGCGATCGTGGCCGAGCTCGAGCGGCGCTTTCCGGAGCGGCCGCTGTATCCGGCCGATGCGGCGGCACGGGCCGAGGCGCTCGCGCTGGAGCGCCGGTTCGACGAAGAGCTCGGCCCGGCCAGCCGCCGCATGGTCTACGACGGCATGCTGTCGACGCCGCAGTACATCGCCACCATGTTCTCGCAAGGCAGACCCGCGCTGCAGCGGGCGCTCTACCTCGGCGCGATGCCGCTGATCAAGGAGCTGATGCGCTCCGGAAACGGCGTCACTGCCGAGTCGGTCGCGCAGGCGGAGAAGACGGTCGGCGAGTTCCTGGACTTCATCGGCGGCAAGAGTGCGCGCACCGGCTACCTCGTCGGCGGGACGTTCACGATCGCCGACCTTGCAGCAGCCGCGCTGATGAGCCCGGTCCTGCGCATCACGCATCCGGATGTCGCCAAGCCCGAGCCGATGCCGCGACGCCTGTGCGAGATCGTCGCGCGTTTCGACTCCCATCCGGCGGCGGCGTGGGTGCACGAGCAGTACCGCCGGCACCGGCAGTGATGCAGGTGGAGGCCGCGACTCGCGCGATGCCCGACGGTGGCGCGCGAGTGTGACGGCTGGCGGCACGCATGCCGCAAGCCGCGCCGCCCGGTCATCGATGCATTGCGCGCTACGCTTCCACCACCCCCACGATCAGCATGCCCACCAGCGCCGTCATGCTGATGCCGAAGCTGATCGAGCGCGGGATCTGCGCGCCGGCGTAGTAGCACAGCATGTGCGCGACGCGCGCCACCAGATACACCCACGCCAGAGTGTTCATCCACCACGGCGAGGCACCCGACAGCACGCCGAACAGCGCCAGGAGAATGAAGGCGGCAATGCTCTCGTTGATGTTCGCGTGCGCGCGCGTGGCGCGAAACAGGAAGTTGCCGTGGTCGGCGGTGACGGTGGAGCCTGGAACGTGCCCCGTACGAATGCCGGCCACGTCCAGCACGACGAGCTGAAGCAGGATCAGCGCGCCCGTCATTCCCATCGCCCAGACCGTCGCTGCGTACGGCGCGATCCAATCGTGCATTCCCGACCTCCCGTGTCACGAGCCGCTTGCGGCTCGCCAATGCGAAGTTTTCGTGACCGACCTGTGACGCGTCAGTCGAGCGCCCGGCGAATGGCGTCCAGCACGCGCTCGGGATGCGAGCGTACGGCGTAGTCGGTGGCCTGGTCAATCCAGCGCACCGTTCCGTGCGCATCGACCAGGATCGTGGTGGGGATCGGAAGCTTGCGGATGCCGCTCGGCGTGATGCCGCGATGGTTGACCAGGTTGTACCTGGCCGTCACCGACAGCTTCGGGTCGGCCAGCAGCTTGATGCGCGCGCCGTGCTTGTGCCGTCCGGCGCGGAGCTGCTCGGGCGTGTCCATGCAGATGGCGACGAGCGCGATGCCGCGCCGGTCCAGCTCCGGCCTCAGATCTTCCCATCGCCGCAACTCGGCGACACAGAACGGTCACCAATGACCTCGGAAGAACTTGAGCAGGTAGGGCCGGCCCGCGAGCGCGTCGATGTCGAAAGGCTGCCCGTGTTCGTCCGGTGCGACGAAGCGCAGGATCGGGCGCCCCAGGCGTACGGCGATCTCGCGGCGCGACTGCCGGCCCAGCGCCAGCAGGAGCAGGAACATCGCGCCGGCGGCCATGGCGATCCACGCGGCGATGGCCGCGGCCGTGCCTGGATCGCCGCGCAGCGCCAGTGCGGCCAGAGCGACGGAAACCGCAACGAGCGCGAGCACCTTCGGCCGGCCCTCGCCCACCCGGACCTGGTCGATCAGCCGCCACCACCAGAGCCCGGCTGCAACGGCTGCCGCCAGGGAAAAACAGGCGAGGATCGCACTGGCCGTCATATTTACGTACGCTGTACCTAAATCGTATCCGGAGCAAGCCGCCGTGGGCCGACCGCCAAAGTTCTCTCGCCAGCGCCTCCAGGACGCCGCCCTGGCCATCGTCGACGAGAAAGGCTCCGGCGCGCTCTCGATGCGCGTGCTCGCCGCCGCTCTCGGCACCGGTCCGATGACGCTCTACAACCACGTCGCCGGCCGCGAGGATCTCGACGTGCTGGTGGTCGATGCGGTGCTCTCGCGGGCGCGCTGGTCACGGCAACCAGACGCGGACTGGCGCGCGGAAGTGCGCGAGATCGCGCTTGCCGGATGGCGCGCGGTACGCGAGCACCCGCGCGCCATCCCGCTGATCCTGACGCGTCGCACGCGCTCGACGGCGGCGCTCGAGATGGCCGAGGCGCTGCTGGCGGCGCTCGCGCGCAGCGGCTGCCGCGGCCGGCGCCTTCTCGTCGCCTTCCGTGCGGTCATGGCATGCATCATGGGATTCGCCCAAGGCGATCTTGCCGGACCGCTGGCGGCTGCCGCCTCCGAGAACGCCGCCGAGGTCCTTGCCAGGGTGCTGTCGCTGCCGCCCGACCGCTTCGCGCATCTGATCGAGATCGCCGCGGCCGCGCGCGACAGCAGCGCCGAGGAAGAGTTTCTGGGCGGCCTGGATCTGCTGCTTGCGGGGCTGGAGGCGCAGCCCGCAGCGTCGTGACGAGACGCATCGCCACGGCCGCTTTTGCGGCCGCAGGAATTGGCAATGGCGTGCCAATTTCCGGCCTCCGCGCGCGCGGCGGCCAAAGCACCTTGGCGGCCATGGCGCATGTGCCACACTCGTTGCGGGGAGGGCGGACCACGCGCGGCCGCAAGGCCTGGAGGTACGCCCGTGTCGGAGCCATCGAAGCGATCGTCGCTCGCCGCTGCCCTCTCGATGCTGCTTTGGCGGTCGGCTTCGGCCGCTGCGTTCCCGGCGCCGCCGCCGCTCGCCGCCGCGGCTGCGTCTGCGATCGTGCTGCTGCTCGCCGGCGGACACGCCGCGGCGTTCCAGCGCACCGAAGTGCGCGAGCCATGCGGCGGCCGCGATCCTTCCAGCTACTCGCCGAGCGAACGCCGGCCATTCTTCGGCGAGCTGCACATCCATACGAGCTACTCGCTCGACGCGTTCGTCTTCAACGTCCGCAACGATCCGCGCGCATCCTACGACTTCGCACGGGGGATGCCGCTGACCAACGGCATCCACACGCTGCAGCTGGATCGTCCGCTCGACTTCGCCGCCGTCACCGATCACGCCGAAGGCTTCGGGCCCTCCTACATCTGCGCGACGCCGGGAACGACGGGCTACGAAGCCGCCGAATGCGTCGCCTTCCGCAACGAGACGCCGGTGCCGCCGCGCTTCACGCTGCTGGCATTGATCGCCACCGTCGGCGGCGCGCGGCCGATCAATCTGCCGATGTGCAGCGAGCCGGGCGTGGACTGCGACGGCGCCGCCGCCTCGGTCTGGCTCGACACGCAGGCGGCAGCCGAGGAAGCGTACGATCGGACGCAGGCGTGCCGCTTCACCAGCTTCGTCGGCTACGAGTGGACGCCCATGCCGGGCGCGGCCAACCTCCACCGCAACGTCATCTTCCGCAACGAGCGCGTGCCCGAGAAACCGATCGACTACTTCGAGACCGAGACGTGGGAAGCGACGCGGCTGTGGGAGCTGCTGCGCGAGCGCTGCCTGGAGCGCGACGGCGGCGTGCTCGGCGTGGGCAGCGGCTGCGACGTCCTGACCATTCCGCACAACTCCAATCTGAGCGAAGGCCTGATGTTTCCCGACCCCGCCGACACCGACATCGCGCGCGAGCGCCAGCTCTTCGAGCCGCTCGTCGAGGTCATCCAGCACAAGGGATCCTCGGAGTGCCGCTTCGATCCGTTCTACGGGTACGGCACCGACACCACCGACGAACAGTGCGCCTTCGAGCTGCTCGACATGCTGACGCTCTTTCCCTTGCCCGGCCCCTCCACGCCCAAGCCGCCCGAATCGTTCGCGCGCCGCGCGTACATCCGCAACGTGCTCAAGGACGGCCTCGCGCTCGGCGAAGGCCTCGGCGTCAACCCCTTCAAGCTCGGCATGATCGGCAGCACCGACGGTCACGCGGCCGCGCCGGGCAACACGGGCGAGGCCAGCTTTCGCGGCCACGTCGGCACGCAGGACGACACGGCCACCAAGCGCGTCAGCGACGGCAACGGCGTGCGGTTCGGTCCCGGCGGCCTGGCCGTGGTGTGGGCCGAGGAGAACAGCCGCGATTCGCTGTTCGAAGCGATGCAGCGCCGCGAGGCCTACGGCACCAGCGGAACGCGCCCGATCGTGCGCTTCTTCGGCGGCTGGGGCTATCCGGCCGATCTGTGCGAGCGTGCGGACCAGATCGACATTGCCTATGCCGATGGCGTGCCGATGGGCGGCGACCTGCCGCCGGCCACGTCGGCTGCACCGCGCTTCTTCGCAGCCGCGCTCTCCGACAGTATGACCGCCACGCCGCTGCAGCAGATCCAGATCGTCAAGGGCTGGGTCGATGAACGCGGCGCGGTGCACGAGCGCGTCTACGGCGTCGACGGTGGGCCGAGCGATGCGGGCGTCGACCCTGCCACGTGTCAGCGCACCGGCGGCGAGGGACTGACCTCGCGGTGCGTGATGTGGAACGATCCCGAGTTCGATCCGCAGCGGCCGGCCTTCTACTACGCGCGCGTCCTCGAGGAGCCGACGTGCCGCTGGCACACCTTCGACTGCAAGAGCCTCGGCGTCGACCCTTTTGCCAGCGACTGCGCGAGCAAGGCGCTCAGTGCGGTACCCGGCAGCAACCTCTCCGATTGCTGCCGGCTTCGGCCGACGGTGCAGGAACGGGCGTGGACTTCGCCGATCTGGTACGAGCCGCGCCAGGCCCCGCTGCAGCCATGCGCCGAGTCGTGCCTGACGTCGCCGGCAGCCGCGTGCGAGATGCCGCAGCCTTCGCAGGCCGCGCAGCTCACGATCGACGACGATGCCGACAACGATCGCAGAGACCGCCTGCAGTGGCGCTGGTCGGGCGAGTTGGCTGACGGCGGCTTCGGCGACCCGACCGATGCCACGTCGCTCGCGCTGTGCGTATACGACGGCGACGCCGAGCTCGTTGCCAGCGCGTGCGCCGAAGCCGCCGGAGTGTGCGATGGCAAGCCGTGCTGGAAGGCGGCCGGCTCCGGCTACACCTACGCCGATCCCAACCACACGCCCTACGGCATCGATCGAATCGTGCTCAAGGCCAGGAACGGCCGCGGAAAGATCCTGCTCAAGGCGCGCGGCGGCAATCTCGGCATGCCCGCACTCCCGATGACGCTGCCCGCAACGGTGCAGCTGCGCAGCAGCGACGGCGCGTGCTGGGAGGCCGAGTATCCGTCGGCGCGCACGAACGATCCGACCGGGCTGCGCGCGAAGTCGCGGTGATCATGCGCGCGTTGCTGCGAAGACCGCTGGTGCACTTTCTCGTCCTCGGCGCCGTCGCGCTGGCTGCGCGGCCGTGGGCTGCGGAGGTGGCGGCGCGCGCGGCCGGTGGGAGGGAACGCATCGTCATCGGTGCGGAGCGGCGCGAGGCTCTGCGCGTGCAACTGGCCGGCGTCGCGGGTCGAGAAGTTGCCGAGACGCAGGAGCGCGAGGAGATCGAGCGGCTCGTCGATGAGGAAATTCTCTACCGCGAGGCCCTGGCGCGCGGCGTGGACCGCGACAACACCATCGTGCGCGAGCGTGTCGTGGAGAGCATGCGCGCGCTTACCGGCAGCAAAATCGTCGATGAGGAGGCGCTCTTCCAGCAGGGGGTGGCGCTCGGGATCGATCGCAGCGACCTCGTCATCCGCCGGCACCTGGCGGCAACGATGCGGCTGCTCGTGACGGCGCCGGCGCGCATGGAGCCGGTGCGGGACACCGATCTGGCGGCGCTTCTCGAACGCGATTCTGCGCGGATGCGGCTGCCGGCGCGCACGTCGCTGACGCACGTCTTCGTCAGCTCCCGGCGCGGCGCCCAGCAGGCGCAGGCCGCTGCCGAGCGCATGCTCGAGCGGCTGCGCGGCGGCGAGGCTGCGGCGAGGGACTCGGGGCCGATGCGCGGTCGCAGGAACACGGCCGATGAGCGAATGGTCGAGCGGGACGGCGGCGGCAAGGATGCGGCGACCGACGCCGACGCAGGCGATCCGTTCATGCTGGGCTCGGGCATGCGCGAGCGCACCGATGTCGACCTGGATGCGACCTTCGGTGCCGGCTTTGCCGCCGCCGTCGCCGCCGCTCCCGTCGGTACCTGGATTGGGCCGGTACGATCCGCCTACGGACTGCACCTGGTGCGCGTCGATGCGCGCATCGCCAGCGAGGTGCCGTCGCTCTCGGCGGTGCGCGAGAGCCTGACGGCGCGGCTTCAGCACGAGCGATCGCAGGAGCGGCTGCGCGCGTGGCTTCGCCGGAAGCGCGACCACTACGCCGTGGTTATCGAGGAGCCGCGCCGGGAAGAGTCGACTCGCCTTGCCGCGCTGCCGGTGCAGCGGCTCGACGTGCCGGCGGCGGCAGCGATCGTCGGGGACTGAGGATGGAGACGTCGCGCGAAAACATCATGGCTGCGTCCGTGCAGAACATCGCATCCGCCGCGCTGCTGTCGGCCCTGCTGATGTCGGGTGCCGTGGCGTCGGCGCATCCGCTGGCGCCTTCGCTGCTGGAGCTGCGCGAACGCGCCGACGGCCTCGTCGACGCTCGCTGGCGAACGCCGACCCAGCGCGCGCCGGGCAGCGAGCTGGCGCCGCTGCTGCCGGCGCGGTGCGCGGTGGCGGACCACGGCGGAGTCTCGATCGACGGCTCGATGACGGAAGCTGCCTGGACGCTGCAGTGCGGCGAGGCTGGCATCCGCGGCGGGCGCGTCGGCGCGCGAGGCATTGCAGGCAGCGGGGCCGATGTCCTCCTGCGTGTCCAGATGGACGATGGGCGCACCGTGCAGGCGATCCTGACCGCCGATGCTCCGTCCATGGACATTCCCGCGCGGCAGACGCGATGGCAGACTGCTGCGCACCATCTGCAGCTCGGCCTGTCGCACATCGCGGGCGGCCGGGACCATCTGCTGTTCGTGCTCGCGCTGATGATGCTGGTGCCGGCGGGGATGCTGCTCCTCAAGACCATCACCGCGTTCACGCTCGGGCACAGCGTGACCTTGTCGCTGGCCGCGCTGGGCATCGTGCACGTGCCGCAGGCGCTGGCCGAGGTCGCGATCGCGGCAAGTCTGCTCGTCCTCGCCTGCGAGCTGGCGCGAGGCGGAAGCGCGCGAGACAGCGAGGCGCAAGACACCGTGCTGCGGCGGCATCCCTGGCCGGTGGCGGCCTCGTTCGGCTTGCTGCACGGGCTCGGCTTTGCCGGCGCGCTGTCGGAGGCGGGGCTGCCCGGCGGCGAAATTCCGCTGGCGCTGGCGAGCTTCAACGCAGGCATCGAGCTCGGTCAGATCGCGCTGGTCGCAGTGGTGCTGGCGGTGCAGGCGCTGCTGGCACGCGTCGAGCTTCCGGCGCTGCGCCCGGTGCCGATCTACCTCATCGGCTCGTGCGCCGCTTTCTGGCTGCTCGAGCGTGCGGCGGCGCTTGTCTGAAACCCCCGGCTCCACCTGGTGGACGACATCGTCCGCTCGCCGCGCAGTTGCAGCGCCTCCGGCAAGCACGCAAGCTGCCCCGCGGACGAAACACATGCCGCTGAACGCGATCGCAGTGACCACGCTCATGGCCGCGCTCCACGCGTCGGTGCTCACTGCCCATGCGGCCGTAGCGGCATCGACGACGTCGACTGCTCCCGCCCCCACCATGACGACCACGACGGCTGCTGCACCGGCCACGACACTCCAGAGAACCACCACGACGACATCGACGACGACCACATTGCCGGCAGCGCCCGACTGTCCCTACGTTCAACTGGTCGGCGGCGTTACCTGGACGTGTGCCATTCGCGAGGACGGAGCTCTCGACTGTTGGGGGATAGATTTCCACTTGCACGGTGATGAACGCCCTATCCCGGGTCGCTACGTGGATCTCTTCGTCCGAGATTTGCGATTTTGCGGACGCCGGATCGACGGAAGCTTTGCGTGTTGGCAAAGCGCGCCCAATGCCGAGCCCTTGCCGAAAGACGTCACCGGGATCGTTCTCGGATACATTCACGGCTGTGGCCTGCGTCAGGACGGAACCGTCCGGTGCTGGGGCAGATGGTCGGATGCCTCTGACGATTTGCCGCCAGGCCATTTCGTGGAGTTGTCGGCTGGCTCGCGTTTTTCGTGTGGTCGTCGGCCCGACGGAACGGTCCAGTGCTGGGGGAACGGTGAGCTCGGGCGCACGCTGGCGCCGTCAGGCGCGTTCGTTGCCATCGAAACGCGATACAATACTACCTGCGGCCTGCGTCCGAACGGCCAGCCTGAGTGCTGGGGAGCCAATGACTACGGTCAAGCATCCCCTCCGGAAGATTCGTTCGAGCAACTGGCCATGAGCTACATGTATGGATGCGGCCTTCGCGCGGATGGCAGCGCTCGCTGCTGGGGTTCGGTGCCCACCAACGAAATGCCGAACGAGAAGTTCACCCAGCTTGCGACCACCCTCGACGAAATCTGCGGGCTTCGAGCCGACGGCACCGTACTGTGCTGGGGAAGGCCCAGCTCGGGACGCTCGCGGCCCTCTCCTAGTCAATGCGAATCGTCCGTATGCGGTGATGGAATCGTTGGCTCGAACATCATGGAGGCTTGTGACGATGGCGATACGGCTTCGCGCGGCGACTACTGCGATCCGTACTGCGCGCTCACACGATGTGGCAAGCCCACCTACGGCGACGGCCGTCCTTCGACTACCGATGCCCTGTTCATCCTTCTCGCCGGCCTGGGCATCCATCATTGCGCTCTGCAGGCGTGTGACACCGACGGCAGCGGAAGCATCGCGGTTTCCGATGCTCTTCGTGTCCTTCGCCATTCGGTCGGGCACTTCGTAGAGTATTCATGTCCGAGCCAGTGACGAGGCCGACCGCCTGCGCGCCCGATGATCACGGCGTGACGGTGCGACTGCTCACGCAGTGCTCGGAAGGAGTTGTATGAAGAATCGAGACCTGACCCGCACCTACACGCGCGCGCAGTTCGCTGCCAAGCTTCGCCGGCTCGCCGATTCCATCGAATCGGGCGACGCTTTTACCATCCAGGTAGCCGGCGAGAGGCTTCGCGTCCCGGCGGATGTCACGTTCAACATCGAGCACGAGCGGTCCGGATCGAGCGAAGAGCTCGAGTTCCAGCTTCTCTGGGCGCGTGAGTAGCTGCCGCCGCACCGTCTCGGGACACGAGCGGACGAATCCGCTTGCGGCGCCGACCTCGTGCGGCTTCCGATAGCTATTGCGAGCGCGTGCAGACGCCGAGCCGGCAACTGCAGGCGGTGGTGCAGTTCTGCGGCGGATTGCAGACTGTGGCTCCCGTGACCCCATCCTGCGTGCACTGCGGTGTGTCGCACGTGACTTCACAGATCGGATCGGTGCAGTCGACCTCGCACTCGGCGGTGCTCGAGCAGCCGTCCGAAACCATGTCCTCGCAGCTGATCTCGCACTCGGGTGCCTCGCAAAGGATCGCCCAGTCACGCTCCTGCGAGCCGGCGACCGCCGAGCAGTCGATTCCGTTCTTGCCGGCAATCTCGCGGAAGTCGCCCGGGACGGCAGCCTCGCAGACTGGTGGCGTGCCCGAGCTCTCGCGGTCCAACCAGTAACACAGCGGTGGCCTGCAGGTGGTGGTGCAGGTGGGCGTGTCGACGAAGCAGCCGAACGTCGAGCCGCAGGGATGAATCGAAGGCCAATTGTTGCACTTGGTATAGCACCGCGCCTCGCCGCAGATGCCTTGGCAGGTGGGACAGGCCTGGTCGCCGCACTGGTCGTCACCGCAGCTGATCCCGCAGTTCGGCGGCTCGCAGATCGGATCGCAGACCGGAGGCGGCAGCGTGCACGTGGTGCTGGCGTTGGTGGTGCCGCAGGTGCACGACGGAGGATCGCAGTGCCAGCGGTTGCCTCGCAGCACGCAGGTGCCCGTGTCGAGGGGATCGCACTGCTGGTCGCAGACCGCGTCGGGGCAGACTGGCGACGGAATGCCTGGCGGAAGCGCCCCTGCGTCGCAGCTTGCCGCGCCTGCCAGCGCGGCGTTGCAGGTGACGGGATCGAGACCGAGGTCGCCCCCGCCTACTTCCTCGGCCACACTCTGCATGCACGCGTCCAGGAAATTCTGGATCTGTCCGTCATCGCCGGACGTCGGGCACTGGCCGCCCGCCGCCTGCTCGCGGCCTTCCCATTCGACCGCCAGGTCGGAGGCGCACTTTTCGAGATCTTTTGCGTATTTCTTGCCGTTGCCCGACCGGATGTGCGCCTTCTCGGCGGCGGCGATGCACTTGGCGTACTTGCCGGCGAGCTGATTCTTGGCCGCCTCGCAGATGTCCGCGGCCGGCGCTGCGGCGGCCGCGGGCACCGCCATCAGCATGATGGCCGCAGCAGTCAAGAGCAGGCGGCGCATCGCCGCGTCGAGTTGGCCGCGCGTCGTCAGGCCATGGGCTTGCCGAGTACTACACATGCGCGGGCTTCTATGTGGCCTCCCTGCGGTGGTCAAGGGGTGCGGCAGCGTTGATCCACGTCGCGGCAGAGTCCGACCTGGGCGACCGCATCCATGCCGCCTTTCCTCAGCGAAACATCAGGAAATACTGGTGCGGCAGGAAATCGTCGGTGGGTACCTGCTCGAAGCCTGCGGCGCGCATCTCTTCGAGGACCTTCTCGCGCGCCAGCTTGTGATCCTCGTCCTGCGGTCCAACCGGCTGCTTGCCCGCCTTCCATTCGACGATGGCGACGCGGGCGCCGGGGCGCAGGCTGCGCTTCAGCACCGCCAGGTACTGGCGGCGCGCATCGATGTGATGGTAGGCGTCGACAAAGAGGGCGACGTCGATGGACGAAGCCGGCAGACGCGGATTGTCCTTCGAGCCCAGCACGGGGACCACGTTGGCGGTCTTCTCGGCCTCCGCGCGGTCGCGCATGTGCTCGACGAGGTTCGGCTCCACCTCCACGACGAACACGGTTCCTTGCTCGCCGACGGCGGCCGACAGGCGCCGCGACAGGTAACCGGTGCCGGCGCCGATGTCGGCGACGTTCATGCCCGGCTGCAGCCCGAGCGCCCCCACCAGCTCGTCGGGCTTCTGCCACTCGTCGCGCGCCGGGTCATCGAACACCGACTTCCAATGCTCGACGTCGTCGAAACGCCGATGGCTGGTGGCACCGTCGCCGTGCTTGCCGCCGCGGTCGGCGCCACGAGCCGCAATTGCCGCGGGCGTCCCGTCATCGCCGGTTCCCCTTCCTTGGCCGGCGATCGCAATGCCGGCGCATGCCATGAGCACGGCGCCCGCGAGGAAGGCACGCATGGAAGTGATCGCCATGGCCGAGACTACTTCGAAGCCAGCCCGAGCTCCACGCGCAGGCGCGGGTCCTGGCGCAGCTTCCACATCTTGCCGTCAAAGAAGTAGTGCATGTAGGAGTAGCTTGTCACCAGCGCGAACAGCGCTGCGTTGACCTGCCCGGAATCGGGCAGGATCGCGCTGGCGAGCTGGAAGTCGTTGCGCAGGAAGCCCTGCAGCAGCCCGCCGGCGATGATGGCGGCTGCGAACAAGGCCGCCGAGCCGAACATCGTCCGCACCATCGGAAGCACGCGCGCTTCCTGGTTGCGCGCTCGCGCCTTGCCTACCAGCCAGACGATCGCGTGGTACTGGAGGTCGTGGTAGCTCGTGATGAAGAGGATGACCAGGATGACGTCCTCGCGTCCCACCCACAGCAGCGCCATCCAGAAGTTGCTGACGACCAGCGCGATGTGCAGCAGTCGCAGCGACACCGCCGCCTTGCCGCGCAAGGCGCGCGCCGCCGCATCGAACAGCACGTAGCTGAACGAGGCGGCAAAGATCGCCAGCACGATCCACGCGCTCCAGACCGGGATCGGGAAGCGAAAGAGCTGCTCGCCGATGGGACCCTGCGCCGCCCAGCCGTGCGACAGGTTCATCAGATACGGAAACGTCGAGCCGCTGTAGAGCGCGATGGTTTCGGCTTGCGCCAGGCGCGAGCTGACCGGCTTCTCGCGCGCCTGATACAGGCGCAGGAAACCGTAGTGCTGGCGGATGATGTGGTAGGCGCCCCAGTACACGACCAGGCTCGCCCACAAGCGCGCCGGCGGCGTGCCGGGAAAGAACGCGAGCACGATGGCGGTCGAGCCGATCGCCAGCGCACCGGCAAGGTAGATGCGGCCGTACATCCGGCGGCTGCCGGCGTCGAAGACCGTCAGCGGCAGCGTGGCTACCTGATGCGAATTGTCGAGGACGACGAAGATCGCCAGCGCGATCAGCAGGCCGTAGGGCACGCTGACCGCGATCGCCCACAGCAGCAGCGGGACGCACCAGGCGGCGAGCAGGAAGAGCTGGTCGTAGCGCGGGCCGACGATCCACCGGCTGACGGGAGCGTTGGCGGCGCGCGGAGCCATGGACGAGGGCATGTACTGGCGTGTCGGTCCTGCGTCAACGCCCGTCCCGCAACGGCGACGCGATCGTCCATACGGAGAGTCGCACCCGATCGCGTTCCGGCCACCGCCTTGATCCGGCAGTCACGCCGCCGGCAGCAGGACGCGAAACGTGCTGCCGGCGCCGGGGGCGCTCTCGAGCTGGATCTCGCCGCCCTGCTGCTCGACGAACAGCTTGGTGATGGCCAGGCCCAGACCGACGCCCCCCTCGGCTCGCGAGCGCGCCTTGTCGAGTCGGAAGAAGCGCTCGAAGATGCGCTGCTGATGCTCGGCGGCGATGCCCGGCCCCTGATCGGTGACCTCGATGACGACTTCGCCGTCGGCGCGGCGGCCGGCGAGGCGGATCACGGAATCGTCGAGACCGTGGCGAATGGCGTTGTGCAGCAGGTTCATGACCGCCTGTCGCAGCAGCGAACGATTGGCCTTCGCGACCACGTCGCCGCTGCACGACACCTGAACGTTCTGCCCGCGCTCGGCCGCAAGCACCGAAAGGCTTGCGCGGATCTCGGACAGCAGCGAGGCGACGTCGATGGCCTCGGCGCGCGCCGCCACGTCGCCGCCCTCGGCCCGCGCCAGCGTCAGCAGCGCCTCCAGGATGTCGTCCAGCCGCGCAGCCTCCTCGAGCATGCTGCCGACGGCCTCGCGCAGCTCGTCCGCATCCCTGGCCTCCTGCACCGCCACCTCACCCACCGTGCGCAGCGCCGTCAGCGGCGTGCGCAGCTCGTGCGACGCATCGGCAGTGAAGCGCCGCAGCGCCGTGAACGAGTTCTCCAGGCGCTGCAGCGTATCGTTGAAGACCTCGGCGAGCTGGCCGAGCTCGTCGTGCGGGTTGGGCGCGGGCAGGCGCTGGCTGAGCGACTCGGACGTGATGCGACGCGCGCGCTCGGCCATCGCACCGACCGGCGCCAGCGACTGGCGCGCCATCGAATAGCCACCGACGGCCGCCAGCAGCGCCGCAATGGGGCTTGCCAGCACGAAGCCGAACAGGATCTGGCGCAGCGTGCGCACGAGCGCAGCCTCGTTGCGATAGACCCGCAGCAGAAGATCGCTGCCGACGGCCTTGCGCTCGAGCACGCGAAGCGGCGTGCCGTCGGGCATGATGGCCGAATAGGCGCGGACGCGGCCGCGACGCGGTGGCCGCAGGAACGCAGGCTGATCGCGCCGCTTGGCCGGCCACTGGCGAAGCAGCAGCTCCTCGTTGCCGGTCCACACCTCGAACCATGCCGTCGGCCGCACCGTGCCGCTCGAAAGGCGCGGGTCGTCGCGGCCGGCATGGCGCAGCGAGCGGCCGCCGGGCTCGAGGCGCGCTTCGATGAAATCCAGATCCACGTCCAGCTCGCGGTCGAGCACCGCATGCAGCCGGTGCTCGATGATCCCGTAGACGAAGAGACCGAGAGCAAGTGTGATTGCGCCGCTGACGATCGAATAGACCAGCGTCAGCCGTACCAGGATCGAGCTGCGGCGCCACCACGCCGGTCGCGGCAGCCGCCGCCACCAGGCCGGCTTCATTCGCTTCCCGCGCGCGCGAACACGCACGCGCCGCGCATCAACCCTCGCCTCCGCACGACCCTGGGCCCGACGGCACGGCGCATCACTCGTCGCCCGCGCGCACGACGAAGCCGACGCCGCGCACCGTGTGGATGAGCTTTCGCGAATGCCCGTCGTCGATCTTCTTTCGCAGATGCGCGACGTGCACGTCGATGACGTTGTCGAGCGGCGTGGCACGGTTCGGCTCGCGCCACACCTCGGCGGCCAGCATGCGGCGCGTGACCACCTGCGGCTGATGGCGCAGCAGATAGACGAGCAGGTCGTACTCGCGCGGCGTCAGCAGGATCTCCTGCTCCCCGCGCGTGACGCGGCGAGCCTGCACGTCCACGGTCAGGTCGGCGATCTTGTGCGTGCTCGGCTCTTCGTGCGCGCGGCGGCGCAGGAGCGCCCGGATGCGCGCCAGCAGCTCCGCGAACGCGAACGGCTTGACCAGGTAATCGTCGGCGCCGCTGTCCAGGCCGAGCACGCGATCTTCGACCGCGTCGCGCGCCGTCACCAGCAGGACCGGGGTCGCCACCCCGCGCTCGCGCATGTTGCGCAGCACCGAGATGCCGTCCTGCCCCGGCAGCATCCAGTCGAGCACGACCAGGTCGAAGCCCTGCTCGTCCAGCCGTGCGAGGCCCTCGTCGCCGGTGCGCGCCACGCTGATCTCGAAGCCCTCGGCGGACAGGCCCTGCCGCACGGCCTGGGCGATCTTGGCATCGTCTTCGATGACGAGGATCTGCATCTTCCTACCGCAACCGCATGCCGAAGAACTCGATGATCTCCTCGACCGCCTTCCTCGTGGGCTGGTTGTGCTCGTCGATGAGATGGAGCGTGACCACGCTGTGCGGGTTCTTCATGGGGGCGGCGGGGTTGGCGGCGCTGTCGGGGAGCACGCGGCCGACGAAGCGGTCGCCGAGCGCGCGCTCGTAAGCCGCGAAGCGCTCGGCGCGGCACATGCTGTCGCCGGCGAAGCGGTAGGCGAGCACCGTCAGGTCTTCACGCTCGAGGCGTTCCTTCACCTTCGCCAGCTCCTCGGGCGCGATGTGCATTCCCGCGTGATCGGTGACGGGCAGCGACGGCTGCGCCAGCACGGGCGCCAGCATGGCCGGCTCCAGCATCATCGACAGGGCGAAGTTGCCGGTGAAGCACATGCCGATGGCACCCACGCCCTTGCCGCCGCACAACGGATAGGCATGAGCGGCCAGCGCACGCAGCCATTGCGTGACGGGACTGGAGGCGTTGGCGGCGAAGGCGCGAAACTCCGAGCTGATGCATGCCCGGGCAACCGATTTTATGACGTAGGGCAGCGAAAAGGGTTGACCGGGATTGCCGAACAGCACCGGCATCCAGACGGTGAAGCCGGCGTCGCGGATCCAGCGTGCGAACCTTGCGACGTAGGGCGTGATTCCGGGCATCTCGCTGATGACGATGACGGCCGGCCCGCCTCCCGCCACGAACACCGGCTTGGGCCTTCCCAGCAGCTCGACCGAGCGGCATTCGAAGTCGTCGAGCGGGTCGGGCCGGGTCATGTCGGTTTGCGGCATCGGAATCTTCCCTCGGGCTGCTGAATTGGCCGGACCGAGCGGACAGGTCAATGTCCGCACACCACCTGCCTCGCGCGCGCTGGCCTTGGCGCTGCCGCGCGCCATATCGTGAGCACGTGGCGATGCCCCCTTTCACTGCGAACCTGGCGCTCGCTGCCGGGCTGGGCGCTCTCGCCCTCCTGTTTCCCGCTCGGGCCATCGGCGCATCCTGCGGCGATGCGAACGGCACCAACGGCACCAACGCCACCGACGCGCTGGTGGTTCTGCGAAAGGCGGTGGGAGGCAATCAGAGCTGTCCTCCCTGCGCGTGCGACGTCAATGCGGATGGCGGCGTCAGCGCCACCGACGCGCTTGCGGTGCTACGGCGGGCCGTCGGGCTGACTCGCTTCCTGGCCTGCTTCGCCGGTCAGGAGTGCACGACGCCGCAGCCGCTGCTCTCCGAGCTGATCGACGACAGCGTGGATGCCGGCGCGCTCCTGGCCATCGAGGCTGGCGGATTCGACCAGGAGAAATCGCACGTGATGCGCGTCTTCTCCGGCACCACGCTCTCGATCGAGATCCCGACCGTGATCGCGCAGGAAGGCGCTGCCGCGGCTGCGATGCCGCCACTGACCTCGGCCCTGGCCGTCAAGGTCCAGGTCCTGGAAGGCAAAGGCTCTTCCACCAGAGCCTCCAACGTCCTTGCCGGACCGACCATCGCGCCGCTGCCGGTTCCGCCCAACCCGCCCGGCCAGGTGACACGCGACTTCCTCGCCGGCGCCATCGCGCGCAGCCAGCAGCTCATCGATGAGATCGAGATGCGTGATGACGCCGAGTTCGATGTCGCCGCCGACGCCCTGGCCGATTCGATGGCGGCGCTGCAGACGCTCGACAGCCTCGTCCAATCGGCCGCAGCCGGCGGCATGCCGTCGCTGGGGTTCTTCGACGGTCAGCCTTTCGCGCTTACGCAGGCCGATGTCGTTCAGGTGGACGCGCTGCTGCTGGCGATGCTGAAGGCGCGCGCCGAGCACGTCGACGCGTCGCCCGCGCTGGCTGCGCGCGCCGCGGGCGACGGCGCCAGGGCTCCGCTCGCTCGAGGCGCGGCACAATCGCGTGCGCACGTTTCGACTCCACGCGCCGCGGGCGACTGCGGGCAGAATTTCGCCGATACCTATTACAACGACCTGAAGAACGGGCAGCCGACGACCGCATCGCGGCCGGGATATTTCTCGGCTCCGTGCGCGGCCGACGCATTCGGCACCGGCTTTGCCGTTGCCCAGGGCTCGGCGGCGCTGGGCGTGGGCGTGCTCGCGGCTGCGGGAGCGCCCGCCATCGCTCTGTCGCTGCCGGCGGCCGCCATCGGGTACGTCACGATCGTCGGCGGCAACGGGCTGATTGCGGTCGGTGGCGCGCTCGGCGCGGCAGCCGAGGGCTCTCTCGAGCTGGTCAAGCAGGGCATCCGCACCGTCGACCTGTCGATGCGCGCGATGCTCGACGACATCGTGCTGCCCGATCTCGATGGCGTCATCCGCGAGTTGGCGATGGCGGTCTACGAACTGGCGCCGAACATCACCGATCCGCCGCCGCCGCCGACGACGACCACGGTGACGTCATCGTCGACGACGACGATGGGCTCCGGCGTCGGATGCTTCTGTTGCTGCGCTTTCTGGGACGGCGTCGAGAATCCGTTCTACTGTCTGGAGTCCTCGCAGCCGCAGCAGCCGAGCAACGGCGAGACCGCCGTCTGCTCCGAGTACGGTCCCGACTTCTGCGGCACCGGGTTCTGTGAAAACTGATCGCGCGACGTGCGCGCGCGGCGCCAGGCTCGCGCCGCAGCAGCACGAACGGGGCAGCTCCAAGGACGGCTCGGCGACAGCGCGAGCCGCTAGATCTGCACGCGGTACACGCGCGACGCGGTGCCGCTGAAGAGCTCCCGCTTTTCGGCGACGGAACAGCCGGCGGCGATGCGTTTGAACGCATTCCACAACAGCCGGTAGCTGCCCGTGTAGCTGTCGACGGGATAGTTGCTCTCGAACATGGCGCGGGTCGGACCGAACGCTTCGATGCAGGTCTCGATGTACGGCTTCCATGCCTGCGCGAGCTGCTCCGACGATTGTGCCGGCTTCGCGTACGACCACGGGAACGCGGCAAACGGCATCGCCAGCCCGCCCAGCTTGACGACCACGTTCGGGCAGCTCGCCAGCTCGCGGATGCTTCTGCGCCAGACGTCGAAGCGCTCCTCGCGGCGGCCCTGGTAGGCGCCTATGCCCAAAGGCGTGCCGACGTGGTCGAGCACGATCGTCGTCTGCGGGAACGCGCGGGCCAGGTCGATCAGGTCGGGAAGCTGCGGCTCGAGCATCCACGCATCGAAAGACAGGCCGAGGCGCTCCAGGCACGCGAACCCTTCACGAAAACGGGAGTCCAGATACAGCCCCTGCGGCGCTCTGCCCGCCAGAGGCCCCAGCACGTTGAAGTCCTCGTCGTACGATGCGCTCTGGCGAATTCCGCGGAAACGCGCCGGCGCCGCTGCAATGTGCGCGCGCAGGACCTCCTCGACCCGTGCACCCATCGTCAGATCCACATGACCGACGATGGCGGCGCAGGCCCGCACGTTGCCGTAGAGCCCGCTCGCCGTCATCGCCGCGATGCCGTTGACGAATTCGGTCTCGCCGACGCAGCTCAGCTCGGGCGGCCCGTCGGCGCGGTACATGGCGCCGCACTCCAGGTAGACGGTCGCGCGCACGTCGTGCCCGCAGCGCAGGTCCGCGAGCAATTCATCGAGCAGATACCGGGGGACCTCATGGATGATGTCCATGAACGGGTGCTGCAGCGGCGGGAGGTTCTTGAGGATCTCCGTGGGACGATCCCACAGATGGTGGTGCGGATCGATGATGGGAAGCTCGGGGTCGAGAATCGCCTCGCTGTCGCTCATGCGGCCTTGTGCATTCCGCTCGAAGCCGACTCAAGCGCCGCCGCGCGCGCCGTCCTCGTCGGCGGACGGCTCCGAGCGCGCCCGCCACGCGGCTGGACTCCCGCCCGGGCCAATGCGAATTTCGCGCAGCGCAGTGCACACCGCCGGCACCAGCGGCGACGAGGACCGCCCATGAGTGATCTTTCCGACACCGATCATCCAGACACGGAGGCTCCCAGGCCCGTCGATCTCGATGCACTGCGCGAGAAGTACCGCCGCGAGCGCGACAAGCGTGTTCGCGCCGACGGCAACGAGCAGTACGTCGAAGTGGCCGGCCGCTTCGCCCACTACCTCGACGATCCGTACGTCGAGCCCGGTTTCCGGCGCGAGCCTCGGACGGACGAGGTCGAGGTGGTGGTGATCGGCGGCGGCTTCGGCGGATTGCTGGCGGGGGCGAGGCTTCGGCAGGCGGGCGTCGAAGACATCCGCATGATCGATCCAGCCGGCGATTTCGGCGGCACCTGGTACTGGAACCGCTATCCGGGAATAGCCTGCGACATCGAGTCGTACACGTATCTGCCGCTGCTCGAGGAAGTGGGCTACGTGCCCAGGGAGAAGTACGCGGGCGGCGCCGAGATTCTCGCGCACGCGCAGGCGATCGGCCGCAGGTTCGATCTCTACCGCGATGCCTGCTTCCAGACGCGCGTCGAGGAGCTGCGCTGGGACGAGGCAGCCTCGCGCTGGATCGTCTCGACGAATCACGGCGACCGCATGCGCGCGCGCTTCGTCGTGCTCGCGACCGGGCCGCTCAATCGTCCGAAGCTGCCGGGCATTGGCGGCATCGACAGCTTCCGCGGCCACTCCTTTCACGCCAGCCGCTGGGACTACCGCTACACGGGCGGCAGTTCCGAGGGCGGCCTGACAGGTCTGACCGGCAAGCGCGTGGGCGTCATCGGCACCGGCGCGACGGCGGTGCAGATCGTGCCGCATCTCGGCGAGTGGGCGCAGCACCTGTACGTCTTCCAGCGCACGCCCTCCTCGGTCGACGTCAAGATCAATCCGCCCACCGATCCGCAGTGGGCGGCCTCCCTGCAGGCGGGCTGGCATCAGCATCGGATGGACAACTTCAACAACCTGGTCTCGGGCGTGCCGCAGGGAGAGGACCTCGTCCATGACGGCTGGACCGACATCATCACCAGGCTGCTGCTCGGGATTCAGGCGGGCCAGACGATCGACTTCACGCCCGAAGGCATCGCGCGAGCCGTGGAGATGGCCGATTTCGAGAAGATGGAGTCGATCCGCGCGCGCATCGACGCGACGGTCAAGGATCCGGCGACGGCCGCGGCGCTCAAGCCCTGGTACCGCCAGTTCTGCAAGCGTCCCTGCTTCCACAACGAGTATCTGGAGACGTTCAACCGCGACAACGTCACCCTCGTCGACACCGAAGGGCGCGGCGTGGATCGCATCACCGAGCGCGGCGTGGTCGTGGGCCCGCGCGAGTACGAACTGGACTGCCTGATCTTCGCCACCGGCTTCGAGGTCGGCACCGACTACTGCCGCCGCGCCGGAATGCAGATCTACGGCCGCGACGGCATGAGCCTGACCGAGTGGTGGTCCGAGGGCGTCCGCACGCTGCACGGCATGCACGTGCACGGCTTCCCCAACTGCTTCCTGATGAGCAACTCGCAGGCCGGCTTCACCGCCAACTACCCGCACATGCTGAACGAGCAGGCCAAGCACCTGACCTACATCATCGACAAGGCCCGCCGCGAGGGGCTGCGGCGCGTCGAAGCGAGCAACGAGGCCGTGCGCCAGTGGATCGACCGCTGCATCGAGAAGGCGGGCGCGGGGATGATGTTCCTCGAGAACTGCACGCCCGGCTACTACAACAACGAGGGCAAGCTGTCCGAGCGCAGCGTGCAGAACGGCTTCTATGGCGGCGGCACCGGCTCGCCCGAGTTCATCGCGCTGCTCGAGCAGTGGCGCGCCGACGGAAAGCTGGCGGGCATCGAGGTCGCGTGAGCCCTCGGGCGGCGGCGTGAGCTTCGACGACCTCGACATCCAGGCGCTGCGCCGTCGTACCGGCGCCAAGTGGGCGCGCTGCGAGGATGACGTTCTGCCGGCGTGGGTCGCTGACATGGACTACCCGGTGGCCGAGCCGATCCGCCGCGTCCTCCAGACGATGATCGCCGATTCCGACCTGGGCTATGCGACCGGGCCCGACGTCGACGGCGTGCAGACGGCGTTCGCGCGACGGATGCACGAGCGCTTCGGCTGGCACGTCGACCCGGCGCGCGTCGAGGTGCTGACCGACGTGGTGCAGGGCATGCACCTGGCGATCCAGGCGTTCACTGCGGCTACCGATGCGATCGTCACTCCGGTTCCGATCTATCCACCGTTCCTCGAGGCCGTGCACGTCACCGGTCGCCGGCCGGTGTGGAAGCGCTACGTCCGCGGCGGCAGCGGTTACGAGATCGATTTCGAGCGCCTGCGAGCCGAGATGGTGCCCGAGACGCGCCTGCTTCTGCTGTGCAACCCGCACAATCCCACCGGCCGCGTGCTGACGCGCGACGAGCTGATGAAGCTGGCCGAGCTGGCGGTGGAGCGCGACCTCCTGGTCCTGTCCGACGAGATCCACGCCGAGCTGACCTACACCGGCCACCAGCACATCCCGCTGGCGATGCTGGGACCGGAGATCGCCGCCCGCACGATCACGCTGACGTCGGCGACCAAGGCGTTCAACATGGCGGGGCTGCGCTGCTCGTTCGCCGCCTTCGGCAGCGAGGAGCCGCACCGGCAGTTTCGCCGCCTGCACCATCATCACGCACGAGGCGGCATCGGATCGCTCGGCATGGCCGCGACGGTGGCCGCGTGGACGCAGTGCCAGGACTGGCAGGACGAGGTGATGCGCTATCTGCAGGGCAACCGCGATCTCGTCGCCGACCACGTCGCGCGCAGCTGGCCGGCCGTCGCGCACGTGGCGCCGCAGGCGACGTACCTTTCGTGGCTGGACCTCGGCGCCCTGCAGCTCGAAGGGTCGCCGCGCGACCTGCTGCTCGAGAAATGCCGCGTCATGCTCGCCGACGGCGAAGCCTTCGGCGAGGGCGGCCGCGGGTGCGTGCGGCTGAACTTCGCGACCTCCCGCCCGATCCTGCGCGAGATCCTCGGCCGGATGGACACGGTTCTGCGCAATCCGGCGTGAGGAAAGGCGTTGCGATCGGGGCGAGCATGCGCTCGAGGCTGCACGCCTACGCGCCGCGCAGCATTCCCTTCAGGTACTCGCGCTGCAGAATCTGGATGTGCCGGGTGGAGATGCGCTTGGGGCAGACGGCCTCGCATTCCCCTTCGTTGGAGCAGGCGCCGAAGCCCTCGCTCTCCATCTGCTCGACCATGCGCACCGCACGGCGGTAACGCTCGGGATGCCCCTGCGGCAGATACGCGAGGTGCGCGACCTTGGCGCCGGTGAAGAGAACGGCAGAGGCGTTCTTGCACGCGGCCACGCAGGCGCCGCAGCCGATGCAGGCTGCGGCATCGAAGGCCTTGTCGGCGGTCTCCTTGCCAATGAGGATCTCGTTGGCGTCGCGCGGCGCGCCGGTGTTGACGGAGACGTAGCCGCCGGCCGAAACGATGCGGTCGAGCGCACTGCGGTTGACGACGAGATCCTTGACGACCGGAAACGCCTTCGCGCGAAACGGCTCCACCGTGATCTGCTCGCCGTCCCTGAACACCCGCATGAACAGCTGGCAGACGGTCTTGCCGGTGCCCGGGCCGTGCGCGATGCCGTTGACCATGCAGCCGCACGAGCCGCAGATTCCTTCACGGCAGTCGGAGTCGAACGCGATGACGTCCTGACCTTCGGACACGAGCTGCTCGTTGAGCACGTCGAGCATCTCGAGGAACGACATGTCGGGCACGACGTTCCTGACCACGTATTCGACGAAGCGACCCGCGGCCTCGGCGTTGGCCTGTCGCCAGACGCGGACCTTGACGGTCATCGTGGCCTGTCTGCTGTTCGTCGTCTCCATGGCGTTCCCTGCTCGCGGCGTCTTCCCGTCACTTGTAGCTGCGCTGCTTGAGCTCGACGTGCTTGAACTCGAGCGGCTCCTTGTGCAGCACCGGCGTCTTGCCGCGGCCCGTGAACTCCCACGCCGCCACGTACGCGTATTGCGCGTCGTTTCGCATGCACTCGCCGTCTTCGGTCTGATACTCCTCGCGGAAGTGGCAGCCGCATGACTCCTCGCGGTCGAGCGCATCGCGCACCATCATGTCGGCGAACTCCATGTAGTCGTCGACGCGCAGCGCGTACTCGAGCTGCTTGTTGAAGTCCTCGCTGGTGCCGGTGACGGCGACCTTGTGCTGGTATTCGTCGCGCAGCGCATGCACCTCCGCCAGCGCCTCCTGCAGCCCCTTGCGGTTGCGCGCCATGCCGACCTTGTCCCACAGCACGCGGCCTAGGCGGCGGTGGTACTCCTTCACCGAGACGTCGCCCTTGGCCTGCAGCAGCTTCTGGATGCGCGCCTCCACCGCGGCTTCGGCTTCGGCGAAAGCATCGTGGTCCTTGCCGACCGGCTCGAGCCTGGTGCCGCCGAGGTAGTTCGCCAGCGTGTACGGGACGACGAAATAGCCGTCGCCCAGCCCCTGCATCAGCGCACTGGCGCCGAGGCGGTTGGCGCCATGGTCGGAGAAGTTGGCCTCGCCGAGCACGAACAATCCCTCGATGTTGCTCATCAGATGATAGTCGACCCACAGGCCGCCCATCGTGTAGTGGATGGCCGGGTAGATCTTCATCGGCACTTCGTACGGATTCTCGCCGGCGATGTGCTCGTACATGTCGAACAGGTTGCCGTAACGGTCGCGGATGACGTCGGCGCCCAGGCGCTGGATGGCGTCGGTGAAGTCGAGATAGACGGCGCGGCCGGTGGGACCCACGCCGCGACCTTCGTCGCAGACGGCCTTGGCGGCGCGCGAGGCGACATCACGCGGCACCAGGTTGCCGAATGCCGGGTAGCGGCGCTCCAGATAGTAGTCGCGCTCGTGCTCGGGAATCTGCTTGGGGCTGCGCTTGTCGCCCGCTTCCACGGGCACCCACACGCGGCCGTCGTTGCGCAGGCTCTCCGACATGAGGGTCAGCTTGCTCTGATGCGTCCCGGTCTCCGGAATGCAGGTCGGGTGGATCTGCGCGAAGCTCGGATTGGCGAACAGCGCGCCGCGCCGCGCGCAACGCCAGGCGGCGGTCACGTTGCTGTTGCCGGCGTTGGTGGACAGGTAGTAGGCGTTGCCGTAGCCGCCGGTGGCCAGCAGAACCGCATGCCCGACATACCGCTCGTACGTCCCGTTGACGAGGTTGCGGCAGACGATGCCTCGGGCGCGGCCGCCGACGATGACGAGATCGAGCATCTCGCGGCGCGGCAGAACGGTGACGGTGCCGGCATCGACCTGACGCAGCAGGGCCTGGTAGGCGCCCAGGAGGAGCTGCTGTCCAGTCTGACCGCGGGCGTAGAACGTGCGCGAGACCTGCGCGCCGCCGAAGGAGCGGTTGTCGAGAAGGCCGCCGTATTCGCGCGCGAACGGCACGCCCTGCGCCACGCACTGGTCGATGATGCGCACGCTGCTCTCGGCGAGCCGGTAGACGTTGCCCTCGCGGGCGCGATAGTCGCCGCCCTTCACCGTGTCGTAGAAGAGGCGGTAGATGGAGTCGCCGTCGTTCTTGTAGTTCTTGGCGGCGTTGATGCCGCCTTGTGCCGCGATGCTGTGGCTGCGGCGCGGGCTGTCCAGGATCGTGAAAGCCAGGACGTTGTAGCCGAGCTCGCCCAGGCTGGCCGCCGCCGACGCGCCCGCCAGCCCCGTCCCGACGACGATGATGTTGTACTTGCGGCGATTGGCCGGGTTGACCAGGTTCATGTGGGCCTTGTGCGTCTCCCACATGGTCTCGATCGGACCGCCAGGGACCTTGCCGTCGAGGATGGTGCCCTGGCTCACTGCCCACCTCCGTAGAAGAACACCCACACCGGCACTGCCATGAAGCCGGCCGTCAGAATCACCGCAAGCGCCTGTCCCGCCATGCGAAGCTGGCGCTTGTAGGAGACGCCCATGGACTCGAAAGCGCTGCCGAAGCCGTGCCAGGCGTGAAAGCCGAGCAGCGGAAGCGCGATCAAGTACCAGGCGGTGTAGCCGGGGCTCTGGAAGACCTCGATGACGAGCTTGTGGAGATCGCGCATGGCGCCGTCGGCCGTCTCGTACCAGTGGCCGAACTTGAACGTCTTCAGATGAAGCGGAACGAACACCAGCAGCACCACGCCCGTCAGGATCATCGTGGAGGAAGCCAGGCTCTTGCGGCTCGGCGGCCCCACCGGCTGCTTGAGGTGATAACCATCCGGCCGCGCGTCGCGGTTCTCCTTGGTCAGACGAAAGCCGGTGACGAAATGCGCGACGAACAGGACGACGAGGCCGAACTCGGCGAGATAGATGAGAGGGTTGGTGATGAGCTTGTGGCTGTATTCGTTGTAGCCCTGCGCATCGAACAGGACCAGGAGGTTGGCGGCCATGTGCGCGATCAGGAACGCGATCATCAGCAGACCGGTTGCTCCCATCAGCACCTTCTGACCGATCGTCGAACCGAGCAGCGTCAGGATTCGCTTCATGCGGCGGGCTCCGGCCGTCGTTCTAGGACATCGCGGAGAAATGTCCAGAAGTTATGCTGCGGCTTGAAGATACGCGACGCTAATACGATTGGCTGATCGGGCTAATCGAGCAGGCGGGTGCATGGCCGCGGCCGTACCGCCAATGTCTTGGTGAGCCACCGTCGCGGCAGCTGACGCTGCCTCGCAAGGCACCGACGTTGTCGCAAGCCGGCTGAAGCTCGCGGGACCTTCGCGAACGCGGCAGGAGGCTCAGGCCGCGAACTCGGCTTCGGTGAAAACGGGCGCGAAACCGCCGCCGGCCGTGCGGAAGTTCGTCGTCTGTCCCTGATAGAGCCGCGCAGCCACGAGCTGGACCCGAGCATCGTAGACGTAGCAGCGGACGTCGAGCTTGAGCGGCACATCGTTGCCGTCCTGCTTGATCGTCCGCTCGCTCGGCGGCACCAGGCGCTGCGCGACGTACGGCGTGTCGGAGGCGGCGATGGCTTCCCACACACCCCGCGTGAGCTTGTCGCCGCGATAGGCAGCCTTGCTGCCGTAGCCGCACGCCGGCTTGAAGAAGTATCGCTTGCGCTCGCTCCAGAGCCGGTCGCGGTTGCCGTCGTCCAGAAGGATCGTCCGCGGCACACTCGCCTCCAGGAGCGCAATGGTCGCCGGAGGCACGTTCCACGACTGCAGCAGCGCAGCGTCCGACAGCGCGATCAGATGGCGCTTGTCCGCGTAGAGCGCGTGGTCGCGCGGCCCCGGCGTGACCACGACGTGGCCGGAGAGGTACGCCGCCCGCAGCGAGGCCGACGCGCGCGTCTCCAGGTAGAAATCGGTCAGGCGATTGTAGACCAGATCGACGACGTGGCCGTCGGGCGCGTGGAGGCTGCCGTCACGGTACTCGAGCTGGACGGGGTCGAGAATGCTCGCGCGAAGACCGGAGCGCTCGAACAGCTCGCGGAACATCCGGAACTCCGGATACAGGTATTGCGCTTCGGGGTTCTCGTCGACGATGGCGACGCTGTTCCACGGCCGCTCGCCGCGCTGGAGGCGCCACTCGTTGCGGAACATCGCCAGGAACTCGGCATCCACCGCTTCGCCGGCGCCAGGCGCCGCCACCACCGCTTCGACCTCCTCGCAGCAAGCCCGCTGGGCACGCGCCAGCGCGGTGTTGAGAAGCGCGCCTCCGGCGTTGGTGTTGATCTCGATCAGCTGCGGGCCGGTGTCGGCAAGATGGAAGTCGTAGCCGAGGAAGACGCCGCGGGTGCCGGGGTCGAATCGGGCGACGTCCGGCGCGGTTTCCAGCGCCCGCGACGCGTACGCCGGCGTGCGGACGACCGACTCGATGGCGGACACCACGCGCTGCATGCGCGCCAGGTGATCGCGCGAGAGGAACACCGGCGTCCCCGAGAAGAGATGCGGCTGGTCGCGCAGGATCGTGGCATAGATGCCGACCTCGCCGGCGCCGCTTTCGAGCGACCGCTGCAGCGCGTGCGTATCGACGGCGATGCAATGACAGCTGCGGTTGAGCTGGTTGGTCAGGTCCCTGGCGCTGTCGGTGTCGTGCACGGCCACCAGCGCACGCTACAGAGAAACCGGGCGCAGCGCGAGCGGCTACGGCTTCCAACTCGCGGGCAGGATTCACGCCTCGCCGCGCTCCTGCATCAGGCGCGGCAGCACGAAATTGGCCCAGTCGGCGAGCTCGAGCTCGCCCAGCTCGGCGGCGGTGACGTAGCGCGCTTCGAACGCCCGTTCACCGTCGGGTCGTGCGATGCCGGACAGGACGCGGCACTCGAAGGCGGCGATCACGTAGGCGACGACATCTGCACCTACCAGACGCTGGTGACGTGCCGCTAACCTCAGGCAGGCGTCATGAAACCGTCGCTCGGTAGCGTTCCACGCTCGAGCGTCAACAGCCCTCGTCCACCACACCATTGCAGTTGTCGTCCAGGCCGTTGCACAACCCGGCCGCCGCTTCGTTCGAGTTGGTCGTCACGGGCCCGTCGGGACGAACGTTGAGTTCGTCTCTACGGCGGGGCTGCTTGCCGTCGCGGATCGTGCGGGCTCGACGGAGGGCGCTGTCGTTCGGCGTGACGCAGCCGCCCTACTTGGCGATCAGCGTACCGGCTTGTCGAATCCTTCCCATCCTCTTGCGCCCGATCATCCTGCGCCTGTTCCGCTCGAGGTCGGCAACTGCGCCAATGCAGCGTCCGAGTCGTATTTCGTCTCGACTGCCTGCGGCGGCGTGCTAGGGATTGAGGGTACAGCGAGCTCGCGCAACGACGGTAGCCCGCCAGCGCGGGGCGCAAACGGAGGACGAAATGCTCGAACTCATCTGGATCGTCATCATCGGCGCAGTCGTGGGCGCTTTGGCGAAGATGCTCATGCCGGGCGACGATCCAGGAGGCTTCTTCGTCACGGCTCTGATCGGAATCGCCGGAGCCGCCGTTGCTACGCTGCTCGGCCGGGCGCTCGGCCTCTATCACGCCGACGAAGCGGCGGGATTCATCGCTTCGATCGTGGGAGCGATCCTGATTCTTTTCGCGTACAGCCGGATGAGACGTTCTCGAGCGTGACGAAACGAGAAGCCTCGGCAGCGAGGACCGTGTCGTTTACGGTTGGCAGTTCACGTTGGCCAGCACGTCGGTGCGGTGCGTGATGTTCTCGAATGCCAGCGGCGTCTCGGCTTCCACGTCCAGGTCGTACTGCATGTCGATTCGCGGCGAATAGCTGACAAGGGCACTGCCGCTGCACTGGTAGCCGTAGGACTCGGAGAACGAGTCGCCCACGGGCGTGATCGGATCCTGCTCGATGGCCACGCCGCTGCTTGGTCCCCACGCGCCGAAGTCGTCGTCGGTATAGGTGGCGGTGTCGAAGGTGACGGCCTCGTCGTCGTTCTCGATCTCGATGCCGATCTGCAGCGGCACGTTCAGCGGCGCCGCCGTCGGCAGGTCGGCGATGCTCATGCGCACATCAAGAACCAGCGCGGCCACGAACGCCAGACGCGATATCGTTGCCGTGGTGGTCACCGTGTCGAGGACGCGATCCACCTCGAGTCCCTGGTTGCCGGCCATGGCGATGCCGTCCTCTCCGTCGCCGGTAAAGACGATGCCGACGTCACCCACCAGCATGCCCGGCGTGGCCGTGGGATCCTCGGTCTGGCGCACGCGAATCTGGACGTCCTCGTCCAGCTCCAGGCCCTCCGGTCCCAGCAGATAGACGCGGGCATCTTCATCGGAGGAGGCAAGCGGCTCGGGCAGATCCTCGATGTCCATGTCCTGAATGCGAATGGCCGTGTCCTCGCCGAGGGCGCCGGGCGGCACCACCAGCGTCATCACGTTGTCGAGCGAGGTGATGGAGCCGCCGGCAGCGCCGATGACCTGTTCGACGAAGCAGCCCGTGCAGTCGAGCACGAAATTCTGCCCAACCGCCACTCGCAGGACGCGCAGCGCGTCGGAGGCCGTCACCGCGCCGCTTTCGTCCACGTCGCAGACGCAGACCTGGCATTCAAAGGAGCCGACCGCGCTTCGAAGCACCGCCAGCGCATCGGATGCGGCAGGCGCCGGCCCGCTCGTGACCGGCTGGCCGCAGGTGTCGGCGGCAGATGCCGCCGTTGCGATCGTGAGGAGCGACAGGGCAAGGAGAGCTGCGCGTGGGACTTTCATGCCACGGGGATAGCAGCCGCGCCCGCAAGCGACAATGGGAAGAGGGCGCGGTTCAGCGGATCAGCAGCATGCACAGCGCCAGCTCGTCGAGCGCACGAAAGACCGGATGCTCGGGACGAAGTCGTCGGATTGGCCCATTATCGGACGCGCGATGTAGCCGGTTCCCCCTTTGAAACCCTTGTCCGCCTGCTGCACGGGCCCGCGCAGCAGCCATCGTCGCGGGGTGACGAGGCCGCTGCGCGGCGGTGCCGCGAAGTCATTCCAGGTGACTTCGCAGCATCCATGCCGACTTCTCCGCAACGTCGATGCGACGCACGCCAAGATCGGCGCTGGCGTCGTCGCCGGCCTTTTCAGCCGCCGCCACCAGCGCGCGAGCCGTTGCGGCAACGGTTGCGTGGTCCGCGACCAGCGTGCGGATCATCTCCTCCGCCTTCGGCACCTCCACCGCCTCCTCGACCGCGGCCAGGCGGGCGAACTGCGTGTACGAGCCCGGTGCCACGTGACCGAGAGCGCGAATCCGCTCGGCGATCTCGTCCACCGCCAACGCCAGCTCCGTGTACTGCGTCTCGAAGAGCGTGTGCAGGGTCGTGAACATCGGCCCCGTCACGTTCCAGTGGAAGTTGTGCGTCTTCAGATACAGCGTGTAGGTGTCCGCCAGCAGCCTTGCGGCGGCTTCGGCCACTTCGGTGTTTCTCTCGCTCATGTCTTCTCTCCTCAGGCGGCTGCCGTGGTCGCGCACGCCGCCGCCAGGTGCCGTTCCAGATCGTCGGCGCCGCCGATGCGCACGCCGTCGATGAATACCTGCGGAACCGTCGAGGCTCCGCTCACCGCGCGCAGCGCCTCGATGCCGCCGACGCCGCTGATCTCGATCTCGCGGTAGGGCATTCCCGCCGCCGCCAGCGCGTTCTTGGCGCGTGTGCAGTGCGGGCAGCCGCTCTTCGTGAATACCACGACGTTGGCCCTGTCGGCGGTCTGCGGGGAAACGTACGCGAGCATCGTGTCGGCGTCCGACACTTCGAAGGGATCGCCGTCCTTGTGCGGCTCGACGAACATCTTCCGGATCACGCCGTCCTCGACCAGCATGGAGTAGCGCCACGAGCGCGGGCCGAAGCCGAGATCGGCCTTGTCGACGAGCATGCCCATCGCGCGCGTGAACTCGCCGTTGCCGTCGGGAATCAGGCGCACGTTCCGCACGTTCTGGTCGCGGCCCCACGCCTCCATGACGAAGCCGTCGTTGACGGAGAGGCAGACGATCTCGTCGATGCCCGCCGATCGCAGCGCCGGCGCCAGCTCTTCGTAGCGCGGCAGGTGCGTGGCCGAGCAGGTCGGCGTGAATGCGCCGGGCAGGGCGAAGACGACGACGTTCTTGCCGGCGAAGAGCTCGCGGGTGCTGACGTCCTTCCAGGAGCCGCCGTCGCGGGTCCGGAACGTGACTTCGGGGATGCGGGTTCCTTCCTTGGTTGCTTGGGTCATGAGTGTTTCTCCTTGCGACCCAATTTGAGGCCTGAGGTGCCATAGCTCAAATTGAACTTTTCTCTCACGACGATAACCTGCCGTTATGGCCGCCAGAAAGCCCACGCCCGTGCCGCTGCCCACCTTGCGCCAGCTCGAGTACGTCGTGGCCATTGCCGACGAGGCTTCGTTCGGCGCGGCGGCCGCGCACTGTCACGTCTCGCAACCGGGCCTGAGCGCGCAGGTCCGCGAGGTGGAGCGGCTCCTCGGCGTGCGCATCTTCGAGCGCGACCGCCGCGGCGTGATCGTCACCCCCGCCGGCGTCGAGATCGTCGAGCGCGCACGTGCGCTGGTCGCGACCGCGCGGGAGATGGTGGAGCTGGCGCGACGCCGCGCGCGGCCGCTGTGCGGCCCGCTGCGCCTCGGCGTCATTCCGACCATCGCGCCGTACCTGCTGCCGGCGGTGCTGCCGCACGTGCGCGCGGAGTTTCCCGAGCTCAGGCTCATGCTGCGCGAAGAGAAGACCGAGGTGCTGCTCGGCCTCATCGGCAAGGGTCGCATCGACTGCGCGCTGATCGCGCTGGACGTGCCGATGGCCGGCATCGAGTCGGCGCCCATGTTCGACGATGCCTTCCTGCTGGCGGTTCCGAAGGGGCATGCTCTGGCAAGGAAGAAGCAGGTGGAGGAGAGCGACCTCGACGGCGAGCGGGTGCTGCTGCTCGAGGACGGCCACTGCCTGCGCGATCAGGCGCTGGCCGTGTGCGCGCGCGCCGGCGCCGACGAAGACGCGGACTTCCGCGCCACCAGCCTGGCCACGCTCGTCCAGATGGTCGCCGGCGGCGACGGCGTCACGCTGCTGCCGTCGATTGCGGTGCCGGTGGCCGAGAGCTCGGGCGTGATCGTGCGTCAGTTTCGGGCGCCGCCGCCGAGCAGACGCATCGGCCTGGTATGGCGAGCGGGATCGTCGCGCGGCGAGGAGATGCGCACGCTGGCGGCGAGCATGGCCGCCGCGTACGCGGCCGCCGGCGAAGGTGGAGGTGGCGCCACGGCGCGTACGCACAAACGCCGCTGACGGCGCCGGCGGCGACGAGCTGCCGGCCTAGAACTGCAGGTACGGCAGCGACGCTGCCGTGCGCTCGACGTCCTGCTTCCCTTCGAGCAGCCTGCCGATGGGGTCCCACTGCCCCGTCATCAGCGCCTCGCGCGCGGCGGGCTTGATCGACAGCGGGAGCACCAGGTCGCCGGCCGTGACCGCCTGCGTCTCCAGGTCGATCGTCACCTGCATCTGCGGCTCGCGCTCGATCAGGTCGCTCAGCTTGCGGATGTCCTGCGACGACAGCGTCACGCACGGCAGGCCGAGAGTGGTCGAGTTGCCGAAGAAGATCTCGGCAAAGCCCTCGGCAATCACCGCGCGGAATCCCGCCTTGGCGATCGCCTGCGGCGCGTGCTCGCGCGAGGAGCCGCAGCCGAAGTTGCGGCCGGAGACGAGAATGCTCGCGCCGGCAAAGCGCGGATCGTTGAGGTTGTGCGGGCGCGGCTGCTCGTTCTCGTCGAAGCGCACGTCGTAGAAGAAGTAGCGGCCGAGCCCGTCGAAGGTCACGCACTTCATGAAGCGCGCGGGAATGATGCGGTCGGTGTCGATGTCGTCGCCGGGGACGTGCACGGCGCGCCCGCTGACCTTCGTGATGTTTTCCAAAGCCATTGACTCTTCTCCACGCAGCGGCAGCAGCCGTTGCCATGCTCGGACGAAACGACGCCTGCGTCGTCTTCTATCGCTCGACGAGCAGACGCCGTGCCTGCCGCGAAATGCTCAATGCAAGGCCTGACCCCGTTCAGATGCGGAAGGTTTCGCGGGCATCCGCTACTGCGCCTTCGACTGCGGCGGCCGCGACCATGACCGGGCTCATCAGGATCGTGCGGCCCGTAGGGCTGCCCTGGCGTCCCTTGAAGTTGCGGTTCGACGAAGACGCACAGAGCTGGCCGCCGATCAGCTTGTCGGGGTTCATCGCCAGGCACATCGAGCAGCCCGCCTCGCGCCACTCGAAGCCCGCCTCCGTGAAGACCTTGTCCAGGCCTTCGGCGATCGCCGCGCGCGCCACTTCCTGCGAGCCCGGCACGGCCAGCGCACGCACTCCGGGCGCCACCTTCCTGCCCTTGAGGTAGCTGGCGACTTCGCGGAAATCGCTGAGGCGTCCATTGGTGCAGCTTCCGATGAAGCACACATCGACCTTGGTGCCCTTGATCGGCGCCCCGCCCTGCAGCTTCATGTACTCGAGCGCCTCCTGGATGCTGGCGCGTTCGGTGTCGTCGCTCGCCTCGCTCTCCGCCGGCACACGCTCGTCGACCGCGATCGCCTGACCGGGGTTGATGCCCCACGTCACGGTCGGCGCGATGTCGGCGGCGTCGATCTCGACGACGTCGTCGAAATACGCGTCGGCGTCGGAGGCGATCTCCTTCCAGTACTCGAGCGCACGGTCCCAGGCCTCGCCCTTGGGCGCGTACTCGCGACCCTTCAGGAACTCGAACGTCTTCTCGTCGGGATTGACGTAGCCGACGCGCGCGCCGCCCTCGATCGACATGTTGCAGATGGTCATCCGCTCTTCCATCGACAGCGCTTCGATGGTGGGGCCGGCGTACTCGTAGGCGAAGCCGGTGCCGCCGTTGACTCCGAGCGTGCGGATGACGTGCAGGATGATGTCCTTGGCGTAGACGCCGGGGCCGAGCTTGCCGTGCACGTAGATGCGGCGGACCTTCAGCGGCGCCAGCGCCAGCGTCTGCGTGGCCAGCACGTCGCGCACCTGCGTGGTGCCGATGCCGAAGGCGATCGCACCGAACGCGCCGTGCGTGGAGGTGTGCGAGTCGCCGCACGCGATCGTCATGCCAGGCTGCGTGATGCCGAGCTCGGGGCCGATCACGTGCACGATGCCCTGGTGGCCGGTCTCGGGGCCGAAGAAGCGGATGCCGAACTCGCGGCAGGCCTCCTCCAGCGCCACGATCATCCCTTCGGCCAGCGCGTCCTGGTACGGACGCGCGCGAGTATCGGTCGGAACGATGTGGTCGACGGTGGCGAAGGTGCGCTCGGGGTGCGCCACCCCCAGGCCGAGATCGCGAAGCATTCCGAAGGCTTGCGGGCTGGTCACCTCGTGGATGAGGTGGGCGCCAATGAACAGCTGCACCTGTCCGCCGGGCAGCTCCCGGACCGTGTGCCGCTCCCATACCTTCTGAAACAGGCTCTTTCCCATGGATCGTTTATCGCAAAGGTCGACTATGTAGTCGAATGAAACTTATTGAGCCGTATGCTAAGCACTGCTACATGCTCGACGCCAGCCTTCTTCCCGCCCTCTACGACGCCCTCACCGTGGCGCGTCACGGCTCGGTCGCCCGCGCCGCCGACACCCTCCACAAGACTCCGTCCGCCGTCAGTCAGCAACTACGCCGCATCGAGGAGCACTTCGGCGTTGCCCTCTTCGCCCGCGCCGGTCGCGGCATCGGGCTGACGGCGGCGGGCGAGGCGTTCCTCGGTCCGGCCACGCGTCTGTTCGACGAGGCCGAGTCCGTCTACGCGCTGCTCGGCTCCATGGGCGGCTCGCCGGTGACGACGGTGCGGCTGGCAGTCAGCGACTATCTGGGAAAGGAGCTGCTCGCGCCGGTGCTGCGCGAGATGCACGAGAGCGGCGCGCCGCTGCGGTTCGCGATCGTCACTTCGCATTCGGCGGATTCGGTGCGGCTTCTCGAGCGCGGCGAAGTGGACGCCGCCATCGTGAGCACCGCTGCGCCGCATCCTGCGCTCGATGAGCATCTGCTGTTCGAGCAGCCGATGTTGTGGGTGGCGTCGCGCCTTCCCGAGCACAAGCCGGTGCACGAGCGGCTCGGCAGCGAGCCCGTGCTGCGTCTGTCGGCGGGCAGCCTCGGCCGTGCGCTGCTCGACGCGTACCTGGAGCGACACAACATCGCGCCCGTCTCCACCATCGAGGTGCCGAGCGTCTCGCTGCTGGTCTCCTACGCCGCTACCGGCGTAGGCATCGGCCTTGCGCCGGCGTTGCCGCTGCACGACGCGGCCTCCGAAAGTGTCATCGTCGAGCGCGCCGACGTTCCGCCCATCGCCGTGCGGCTGGCGCTGCGCCCGAGCTACCCGCTGAGCCTTCCGCTGGCTGCGTTTCTCGAGCGCGTGCGCGCGCGCGGCGCACGCCTTGCCGAGGAGCTGACGGCGGTGAAGCCGCGGGAACGGGCCAAAGACCGTCGCAAGGTCTGATCGGATGCGAAATCCGGCCGGCCTGCGTCCGGGATGACGGCGCAGGGGCGGCCGTCGGAGACGTCTGCGCGCAACAACGACGCCGGCCGCGACTCGCGGATCGGACCCCGTTTCACCTGAGCCGCTCCAGAATGCGGTCGCCGACGCGCAACGCGTTGGCCATGATCGTCAATGCCGGGTTCACCGCGCCCGAGGACGGAAAGAAGCTGGCATCGACGACGTACAGGTTGTCGAGATCGTGCGCCTTGCAGCTCTCGTCGAGCACCGAGGTGCGGCGGTCGCGTCCGAAGCGGATCGTGCCGTTCTGGTGGCCGACGCCGGCCAGCGGGATGCGCTTGCCGATGTAGACGTTCATCGGAAGCAGATGGTCCTCGCAGCCGATGGCGCTGAGCATGCTCCTCAGCTTGCGCTGCAGGCGATCGTGCCCCTCGACGTTGTTGGCCTGGTAGCTGAGCCGGATGCGACCGCGGGCGTCGACGGTGACGCGGTTGTTCGGATCGGGAAGGTCCTCCGACGTCATCCAGAAATCGAGCGAGTGCCGCGCCATCAGATCCAGCGTCATCCCCGGCACGATGCGCGGCGCACCAGCCGCCAGCACGTTGGCGTCCGACTTGCCGACGAACGAGATGTGGCCCATCGGGAAATCCCAGTCGGGCGCGCCGAAGTAGAAGTCGTTGACGGCGAGCGTCTTCTGGAAGCGCGTCGGGTTGGGGTGGCGCGAGATGGCCAGCATCATCGAGTTCAGGTGCGACATGTAGTTGCGGCCGACCTGGTCGGAGCTGTTGGCAAGGCCGCGCGGGTGCCTGTCGCTGGCCGAGCGCAGCAGCAGGGCCGCCGAGTTTATCGCGCCGCACGAGACGACCACGATGCTTCCCGTGTACGTCTCCTCCTCGCCGCCGCGCTCGACGTGCACGGTCCGGACGCGCCGTCCCGATGCGTCCGTCTCCAGGCGTGGCACGTAGGCGCCGGTCATCAGCGTGACGTTGGGATGGCGCAGCGCCGGATCGACGCAGATCACCTGCGCGTCGGCCTTGGCATTGATCAGGCACGGGTAGCCGTCGCAGGTCGAGCATCGGATGCAGGCGCTCGTCCGCGGGTTCCGTTCATCCATCATCACGCCGACCGGCAGGTGGAAGGGTCTGCATCCGAGCCGCTGGAGGTCGTCCGACAGCTCCTGGATGCGCGGCTCGTGGCTGACAGCGCGAAATCTGTACGGCGCGCTGGCAGGCGGCTCGGTCGGATCGACGCCGCGCTCGCCGTGCACCTGATAGAGATGCTCGGCCTCGGTGTAGTACGGCTCGAGCTCGGCATAGGAGATCGGCCACGCGGGGGAGATGCCGCCGAAGTGACGGAGCTCCCCGAAGTCGCGCTCGCGCAGCCGCACCAGCGCCGCCCCGTAGAACTTGGTGTTGCCGCCGACGAAGTAGTGCGTGCCGGGATGGAACTCTTCGCCGTCGGCATCGAGCCAGCTTTCGGTCGTGTGATACCGTCCCTGGCCGACCACGGCTGCCGAGTCCCAGTTCTCCTTCTCGCGCGCAACGTAGTCGCCGCGCTCCAGCAGCAGGATGCGCTTGCCGGAAGGCGCCAGGCGATGAGCCAGCGTGCCGCCGCCGGCGCCGCTGCCGATGATGATGACGTCGTAGTGATTGCTTGCAGACATTCGCCTCACTCCACCCACGCGAGCGGCGTCACGCGCGGCTCGGGATGTCGATGCTCGCAGAAGATGCAGCGCACGCGCCGGTCGTGACACAGCTTGGCGCAAGCGACGGGGCCGGCGATGCGAGCGTAGAGATCCGCGGCCAAGATCATCGCCGCCGGCGGCGCCGAGACATAGATCCACAGCGCCGTGTAGTCGCCGGCGAACACGGCCGAGGCGAGCGTGCGCGCCGGGTTCATGCTCATGCCCGACAGCGGCGCCTCCAGCGTGATGTAGGACGCCACCAAGCCGCCGCACAGCAGGCCCGTGTATGGCGCCACGCGCGCGGTGTCGGATGCCGCAAGGACCACCGCCATGAGCAGCGCCGAGATCGCGCCCTCGGCGACCAGCGCAACGAGCGGTCCTGCCGCTCCCGGAACGGTTGCGACGTAGCGGACGGCGGGATGCGCGAGAGCTTCGCCGAGAAGGCTCGATGCGACGCAAACGCCGACCACCGCGCCCAGCAGCTGCGCCGCGACGTAGAAGAACGCGTCGCGCGGTTCGATCCTGCCCAGGCGCAGGAACGCCAGCGTCACCGACGGATTGATGTGCGCGCCCGAGCGGCGGCCCCACGGTGAGTAGATGATGCCGATCGCCGTCGCGCCCATCGCCACGCCCATCAGCGCGCGGCGGACGACGGCGTCCGAAACGAGCGGACGCACGAGCCAGTCGGGATGCTCCAGCAGCACGCCGAACACGCACGCACTGAGCATGAACGTGCCGAGGCCCGCTGCTTCCATCAGGTATTCGGGCCACGCGCGCGGCAAGGACGGTGCTTTCGCGATTGCCGCGCCGGCACGCATCGCGCTCGTTCCGGCCACCGATGCGGCGCCGTGCATGTCGCCCGTCCCATGCGCGGCGCAGTGCATGCCGCCTGCTCCATGCGCGGCGCCGTCCATGCCGCCTGGCTCATCCACCGGCGCGCCTCAGCGCAGCGTGGCTGCGGCAATGCGCGCGATCTCGGCATCCTGCGCAGCGCTGGCGGCGCCGCTAATGCCGATCGCGCCCACGACCTGGTCGTCGATGCGGATGGGAATGCCGCCCTCGAGCGGCGTCAGCACGTCCACGCCCAGCAGCGCATTGCGGCCGCCCCTGACGGCATTCTCGAAGTCGGCAGTCGGCTTTCGAAAGATCGCGGCGCTTCTCGCCTTCTCGGTGGCCACGATCGCTGCCGACGGGAAGGTGCCATCGAGCCGCTCCAGATAGAGCAGATGCCCGCCGTCATCGACGATCGAGATCGCTCCGCCCGCCCCTAGCCTCCTGGCCTCGGCCACGGCAGCCGCCGCAACCGCCTTGGCCTGTGCGATGTTGAGCACGGGCTTGGTCTGCGCCGCCTCGGCGGCCACGGATGCGAGCGCGACGACCGCAAGTGCGGTCAGACATCGAAACGAGGACTGCATGGGTTGCTCCTGCGAACGAACATCTCGGGCACGCGCAGCGCGCCCGGCAATCCTTCGATGCACAGGACCGACCGGCGTTACGGCACCATGGCTCGCGGTCGGAGGATATCGCAGACCGGCCGCTCGGACCTGACGCCGCCGCTAGCGAACTGCGACAAAGAACAGTCGCGGGAAGGAGAAGAGGCGCTTGCCGTCGATGCGCGGCCGGTAGGCCTGTTCGATCGCACGTGTATAGGCGTCGAGGTAGGACCGGCGCTGCTCGTCCGCTACCGCGTCCAGATAAGGACGCAGGCCCGTGCCGCGCACCCACTCCACGATCGCGTGCTCGTCGGCCATCACATGCTCGTAGGTCGTCTGCCAGATGTCGATGGAGGAGCAGTGCGGCGCCAGCACGTCGTAGTAGAACGCGGGCCTCGCCACCGGCTGCAGCGCCCGCACTTCCGCAACCGCCTGCTCCCAGGGACCGGGCAGCTGGCGCATGAGGCGATGGCTCGGCTCCTCGAAGTTGCACGGCATCTGCACCGCCAGCACGCCGCCCGGCGCGAGCGCCGAGATCAGGCGCGGCAGCAGCCGGTCGTGATCGGGCAGCCAGTGGAAGACCGCGTTGGCGTAGAGGACGTCGACCGGCTCTTGCGGCTGCCAGTTGGCGGCGTCGGCCTGGATCCATTCGACCGAAGGCACCTCTCGCCTTGCCTGCTCGAGCATCTGCGGAGAGCTGTCGATGCCGCGAATGCGGGCGTGCGGCCAGCGCGCCCGCAGCAACGCCGACGAATTGCCGGGGCCGCAGCCCAGGTCGACGACCTCGCCCGCGTCGCTCAAAGGCACGCGCGCGAGCAGCTCGGCGGCTGCACGCGTGCGCTCGTCACCGAACTTCAGGTACTGCCTCGCGTCCCACTGGCTCATCTCGCTCCTCCGAACATCGCTTCGATGTCACGCCGGCGATCGCCTGTAGCTCTCGGGCACCGCACTCTCCAGCCACATGGCGCCGGCGGCCGACAGCGCGCACGCGGCCGCCATGCCCAGCCACAGCGCCACCGGCCACACGTCGAGAACGTAGCCGGCGATGGGCGGCCCGATGACGAAGCCGAGCTGCCAGGTCATGCTCGAGACCGCCATGTAGCGGCCGAGCCGCGAGGGGCCGGCCAGATCCGCGACCAGCGGCGCCTGCACGGGCCCGAGCAGGCACTCGCCGAGGCCGAGCAGCGCCGCCACCGCCGCCAGCACGAGCGCTGCCGGCATCGCCGACAGGTTCTCGACGGCAAGCGGCACCACCAGCCACATCGCCGCCCACATCGCTGCCATGCCGGCAAGAGCGGGCATGCGCCGCTTGCCCTCGAGCCAGTGCGCGATGGGAAGCTGCGCCACCACGATCGCCATCGTGTTGGCGAAGAAGATCCATCCGATCGCCTCCTCGGTCACGGCCGCGCCGTGCTTGGCATAGACCGGCAGGAACTCCACCAGCGGCACGATTCCGGCGGCGATCAACATCGTGTTCAGCACCATCAGGCCGAGGAACGGACGATCCCGCAGCACCGCGCCATACGATGCACCTTCGACGGCATCGGCGTTTCCGGGCAGCGACGGCAGCGCGGCCATCACGGCAGCGAACGCGACGAAGGAAAGCCCGTCGAGCAGGAACAGCGTGGTGAACGTCGAAGCCTGCGAGACGTCCGCGATGGCACCGCCTGCAAGCGCGCCGATGCCGATGCCGAGGTTCATGCCCATGCGCTGCAGCGCAAAGGCCGCGGGCCGGCGTTCCTGCGCCGCCAGCTGGCTGAGCATGCTGGCCTGCGCGGGCCAGAAGATCCCGTTGCCGAGGCCCATCGCCACCTGCAGCGCAATCGCATGCCAGGGCTCGCGGATCAGCGGGAAGCACGAGATCACGGCCGCCTGCACGAGCAGCGAGAGCACGATGATCTTCTTCGGTCCCAGGCGGTCCACCCATGCGCCGCCGATGGCACCGGCCGGGAGGGAGGCCAGATAGTTGGCCGCCGTGGCCACGCCGGCCATCGTCAGCGACATCCCGCGAACGTCGTGCAGATAGATGATGAGGAACGGCAGGATCAGCCCGGTTCCGGCCATGCTGACCAGGCCGCCGAGCTCGAGCAGCCACACCGAGCGCGGCAGGCGCGGGTCGAGCGCGCGCAGATAGTCGTAAACGGCGCGCAGAAAGCGACTAGCCTTGCCAGCCGGCTTTGCGCCAGCCGCTCATGCACGCATCGACCAGCGCGGGGGAGTTGACGGTGTGGAACGTCTCGAGCGAGAAACCCGGCGCCAGCCGATCCATCTTCTCGAGCGCTTCCAGAGCTTCGCCGTGTCGTCCGGCATGGCCGCAGGCGGCGGCCAGGATGCGATAGCCGTGGCCCTGGTCGGGTCGCAGCCGCAGGCTTTCGGTCTCGCAATGAATCGCATCGTCGTAGCGGCCCGCCATCATGTGCGCCACGCCGAGCTGGTGAAGGAACAGGTGCATCTGCGAGTCGCGAGGCGACAGCCGGATGGCCTTCTCCATCACCGCGATGGCCTCGTCGGGACGATCGACGGTCAGCGCGACGGCGAGCCCCTGGTAGGCCATCGTCAGGCTCGGATTGAGCTCGATGGCGCGATCGAACGCGGCGATGGCACGCTCGTGCTCTCCGATCAGCGAGCATGCGTAGCCGAAGGCGGCCTGCGCCCACGGATCGTTGTCGTCCAGCGCCAGCGCGGCCTCGGCCGCCTGCCGCGCCTCGGCCACCGAGCGCGCAACGTCGGGCGACCAGTGCGACGTGATGAGCGCGACGTGGCAGACGCATTCGAGCGCAGCCGCAGTCGAAAACGACGGATCGAGCTGGCGCGCGCGGCCGAACAGCACCAGCGCCTCCTCGAGGTCCTCGCGCGCGCGCAGGCCGAACAGCAGCGCCGCCGCACGCTGGAAGCATTCCCAGGAATCGAGCTGCGGCGCCGGCTTGGAATGGATCCGCTGGCGCTCGGCCCGCGCCACCGCCGGCTCGATCGAGGTGACGATGGCGACCACGATTTCGTCCTGCAGTGCGAAGACGTCGCCGAGGTCGCGGTCGAAACGCTCCGAATAGAGCTGGTGCCCCTGCACGCCGTCGATCAGATCGACCTTGACGCGCACGCGCCCGGCAGCGGCCTGCACGCTGCCTTCGACGACGTAGCGCGCGCGCAGCTCGCGGCTGACCTGGCGCGCATCCACGCGCCGGCCCTTGTAGGTGAACGTGGAGCTTCGCGAGATGACGGGGAACAGGCGAAACGCCGACAGATGGGCTATCAGATCCTCGGCGATGCCGTCAGCGAGATAGCCGTAGGCCACGTCGGTGCTGCGGTCCTCGAATGGCAGCACGGCGATCACCGGGCGGCCGCTGAAACCCGCGATGGTGGTGGGAGCATGCGCGCCGGCGGCGCCGGCGAAGTGGATGCGGTAGGTGCGAATGGGCGCCGGAATGTTCTTGAGCGGCTGCTCGCCGAGATCCTCGAATGCCGCTTCGACCTTGCCCCGGACCTCTTCGACCACCGTGGCGGACGCGCAAACGCCCCCCGGCAGCGCAAGGCCTTCCAGGCGCGCGGCCACGTTGATGCCGTCGCCGAAGATCTCGCCGTCGGCCAGCAGGATGTCGCCGACGTGCACGCCGATGCGAAACGGCAGCCGCCGCTCCGGCGGCATCGCGGCTTCCAGCCGGGCAAGCTCGGCCTGCACCTCCAGACCGCACGCCACGGCGTCGACCGCGCTCGCGAACTCGGCAAGCACGTTGTCGCCGGCAGTGCCGACCAAGCGTCCCTGATGCTTGCGAATGCGGCCGCTGAACAGGTCGCGGCGCGAGCGCAGCGCCTCCACCGTCGCCGCCGGGTCGGCGGCCATGCGCGCACTGTATCCGACGGCATCGGCGCTCAGGATGGCGGCGCGATGCAGGCGCGGGGCGGCAGCTTCGGCGGGCGCTTCGGCCATGGTGCGCGAATCTACCAAGCGCACAGCGGCCGCGCACGCGCCTCGCCCCGCTAGGCTGGCGAGGTCGATCGGAGGTGCAGGCCTGCCTCGTCCGTCTCCACGCCGCCCGACCATGGCCGCTGCCGCGGCCGCACCCTGCCTCGCAGATCGCTGACCGCGTTCATGAACGCGATGTACGCTTCGTAGGGCGACTCGTAGGGACTGAAGTACTTGTGCACGTCGCCATCGGCGAAGTGCTTGGTGCACATGTAGTAGAAGTGATCGCTGGTGGTCAGCCGGCGCCATGCCGTGGCCAGGCGCGCGTCGCCGCTCCAAAGAACGCTCGCGCGCAGGGCGAAGACCGCCTCCAGCGCCGAGCGCTGCATGGCGTTGCCGGTCCACGCCGACAGATCCCGCTCGGCGTCCGCCCACGACATGAACGTTGGCACATCGATCTCGGCAACCGGCTGGTGCGCGGCAATCGCCTCCGACGGCGTCACCAAGCGGCCCTCCGGATGCGCGAGCACGTGGCCGGGCAGCTCGCGCATGAACTCGAAGATGCCGGTCTCCTTCCACTGGTGCTCGCCGAAGGTCTCGTAGTCCATGAACAGGTTGACGATCCCGCCTCCGCCGCCAGCCGCGCGCAGCCAGCTCGCGAAGCGCTGCGCCGACAGCGGATGCGCGTCCCAGTCCGAATTGCCGAAGCGGAACGCGATGTCGTCGCTGAGGCGGTAGCTCTTGAGCAGGAGCGGCAGGTCGCGGGCACCGGTGGCATGGTAGAGAAAGTGCGGAGAGCGCCAGCCGAGCACGTGATCGGCGCCTTCGGCGATGGCGCCGGCGAAGCCGCGGCGCTGCAGGTGGAGCGCCAGCACGTTGCTGAAGATCAGCTCGGTGTTGCGGAAGATGCGCGGCCGCACGCCGAACAGGTCCTGGATACGATCCGTGTGCAGGTCGACCTGATAGTCGAACTCTTCGGCATCGGTCAGGAAGCTCAGGCTGTGGTGGTAGGTTTCCGCCAGCAGCTCGACGCAGCCGCTGGCGTGCAGGCGCTGGAAGCTGGCCAGCACGTCGGGAGCCCAACGCTCGAGTTGCTCCAGCACCGTGCCGGTCAGGGAGAAGGCGACCTTGAAGCGCCCTTCGTGCCGATCGATGAGCTCGGCCAGCAGCGCGTTCATCGGCCGGTAGCACTTCTCGGCGACCTTGCGCAGGACCGCCTCGTTGGTCTCGTCGTCGAAGTAGGCCTGCGATCGCCCGACCTCGAAGACGCTGTAGCGCCGCAGGCGATAGGGCTGGTGGACCTGAAAGTAGAAACACACGTCAGGCATGCGTGACCTCGCGATACGTGCTTTCGACCTGCTGCGCGACGGCGCTCCAGCCCATGCGACCGACTTCGCGCCTGCCGTGCCGGGCCAGCTCGCAGCGCAGCCCAGGGTATCGAAGCGCCGCGAGGATCTTGGCGGCAAGATCCTCGGTGTCCCAGAAATCGACCTTGAGCGCGTTGCACAGCACCTCCGCCACGCCCGACTGCCGTGAGACGATCGTCGGGACCGCCTGGTCCATCGCCTCCAGCGGCACGATGCCGAACGGCTCGCTGACGCTGGGCATGACGAAGACGTCGGCGCTGCGATAAAGGACGCCGGCCTGCTCGCGGTCGACGAAGCCGGTAAAGGAGACGTGGGCGCCCAGCCCGAGCTCGGCCGCGCGCTCGATCATGCGCGGCAGCAGGTCGCCGCTGCCGGCCATGACGAAGCGCACGCCCGGATGCACACGGTGAACCCTGGCAGCGGCTTCCAGGAAGTATTCGGGCCCTTTCTGCAGCGTCATGCGGCCGAGGAACAGGACGACCGGCTCGTCGAACGCGATCGGCTCGCGCTCCTCTTCGTCGGGATCGATGCCGTTGTAGATGACGCGCACGCGCGAGGCGGTCACGCCGTACCGTTCCACGCAGGTCCGCTTGATGCGCTCGCTCACCGCGACCAGCACGTCGGCGCCGTGCATGCCCTCGCGCTCCAGCGCGTAGACCAGGGCGTCGGCATGGTGGCCGCCGCTCTTGTCGAACTCGGTGATGTGCACGTGCGCCACCAGCGGCTTCCCGAAGGCGCGCTGCAGCGCGAGGCCGGCGGCAAAGGTGGTCCAGTCGTGAGCGTGGATGACGTCGAAGGCGACGTCGTGTGAGCGCACCAGCTCGACGCTGCGGCGCGCGAACTCGACGACCTCGCCCAGCAGGTCGGGCCCGTAGAGCGGATGAAACCGATCGACGCGCCTGCCTTGGGACCACGCCACCGCGTGCGCGGGTCCGTCGCCGGCAGCGTACGAGTGCAGCGCGCTCGCGACGGCCTGGAGCCGGATGCGCTGCTCCAGCGGCGACGTCGCCACGACGCGCACGCGGCCGTGGCGGCTCTCCTGCGGCCCTCGCGGCATCAGGTAGGTGACGTCGACGTTGCGCGACGCCAGCGCGCGCGTCAGCGCGTCGCACACCACGCCGACGCCGCCGGCGAAGAACGGCGGAAGCTCCCACCCCAGCATCAGCACCTTGATGGCACGGCTGTCCTGGCCCGCTCTCATGGATGGGTGCTCGGATGCCGCTGCCGGTGCGAGGTGACGTCGCTTGGCGGACCGTGCGGTGCGCTGCCGGCGCGAGGTGACGTCGCTTGGCGGACCGTGCGGTGCGCTGCCGGCGCGAGATGACGTCGCTTGGAACATTCGGTGCGCTGCCGGCGCGAAGCGACGTCGCCCGCGTACGCTGCGCGTCGCTGCCTCCGCGGACGCGATTGCGGCGATTGCCGCCGGCGTCGGTGCGGCGTTTCCCGCGGCGTCCTCCGGCATCTGAGCCGTCATGAAATCCATCGCCGTCTTCCCGAGCACCCGCGAGCTTCGCATCATCGAGGAGCCCGAGCCGCGCATCGCCTCGCCGTCGCAGGTGCTGCTGCGAATCCTGGACGTCGGCATCTGCGGCACGGACCGCGAGATATGCTCGTTCGAATACGGGCTGCCGCCGGCCGGCTCCTCGCACCTGGTGATCGGGCACGAGTCGGTGGCGGAAGTCGTCGAGGTCGGCGCCGCAGTCACTTCGCTGCGCCGCGGCGATCTGGTCATTCCGATGGTGCGCCGGCCTTGCGCGCACGCGCACTGCACGGCCTGCCGCGCCGGCCGCCAGGACTTCTGCTACACCGGCGACTTCTGCGAGCGGGGCATCAAGGGCGCGCATGGCTTCATGACCGAGCTGGTCGTCGAAGAGGAGCGCTACTTGAACCCCGTGCCCCGCTCGCTCCGCGACATCGCGGTTCTGGTCGAGCCGCTCACGATCGCACAGAAAGCGCTCATCCAGCTCTGGGACATTCAGGAGCGTCTTCCCTGGGGATGCCCGCACCGGCCCGGCCGCAGCCACGGCCATTGCCGCCGCGCCGTGGTCCTGGGCGCCGGTCCCGTCGGTCTGCTCGGTGCCATGGCGCTGTGCGCGGCCGGCTTCGAGACGATCGTCTACTCCCGAGACCGCACGCCGCATCCGAAGGCCGAGCTGACGCAGGCCATCGGCGCCACCTACGTCTCTTCGGAGGACGTCACCGCAGCCGAGCTGGCCGAGCAGGTCGGCACCATTGACGTCGTCTACGAGGCGGCGGGCGCATCGCGCGTGGCCTTCGACGTCATGCAGGCGCTGGGTCCCAACAGTGTCTTCATCTTCACTGGCGTGCCGGGCCGGCGCGAGCCGGTGGAAGTCGACACCGACCGGCTGATGCGCAACCTCGTGCTGCGCAACCAGGTCGTCTTCGGCACCGTCAATGCCGGCCGAGATGCGTTCGAGGCTGCGATCCGCGAGCTGGCGGGATTCGCGCAGCGCTGGCCCGGCGTGGTGTCGTCGCTGATCAGCGGGCGGCACTCCATCGAATCCCATCGCGAGCTGCTGCTCGGCCGCCCTGGCGGCATCAAGCACGTCCTGCAGATGGCGGCATGAGCCTCATTGTCGTCGAAGCCGTGCCCCATCCGTCGTGGTGGCGGGCCGAGCTGGTGCGCCCGATCGAACGCGTGCCGGCGGCACAACGGCAACGATGACGATCCACGCGCTGCTCGTCTGCGCCGCAACGTTCGCCGCGTGCATCGCTGCCAGCTTCGCCATCCAGCGTGCTGGCCGCCGGCTGCAGCGGCGGCTGGCAGCGGCGAGCGGCGGCGGCGGCCTGCGCCGCCGCCTCGGCGACGCCGCCGTCGTCTCGGCTCTGCTCCTGCAGGCAGGCGTGTGGAGCGCCGCGGCGTGGCTGCTGAGCGAGCGCGTCATGGCGGCGCACCAGTGGCGGGCGATGATCGCCGACGTCCTGCAGATGAGCCTGACGGCGCCGCTGTTCACGCTCGACGCTCGAAGCTACTCCGCCCTCGACCTGCTCCTGCTCCCGGCCATGCTGGCCGCGCTGTGGCTTTCGGTCAGCGCGCTGACGCGCGTGCTGCGGACGCGCGTGCTGGCCGCCGCCGGCATCGAGGCGGGCTTCCAGGAAACGGTCTCGGTGCTGCTGCGCTACGTGCTGACGTTTCTCGGCGCGATCGTGATCCTGAACGAGCAGGGAGTGGACCTTCGCTCCTTTGCCATCCTGGCCAGCGTGCTGGGCGTCGGGATCGGCTTCGGGCTGCAGAACATCGCCAACAACTTCGTCAGCGGTCTCCTCATCAACATGGAGCGCCCGATCCGGCCCGGCGATTACGTGGCCGTGGGCGCTCTGGAAGGCACGGTGGTGCGGGTGGGCGCGCGCAGCACCGAGATCCGCACCAACGACAGCGTTGCCATCCTGGTTCCCAACTCGCGCTTCCTCGAGAGCGAGGTGATCAACTGGAGCCACGGCGACCCGACCTCGCGCCTTCACCTGCCGGTGACCGTGCCCTACGGCACCGATCTCTCCCGCGCGCGGCGCGCGTTGATGGAGGTCGCGAGAGGCGTGCCCTCGGTGCTGCGCGAGCCGCGGCCGAGCGTGCAGATGCGCCGCTTCGGCAGCGACGGCATCGAGCTGGACCTGCTCGTGTGGACGCGGGAGCCGCGCACGCAGCAGGCGCTGGTGAGCGAGCTCGGCCTTCGCATCGAGCGCGCGTTCGCCGGCTACGCCATCGCCATCGCCAGCTCGCAGCGCGACCTGGACGTGGCGGCGCGAACGCTCGAGCGCGCGGCGGCGATCTTCGCAGGCGCGCAGCCGCATACCGAGCAGGCCGACGCCGCAGTGCCGATGCCGGAGCCGCCGCCGGAAGCGGGGATCGAGGAATGGGACGACGCCGAGATCGCGTCGCTGGCGGCTCGAATGGCCGGCGATGCAGGCGTTGCCGTGGAGGACCGGCGCCATCTTCTGAGCGTCTATCCGCAAAGCTTCGTCGGCACCGAGGCCGTCACGTGGATGACCGAGCACGCCGGCTTGACCCGCAGCGAAGCCGTGACCGCCGGCCGCCGCATGGTCGCCGCCGGCCTGGTGCGACACGTCCTGGACGAGCATGACTTCCGCGACGGGTATTTCTTCTACCGCTTCACCAGCGGCGCTGCGCGCGCGGCGGCGTGAACGAGGAGACGCAACGCATCGACCGCTGCGGCATCCAAGCGGCCATGGCTCCGCGCAACCTGCGACGCCTCTCCCTGCTCGCCTTCGCGGCTGCGGCCGTCCTTACCTTCGCCGTCGCCTGCACCGCCTTGGCGGCCGGCACGATCGCTGCGGTCGGTGCCATCGGCATGACGGTCTCGGACGCCGACCGCTCCGCCGCCTTCTTCACCGACGTGCTCGGCTTCGAAAAAATCTCCGACGTCGAGGTTGCCGGCGAGAGCTACGAGCGGCTGCAGGGCGTGTTCCCGCTGCGCATGCGTGTGGTGCGGCTGCGGCTCGGCAGCGAGACCATCGAGCTGACGCAGTACCTGACGCCGCGCGGGCTGCCCATGCCGCCCGACACGCGAGCCAACGATCGGTGGTTCCAGCACATCGCCATCGTCGTCAGCGACATGGCCCGCGCCTACGAGCACCTGCGCAAGCACCGCGTCGAGCACGCATCCTCGGGGCCGCAGCTCCTGCCGCAGACCATTCCCGCTGCCGCCGGCATCGAGGCGTTCTACTTTCGCGACCCCGACGGCCACTTTCTCGAGATCCTCGCGTTTCCCGCCGGCAAGGGCGACGAGCGCTGGCAGAGGCAGGAGCCGCTGTTCCTCGGCATCGACCACACTGCCATCGTCATCTCCGACACCGCGGCCAGCCTCGCGTTCTATCGCGACGTGCTGGGTCTGCGCGTCGCGGGCGAGAGCGAGAACTTCGGCACCGAGCAGGAGCATCTCAACGGCGTCTTCGGCGCACGGCTGCGCATCACTGCGCTGCGTGCAGCGCAGGGGCCGGGCATCGAGCTGCTCGAGTACATCTCGCCGTCCACCGGCCGGCCGCGGCCGGCCGGTGCCGCCGCCAACGACCTGCTGCACTGGCAGGTCGATCTGGTGCCGACCGATCTGGACGCCGCGGCAATCGAGCTGAACCGTTCGCGTGCGCCCATGGACTCGCCGGGGATCGTCGCCGCCGACGGCGCGCTTGGCTTCACGCGCGCCGCGCTGGCGGCCGATCCCGACGGGCACCGCCTGCGCTTCGTCGAGACGAGGGATTCGGCGACCTCGGAAGCCATCTCCGGAAAGGCCGGACACGCCAGCCGCACGCGACACTGATCGAGGAGAGCAGCATGCCGACTTCCGCTCGCGCCACCACCACCGTCCGCTCGCGCCGCCGCGCCGCTGGCCGCGGCGCCACGCAGTCGTCATCGGCAACGGCCGCTGCCGCCGCGACCACGGCCGAGCATGCGCGTCTCCACGACGATGCCCGCCGCGCGCGGCACTGGAAGCGCTTCGGCCCGTACCTGGCCGAGCGGCAATGGGCGACGGTGCGCGAGGACTACTCGGCGCACGGAGACTGCTGGAGCTACTTTCCGCATGACCATGCACGCAGCCGCGCCTACCGCTGGGGCGAGGACGGCCTGCTCGGCTTTTGCGACCACCGTGCGCGCCTGTGCTTTGCGCTGGCGCTCTGGAACGAGCGCGATCCGATCCTGAAGGAGCGCCTGTTCGGGCTCACCGGCCCCGAGGGGAACCACGGCGAGGACGTCAAGGAGTGCTACTACTATCTCGACTCCACGCCGACGCACTCCTACGTACGCTCGCTCTACAAGTATCCGCAGGCGCAGTTTCCCTACGCTCGCCTGGTCGAGGAGAACCGCAGCCGCGGCCGCGAGCAACCCGAGCTCGAGCTGACCGACACCGGCGTCTTCGACGACGGCCGCTACTTCGACGTCTTCGCCGAGTACGCCAAGGCCTCCCCCGACGACATCCTGATCCGCATCCACATCGCCAACCGCGGCGATGACGCGGCTCCGCTGCACGTGCTGCCCACGTTGTGGTTCCGCAACACGTGGTCGTGGGGCCGCAGCGGCGACGGCTATCCGGCGCGGCCGCGACTGTACGCCGCCGGCGGTGACGCCTGCGTGGCGGCCGAGCACGAGGAGCTCGGCCGTTTCTGCTGGAGCGCCGGACCGTCGCCGGACGGACAGCTGCCGGCGCTGCTGTTCACGGAGAACGAGACCAACAACGAGCGGCTCTTCGGCAGCGCCAACGCCTCGCCATTCGTCAAGGATGCATTTCATCGCTACCTCGTCGACGACGATGCGGCGGCGGTGAACCCCGGTCGCAGCGGCACCAAGGCCGGGGCGCACTACCGGCTCCTGGTGCCGGCCGGGGCCACGGTGACGCTGCAGCTGCGACTGACGGCCGAGCGTGAATGCACGGGCGCTCCATTGGGCGCAGGCTTCGACGACGTCTTCGACCGGCGCCGCCGCGAGGCGGACGAATTCTACGCCGCCGTCCTCCCTGCCGGCGCGGATGCCGAGGATCGGCGCATCGCGCGCCAGGCGTACGCCGGGCTGCTGATCTCCAAGCAGTTCTTCCACTTCTGCGTCCGCGATTGGCTGCAGGGCGATCCAGGCCACCCGGCGCCGCCGCCGCAGCGCCTTGCCGGACGCAACAGCGACTGGCGCCATCTCTACAACCGCGACATCATCTCGATGCCCGACAAGTGGGAATATCCATGGTACGCCGCCTGGGACCTCGCGTTCCACATGGTGCCCATGGCGCGCGTCGACCCGTCCTTCGCCAAGCAGCAGATCGAGCTGTTCCTGCGCGAGTGGTACCTGCATCCGAGCGGGCAGATCCCGGCCTACGAGTTCGCGTTCTCCGACGTCAATCCGCCGGTGCACGCGTGGGCGGCGTGGCGGGTGTACAAGATCGCCGGCGCGCCGGGCAACCGCGACCGCGACTTCCTGCGCCGCGTCTTCCACAAGCTCACGCTCAACTTCAACTGGTGGGTCAACCGCAAGGATCCCGAGGGCCACCATCTGTTCTCGGGCGGCTTTCTCGGCCTCGACAACATCGGAGTGTTCGACCGCTCGCGCCCGCTGCCGACGGGCGGCCATCTCGAACAGGCGGACGGAACCGCATGGATGGCGTTCTACTGCGCGACCATGCTGGCGATGGCGCTGGAGCTGGCACAGGAAGACCCGGTCTACGAGGACATGGCCAGCAAGTTCTTCGAGCATTTCGTGGCCATCGTGGATGCCATCAACACGCTCGGCGGCGACGGGCTGTGGAACGAGGACGACGGCTTCTACTACGACGAGCTGCACCTGGGCCAGGAGCGCATTCCGCTGCGCATCCGCTCGCTGGTGGGCCTGATTCCGCTGCTGGCCGTCGAGGTCCTCGACGACGAGGTGCTCGAGAAGCTTCCGCAGTTCCGGAAGCGGATGCAGTGGTTTCTCGCCAACCGCCCCGACCTCGCGCGCCACATCGAGCACCGCAGCAGCGGCGGCGATCGCGGCCGTCGTCTTCTGGCCGTGGCTTCCGCCGACCGCCTGCAGAAGGTGCTGCGCTACATGCTCGACGAGACCGAGTTCCTCTCACCCTACGGCATCCGCTCGCTCTCTCGCATTCACGAGCAGCGACCGTACGTGTTCGAGGTGGGCGGCGAGCAGCACCGTGTCGTCTACACACCGGGCGAATCGACCACCGGTCTCTTCGGCGGCAACTCGAACTGGCGAGGGCCGATCTGGTTTCCGATCAACTACCTGCTGGTCGAAGCTCTGGAGCGCTACGATCACTTCTACGGCGACGATCTGACCGTCGAATGCCCCTCGGGCTCGGGACGCGGCCAGCGGCTCTCGCACGTCGCGCGCGAAATCGCCTCGCGGCTGCGCGCCATCTTCCGAAGCGATGCAAGCGGCCGTCGCCCCTTCTCCGGTGACGATCCCTGCCATGCTCGCGACCCGCACTGGCGCGACCTGTGCCTCTTCCATGAATACTTCCACGCGGAAACGGGGCGCGGCCTCGGTGCCAGCCATCAGACGGGCTGGACGGCACTGGTGGTGCGGCTGATCGAGGACCTCAGCCGAAGTCCTGCTGGAGTGTGAGACGGAAGTCGCGCCTACGCCGCGCGCGCTCAGTTCTGGCGCTCGGACGTCACCAGCTTCAACCGGATGGCGAAACGGACCAGACCGGCGATCTCGTAGATGCCGAGCCGCTTCATGAGCTGGGCGCGGTGCGTCTCGATGGTCTTGATGCCCACGCCGAGCGTCTCCGCCATTCGACGCGTGGACTGGCCCTCCGCAATGAGCTGGAGAACCTCGCGCTGGCGCGGCGTGAGCAGGCGATACATCTCTCCGGTCGGGCCCTCGCCCGGCCCTTCGTTGCGTGCCCGGATGCAGTGCTTGAGCAGTTCCTGCGAGATTCCCGACCCCAGGTAGAACTCGCCGCGAGCGATGGCCTCGATGGCCTCGATGAGCTCGGCGGTGGGAGCATCCTTGTGCAGGTAGCCCGAGGCGCCGTGGCGGAAGGCCTGCAGCACGTAGTCGTCGTCGGCGTGCATCGACAGGACCAGCACGCGCGTCGACGGGTTCTCGCGCACGACGCGGCTGGTCGCCTCCAGTCCGTTCATGCGCGGCATGGAAATGTCCATGACAACCACGCGCGGCTGATTGGCCCGCACCAGCTCGATCGCCTCGAAGCCCTCGGCCGCCTCTCCGATGACACGCACCTGGTCGGACTGGTCGAGCAGTCCGCGCAGCCCGCGGCGCACCAGCATGTGATCGTCGACGAGGATGACTTCCGTCTGCATTCAGGTCTCTATCGGGATCCACGCCTCGATGCGCGTCCCGCGTTCGTAGTTCGAATCGATCGCGAACGTTCCGCCCAGCCCCTCCACGCGGTCGCGCATGGCGGGCAGGCCCATGCTCTGGCCGTAACTGGCGCGCTCGAGCGCCATGTCGACGTCGAATCCGCAGCCGTTGTCATCCACGCAGGCATGCACGCAGACGCCGTCCATCCACACGGCGACCTGCACGGTTCGCGCGTGCGAATGCCGCTGGGCATTGATCACCGCTTCCTGCACCACCCGGAACACGGTCAGCTCGACGGCCGGCGGCAGCCGCGGAATGTTCGGATCGGCGTCGAGCCGAATTTCGATGGAGTTGAGCACGGCGAGGCGGCCGACGGCCGCGGTGAGCGCGGATACGAGACCTGACTCCAGCAGCGGCGGGCGCAGGCCGATCGACAGCGCGCGGACCCTGTGGACCGCATCGACGATGAGCGCCAGCGCATCGGAGACGCGGGTCGGGAATTCGGGCGTTCCTTCGGCATGCCTGAGCGTTTCGACGCCGAGCTTGGCGGCAATGAGGATCTGCCCGATCTCGTCGTGCAGCTCGCGGGCGAGGTGATGGCGTTCGGCCTCCAGGGCTTCGACCAGCATCGTGCGGACGCCGTCGGGCAAGGCTGCGGCGGTGGCGGCTCCAGCGCCGTCATGGCTCTGGGCATTCGCAGCGAGCGCATCTCGCAACCCGCCGTCGTGGGGGGCGCCGGCACCGATCCGCGGCCGCAGGATGCGCGTCGCGGGCGGCTCGGGCCGGGCTCGCTGTCCGAGAGAGACATTCATGACCTCTCAGGTTGTCATCAAGCGGGCTCGTCGACCAGAGCCTGATCGCGCAATACCCGATCGCCAACGATTTCATGCGGCGCGTCAGACCAGCGCGACAGGTTCGGACGCGCAGTCGTCATCGATGGCGCGGCGGCAGGTGACGGCCTCGCCGAACGGCGCGCGCAGCACGAGCTCGGCAGTCTCGTTGGACGGACGCTGCGGCGACGGCACCCGAGATCAGCTCGGGCTTGATGGGAGAACCGAGAACTGGACTCCGGTCAGCAGCTCCATCGGCGACGTAGCCGATCGCAGGAACGTCGAAGCCGGGGGTGCCGAGATCGCGTTGCCGACGACGGCGCATTTGCACGCGCCGGTTGCCGCGTCACCATCGCCGGGTGAGCAAGCAACTGCATCCGTTGGCGGGCACGCAACCCCCGGCATCCATGCTCGCCGACATCCCTGCGCTCCTCACGGCCTACTACACGATCCGACCCGATCCCGCCGACGCCGGCCACGCCGTCGCGTTCGGGACCTCGGGCCATCGCGGCTCGGCTCTGGACGGAACGTTCAACGAGGCGCACGTCCTGGCCATCACCGAAGCCATCTGTCGCTGGCGCCGCTCCAACGGAATCGACGGTCCGCTGCACCTCGGCATCGATACCCATGCGCTGTCGCGACCCGCGTTCGCCTCGGCGCTGGAGGTGCTGGCGGCGCACGAGGTGGAGGTGCGCATCGCGCACGACGACGGGTTCACGCCGACGCCGGTGGTCTCGCACGCGATCCTGACGCACAACCGCGACCGCGCCGCGCATCTGGCCGACGGAATCCTGATCACGCCGTCGCACAACCCGCCGGTCGATGGCGGCTTCAAGTACAATCCGCCGAACGGCGGTCCGGCCGACGTCGCCGTCACCAGGGCGATTCAGGAAGAAGCCAACGAGCTGCTCCGTTCCGGCGTGCAGCAGATCCGGCGCATTCCCTACGAGCGCGCACTGGAGGCGTCGACGACCCACCGCTACGACTATCGCACGCGATACATCGAGGACCTGGCCGCCGTGGTGGACATGGACGCCATCGCCGCCGCACGCGTGCGCATCGGCACCGATCCTCTCGGCGGCGCAAGCGTGTCCTACTGGCACGCCATCGCCGAGCGCTACGGTCTGGACCTCACGGTGGTCAATGAACAGGTCGATGCCACCTTCGGCTTCATGTCGCTCGACTGGGACGGACGCATTCGCATGGACCCTTCCTCCAGCCATGCGATGCAGCGTCTGATCGGACTGAGCGACCGCTACGACGTTGCCTTCGCCTGCGATGCCGATGCCGACCGCCACGGCATCGTCACCCGCAGCGGTGGCCTCATGCAGCCCAACCATTATCTTGCCGTGGCCATCGACTACCTCTTCCGCAACCGGCCGCAGTGGAGCGCGGATGCGCGCGTGGGCAAGACGCTGGTCAGCAGCTCGATGATCGATCGCGTCTGCCAGCGCCTCCGACGCGAGGTTCATGAGGTGCCGGTGGGGTTCAAGTGGTTCGTCGAGGGCCTGCTCGACGGCTCGCTCGCTTTCGGCGGTGAGGAGAGCGCGGGCGCCAGCTTCGTGCGCCGCGATGGAGGCGCGTGGACGACGGACAAGGACGGCATGGTTCCGGCGCTGCTGTCGGCGGAAATCACCGCGCGCACCGGCCGCGATCCCTCCGAGCACTACCGTGAGCTGACGGCCAGCTTTGGCGATCCGGTCTACGATCGCGTCGAAGCGCCTGCCACTGCCGAGCAGAAGGCGCGCCTGTCCAAGCTCTCTCCCGACCGGATCCAGCGCCGCGAGCTGGCTGGAGAGAAGATCCTCGCCCGCCTCTCGCACGCTCCCGGCAACGGCAGCCCCATCGGCGGCGTCAAGGTCGTCGCGGAGAACGGCTGGTTTGCCGCGCGTCCCTCGGGTACCGAGGACATCTACAAGATCTACGTCGAGAGCTTCCGCGGGCGCGAGCACCTGGCGCGCATCGTCGAGGAGGCCCAGGCCATCGTGGACGAGGCGCTGCGCTGAAGCCCGCGCCGCAACAGCAGAGGTTTCCTCATCATGCGTGACAACGTCGGCGCCTTCCTTGCCAAACGCGCGTCCCTGTCGCCGCGGCTGACCGGATACATCGGACCCGAGCAGGGCGTGCGGCTGACGTTCCGGGAGCTGGACGACCGCTGCAACCGCACCGCCAACCTGCTTTCGGACCTCGGCGTGCGTCGCGGCGACCGCGTGGCGCTGCTGATGATGAACAGCGTCGAGTTCGTCGAGAGCTTCTTCGCCGTGGCCAAGCTCGGCGGCATCGTCGTGCCGCTGAACTGGCGCCTGGTGCCCGACGAGCTGGCATTCATCCTGGGGGACAGCGGCGCCGAGACGCTCATCTACGGTGAGGAGTTCGCACAGGCCGCGGCCGACCTGCACGACCGCGGCAGCGCCGCCACCAGCGTGCGGCGCTGGCTCAGCGTCGGAGCGGCCTCGCCCGCGCATTTCGCGCAATCGTACGCGTCGCTCCACGAAGCCGCGAGCGACGCGTCGCCGGTGATCGAAGCCGGCGACGGCGACGACCTCTACATCATGTACACCTCGGGCACGACGGGGCTTCCCAAAGGTGCCGTGCACACGCACGGCAGCGTGGCCGCCGCGTGCCAGACGATCAACGCCACGGCCGAAGTGCGCTACGGGGACGTCTATCTGGTCGGCCTCCCGCTCTTCCACGTCGGCGCGCTCACGCCGCTGACGGCCAACGTGCACCGGGGAATCACCAGCATCGTCTGCCGCGCCTTCGATCCTGTGAAGGTGTGGGAGCTGATCGAGAAGGAGAAGGTCACCAGCATGCTGGCGGTCCCCGCCATGCTGGGATTCCTGCAGCAGGCGCCCAATCGCGACAAGGTCGACCGCAGCACGCTGCGCTGGATCATGAGCGGCGCGGCGCCCGTGCCCGTCAGCATGATCCAGACCTACATCGCACAGGGCATGGACATCCATCAGGTCTACGGGCTGACCGAGACGTGCGGGCCGTCGTGCCTGATCATCGGCGAGGATGCGGTGGCCAAGGCGGGGTCGACGGGCAAGGCGTTCTTCCACACCGACGTGCGCGTGGTGGACCCCGACGGCAACGACGTCGATCCGGGATCGGTCGGCGAGGTCATCGTACGGGGCCGGCATCTGATGAAGGAGTACTGGAAGCGGCCGGAGGCCACGGCCGAGACGATCCGCGGCGGCTGGCTGTACACGGGCGACCTGGCCAGCATCGACGAGGACGGCTTCGTCTACATCCAGGACCGCAAGAAGGACATGATCATCTCGGGCGGCGAGAACATCTATCCCGCCGAGGTGGAGAACGTGCTGCTGACGCATCCGAAGATCCGCGACGCGGCCGTGATCGGACAGCCGAGCGAGAAGTGGGGCGAGTCGCCGGCCGCCGTGGTCGTGGCCGAGGAAGTGGACGCCGCCGACGTGCTCGAGTACACGCGCGGCCGCCTGGCGCGTTACAAGCAGCCGCGCGCGGTGTACTTCGTCGACGAGATCCCGCGCAATCCGTCGGGAAAGATCCTCAAGCGGATCCTGCGCGACAGGTTCCCGGGGCCCGCCCCGGAGTGAAGCCGGCTCGGGTTGGAAGATGTGCGGTCGCCGACATCCTCCGACCTGACGCCGAACCGGCATCAGGAGAGGTCATGGTCAAGGGCAAGCTCGCGATTCTCGTCGGCGGCGGTCCCGCGCCCGGCATCAACAGCGTCATCGGCGCCGCGACCATCCGCTCGCGCCTCGAGGGCGTCGAGGTCCTTGGCCTCCCCGACGGCTTCGAGCACGTCATGGAGGGCGACGTCAGCGAGGTGCGCAGCCTGGACATCGACGACGTCAGCCGCATCCACTTCCGCGGCGGCTCCATCCTCGGCATCTCGCGCGCCAACCCGACCAAGTCCAACACGCTCCTGGAGCAGACCGTGGCCACGCTGCTGCGGCTGCGAGTGGACAAGCTCATCACCATCGGCGGCGACGACACGGCGTTCTCGGCGCTCAAGCTCGAGCAGGTCGCGGCCGGCCGCATCCGCGTCGCGCACGTGCCCAAGACCATCGACAACGACCTCGACCTTCCGCCCGACATCGACACGTTCGGCTTCCAGACCGCGCGTGCCGTGGGCGCCGAGCTGGTCAAGAACCTGATGGTCGACGCGTTCACGACGCATCGGTGGTACTTCGTCATCGCGATGGGCCGCAAGGCGGGTCATCTGGCGCTCGGCATCGGCAAGGCCGCCGGCGCCACCCTGACGCTGGTGCCGGAGGAATTCGGCACCTCCGGCTTTTCGCTCAAGACGCTGACCGACACGCTGGTCGGCGCGATCCTCAAGCGCCTGGCCGACGGGCGGCAGGACGGGCTGGCGGTCATCGCCGAAGGTGTCGTGCTCGGCGTCAAGCCCGAGGATCTGTCGGGCATCGAGAACGTCGAGCGCGATGAGCACGGGCACGTGCGCATCGCCGAGGTCGACATCGGCGACCTGCTCAAGCAGAGCGTGCGCAAGTGCCTGTCCGACCTCGGCGTCAAGGCCACGATCGTGGCCAAGGACATCGGCTACGAGCTGCGCTGCGCCGATCCGGTTCCGTACGACATGGAGTACACGCGCGACCTCGGCTACTGCGCCGCGCAGTTCCTGCTCGAAGGCGGCAACGCCGCGATGATCTCGATTCAGGGCGGGCATTTCGTGCCGGTGCCCTTCGAGAGCATGCTCGATCCGCAGAGCGGACGCGCGCGCGTGCGCCTGCTCGACGTCGCCTCGACCCGCTACAAGATCGCGCGCCGCTACATGATCCGGCTGCGGCGCGAGGACTTCAGCGATCCGTTCCAGAGTGCGGGGCTGGCCAAGGCCGCCAACATGAGCATCGACAAGTTCCGCGAGCGCTTCGAGTATCTGACGGAGAACGAGCCGGGGCCGATGAAGCTGGTGGAATGAGGCGGGAGCGGCGGCAGTCCCGTCGCTGATCCGGATCTATTTCTTCGCCGCCACCCGCTCCTCCAGTTCCGTCAGCGTCTTTGGCCAGTCCTCGCGCAGCAGGCGCGAGAGCGCGCGGTCGGCGAGAAGTCGACCTTCGTTCTGGCACACGGCGCAGTAGTTGGTCTCGTTGTCGGCGTAGGCGATGCGGCAGACCTTGGCTCCGCACACGGGACATGCCTGGCCAGCCTTGCCGTGCACCGCCATCTCGGGCCGGAACGCCGTCACCTTCTCCGGAAACGACTCGCCCGTCTGCTCACGCAGGCGCTGCGTCCACTCGCTCAGTACCGCGACGGTGGCGGCGTGCAGGCGCCGTACCTCCTCATCGTCGATCCGGGAAGTCAGCTTCATCGGCGACAGGCGCGCGCGATGCAGGATCTCGTCGGAGTAGGCGTTGCCGATGCCGCTGAACAGGCGCGGGTCGGTGAGCGCGCGCTTGAGAGTGTGGTTCTCGCTGCGCAGCGCCTGCGCGAACGTCTCCGGCGCCGCCTCCAGCACCTCCAGACCGCCGGGATCGTGCGTGCGCAACGCCTCGCGCCCGGCCACCACCCAAAGCGATGCGCGCTTCCTGGGCGACGCCTCGGTGAGCATCAGCGTGCCGTGCTCGAAGTCGAACGCCGCGAGCGAGATCTTGCGGTTGGCGCTGGCGCCGGCCTTCTTCCAATGCAGGCGCCCGGCGATCATCAGATGCAGCACGACGAACAGATCGTCCTCGAACGCGAAGACGATGCGCTTGCCGATGCGCTCGACGCCGCAGACCTTCCTGCCGTGCAGAGCGGCGGCCGGCGGATCGAACGATTTCAGGACCGAGGGACCGAAGATGCGCAGGCCGAGCAGGCGACGGCCGCCGACGAAGCGGCCGAGGCTCTCGAGATAGACGACGATGTCGGGGAGCTCGGGCACGGCCGGCGCTCAGGGCCGCTGCGGCTGCGCTGCGTGGCCCGCGGGTCCGGCCATGCGGTTGGTGTCGCCGCTCCGTCGTCTGCGCATCGCACGGACGCGGCCTGCGCGACGCAGCGCGCGAAGATGCTCCAATGCAGGACCGGATCCCATTCTTCAGCGGCCGCGGAAGTTGGGGGGCCGTTTCTCGCGCAGCGCGGCGAGGGCTTCCTGGTGGTCTTCGCTCTTGAAGGTGAGGATCTCGAGAGCCGTGGATGCATCGAAGGCGATGTTGAGCGCGTCCTTGACGAGCTTGTTCACCGACATCTTGGTGTAGCGCACGGCCAGCGGTGCGCCGGCGGCCAGTCGCTGCGCGAGCTTCATCGCCTCGTCCAGGACCTGCGCCGCCGGCACCGCCTTGTTGACGAGTCCGATGCGCTCGGCCTCGGCTGCCGTCAGCGCATCGCCCGTCATCAGGTACTGCTTGGCCAGCGCCGGTCCGACGGCCAGTGGCCAGATCGCCACGCCGCCGTCGCCGGCGACGACGCCGACTCGCACGTGCGGGTCGCCGATGGTGGCGTTGTCGGCCATGAAGATGACGTCGCAAAGCAGCGCGATCGATGCGCCCAATCCCATTGCGTGACCGTTGACTGCCGCAACGATGGGAATCTCGACGTCGAGCAGATCCCAGATCAGCTGCTTGGCGTCGCGCCGCAGCGGATCGAGCTTGCCCGGGTCCTGCAGCGTCGGAAACCAGGCAAAGTCGCCTCCGGCCGAGAACGCACGGCCTTTCCCCGTCAGCACCACCGCCCGCGCCAGCGATTCCTGGCGCAGCTCGCGAAAGAGCCTGGTCAGCTCCTCGTGCAGGACCTCGTTGACGGCGTTGAGGTCGTTGCCGGGCCGGTCGATGGTCACCACCAGCACGTCGCCGTCGCGACGGAAGCGGATGCATTCGAACGTCGATGTCGTGATGTCGTGCATGGGCCTCACAGCATGGCCGCATCCGTCTCCAGGCCGAGAAGGACGCGCCCCGCAAGCTCATACGTGGAAGACGCAACCATCAGGTGCTGGCTCGCGGCATGGATGTCGCGGAAGCATCGCTGCAGCGGACTGCTGCGGTAGATCGAAGTCCCGCCGCCGGCCTCGTACATCAGGTCGACGGCGCGGATGCACTGCGTGACCGCGTTGGACGCCGCCAGGCGCAGCCGTGCGCGCTGCGGCACCGGGATCTCGGCCTGCGTCGATGCCATCGTCCACGTCTCGTCCACCACTTCGAGCAGGAACGCGCGACCGCTGCCGAGCGCCGCCTCGGCCTGCGCCACCTGCATCTGGATGTAGGCGCGATCGGCGAGGCGCCGCCGACTGCCGGTGGGCGTCTTGCCTCCGGCGAGCGTGACCAGCTCCTCGATGGCACGCCGAGCAAGACCGAGCGAGACGGAGGCTATGCCGACGGCGAGCATGCCGAACACCGGGAACTTGTAGAGCGGGTCGTCGATGACGGGCCGATCGGTCATCAGCGAAACTGCGCGGCGCTCGGGTACGCGCAGCGCGTCCACTTCCATGTCGTGGCTGCCGGTGCCGCAAAGGCCCGACACGCTCCAGGTATCGATCAGGCGTGCCTGATCCGCCGGGAACAGCGCCAGGCGCGAGTCGGGAATTCCGCTCGGCAGCAGCGCCGGCTTGCCGTCGCGCATGACGATGCAGCCGCCCATCAGCCACGTGCAATGCTGCATGCCGCTGGCGAAGGGCCAGCGGCCGGCGATCGTGTAACCGTCGTCGCCGGCAATCGCCTGGCCGCGCGGAGCGAACACGCCTCCAGCGACGGACATCGGATCTGCGTAGATCTCGCGCGCGTCCTGTTCTGCGAGATAGCCGGCAACCAGCCCGCTGGTGGCGCCGATGGCGACGCACCAGCCCGCCGAGCCGTCGGCTCGGGCGACCTCGGCAATGGCGCCGATCATGTCGCGCGGCGAGGCTTCGAGCCCGCCGTAGCGCTGCGGAACGCACAGCCGGAACAGCTGCGACCGCTTGAGCAGCTCGGCCACGTCCTCGGGCAGGCGCCGCGCCGCCTCGATACGCTCGGAAGCCGAGCTCAGCTCGCCATACAGCGACCGCGCACTGGAAACGGCATCCACCACGGCCGCGCACCATAGATGAAGCCGACTGCAACGGTCCAGCAGCCGCGACGCAGACGCACTGCGATCGGCGGTCGCTAGTTGGCGACGGTGGCGTTGGCGGCGGAGGTCCAGATGCCCACGTGATACCGCCAGGTTCCGTCGGGCTGATGCTTCCAGATGGCGAAGTACTTGCCGGTGTCGGCCGCCGCATTGCGGAAGCTGAAGCGGTAGGTGCCGACCTCGTAGGCGATGTTGCCCATCATGACGACGTCGGAGGTTTGGACGGCCGGCGGCTCCATGCCCTGGCGGCGCTGCTCCTGGAGGAAGGCAACGATGTCGTCGCGGCCCTCGAGGATGTCGTTGCTGGGGCTGGGCGGGAAGAGGCTGGCGTCGGCCGTGTAGAGGCGGGCCATCGTTGCCGCGTCACCGGCCCGAAACGCCTCGAGCCACTGAGCGTTGGCCTCTTCGATCGCCTTGCGGGCAGCAGCCGCGTCGAGCTGTCCGGGCTGCACCGGCAGCGAGGCCACGACCACGTTCTCGTCCTGCTGGGCAGGCAGTGGGGAGGCCAGCATCAGGCAGGCCACGCCGACAAGGAGAATTCTCGAGCTCCGTCGCATGTGTCGTCAGCGCTCTCGGGAGGTGGCGAATACGTGCGTTCACGCACGACCGTCCCGCGCTCATGTGGATGCTAGGCGCGGCCCTTTCGGACAGAAAGACAACGACCTGGCTCATCGGGGTAGAAATGACAGCCGTGGAATCGCGCGGTGCACGGCAGCGCAAAAAGGCGCGCCACTTTGCGGCCATGAGCGCGGCGGCCTTTGCGCACGCCGGCGTCCTTTTTTCGTCTTGCCGCCCGGGGACCCAAACTGACCGACGTTTTTGTCAGTGGACAAGGGAGTGCAGTTGGGGGCGCTAACCGGCGAGCTCGCGCACGATCTGCACCCTCGCCGACCGGCCATCATCGATGACGCCGATCTCGAGGTCCTCGCCGCTGCGGCAGGCCCAGATGCCCTGCCCGCCTCCGTCGCCGCGGGCGTTCGTAACGGCCATCGTCCTTCCGTCACACCGCACCTCGGCAGCATCGCCCGCGCCACGGACGATCAGCCGTACCTGGCGTGCCGGCAGCTCGAAGGCCCCTTCGCGCACGGCGATCTCGACGACGATCGACGCTTCGTATTGATGAACGCTGAGGCGGGTGACGGCATGGATGCCGCGCTCGTGGTCGCGGCTGAGGCCATCGTCTTCGAAGACATCGAAGCTGGCCGACATCGCCGTCGCCGCGCGCGAGGACCTGCCGCGGCGGCCTTGCGAGCCCGCGAACACCTGCACGATCAGCGGCTCCTCGGGCACCTCGCCCGCGTGCTGCACCAGGCTCTGGGTCGGGATGAGCGAGGGTACGCGCGCCAGCATCGGAAGGCGCCGCAGCGGTGCGCGCACGGTGATCCATCCCGGTCCGGTGTAGGTGACGGCGTCGTCGAACGTCATCCATTCCCCGGGCGGCAGATACAGCTTGCGCGTGCGCTCGCGCTTGCCGAGCACCGGCGCGAGCATCAGCGAGGGCCCGAGCATCAGCTGATCGTCGACGCCGTAGCAGGCCGCATCCTGCGGGAACTCGTAGAAGAGCGGCCGCCACACCGGCGCGCCGGTGCGGTGGGCCTGGTGGAACAGCGAGTACAGATAGGGCATCAGCCGCATGCGCAGCCCGATCGCCTCGCGCGCCACCGCTTCGACGCGCGGCCCGAAGTTGTACGGCTCCTGATGCCGCCCGAGCCACATCGAGTGCGTGCGCGAGAATGGATACAGCGCCCCGAGCTGGATCCAGCGTGCGTACAGCTCGGATGGGCACGACAGGGAGAAGCCGCCGATGTCGGAGCCGCAAAAGGCCACGCCCGACAGCGACAATCCCAGCAGCATCGAGATCGACTGGCGAAGATCGCTCCAGCGGCTGGCGTTGTCGCCGGTCCAGATTGCCGCATACCGCTGGATCCCGGCATAGCCGGAGCGCGAGAGCACGAACGGCCGCTCCTGCGGCCGCGCCTCCTGCAGCCCGGCGAACGTGGCGCGACATTCCTGCAGCCCGTACAGGTTGCGCACTTCCTCGTGCGACAGCGTGCGCGACTCGTCGACCGGATCGGCCTGCACCACGCCGTCGGTGTTCTGGTTGCGGTAGGGAAGGATCAGGCGGCCCATGCGCACGTCACGCTGCCAGCCCGCGGGCTCGTTCATGTCGTTCCAGATGCCGGCCACGCCCGCATCGGTCAGCGCACGATGCTGCTGCGCCCACCACTGCCGCACCTCGGCGCGATTGAAGTCGGGAAGGGCCGAGGCCCCCGGCCACACCTGCACCGTGTAGATCGAGCCGTCGCTGCGACGGCACAGGTAACCGCGCGCCAGCGCCTCGGCATACACCGGATATTCGGCGTCCACCTTCACACCGGGATCGACGATGGTGACGACGCGAAAGCCATCGGCGGCAAGGCGCGCGAGCATCGCGGCGGGATCGGGAAACCGCTGCGGGTCCCAGGTGAAGACGCGAAAGCCGCGCATGTAGTCGATGTCGAGCATCAGCACGTCGGCCGGGATGCGCCGCGTGCGAAGCTCGCGTGCGACCTCTTCGAGCTTGGCCTGGCTGTCGTAGCCCCAGCGCGACTGGTGGTAGCCGATCGCCCAGCGCGGCGGCATCGGCATTCGGCCGACGATGGTCGTGAAGCGGCGAATGACGTCGGCGGCCGACGGCCCGGGCACCAGGAACACGTCCAGGCTGTTGCTCTCCACATCGATGCGAACGACGTCGGCCTCGCTGCGCGCCACGTCGAAGCGCGAGGGCGCAAAGCAGTCCGCGAACAGGCCGGCCGCACGTGCCGGCGCGCGCTCGTCGCCGGGCGGAGGCGGAGTGGCGGCCAGGAAGAAAGGAATCGCCACGTAGAGCGGATCGCCGCCGGCGCGCATGTCGGCGTCGCGGTTGCGCATCTTCAGCACCGCCCCGCGCTTGTCGAGCCGCCCGGCCTTCTCGCCGAAGCCGGTGAGGACGCTCCTTTCGGCCACGCGAGCCGACACCGCGGCGCCGCCGCTGGCGCGGAACAGAATGCGCTCGAGTGACATCGCGCGGGCACCGCCGCAGACGAGCGCGACGCAGGCCTGGCGCGGGTCGATGTCGACGCGCCAGCCTGCGCCTGCGTGCACGTCGTCGATGTGGATGATGCCGGCGCGCTCGAACGCATTGACCGACACCGGCCGCCAGGGATCACGGCCGAGCGCGAGGAAGGGATCGGCGGGCAGCGCCGACCCGACGGCCGCGCGCAGGCGGACGACGTTCTCGCCGCTGACCGAGACTTCGATCAGGATGCGCTCGTAGCGAAGCAGGACGCGGCGCGGATCGGAGTCGTCCCATCCGATCAACCGCCCCGGAACGATCTCGGTTCGTCGCGCCATCGCGCGACACTACCCGCCGGCCGCGTTTCGAAAAAGAGGGGACCTCAGAACATGCCGTCGCAGCCGGCGAAGCCCGAGAACGCCGCACAGTCCTCGCTCTGGTCCAGCGCCGAGTTGGCACCGCGGCACGCCAGGCACTTGGCGAGCCCGACGAAGCAGGCCGACAGCTGCGCCTGATCGCTCGCCTGCCCGCCGCAAAGATTGGCGAGCGCGCCCGGCGCCTCGCCATCGTCGACGCCGCAACCGGCAACGCTGCGCTCGATGACCGCGAGCGCGCGTCCGAAGCGGCTCTCGGGGGAGGCGTCGACCGGACATGCGAACGGCTTGGATGCACCAAGGGCGCAGCGCGCAGTCTCGTAGATCGCCTTCTTGACGGCGTGCGCGGTGAAGCGGCCGATGGCGCGCGTGCAGCGGCGCTCGTCGGGATCGTCCGGGAACGGTCGCGGCCAGCCCAGAGTGTCGCGGATCAGCGCATCGAAGCCGCGCTCGTGGCAGATCAGGCAGCCGGCCACGTCGTCGAGACTGTTGACGGCCGGGACTTCGGCGTCGCAGCCGACGTACTCCTTGCCGCACGTCGCAGGGCCGAAGTCGGCGACCGAAGCGCCCGCATCGATCGCCGCCTGGCAGGACGAGGACTCGCCGGCCACTCGCCGCCGCATGTCGTTTTCATGCTCGACGGTGTGGGAATCGGTCTCGACGCAGTCGTCGTAGTTGCCGAACTTGAGGCAGCGCGAGAGCTGCCCGACGCGGCCTTTCTTGATGCCCGCCATGCCGAGAACGATGGCCTGATGGCAGCGATCCTCCGGCGTTCCCGGCGCCGCGAGCGTCGCAGCGGAATCGCTCAGCAGCCATGCAGCCAATGCGAGAGAGCCGAACGCAGATGCTTTCACGCGCCTTCCTCTAGCAGACGGGGTGAGGCCTGGGAATGTCGATTCGCGAGATTCTCCGACCGGTCCCCGACGCTCGGCCACCTTGCCCGCGGCCCGGGTCCGCGCTACTCAGGCCGCTTTTCGGAGCAGCTTCGCGGAGCACGAATGGGCCTCAGTATCGGCATCGTCGGCCTTCCCAACGTCGGCAAGTCCACCCTCTTCAATGCGCTGACCAAGGCCCAGAACGCAGAGGCGGCCAACTATCCGTTCTGCACCATCGAGCCGAACAAGGCCGTCGTTCCGGTGCCCGATGCGCGCCTGGCCGGCCTGGCGCGCATCGCCAATCCGGAGCGCATCGTTCATGCCACCGTCGACTTCGTCGACATCGCCGGGTTGGTGCGCGGCGCCAGCAAGGGCGAGGGCCTCGGCAACCAGTTCCTGACCCACATCCGGGAGACGGCGGCCATCGTGCACGTGGTTCGGTGTTTCGAGGACCCGGACATCGTCCACGTCGACGGCAGCGTCGATCCCGCGCGCGACGTCGAGGTCATCGAAACCGAGCTGATCCTGGCCGACATGCAGTCGATCGAGGGCAAGATCGAGCGCCTGACGCGCAAGGCCAAGGGCGACAAGGAAGCGGCGGCGCAGCTCGAGGTCGCCAGGCGGCTGTCGGCGCATCTCGGCGCCGGCAAGCCGGCGTGCGACTTCCCCGAGCGCGACGACAACGTCGCCGCGGCGCTGCTCGACGAGATGGGGCTGCTCTCGGGCAAGGCCGTGATCTACTGCGCCAACGTCGACGACGGCAGCCTTGGCGAAGACAACGAGCACGTCGTCGCGCTCAGGCGATGGGCGGCGTCGCGCAACGCGGCGGTCGTCAAGATCTCGGCCAAGGTCGAAGAGGAGCTCGTGGGACTGGACGACGCGGAGAAGGCCGAGTTTCTCGCCTCGTACGGAGTCGTCGAGAGCGGCATCGAGCAGATCATCCGCAGGAGCTACGAGATCCTCGGCCTGTGCAGCTACTTCACCGCCGGCCCCAAGGAAGTGCGCGCGTGGACGATCCATCGCGGCTGGAAGGCGCCGAAAGCCGCCTCGGTCATCCACACCGATTTCGAGCGCGGCTTCATCCGCGCCGAGGTCATCGCCTACGACGACTACGTCGCGCACAAAGGCGAGGCCGGCTGCAAGGCGGCCGGCGTGCTGCGCGTGGAAGGAAAGGAATACGTGGTGCAGGACGGCGACGTCATGCACTTCCGGTTCAACGTCTGAGCGGCCGCACGGCCCGTCATCCCGGCAACACCGCGATCTGCCCCAGCGCCGCGAGCAGCGCCAGCAGCAGCCCGACCCAGATCGACGGGCTCGGGTACAGCCGCAGCATCGGCTGGGTTGGAAACGAGAACGTCTCGGGCGTGGCCGCGATCTTGAGCGGGTGCGCCGCCAGAAACCGAGGATCGCTGACCAGCTCCATGAGATCGCGCCGGCTGCGGTAGCGTACGTATCCCATGATCGTCCAGCCGGGATCGGCAGGCACGTGCCACGCATCGACGTAGCCGCCGACTTTGCGGCTGACGATGGCGGGATGGCCGCCGCGCCGGAGCAGCGCAGGCAGGAACGCCTTGGTGTATTCCTGCATCAGCTCCCTGCCGGTCGTCATGACGCCCGTCGCGGGATGCACAACCGGCTCCTGCTCGACGCGCACGAGGTTGAGCATCAGGAACTCGCGGCCGTCGTCGCGCGAGAGGAAGTCGCGCAGGACGTCGAGGTCGTTGTGCTCGGCCGAAGGAGTGCCGCGGATCGCCGCGAGGAACGCTTCGATCTCGTCAGGCCGAAGCGGCGGACGCCAGTTGCGATACCAGGCAAGGAACGCCGCGTACGCGGCCAGGGCGGCTGCCCAGATCCACCACGTCATGCCGCCGCTGATGGCTCATGGGCGGAACCATTGCCAAGCGGAGGTGTGTCCGAGCGCAGCCGAAGGAGCGGGAGGAGCTTCAGAACTTCGGCGCTGCGGGCGCGCCGTCTTCGAGCTCGCCAGGCTCGGCGGTCACGCCGGGCTCGGGCATGATCCCGGTCGTGGCGTGCAGCGGGTCGTCCTCGGTGACGCCATCGACGGCGCCAGGCTCCTCCATGCCATTGCCGACCGGAGCGCTGGTCTTCTCGACGATCGGCGCTTCCTCCGTCGCAGCGCCCGAAGGCCGGCTGGCGGGCGCGGTGTCACGCGATGTCGCCGCGGCACCAGGCGTTGCCGCCGCCGGCCGCGGCGAAGTCGCGGCTCGGGGCGACGGCGTCGCCGCGGGAGCAGCAGCCGCCGCCATGGTCGATGCGCTGGCGGGCACGTCGGAGCCGCGCCTCCCTCCGACCGGCACCTCTTCCATGCGCACCTCTTCGACGGTCTCGGCGGTGCTCGTGAACGTGCGTCCGTCGCCGAGCGCGGGCCGCTCGGCAAACGTCAGCGCCTTGTCCTGGAAGTCGGTGCAGAACTTCTGCGCGCCGCCGGCAAGATGATCGTAGACGGCGGCGTAGCTCTTGGTCAGCTCGCCCACCAGCTCGGCCGTCTTGACGAAATGATCGGAGACGCCGGATTTGTATTCCTCATGCTCGGCCCTGGCCTGCTCGAGCTCGGCGCGCAGGCGCTTGGCCTCGCGTCGCGCCGGCAGCAGGAAGAACGCGAGCACGGCGCCGAGCGCGACGCCGCCGATCACGAGCAACACCTCCGACAGCAGGATCGGATTCATCCAGGTCTCCTTCTCCGATGCATCCGCGTCTCGCTCTCGGCTGCGGCGGCGCCGGCGCTGCACCTGCAGCCGGCGCTGCGCCCGCCGCGTCGCGCAGGCGCACACGTGCCTCGAAGACGCGCGGAGCGAGTATGTCACCTCGACCGCAAAGCTCGAACGACGGTGACGCTGCCGATGACCGCGGCGCCGCCAAGGGCCCCGTGGCTGGGGCTCTCGCCGTGAACGAGGTACGCCCAGATGGGATTGAGGACCGGCTCGAGCAGGATCAGCAGCGAGGCTTCGAACGCCGGCACGGCGCGCATCCCGCGCGCAAGCAGAAGATAGGCGGCCCCGACCTGGAAGGTGCCGAGATACAGGATCACCGCCACGTCGCCGGCGCTGACGTCGTGAAGCGGCAGTGCCATCGGCAGCGCCAGCGCGGCGGCGATGCCGTTGCCCCACAGCACCGCCGCCTTCTCGTCGATGCCGGCGCCGTGCTCGCGCGCCGCATAGCGCAGCCCGATCACCGTCAGCGCCCAGGTAAGCCCGCTGGCGATGGCGATGGCGTCGCCGAGGCGCGGCTGCGGCGCGGTTGCCTGCGGCGGCTCGGTGCCGACGAAGAACAGGCTCATCCCGGCGGCGACTGCCGCCATCATCCACAAGTCCGCGCGCGTGACGCGCTCGCGCAGCAGCAACGGCGCCAGCAGCGGCATGTAGAGCTGGCCCGTGCACTGAAGGAAGATCGCGTTGGCCGCGGTGGTCATCGTGTTGGCCAGCGAGAACAGGATCATCGTGGCGCCCTGCACACCACCGATGGCGAACGCAAGGCCGGTTCGGCGGCCGCCGTGGCGCGGCATGAACAGCGCAAGCATCACCAGCGCGACGACAGCGCGCAGGCAGGCGATCTGCCAGCCGCTCAGCGTCGCAGCCTTGATCGCCGCGCCTCCGCTCGAGAAGAAGATCGCGGCGCCGATGACGCAAAGGCGTCCGAGCAGCTCGGGTCGTTGCGTGAGCGTCATCATCGGTGAAGCGGCGCGAGCCCCGGGCGAGGGTCATGCGCTCATGCATTGGCCGGCGTCAAGCGCAGCTGCGCCGCCGGCGGCCTTGACGCCATCGCCGGATGCGGGCTAGGCCTGACCGAAACAGATCGGAGGAGGTCCACCCCGATGAAGCACACGATGACCGCAACCCTTTCGCTTCTTGCCGTCCTGCTGACGGCCAACGTTTCGCCGGCGGCCAAGTGCGCCGACGAGGACCCGGACGGCGCGCGCGTCGCGGCCGCACGCGCGCAGGTACAGTCGCAGTGCGTCTGCAACGAAGCCACCGATCACGGCGCGTACGTCGAGTGCGCCAGCGGCGTGGCCAAGGAGCGCTCCGCGCTCGACGCCAGCGATCCCAACCATCTCCCCAAGAGCTGCAAAGGCGCCGTGACGAAATGCGCCGCCAAGTCGACCTGCGGCAAGCCGGGCTTCGTCACCTGCTGCCGGCAGAAGGCCGACGGCAGCACCAAGTGCAGCACCAAGAAGAGCGCCGAGAACTGCACGGACAAGGGCGGCACCGTCGGCACGTGCGCGAGCTGCTGTGACGCGTGCTCGAGCCCGCCGGCGGGTCCGAGCTGCCCGGCGCCGCCGACGACCACGACGCTGCTTCCGGTTCCGACGACCTTGCCCGACGGCGTGACGGGCCTGCTCGAGTAGACGCCAGCGCCCGGGACCGGAATGCCCGCCGGCATGTCCGGGCCGGACGTCGAAACCACCACAGCCCGCGCACCGGTCGGTGCGCGGGCTTTTTTTGCGCGCACTGCATTTGCGCGCGGCTGAACCTGACGTTAGCGTCAGCTTCATGCAGTCTTCGGTGGCCGCGCTCTCGTCGCGCGGCAGCTCCCCCGGGAAACGCGAGGCCACCAAGGCCCGCAATCGCTCCGTCATCCTGACATCGGCTCGCGAGGTTTTCGCCACACTCGGGTTCGATGCCGCCACCGTGCGGGACATCGTGCGCGGCACCGATCTGGCCGTGGGCACGTTCTACCAATACTTCCGCGACAAGAACGACGTCTTCGCCGCGGTGGCCGAAGAGACGCTGCGCGAGCTTCGGGCCCGCCTTCGCCGTTATCGCACCGATGCGAGCGTCACGTTCGACGAGCGCATCTACAATGCGTACTTCGCGTTCTTCGACATGGTCGTGCACGAGCGGCGGCTGTTCGAGGTCCTGGACCGCAACATCGCGCCGCTGGTCAGCGACATCTCGTTCGAGAGCACGCGCGTGGCTCTGGCCGAGCTTCGCGAGGACCTGCAGCCCCTGCTCGAAGCCGAGCAGGTGGCACCGGTGGATGCCGACTACGTCGCTGCCGCCTCCATCGGCGTGGGCATGATGGTGGCGCGCCAGCTCCTGGAGCGTGCGCAGCCGGACGCGGTCGAAGCCGCCCGCTTCTGCACGACGCTGCTCCTGCAAGGCCTGCGTGGCCGCGCCCAGGACCACCGCGGCGGCGGGCGGTCCTGAAGGAGACGCGATGAAGCATTTCCTCTTCCATCTCATGCCCTACCGCGACCTGCCGGCGGACTTCGAGAAGAAGCACGACTCGGCGTGGGTGTGGGTGCCCAACGACCTGTTCGATCCCCGCGACGCGCACCGCTACTACAACGACTACCTCGACGAGCTGGCCGACGCCGAGACCGCCGGCTTCGACGGCGTCTGCGTCAACGAGCATCACCAGAATGCGTACGGGCTGATGCCGTCGCCCAACATCATCGCCTCGATGCTGGTGCAGCGCACCAAGCGCATCAAGATCGCGGTGGTCGGCAACGCGCTGCCGCTGTACGATCCGCCCACGCGCGTGGCCGAAGAGATCGCGATGCTCGACGTGATCTCGGGCGGGCGCATCATCTCGGGGCAGGTCATCGGCGGCGGGCCCGAGTACTTCTCGTTCTCGATCAATCCTGCCGAGGCGCGCACGCGTTTTGCCGAGGCGCACGAGATCATCATGCGCGCCTGGACCGAGCCGGGGCCGTTCTCGTTCTACGGCAAGCACTACAAGCTGCGCTACGTGAACACCTGGCCCAAGCCGTTGCAGAAGCCGCATCCGGCGGTCTGGATTCCCGGCGCGGGATCATTGGAGACAATGGAGTTCGTGGCCAGGCGGCGTTACGCGTACATGGGCATCCCCTACTTCCGCATCGACTTCTTCAAGAAGAACTACGCGATGTTCCGCGAGTGCTGCGAGAAGGAAGGATACAAGGCGCATCCCGAGCAGATGGGACTGCTCATGCCGATCTACGTCGCCGAGACCGATGCCAAGGCGCGCAGGGAGTTCGAGGAGCACTTCTGGTACTTCAAGAACAAGCTGATCCCGGGGCTGACGGTGTCGCCGCCCGGCTATACGTCGGTGAAGTCCGCGCTGCGCGTGGCCCGTGCGCTGCGCGACGGACACACCTTCATCAGCAGCTGTGAGACGTGGGACGATGTGGAGCGAGGCTGCTTTGCCGTGTGCGGCAGCCCTGAGACGGTGGCGCAGATCCTGATCGAGCACGCCAGGGAGATCGGCTGCGGCAACATGCTCGGCCTGTTCCAGCTCGGCAACATGCCGACGCACAAGGCGCGAGCGAACGCGCGCCTGTACGCCGAGGAAGTCCTGCCGCGCATCAACGCCGCCATTCCGCCGCCGGCCGAAGCCGCGCCGGCGCCCATCCCCTTTCCCACCGCCGCTTGAAGAACGGGGGCAGGCGTTGCATCCGAGCATTTCGACGCGCTGCAAAAAAATGCTGCAAAGCAGGAAGTGACCCCACTCCCGGAGGACGATGGAACGTAGCGAGCTGCATGTCGACGTCGGTGGCAAGCGCACGTACACCCTGCGCGGCGGTGCCGGAGCGCCGCTGCTGTATCTGCACAGCGCCATGGGCGAGGTGCAGTGGCTGCCGCATCTGGCCGCGCTGGCCGAGCGCTACGAGCTGCACGTGCCGGCCCATCCCGGCTTCCTCTCCTCCGAAGGCATCGAGCAGGTCGACGACGTCGAGGATCTGGTCTGGCACTACCTCGACTACATGGACGCGATGGGATGGCGGTCGGTCGCCATCGTCGGGCACAGCCTCGGCGGCTGGATCGCCGCCGAGATCGCCGCGCGCTATCCCGAGCGCGTCTCCAGGCTCGTGCTTGTCGCATCGGTCGGCATCTGGGTCCCCGAGCGTCCCATCACCGACATCTTCGCGCTCGACACGCGCTTTCCCGACCGCCTGGCCGGCATGCTGTTCCACGACACCAGCCATCCGCTGGCACAGCTGATGTCGGTTCCGCTCACCGACATGAGCGACGAGCAGCTGGCCGCCGCCTTCCACGGCTTTGCCGCCACCGCAAAGATCGGCTGGAACCCGCTGCTGCACGATCCGCGCCTCGAGCGCATCCTGCGGCGCGTGACCGCGCCGACACTGCTGGTGTGGGGCGGCGACGACAAGGTCGTGCCGCCGGTGTACGGCGAGAAGTTCCAGCGGCTGATCCCGGACGCGCGCCTGCACGTCATCGACGGCTGCGGCCACATGGTCCCTTTCGAAAAGGAGAGCGAGTTCCTCGCCGTCGTGACGCGCTTCCTCGGCTGACGCTCGCCCTTCAGCCGCCGGCTCTGCGACCAACGCCCAGATGCGCGACGTCGGCGTGCCGCATCAGCATCGGCCCGCGCGGTCCGAACGCGAAGGTGGTGACGGAGCTGGTCGGACACGCGATGCGGTCGCGGAAGCGCCCCACGTAAAGACCGAGCAGGGCGCACGTCAGCACGCGGATCGTGGCCTTGTGGCTGACGACGAGCACGTGTCCGTGCGGATGCCGCTCGCGGATGCGCTGAATCACCGGCATCGCGCGCGAGACGATGTCGAATGCCGTCTCGCCTCCGGGTGGGCTGGTCATGGCGGGATCCGCTGTCCACGCGGCATGCAGTTGCGGGTCCATGCTGCGCGCCTCGGCTTCGGACACGCCTTCCCAGCGGCCGTAGCCGATCTCCTTGAGCCCCGGTTCGATCTCGGCTGTCAGACCCGTGGCCTGCTCGATGGGCTCCATCGTCATGCGCGCGCGAAGCTTGGGGCTGACGTAGAGTGCGTCAAGCCCGAGTGTCGCCACGGACGCGGCCAGCCTGCGCGCCTGCTCGATGCCGGCTTCGATCAGCGGCGGGTCGATGTCGCCGGCGTAGTAGCCGCGTGCGGCAGCGTCGGTCTCCCCGTGGCGGGCCAGATGCAGAGTCAGCATGCGGCGAGTCTTAGCAGCCACATCCGGTGGCGTGGAACGGCAGCTCCACTGCGGGGGACCGGCGGTGCGTGCGTTGGCGAACGGCCGGCGCGGTCAGCGCAACGACGACGTCGAAGGCGGCTGCGACATTCACTTCGGCGCCGCACCGTCACCGGCCGGTGGAAAAGTGCGCGGGCCGCAACTAGCCTGCAGGCGAGGGGGATTTCGATGCCATCGCCACCATTCTGTTCGCGCGCATGTCGGCTGCGCCGCGCTCTTGCTCCCATCGCCATCGCCGTCTGCGCAGCGGCCGCCTCGCCGGCCGCCGCCGCGCCGGTCACGCAGGCCTTCAAGCATGACCACTTCGGCTTCCGTCCCGGCGACACCAAGATCGTCATTGCCACGCAGAACCCGGGGGGCACCGTGCAGGTGCGCAGGGCCGCGGACGACGGCGTCGCCTTCACGATTCCCACCGACGGCGGCTCGATCACCGCCAAGGGCACCGACGGCATGCACTCGGGCGATGCGGTGTGGTGGATCGATCTCTCCGACTTCACGACCGTCGGCGAGTACCGGCTCTACAGCCCCACCCTCGCCGCGCAGTCCTACGACTTCGACATTCGCGGCGACGTCTACGCCACGCCGATGCGCGCCGCGCTGCGCACGTTCTATCTGCAGCGCTGCAACGTCCCCAAGACCAGCACCCCGGCCAGCGCGTGGGATGACGCGGCCAGCTGCCATGACGGCGACGCCGCAACCGGCCCGGCCGCCGGCCATACGAATCACGGCACCAGGGACCTGCGCGGCGGCTGGCACGACGCCGGCGACTACAACAAGTACGTTTGGGGAGCGGTCTCCAGCGCCATCCTCTCCATGCTGCGCGCGTATGAGGACAACCCCGGCTCGCTGCGCGACGACGACACCGGCATTCCCGAATCGGGCAACGGCCTGCCCGACCTGCTCGACGAAATCCAGGTCGAGCTGGACTGGATCATGGAGATGCAGCTTCCGAGCGGCGCGGTGCTCTCGCAGATGCACGTCGACGGCTTCGCCTCCGACTCGCCGCCGAGCGCCGACATGAACGTCCGCTACTACCAAAACCCGAACCTGGAGTCGGGCGCCGTGGCCGCCGGGACGCTGGCGCTGGCCGCACGCGTCTTCGAGGCCGAGGGTCAGTCATCCTACGCCGCGACGCTGAAGTCGGCGGCGCTGGCGTCATGGACGTGGCTGCAGACGCAGGGCGGCAGCGCGGTCAAGGCGTGGGCTGCGGCCGAGATCTTTCGCATCGATCCGACGCAGACCGCCGCGCGCGACTACGTCGACAACTTCTATCCGAGCCAGTGGAACGGGCGCTTCTTCAACGTCGGCGCCTACGACACCTTCGCCGCGCTGACCTACGTTTCCACGACGGGCGCCACGCCCGCGGTGGTCACGAACATGCTCGCCAACATCACCGATCAGGTCGACTACATCTTCTCCGAGGACAGCCTGTACCGGAACGGCATGCCGAGCTGGTCCTATCACTGGGGCTCCAACGCGATGCGCGCACATTACGGGCTGTTCCTGCTGCGCGCGGCGGCGCTTGGCGAGACCGGCTCCTACAGCGCCGGCGACTGCTACGAGCACGCGCTCGACCTCCTGCGCTTCTTCCACGGCCAGAACCCGCTGAACATGCTGTACCTGACCAACATGGCGGCGCTGGGCGGCGAGCATTCGTCGTTCCAGCTCTACCACGCCTGGTACGGCGACTCGTGGAGCTCGTTCTCGAGCACCAACTACTTCGGCAAGCCCTCCTCGGTCACCGAGCCGGCCTATCCCTACTACGCCGGGACCGACAATCACGGCGTCAGCGACAACAAGGTCTCGCTGTACGGCCCGGCGCCTGGTTTCGTCCCCGGAGGTCCCAACAAGGACTACGGCGGCACGTCCTCGCCGCCGCTTGGGTCGGTCTTCTACGAAAAGTTCTATCGCGACTGGGCCGACCAGATTCAGTGGACGGCGATGACGTGGGAGATCACCGAGAACTCCATCAGCTATCAGGGCCCCTACGTGGCACTGGCTGCGTACTTCCAAGGCGCATCGGCCTGTGATGACGACGACGTGTGCGAGCCGGGCGAGAACGCAGCCAACTGCCCGAACGACTGCAGCATCGACCTGAGCGGCGACGCCTACGTCGGCTACCGCATCCTGACGCCCGCCACCGACGAGCTGGGCAACGAGATCGCCGGCGGCAACGAGCTGCCGGCGTCGTGGAACGTGACGCTCGACGATCAGGCGATCGACTCGAGCCTGGGCGACGACCCCGAGAACTTCACCATCGGCAGGTCGCTCGGCCTCATGAGCGCTGCCGGCTACAACGCTGCCGAGGCGGCCGATGCCCAGCTGCACTACGTGCGTTACGCGCTTCGTCCGGCGGCCGAGGGGATCGCCCCCGAAGCCGGCGGCTCGATTCCGCCGGCGCAGCCGCACGTGCCGCGGCGATGGACGGTGCAGAACGACCTCGGCACCTTCACGGTGCGTTCGATCAAGGCGACCTCGCTGCTGCTGCCCGCCGGCGCCGACCCGAGCGGCACCGCCAACGACCAGGGGGATGCCACGCACTACCGGTGCTATCGCATCAAGACCGAATCGGGGCCCTCGCGCCCGCAGGCGCTGACGCGCGACATGTTCGACGATTGTGCTCGGAACGCGGCAGGTTCTCCCGGCTTTGCGGGCAGCGCTGCCGAAGGCAGCTGTCTGCTGGACGTGCACGCGTCGGCGGAGCTGTGCAACCCGGTCGCCAAGACCGAGGTGCTGCCGCCGCGCACGACATCCGCGGTCATCGACGAGTCGACGCCATCGAGCCAGACGAGCCTGCTCTGCTCCAAGGCCAAGCTGGCGCGCAAGATCGGCAGCGGCGCTGCGGGCCTGCTGACCGGCATGGCGGCCGGATCCTCGATCTCGCCGCTGCAGACCAGGCACCTTTCGCGCCGCACGAGCGACGGCAACGGTGTATCGATCGCGCCCGGAAACCAGTTCCCCGCGCCCGTGATGGCCGACACCATCAAGCTCGAGACGTTCTGCCTGCCCACGCACATCGTTGCGGTGGCGCCGGCAGGCTGATCGTCGGACGGTCCCGAGAATGCGGACGCGGATCGCAGCGGCAGGCGCCGTGCCGGCAGTGGCAGGGCTGCTGCTCGTGACCGCCGCCGCATGGCCGGTGACGGCGGCGGCGGCAAAGACATCCAAGCCTGCCGCATCCCCGTTCAAACCGGCCTCCGAGTTCTTCGACGCCAACGGCGTGCGGCTGCGTTATCTGTCCGGCGGGCGCGGCGAGACGATCGTGCTGCTGCACGGCCTGCACTCGACCGCCTACCAGAGCTGGCAGAAGACCGGGATTCTCGAGGCGCTGGCGCGCAACCATCGCGTGCTCGCGCTCGACCTGCCCGGTCACGGCGAATCGGACAAACCCGCCATTCCCGACGCCTATGGCAAGGCGATGGTGGAGGACGTGCGGCTGCTGCTCGATCACGTCGGCGTCTCCAAGGCGCACATCGTCGGCTATTCCCTCGGCGCGCTGGTGGCGACGCGCTTCCTCGTCGACCACCCGGACCGCGTGCTGTCGGGAACGGTAGCGGGCATGGGCTGGATGCGCGACTCCGGGTGGCTGCAGGGCGTGTGGGAGCGCCTGCCGGTGCGCGAGGCCGACAACACCTCGCGCATGTGCATCCGCAGCATCGAGCAGCTGCAAGTGACCAGGCAGGAGCTGGAGGCGATCCAGGTGCCGGTGGCGGTGATCCTCGGCGATCGCGACCCGGTCCGGCGCATGTACATCACGCCGCTCAAGAACGCCCGCAAGGACTGGCCGGTCATCGTCGTGCCGGGCGGAGGAGCCACGGCCATCACGACCAAGAAATTCCGCGACGAGCTGGTGAAATGGCTGCAGCGGCACTGAAGGGCACGGCTGCCACGCGCAAGAACGCGCCGATGACCGCCGAAGAGAAGCGCATCATCTTCGCTTCCTCGCTCGGCACCGTCTTCGAGTGGTACGACTTCTATCTGTACGGCTCGCTGGCGGCGATCATCGCCAAACAGTTCTTTTCGCCTCTCGATCCGGGCTCCGCCTTCATCTTTGCCCTGCTTGCGTTCGCGGCCGGCTTCATCGTGCGCCCGTTCGGCGCGCTCGTGTTCGGGCGCCTCGGCGACATGCTCGGGCGCAAGTACACCTTCCTGCTGACGATCGTCATCATGGGCGCGTCCACGTTCATCGTGGGCGTGCTGCCGACCTACGCCACCATCGGCGTTGCCGCTCCCGTCATCCTGATCGTCCTGCGGCTGCTGCAGGGCCTCGCGCTCGGCGGCGAATACGGCGGCGCCGCAACCTACGTCGCCGAGCACGCGCCGCACGGCCGGCGCGGCGCCTTCACCTCCTGGATCCAGACCACCGCCACGATGGGCCTGTTCCTTTCGCTGCTGGTGATTCTGGGAACGCGCACCGCGCTTGGCGAGGAGGCGTTCGCGAACTGGGGCTGGCGCATTCCGTTCCTGGTCTCGATCGTGCTGCTCGGCGTTTCGGTGTGGATCCGCGTCAGCATGGCCGAGTCGCCTGCGTTCCAGCGCATGAAGAAGGAAGGCACGCACTCGAAGGCGCCGCTGCGCGAATCGTTCGCCGTCTGGAGCAACCTCAGGATCGTCATCCTGGCGCTGGTCGGGCTGACCGCCGGTCAGGCGGTGGTCTGGTACACCGGACAGTTCTACGCGCTGTTCTTCCTGACGCAGGCGCTCAAGGTCGACGGCGCCACCGCCAACGTGCTGGTGGCGATTTCGCTGCTGATCGGTACGCCGTTCTTCGTGATCTTCGGCACGCTCTCCGATCGCATCGGCCGCAAGCCGATCATCATGGCCGGCTGCCTGATCTCGGCGCTGACGTACTTTCCGCTGTTCCGGATGCTGACGGAGGCCGCCAACCCCGACCTCGCCCGCGCGCAGGAGCAGGCACGGGTGGTCGTCCATGCCGACCCGCGCGAGTGCTCGTTCCAGTTCAATCCCACGGGAACGACCAGGTTCACCAGCTCCTGTGACGTTGCCAAGCAGCTCCTGGCGTCAGCATCGGTGAGCTACGAGAACGTGGCAACGGCAGGACCGGCCACCATCGCCATCGGCGAGGTCACCATACCGTCGGTGGACCTGTCGACGCTGTCGCCGCAGGAAGTGAAGAAGAAGGAAGCCGAACTGCAGGCGGGCGTGCGCGAGGCGCTGGCCGCCAGCGGCTACCCAGCCGCCGCCGATCCGAAGGAGATGAACAAGCCGCTGATCGTAGCGATCCTGAGCGTGCTCGTGCTGTACGTGACGATGGTCTACGGCCCCATCGCCGCCGCACTGGTCGAGCTGTTCCCGACGCGCATCCGCTACAGCTCGATGAGCCTGCCCTACCACATCGGCAACGGCTGGTTCGGCGGCCTGCTGCCGACCACCGCCTTCGCCATCGTCGCCCAGACCGGCAACATGTACGACGGGCTGTGGTACCCGGTCATCGTCGCCGCCGTCACGTTCGTGGTGGGCGTCCTGTTCGTTCCCGAGACGAAGGACGTCGACATCGGATGAGAGGCCGGTTGTCCGGTCGCCGGCAATGAGCGTGGACGGCGGGCGCGGCGGGCGAGACGGCATCGCTTCATCACTGACCTCAGCGCTCGCGTCGCGCCGGAGGTACGAAGGCTGCTGCGTCCTCTGCCGTATCGCTACTGCGGCGGATCCAGCCAGTACGACAGAGCCACTGCCACGCCCTTGCGATAGGGCAGCGTCAGCACGATGGCGGCGGTCGCACCCAGGATGAGCAGCGTGTTGCCGACGAGAAGGTTGTCGGGCTGCACGAGCAGCATGGCGATGACGACCACGCCCGTCATCCCTGCGGTCGACAGGTACACGAACGCCCACGTGTCGCCCGACTCGCGCTGGAAGTGCAGGCCGCAGACGTCGCACGTCTCGCGCAGCGTCATCCAGCCGTGGTAGAGGCGGCCCTCGCCGCAGCGCGGACAGCGCCGGCGCAGGCCCTTCATCAGCGTCGGCACGAGCGGCGGCGAGGATGCTGGCTCCGGTGTCATGCGTTCACGCACCGCCGCGGATGGCGGCGAACGCCACTCGCTGCGGCGCCAGGCTGCGGCTCCCGTAGCCGGCGAGCTCGCGTGCCGAGAATCCTGCGGCACGCAGCGCCGCCGCCACCTCCTCGCGCGTGAACAGCTGCAGCCAGTGCGTCTCCTGCGAGCGGCGCCACGCGCCGCCGACCGCGCGGAACGCGACGATCCCGCGGCGGAGTCTCCTGTTCTGCGCGTCTTCCTCGACCTCGATGAGAACGGCCCAGTCCGGACCGGCCCTCCACGTCCGGTAGCTCATGGGCTCGGCATCGGTCGCGCGCACGAGGTCGAAGACGAAGAGGCCACCTGGCCTCAATGCCGCCGCCACGCGCTCGAACAGCGAATGCAGGTCCACGCAGGCGTCGTGCTGCGGCAGGTAGCCGATGCATTCGCCGAGCGAGACGACGGCATCGCAGCGGGGAATGTCGGCCTCGTGCAGCGAGCAGCGGAAGAGCCGTGCCGATGGCGCCGTGGCCGCGGCGATGTCGAGCATGGCGGCGGAGGCATCGATGCCGACCACGTCGTACCCTGCACGAGCGAGCTCGCGCGCCAGCAGACCGCTGCCGCACCCAAGCTCGACCACCACGCCCGCCTCGATCGCGTGCGCGCGCAGCATCGACACGACGCCGGGGGCAGCCTCGACGGCGAAGTCCCCGAAGCCCGCGTGATGGATGTACGCCAGGTCCTGTAGATAGCTCTCGGCCACTGCCTCTCCCGCGCTGTCTGCTCGAGTCGGCGCGTGCTCTGCGCCGTCGGCGTCGATGAATCCGGCAGCGCTCCAGCAGCGAGGGCGTCATGACACCGGCCGTGATTTTTCGCGACCCGACCCGCAGGTGCGCAGCATCGAACAGACGGCAACGCCCTGACGTCAGCAATGCAGTCTATAGTCGCTTCCCATGAGCATGCGTCGCCATCACAGCTGGAGGACACCCGGGCGCACTCCGACGAGGGCTCGCGCCATCGCGCTGCCCGCGGGCGTCGAATCGTTGAGCAGCCTGGGCAGCCTCGATTGGAAGCGATTCGCCAAGAAAGTCTGGCACGAGATCAGCGAGGACGAGGTGTTCGAGCGCGCCGCGCAGCTCTCGTACTACTTTCTGCTCGCCCTCTTCCCTGCGCTCCTGTTCATGACCGCCATGGTGGGCTGGATCGCCGGCGAGGACAGTGAGCTGCGAGCAGGGCTCTTTCGCGCGCTGGCTGCCGTTCTTCCGGGCGAGGCGTCCAAGCTCGTCAGCGACACCGTCAACGACGTCATGCAGGGCAGCGGTGGCGGCAAGATCTCGTTCGGCATCCTGGCAACCCTGTGGGCCGCCTCCAACGGCATGGGCGCGATCAGCTCGACGCTGAACATCGCCTACGAGGTCAAGGAGCGACGTCCCTGGTGGAAGGTGCGTGCCACCGCGGTGGCCCTGACGATCGCGCTGGCGCTGCTGATCATCACCGCTCTGGTCCTGCTGCTGTACGGGCACGACATCGCCGAGACGATCGCCGGCAAGTTCGGGCTGGGGCTCGTCTTCGAGCTGACGTGGAAGATCATCCAGTGGCCCCTGCTGCTGCTCTTCCTGCTGACCGCCTTCGGAATGATCTACTACTTCGCGCCCGACGTGCGCGACCAGAAGTGGCAGTGGATCACGCCGGGGTCGGTGTTCGCACTCGCACTGTGGCTGCTCGTGTCCTTCGCCTTCAAGCTCTACCTCGAGTACTTCAACTCCTACAACGCCACCTACGGGTCGCTCGGCGCCGTCATCATTCTGATGCTGTGGTTCTACCTCAGCGGCGCGGCGATCCTCATCGGCGGCGAGATCAACTCGGTTTTCGAGGGCGAGATGGCCGAACGCGGGGATCCCGAAGCCAAGGCGGCCGGAGAGAAGGCGCCGGGGCAGCCCGACCCGGCGCCGCTCAAGAGAGCGGCAAGCTGAGACGAGCGCCTCGCGCCGATCGCGACGCGCCCGCGGCGCCCGCTTCGCCCGCCGCTGTGCGCGGCCTATCCTGCGCGCATGACGCTGCGAGCTGCGGGGCCGCGCGGACGCTACGCTCCCTCGCCCACCGGCCTTCTGCACATCGGCAACGCCCGCACGGCCCTGGCCGCGTGGCTGTCGGTGCGAAGCCGCGGCGGCACGTTCATCCTGCGCATCGAGGACATCGACGCTCCGCGTACGGTACCCGGAATGGCCGATGCCGCCATCGAGGATCTGTCGTGGCTGGGCCTGGACTGGGATGAGGATCCCGTCGGCGGCGGCCCGTTCGGCCCGTATACCCAGTCGCAGCGCAGCGATCGATACGAAGCCGCGCTCCAGATGCTGCACGACAGCGGGCGCCTGTTTCCGTGTCGCCTCTCGCGCAAGGAGCTCGCAGGCATCGCTTCGGCGCCGCACGCGGGCGAGGAAGGGCCGCCCTACCCCGTGTCGGCACGGCCTGCGGAGCTGCCAGGCGGCTGGTACGAGGCGCTTCGTGCCGCCGCCGCGCCCGATGCCGCCATCCGCTTCCGGGTCGCGCAGGACGTCGTCCGCTTCTTCGACCGCGTTCATGGCGCCGTCGAAGAAGACGTTGCCACCAGCGTTGGCGACTTCGTGCTCAAGCGGCGCGACGGCCTGTACGCCTACCAGCTGGCCGTCGTGGTCGACGACTGGTTGATGGAGGTGGACGAGGTCGTCCGCGGCGCCGACCTCCTCGGCTCGACCGCGCGCCAGATCCAGCTCCTCGAAGCCCTCGGTGCGAGGCGGCCCGAGTATGCGCACGTTCCGCTGGTGGTGGCGCAAGACGGCGCCCGCCTCTCCAAGCGCGATGCGGCGCTGACGCTGCGCGCGCTTCGCCACGGCGGCGTTCGCGCCGAGCAGCTGGTCGGTCTGCTCGCGTGGTCTCTCGGCCTGCTGGAGACGCCGGCCGCGTGCAGTGCGTCCGACCTCATCGGCGAATTCGCCTGGACGCGGCTTCGCGCCGGCGAATGGCGGATTCCGGCCGATGTCGCCGCTCGTGCGGCTGCGCTGCGCTGAAACGCCTGTCGCGGAACCTACCGGCGCCGACGGAGCCAGGCGGTGACGCTCCAGCGCTCGCGCGTCGCCACCGTCACCTCGTGGTCGAAGCGGTCGCTGAGGAAGCAGACGAAGACGCCGGCTCGCGGCAGGACCTCACGCACGGAATCGCCGTCCAGGTACACGCGCAGCACGCCGCCGTCGCGCCCGTCCCAGTCTTCGTTCAGATAGAGCACCGTCGAGACCACGCGCGCCTCCGTGCCGCGCAGCACGTCGCGATGCCGCGCGTAGGCCGCGCCGGGCGGATACAGCGCGTAATGCGCCTCCACCTCGAAGGCGCCGAGCTGCAGGCATTGATTGACCGCCGATCGAAGCTCCTCGACGGCGTCGAAATAGGCGCGCTCGGCGGCCGAGGCCGCAGCCGGATCCAGCCACAGCGTAAGATCGCCGCGCACCGCTGCATCGACCTTGCGCGCGTCACCGCGCCCGACTGCGGCCGCGACGAACCGTCCTCGCGCGTGCGCCGCTCGCGCGTTGTCCGCCAGCTCGGCGACGACATCGGCCGTCAGGAACTGCTCGCGCACCGCGATGCCGGTGCGCCCGAGCTCGAGGGCAATGCTCTCTTCGTCGAGCAGCACGACGGGGCGCTTACGAGACGCGCCGGCTGTGTCCGGCCCAGTACTTCTCGCGCAGCTCGCGCTTGAGCACCTTGCCGCTGGGATTGCGCGGCAGCGTCTCGACGAAGTCCACCGAGCGCGGCCGCTTGTAGCCGGCAAGCCTTCCGCGGCAGAACTCGACGAGCTCTTCGGCCGTCGCGGTGGCACCGGATCGCAGCACGACCACTGCCTTGACCGCCTCGCCCCACTTCTGATCCGGCACTCCGAGAACCGCGGCGTCGGCGACGGCGGGATGTTCGAACAGCACGTTCTCCACCTCGCGCGGATAGACGTTCTCGCCGCCCGAGACGATCATGTCCTTGAGCCTGTCCTGCAGATAGACGAAGCCCTCCTCGTCCATGACGCCGGCATCGCCGGTGTGCAGCCAGCCGTCCTTCAGCGTCTCGGCGGAGGCCTCGGGAAGGTTCCAGTAGCCGCGCATCATCTGCGGGCCACGTGCCACGATCTCGCCGATGGTTCCGCGCGGCACCTCCTCTTCGTTCTCGTCGACGATGCGAACGTGCGTGCCGGGGATCGGCCGCCCGGCCGACAGCAGCAGCTCGGGCTTTTCGGCGAGCGCGCGGCGATGATCGTCGGGCTCGAGATACGTCAGCACGGCCGTGGTCTCGGTCATGCCGTAGCCCTGCGCGAAGTCGCAGCCGAACACTTCCATCGCCCGGCGCAGCACCTGCTCGGCGATTGGCGACGCGCCGTACGTGATCACTTTGAGGCTGCCGTAGTCGCGCGCGGCCACGTCGGGAACCGTCAGCAGGCAGGCCTGGATCATCGCGGGCACCAGCGTCACTCGTGTGATGCCCTGGCTCGACAGCGCGTCGATGACGGCGTCGGGACTGAAGTCGGCGTGGATGTTCATGGCGGCGCCGGCCGACAGCGCCTTGAACGAGGTGGCCGCGGCAGCGGCGTGGTACATCGGCGCAACGACGAGGAAGCGCTCGCCGCGCGTCATGGGAAACACCGCCTCGATCTGCGCCATCTGTGCGGTCACCGCGCGGTGGGTGAGGATCGCGCCCTTGGGACGGCCCGTCGTCCCGCTGGTGTACATCTGGTAGACGTCGCTCTCCTCGTCGATCCAGCGCTCGGGCTCGGCGGCCGACCCCGAGGCGACCATCGAGCGGAAGTCTTCCCAGCCCGCCGCTTCCGGCGCGTCGATGGCCACGTACCTCTCCACCGTGATCAGCTCGGGCCGGATCTCGTCGAGCAGGCCCACGTACTCGGCCGACGCCAGCAGCAGGCGCGCGCCGGCGTCTCCGATGATGTAGGCCAACTCAGGGCCGGCCAGGCGGTAGTTGAGAGGCACCGGGACCACGCCCGCCTTGGAGCAGCCAAGGAAGACGAGGGGATAGTCGGCGCTGTTCTTGGAAAGGAAGGCGATGCGGTCGCCGGCGCGCAGGTCGGCGGCGATGAGCGCGTTGGCCAGGCGGTTGGCCCGCTCCCGCGCCTCGCCGTAGGTGATCCGCTGGTGCGCATCGACGGCGAAGTCCGCCTGCGGGCGGCGCCGGGCGTGGTAGTCGAGGTAGTCGTGAACGCGCATGTTGCCTCCCGCTGCTCGATGCCTGGCGGTCACTGCCGGCCGAGGATCCCGAACGGCCGGCGACGTGTCTGCACGACGCCCGCAATCGCGGCAGTGGCTGCGCAGCGACCGCCAGCAGCGACGGCCGGCCCGCTACCGCCCGGTGAACTTCGGCGAACGCTTCTCCAGGAAGTGCGCGACGCCTTCGCGGAAATCCTCCGAGCGCAGGCTCTCGTGCATCTCCTTGATGGCCACGCCCACCGAATGCTCGAGCGTGGAGAGCTGGTCCTCGTAGATCTGGCGCTTCATGATCCGAATCGAGCGCGGTGACGACGCACTGACGAGAGAGTTCGCGTAATCACGCACTTCGCCGAGAAATGTCTCGTTTCGGATTACCCTGCTGACGAGCCCCATGCGCAGCGCTTCGTCGGCATCCACGAGGCGGCCGGAGAAGAGGATGTCGCTGGCATTGGCCAGCCCCACCAGCCGCGGAAGGATCCAGCTGACGCCGTACTCGGCCACCAGGCCGCGCCGCGCGAAGATGGCGCCCATGCGTGCGGAGGCCGACGCCATGCGGATGTCGCAGAACAGCGCGAGCACGAAGCCGACGCCGGCGGCCGGGCCGTTGATGGCCGCGATGATCGGCTTGGGGATCGACAGCAGGTAGCTGTATTCGGTCTGGAAGTCGGGACGGATGGGGCCCGGCGGCGGCTCGTTCTCGACCTGCGGCAGGTCGGCGTCGGCGGTCATGCGCCCGGCGCCGCTGAAGCTGCCAAGGAGCTTCATGTCGGCGCCGGCGCAAAAGCCGCGGCCGGCGCCGGTGATGATGATGGCGCGGACGTCGTCATCGGCAGCCGCGGCGTAGAGCGCGTCGCGCAGCTCGATCTGCATGCGCGGCGTCCAGGCGTTGAGTTGGTCGGGCCTGCTCAGAGTGCACGTGGCGATGCCGCCCGAGACTTCGTAGGCGATCTGCTGGTAGTTCACGGGGCCTCCTTCGCCGCGTCTTCACGGGGGGCTGCAGCGTCGGGCCGGTCCGGCAAGGCCGGCGGCGCTTCGGCCGGCGCGGCCGGCAAGGCGGCAGGCCCGCCGGTTTCCAGCTTGCAGCGGGTCGCACCGGCCTGTCTAACCGCAGTCGGACGCATCTGCCAGCCCGGTGCCCCGTGATAGACTCGCCCGCCATGCGCGCTTTGCTCGCCCGCCGATCGCCCCGTCGCCTGCTCGCCATTCTTGCCGTCGCCGCAGCGATGGCGGGACCGGCGGCGGCGCAGGAAGGCGCCGCGCGCTTCTACTTCTTCAGCCCGGACTGGCGCCCCGGCGACCTCAACAAATTGACCGAGCGCGTCCAGTCCGTGCTCGCCGACCAGGGCCTGGCCGTCTCCTTCCAGGCCTTCGCGCGATACGAAGACTTCATCGTGCAAGTGCAGAACACGCCACCGGAATTCTTGATGGCGCCTGCATGGTTCGAGGATGTCGCCCGGGACGGCGCGGCGCTCCCGCTGCGCGTTCTGGCCAGGCCGCTCCGGCATGGCCGCTCCACCTACCGCAAGGCCCTGATGACGCGGCCCGAGATCGATTCCATCGACGACCTGACGCACGGGTCCATCGCCGCCACCGTTCATTCGATGGGCCCCGGCAATGAGCGGGTCGTCCTCGAGGCTTTCCACCTCGACGCCGACTCGGCCAAGGTCGTGCCGGTCACCAAGGACGTCGATGCACTGCTGGCCCTGAGCTTCGGGCAGGTCGATGCGGCGCTCGTGACGGCTCAGCAGTACGACCTGCTTGCACAGAGCAACCCGGCAGTCGCCGACAAGCTTCAGGTGCTGGCGTTCTCGCCGGAGATCCCGCTGCCGGCCCTGTACGCCACGGCCAAGGCCGACGCATTGTTCGGGCAGAGGCTGGCGTCCGCGCTTGCCGCGCTGTCGGATTCGGATGCGGGAGACGAGATCCTGCACATGCTCGGCTACCAGGCCTTCGCCGACGGAGGCTCGGCCACCAGGCCGGTGGCTGCCAGGCCGCTGCCGTCGCGACCCGAAGCGCCCGCCACGGCCAGGCCGGCCGCAGCCAGCCAGCCGCTCGAGATGATGGGCCTGCCCGCACCGCCGTCGATGCCAAGCCGACCACGATGAGCGCGCAAGCCAGCAGCGCCAAGGCCGCGCCGGCAGCGCACGCCGCCGGCGGCACGCGCATAACCGAGATCGTGCAGCAGGGCTACGGCCTGCACCTCAAGCTGGCGCTGGCCGGCGCCGTGGCGCTCTTCGCGTGCATCGCGCTGCTGTCGGCAACGCTCATGTACCGACACTCGGCGGTGCTCAACAGCGAGATCGAGCGTGCCTCGGTGCAGCTGCAGAAGGGAATGATCGAGCGCGGCGTGCTGCTCGCCGACGGCATGGCGGCCAGCATGGAGACGGCCATCGCCGGCTACGACTTCGCGTTCATCACCGAAACCGTCCGCACCATGCAGGCCAAGAACGAGAATCTCACGCACTGCTTCCTCGTCAATGCCGCCGGCGTGGTCATCGTCCATACCGATCCGCACAAGGTCGGCACGCGTGCCGCGCCCGTCACGCAGACGGCGCCGCGGATGGTCCGGCAGAGCGACGGCAAGGAAGTCGTCGAGATCACGCAGGCCCTGGTCGTCGGTGGACGCGAGTGGGGCTGGCTGGTGCTCGGCTTCGACCTGACGCCGCTGCGCACGCAGGCGGCGCGCGCGATGCAGCGCGGACAGATGGTGCTGGCGCGCTCGATCACGGTGGCGATGCTGGTGGCAGCGATGATCGCGGTGCTGGGTCTGGCGGCATCGGTGTGGACGAGCCGCCGGCTCCTGAGCCCGCTGACCCAGCTCGCCGAGGACGCCGCCGCCATCGCCACCGGAGACCTCGACCAGGAAATCAAGGCGGTCGAATCCAGCGACGAAATCGGCCTGCTGGCGCGCCAGTTCGAGGCGATGCGCCGCTCCATTCGCACCAGCATGAGCGAGCTGCTGGTGGCCAAGCAGCTGGCCGAGGAATCCACGCAGCAGGAGAAGAAGCTGCGCGCGCAGATCGAGGAGCACTCGCGACTGCTCGAGAGCAAGGTGCGCGAACGCACCGCCGAGCTGCAGGAGACCAACACGCGCCTGACCGAGTACGACCGGCTCAAGTCGGAATTCCTCAGCAACGTCTCGCACGAGCTGCGCACGCCGCTGGCGGCCATCTCCTCTTCGGCCAAGATCATCCACCGCTACGGCGAGCGCGATCCGCAGAGCGGCAAGCGCTTCAGCAAGGTCATCATGGAGGAGACCGAGCGGCTGACGCGGCTGATCAACGACCTGCTCGACCTGTCCAAGATCGAAGCCGGCAAGGCCGACTGGCACCTGGAAGTGATCGAGGATCCGGGCGCGCTGATCGAGCACGTGGTGACGACGTTCCGGCCGCTCTTCCAGGAGGGCGGCATCGACCTGCAGCTCTCGGTGGCCGCCGACGTGCCGGCCATTCGCGGGGATCGCGATCGCCTGATCCAGGTCTTCGCCAACCTGTGCAGCAACGCCATGAAGTTCACGCCGCGCGGCGGCAGCGTTCGCGTCGAAGCGTGCGCCTCCGATCATGAAGGAGAAAGCGTGCTGCGCGTGACCGTCACCGACACCGGGCCCGGCATTCCCGAAGAGGATCGCGAGGTCGTGTTCGAGCGCTTCCGGCAGGGCGGCGGCAAGGACAAGCCGAAGGGAACGGGTCTCGGTCTTGCCATCTGCCGGGAAGTCGCGCGCCACCACGGCGGAGCGATCTGGGCCGAGGCGCCGCGCGAAGGTGGAACGCGCATGGTGCTGGTGCTGCCGGCAGTGGCGCCGCTTCCCGAACCGGCAGCCTGAGCGCACGATGGACGCTCCGCCACCGTAGACAGTCGCATGCGGCGCCGGCCATGTTCCTGGCGAAAGCGCGGGGGAAACCCCACGTCTCGCCGGGGACACGGCCGCCGCCGCTCGAGCGTCATTGCGGGAACAGGATGTTCAGCGCTTCCTGGACCTGATCGCGATTCTCGTTGAACAGGCATTCCTTCAGGTCCACGACGCTGAAGTTCCCGCCGGTCTCGTCCAGGCAAACGTCCTGGTAGCCGAGCTCGTCGATATCGAAGAACGAGCACTCCTCCGGAATCGCATTGAGCAGCTCGACGTAGGCGCGGTGGATGTGCGCGTCGACGAGATCGTCGCCGGTGCCGGGGCCCCAGGCGAACACGTCGTTGCGGCACTGGACGTTGCCGGGCAGCGAGCCGGCGATCACGGCGAGCGAGCAGTCGTCGCGCGTGCGCAGATCGCCGCGGAACATTCGGAAGGCCTGCCGCGGCGTCTGGCGCAGACAGATCAGGCGGTCGCCGCCGTAGGTGCGGTCGATGGGCGGAAAGTAGAAGTCCAGCAGCGTGGTGACGATCGGCTGTGCCTGCTCGGCGATGCAATCCTCGAGATCGTCGACGTCGAAGACGATGCCCTTGTCGCCGGCGCACGGGCCCGGATAGCCGAGCGCGCCCAGGTCGACCTCATCGCAGATCTCGTGCATCTCGCGCCCGAGCACCAGCGCGGTCCGGTCCAGGTCCTTCTGCAGCTTCTTGTCGCCGTCCCCGGTCGTACAGTCCGTTGCCGGGTCGATGCGGCCCTTGATCGCGCGGTTCTGGCAGCCGATGCGCGCCTCCAGGGTCATCTCGATGTAGCCGCGCCCCGTCTCCGAGATCTGGCGCCGGCACATCATCTCCTTGCGCGTCAGTTCCTGGGCAGGCGCCTGTACTGCCAAGGGCAGCGTCGCGATGGCAAGGATGAGCGTCGTCCGAAGCTTGGTCGTCATGTCCGCCTCGTCTTGGCCGTGGCCGCCGGCCGCCGGCGAGAGCGCGCCCCATGCGCTCTCGCACATCACTGCAATGGTTAGCGCCTTGTATGGCATGACCCCTGACCGGTGAACAAGGGGACCGGGGTCAGGACGGCGAATGTCGGCTCGGCCGCGACGTCTCCCACATCCGGAAACGACGACGGCCCGCTCGCACGCAGCGAACGGGCCGTCGGCCGATGCTCAGGCAGAGGCGGGATCAGTCGTCGGTGCAGCCACCGATCCCGGGCTGGTACTGGCGCGTCGGATCGCTCTCGCAGAACGTCCTGGAGCGCGCCTGGTTGGTCACACGGCCGGGGCCCGGCAGGCCGGCCACGCTGTTGATGCCGCTATTGGACGTCGGCGGGATGCAGAACGTGGCTGCTCCCACCGGTGCCGACGGGTCGGGATCACCGCTGGCAACGATCGGGTCGGTGAAACACTTGCGGCGCTCCACGATCGTGCAGTTGCCAACGTCCCTGCCTACGACCGCGGGACTGCAATCCTCGTTCGTATTGCAGGTCAGGATTCCCTTTCCGTTCGGCCGGATGATGCCGTCGCACGTCAACGTATCCGGGCCCGTCGCGCACTCGCCCTCGCCGTTGCCCTGATCGTTGCACTGGTTGCCCTCGCAGTCGTTCGGCTGCGGGAACACGCCCGATCCATTGGCGCTGCACGACGAGAGGTTACAGGAACCCAGGTTCGTCGCGACGCAATCGGCGTTGGTCGTACACGTTTTCGACGTGGCTTTGTCGCAGCGCTTGATGCCGGGGTTGAGGCACGGCCCCGTATCGACACTGGCGCAGTCCGCGTTGTTCCCGCAGGTGAACTTGTTCGATACCTGGCACGTGCCGGGCTGGGAGGCGCAGTCGGCATTGGAATCGCACGGGACGCTGTTGTCGGACGTGCAGACGCGGCACGGGCACAGGAGGTCGCCGTTGCCGCACGGCACCTCGAAGCCCAGCTCCGCGGCGCCGGTCGTCTGCGTCAGCTGGATGGTGAGGCCACTGCCCGACACGTTCTTTCCTGTGTCGGGGAAGCAGTCGATGCTGTAACCGGCGCCGCCGGGCTCCTGGTTCTCGCGACCCGGGAAGGTCGTGTTGATGCCGTTGACGTCGCACGCGGTTCCCGCGTTGCGGCCTTCGATGCACACGCCTCCGCGCACGCCGTCGTCGCGCACCGGATCGTCGTTGCAGGTTCCGGTTGTGCAATCGTCGTCGAATACGCAGAGCTGGGACGGATTCTCCGAGCAGCGGCCACCGCACATCGGGCACGGAATGACCGTTTCGATGCCGAGGAAGACCTGCGTGCGCAGGTTTGCCGTGATCGCGCCGGCGCCGAGGTCGACGTTGGCGGTGCCGCTGACGTCCTCGAAGAAGCGATTGACGATGCACGCCGGCGTTCCGCCCGAGGAGAGCGGGAATGGAGCGCCGAAGTAGCAATCGCACGTCTCACCGCCGCAATCGTCGGCATCGGCCTCGAACGGTTGATCGCAGATCGCCTGGTTGTTGCTGCGGCAGCGGCAGTTCCTGTTGGCCGGATCGATTCCGGCCAGCTCGCAGACGCCGCACGGTGCGGACGTGGCGTCGCACTCGATGAAGCCACGCGTGACCACGAGATTGTTGATGTCGGCTTCGTGCGCCAGCCCGGTCCAGCCGCTGTCCAGCGCCGTTACGCTCTTGCACCGGCCCGAGTTCGCCTTGTCGCAGGTGCCGACCGGGCAGTCGGCGTTGGTGTTGCACTCCTGGCCATAGCCGGCGAACAGCGTGAGCTCGCCGGAGCCGGGGCACGGCAGCTGGCATTCGCAGCCCGAGCTGCAGCTGGCGCGGTTGTCGTTGCAGGCCGCCGCGCTGGTGTCGCACTGCTCGCTGGTCTGCTTGATGCCGTCGCCGCAGAACTCGATCTTGCACGTGGAGCTGCAGTCGTCGTTCGAGCTCTTGTTGCCGTCGTCGCACTCTTCGTCGCCGAAGCTCGGATCGGTGACGCCGTCGCCGCACGAGGGATTGTGGCAGTTCAGGCGGCAGGCGTCGGGGGTCGTGTCGGAGTTGTTGACGCCGTTGTCGCACTCCTCGTTGCCCTGCTTGACGCCGTCGCCGCACTGTCCAGGCACGCATTCGCTGGTGCAGTCGTCGGTCTCGATGGTGTTGCCGTCATCGCACTGCTCACCGGTGTCGGTGGTGCCGTCGCCGCAATCGGCGGCCTGGCAGTTGGTGCGGCAGGCATCCGGAGTCGTGTCGGAGTTGCCGGTGCCGCTGTCGCACTCCTCGGTCGGCTCCAGGCGCCCGTTTCCACACACCGGATCGGTGGGGAACAGCAGATTGATGACGTTCTGCGTCTGCGGACGCGTGGCGTTGAAGATGCACTCCTTCAAATCGAAGATGGTGAAGATGCCGCCCGTGCCGTCGGGGCAAACGTCCTGGTAGTGCAGGTCGTCGATATTGAAGTTGGCGCACTCGATGGGAATGCCGCCGAGCAGCTGGAGGTAGGAGCGGCGGATCTGCGCATCGACCAGCTCGTCGCCGGTGCCCGGGCCCCAGGTCGGAATGTCGTTGCGGCAGTCGACGTCCTCGTCGAGCTGATGCAGCGCCTTGCGGATGGTGCACGCGCCGCGGGAGCGGATGTCGCCGCGGAACATCTTGAAGCCGTGCAGCGGCGTGCCGCGCAGGCAGATGGACTTGAAGCCGCGGAAGAAGTCGTCGATCGGCGGGTAGTACATGCCGAGCAGAGCGGCGGCGATCTCGTCGGTCTCGGCAACGATGCAGTCCTCGAGATCGAGCGTATCGAACGGAGCGCCGTTGGAGTCGGTGCAGACGCCGGGAAAGTCGAGCTTGGTCAGGTCGACGCCGGCGCAGTGCACGGGAAGGGAGTGGCTCAGCTTGAGCTGCGCGCTCCGCAGCGCCTGCTGAAGCTTCTCGTCGCCCTCACCGCTGCGGCAGTTCGTGGCCGGATCGATGATGCCTTTGATGGCGCGGGCCTGGCAGCGAATGCGCGCTGCAAGGACCTGCTCGATGTAGCGGCGGCCGGAGGCGCCGATGCCCTGGCTGCAGGCCAGCTCGGGCGTACGGAAGATCGGTTGCGCCTGGGCCAGGTCGACGGCTGCCCACGGAGTGACGGCCGCGAGCGCGAAGAACAACGTGGCCAGAACGGACGCGCGTGCTGATTTCATGAGTGACCCTTGCAGCCGGGTTCCCGCGAGACACGAGAGATTTGGCTTTGCCCCCGAGCGAAGCCGGACTATGCCCGTTTCGCACCCGCTAAGTCAACGCTAGATGCGCGTCATTGCAGGGGTTTCTGGTGCATTCGCGATGGCGGCTGCGGCGCTCGCTCTTTTGACTCGGAGAGCGCGGCAACGTAGCGCTGCCGGCTCGTGCAGCCTGCAGCGTGCGGGCCCACGGCGGCCGCCGCGTCGGACATCGAAATCATCAGCAGTTCCGCCGAGGCGCCGCCCGAAGCGCCAGGCAGAGCGAACCGAGGACGTTTTCATGGGACCTCTTTCCGGCTTTCGCGTCATCGAGATGGCAGGGCTGGCCCCGGCACCCTACGCCGGCCTGATCCTGGCCGACTTCGGTGCCGAAGTGATCCGCGTCGACCGCAGCCCGACCGCCGGCTCCCGGCCCGATCCAACGCGCGACTACCTGGCTCGCGGCAAGCGTTCGATCGGAATCAACATGAAGGACGCCCGCGGCGTGGCCACGCTGCTGCGGCTGATCGAGAAAGCCGACGTGTTGATCGAGCCGTTCCGCCCCGGCGTGATGGAGAAGCTGGGGGCGGGGCCCGAGGTTGCGATGGCCCGCAACCCTGCGCTCGTCTACGCGCGGCTGACCGGCTGGGGCCAGGACGGGCCTTTCGCCCCAATGGCCGGGCACGACATCAACTACATTGCGCTGTCGGGGGCGCTCAGCCTCTTCGGACGCGAGGGCGAGAAGCCGATCCCGCCGGTCAATCTGCTCGGCGACTTCGCCGGCGGCGGCATGCTGTGCGCGCTCGGCGTGGTGCTGGCGCTTCTCGAGCGCAGCCGGTCGGGAAAAGGCCAGGTCGTCGACTCGGCGATGGTCGACGGCGCCGCGCATCTGTCGAGCTTCGTCTTCGGCTTCTTTCATGCGGGGCTCTGGGGCGGGCCGCGCGGCACCAACCTTCTGGATACCGGCGCGCACTTCTACGACACCTACGAGACCAGCGACGGCCAGTTCATGTCCGTGGGCGCCATCGAGCCTCAGTTCTACGCGCGCCTGCTCGACGGCCTGGGCCTTGCCGGCGAGGACCTGCCGTATCAGATGGACCGCTCGAGCTGGGGCGACATGCGCAGGCGATTCGCCGAAGTGTTCCGCACCAGGACGCGCCAGGAGTGGACGCAGATCTTCGACGGCACCGACGCGTGCGTTGCTCCGATCCTCGGCCTCGGCGAGGCGGCCGCGCATCCTCACAATGTCGCGCGCAAGACGTTCGTCGACGGCGTGGGAGGCGCGATGATGCCTGCACCGGCGCCGCGTCTTTCGCGCACGCCCGGCAATGCCGCCGCCTCGGCGCCCATTCCCGGCGCCCACACCGATGCGGTGCTGGCCGAAGCGGGATTGTCGTCGCAGGAGATCGCCGAGCTGCGCGCGGCCGGCGCCGTCGGCTGAACGGCAAGGGAGCGGGCGATGGTACGGATCGAGGTCGAGTACAAGGGCGATCTGCACTGCGAAGCGCGGCATGCACCTTCCGGAACCGAGCTGGAGACCGACGCGCCGGTCGACAATCAGGGACGCGGCGAGTCCTTCTCTCCGACGGATCTGGTCGCCACCGCTCTGGGCACGTGCATGGCGACCATCATGGGCATCGTCGCTCGCAAGAACGGCTGGAACATCGAGGGTACGCGCATGACGCTGGACAAGGAGATGACTGCCGCGGCGCCGCGCCGCATCCAGCGAATCGCGGTGCAGATCGAGGTGCCGGCAGCGCTCGAGGACGAGGCGCGACGGGCGCTCGAGCAGGCAGCGCACACCTGCCCGGTGCGGCTGAGCATTCTTCCGGCCATCGACGTTCCGGTCACGTTCCGCTGGCGGTAGGTCGCCGGCGAAGACGCTTCGTCGGGACGCGACCGTTTCGCGCGGCCACTACAGTCCGAGATCTTCCGGAGTGATCTGGTCGAAGGAGTCGATCACCAGATCCGCGCTCTCGTACGGGGCGCGGTCCATCGCCGGATCGGGCAGCGCCACCACCATCATGCCAGCCGCGCGCGCTGCCTGAAGACCGGCCGGCGCATCCTCGAACACCACGCACCGCGACGGCTCGATGCCGAGCTCGGAAGCTGCGACCAGAAAGATGTCGGGCGCCGGTTTGCCAGCCTTCACGCGAGGATCGTCACCGACGACGACCGCGCCGAAGCAACCGAACCATTCTCCGTGCCTGCCGGTCTTGAGCTCGAACAGCCGCCGCTCGCTGCTGGTGGCGACCGCGATCGGCACGCGGCGCTCGCACAGCGCGCGTGTGAACCGCTCGGCGCCCGGCTGCTCGAGCGCTCCGGCAAACAGCTCCTCCAGACGCGCGCCGCGTCGCTTCAGATACTCCTGCGGCGTGATCGGGAGCGACAGCGCTTCGACCAGATACTGCGCCGATTCCAGCGAAGGACGCCCGATCATGTTGCGCTTGATCGACCAGTCGAAAACCTTGCCGTAGCCGCCGCAGATCTCCTGCGTCACCTCGGTGTAGAAGTGCTCGGTGTCGAGCAGGACGCCATCCAGATCGAAGATCACCCCTGCTGCGGGCCTCGGCAGTCTCACGCGGTCCTCCCGGCGCGCAGTGGGCGGTCGCTGCACGCGTTGCGGCCTGCGCCCTGAACGCCGCTCATTGCACCGGCCCCATCGCGAACGAGACGAACAGGAAGAATCCCGACAGCGCCGCGCATACATGATGCAGCGCCGTCAGAAGGCGCGGCGCCGGCCGCTCGCCGCGGCTCGTGACGATCAACGCGATCCAGGCGGCGCCCTGCAGACCGGCACAGATGGCGGCGGCGGCCGCCAGAGGCGTGCTTTGCAGGCGGAAGGCCGCTGCGGCACCGATCAGAAGTGCGAGGAACCCCACCTGCCGCTCTATGCCGGCCTGCCCGCTCCACCTCAAGCCGCCCGTTGCGTCTCAGGTGTCGGCGTCGCGCGAAGCGTCGATGCCGAGGCGAGCTTCGGCGACCTTGAACTGCAGGAGGGTGGACAGCTGATGCTCGCGCTGCTCGATGGTCGCGCACTCGAGCAGGCTCTGCTTTTCGAGAACGTCCAGCGGCAGGCTGGCGCACAGCGAGTTGGTCATCGCCATCAGGTCGAGCTTCTCGAAGAGGCGATGGATCATCTCTTCCTCGCCGGAGCTCGCCTTGACCAGATCGATGAGGTTCTGCCGCAGCTCCTCGCGCCAGCTTCGCACCAGATCCATCGGCGGCGGCCCCTCGTACAATGCCTGCGCCTGCACGACGCGGTAGGGCTCGTCGGCATCGAGCTCGCGGCGGATGCGGAACTTCACGGTTCCCTGCAGCACGATCATCGACCGCCCATCGGCGAAAGGCTTGTGCTCGATGATGGTCCCGGCGCAGCCCACCGGATAGACCGCAGGCGGATCGGCATCGGGATCCTTGATGAGCACCATGCCGATCACCCTGTCGCCGTCGAGCGCGTCGGCGAGCATCTTGCGATAGCGCGGCTCGAAGATGTGCAGCGGCAGCATGGTGTCGGGGAACAGCACCACCTCGCTCAGCGGGAAGATCGGAATGTGCTCGGGCAGCGGGATCACGCCGCCACGCTATCAGCACATGCTCGCGCAGCAAGCCGCCACCTGCCGTCGTGCACGGGTATGACACGACCTCGCGCAGCTGCGGCGGCGTCGCGAAGTGCCGAGCGAGGTGGCTGCGCCTCCCCTTCGGCGCACGCCGTCAGGGGCTGGCGCACGAAATCTTGGTGGCAGCGCCCGCACAATCGAGCAGCGCCGAGCCGGTGCACGGAGAGCTGCCGGGGTCGTCGCCGAACAGGATGGCGGTGGCTAGACGCTCGGAAGCGCGCACCTCGGTCAGATCGACCGATGCGATCTTCACCCGCACCTTGACCTCGCCGCTGGCCGCCGTCGCCTTCAGGCTCGCCTTGGCGATGCCGCCTGCATCCGCCGGTGACTCGGCCTTGAAGCGAAACACGCTGCCGTCGGCGCTGCCTTCGAACGCGCCCGGCGGCACGGCGGCCTCGAAAACCACCCGGCCGTCATCGTCGCTGACGACGATGCGCATCCCGCCGTCCACCGGCGAGTCCGGCAGCGCCGATATCGGGAAGGCGGCTTTGAGACCCATGCGATCGTCGTCGTCGTACGGCTGCAGCTGCACCTTCAGCGCGGCCACGTCGAGCAGCGGCGCCGGCGTGGCAACGCAGGAGCCGCCGCTGCAGACGTCGTCGATGGTGCAGAAGTTGAGGTCGTCGCACGGTGCGGCATTCGCGTCATGGCTGCAGGTGCCGGCGCCGTCGCAGGCATCGTCGGTGCAGACGTTGGCGTCGTCGGAACACGCGGTGCCGCCGGAAGCCAGACAATGATCGCCGCTCTCGCTGCAGGCGTTGCTGCATTCGCCGCCGCCCGCGCACGGATCGCCGGCATGCTGGCTGCAGGTGCCGCCCGCGCACGTGTCGGCGCCGTTGCAGAAGAGGCCGTCGTTGCAAGGGGCGGCGTTGGCGGGGTGGGTGCACGCGCCGAGGCCGTCGCAGACGTCGTCGCTGCACGCATTGCCGTCATCGCTGCAGCCGACCCCGGCCGGCGTGCGGCAGGCGTCGGCATCTTCGTCGCAGACGTCGGCGCACTCGGCGCCGCCGGCGCAGGGATCGCCGGCGTGCATGCTGCACGTTCCGCCGCTGCAGGAATCGGAGCCGTTGCAGAACACGCCGTCGTCGCACGTCGATTCCTGCGGCGGGTGCACACAGCCGACGCTGGTCGAGCAGGTGTCGGCCGTGCAGGGGTTCGAATCGTCGCACTGCGCGCTTACCGGCACGTGCGTGCAGACGTTTCCGGCGCACGCATCGGTCGTGCACGCGATGCCGTCGGAGCAGTCGTTGCCAGTGTGCGTGCACGCGTGCGCGACGGCGTCGCACGCATCGTCGGTGCACTGGTTGCCGTCGTCGCAAAGAGCCACACCGGGGTAGCCCGGCGTCTGCGCGATGCAGCCTTCGTCCTCGCACGAGGAATTGCAGCCGTCGCCGCTTTGCAGGCCGCCGTCGTCGCAGCTCTCTCCCTGATCGATCTCGGCGTTGCCACAAACGGGACACCCCTCCAGCGTCGGATCCACGACCAGGATGGGCGACGGCGAGACGGTTCCCTGCACGACAGGCGGCTTGGCAGAGTCGCGGTACTGGAAGGTGTTGCTGGCGCCGGCACCGCTGGCCAGGACCGAGCCGGTGGAGGCGACAGTGATGCGCTCGCGCCCCACGAGCAGATTCTCGCCGGCGTCGCCCGAGTTGTTGAGCGTGCCCGTGACGACGACGCGGCAAGCCTCGACGACGAGCTCGCCATGCGAGAACGAGGAGCTGGTGCCGCTTGCCAGCAGCGTGCCGCCGACGCTCGCGTTGGCCGCCGACTCCGCCAGCACGCGTCCGGCCACGCCGCCGTTGCCGCCGCTGGCGTCGATCGTGCCCGAGACATCCAGGTCGCCTGCGGCGTCCAGGCGCACTTCGCCGCCGCCCGAGGCCTGCCCGGTAACGTCGATCGATGCGGTCGAAGTCAGAGTGATGGCACCGTCGCTGGCCAGCTCGACGTTGCCGCCGCCGCCCTGGCCGCCCTTGGCCTTGCTGATGATCTGGCCTGCAATCGTGGTCTCCTCGCCCGAGAAGAACGAGATCAGCTCTCCGAAGCCGTCGGGCGGCGAGCCGTTGGCCTCGAAACGCACGTACTGCGACACGTCGATGGCGCCGCCGGCTTCGTACGACTGCAGGCCGCCATCGCCGGCAAAATTGTCGGAGGACTGGTGTCCTTCGGTGGACAGGTTGAGCCGGTTGGAGGAACCGCCGCCGACGATCGCCAGGTCGCCGCCCGCCTGCACGTCGATCTCGCCGCCGAAGCCGGCACCGCTGGTCGCGTTGGCCGTGATGTCCTCGGTGATCGAGACGTTGCCGGCGGCAAAGATGGTCACGACGCCGCCGTCGAAGTCGCCGCCGTTGACGTCGATGACCGCATCGACGTCCACGTCCGCGCCGGCCTGCAGCACCACGACGCCGCCGCTGCCGAATGCGCCGCCGGTCGCGGAGACACTGTCGTCGATGAGGATGGAGCCGAGCTCGGAGTAGATGGAGATGGACCCACCGTCAGACTCCGACGACGTCGCGGCCACGGTGATCTGCCCGAGAATCTCGATCTCCCCGGCAGCGCGCACCGTCACGCGCGCCGGAACATCCGCGTTGCCCAGGATCCTGCCGTCCAGCGACACGGTGCCGGTGCCGCTCGTGCACTGACCGGCGGAGGCTGCGGCGCAATCTGCGTGAACGAAGCACGTCACCGAAGAATCGAGCGAGCAGCGCCGGCGGGCCTGAACCTCGATGGCACCGCCGGCGCTGCCGCCGCCATCCGCATTTCCCCTAGCCTTGATCGCGTTGCCGCTGACGGCGGCGACCAGGCTGCCGCAGGAGATGACTCCGTCTCCGGTGTCGAAATCGAAGACGCCGGAGCCCTGGATCTGAACCGTCCGTGTGCCGAAATCGAGAATGGAGCCGTCGACGACGTCCACCTCCTGGCTGACGATGCACGGATCGGCCGCGGCCGCGCAGACGTCGCTCGCCGAGTCGGCGACGATGACCGCGTGGGCAGGAGTCGCCGAGGCAGCGACGCAGGCGAAGATGGCAAGCGCGATGCGCAGGCGCGCCGGGCACAGTGGCATGAGCATGTGGTCGATCCCCCTTGCGAGGCGCATCATGCCGCCGTTGCGGGGCTGGGGCCACAGGAGCGCGGGGAATTATGGCGTTGAAGTAATGGGGGAAGCGCTCGCAGCCGCAGAGGTCACCAGGCCGCAGCGCGCGAGCAGCTCGAACACGGCACTGGCCTGCTCCTCGCCGAAGCCGTCATCGGCTTCCAGGGCCGCCACCAGCGCATCCTCGACCCTGGCGCCATCTCGCAGCGCCTCGAGGACCGCGAACGCGCCTGCGGGCAGCTCCTTGGTGTAGATCTGCCCGTCCAGCTTGTAGAGCAGCAGACGCTGCGGTCGGCGCCAGTCGAAGGGCGCGGCAGCGTCGGGCGGCTCCTTGCGCCGCGCGAAGATCTCGCCGATGGCGAAGCGCGACTCGATCAGCCCCACGGCCTCGCCGAGAACCAGGCGCACCGACGAGAGGTCGCCGAGCGCGGCAAGCTCCTCCACCGGCACGTGCGCGTGCTCGGGCGCGTGGAACAGCTCCTTGAACCGCCACTCCAGGCGCGCCAGGTCCGGCAGCGCCTCCATCTCGGTGCTCTCGGGCGCGGCGGCAAGGAAGTCGGCCAGGCCTTCGCCATAGTCGCTCAGGTTGTAGGAGGAAGACGGATGCTCCGCGATGTAGCGGCGGCAGACGTCGAAGAAGCCTTCGTCGCCGAGCACCCACCACACCGCCTCGTACGTCTCGCCGAGTTGTTCGGTAAGGCGCGCGCGGTAGCCGCGCCGGTAGACGTCGAGCGCTCCCTCGGCATCGAGATCGCCGCCCGGAATGATCTCGCTGCCGGCAAGCGGGAGGGCAGTGCCGTCGATCAGGCTGCGAGCGAGGTCCGACTGCAGCGCATCGAGCCGGCGCGGTTCGGACTTCGCGCTCACGCCGCCACTGCTCCCTCGCCGGCAACGGCGCTCGGGGCGCCGCACGCGGCAGCCACAGATCGTCGCAGCGTTCCGATCACGGCCATCACGCCGCCGCGCCTTCCGCGCCGGGATGATGGCGCCGCGCGATCGCCGCCGCGCGCTGCGCTTCGGCTTCGAGCGCCGGGAACTCCGGAATGTCGTCGTCCCACTCGATCAACACCGGCACGCCGGGAAGGCGCGCGATGACATGGTCGAACAGCTCCCACACCTCCGCGCACACCGGCCGTGAATGCGTGTCGAACAGGTAGGCTTGCATGTCGGTGTGGCCGGCAAGATGGATCTGCGCCACGGAGGCCGGCGGAATGGCATCCAGGTAGGCACGCGCGTCGAAGCCGTGATTGCGCGCGCTGACGTAGACGTTGTTGACGTCGAGCAGGATGCCGCAGCCCGACCGGCGTGCGACCTCGGCAAGGAAGTCCCACTCGGTCCACGTCGAGGAGGCGTAGGTCAGATAGCTGGAGACGTTCTCCAGCACGATGCTGCGGCCGAGCGCGCCCTGCACCTCGTCGATCTGCTCGACGATCCACGCCAGCGCCTCGTCGGTCAGCGGCGTCGGCAGAAGATCGTGCACGTTGGCGCCCGCAATGCCGGTCCAGCACAGATGGTCGGAGACGAGGAAAGGATCGATGCGGTCTGCCAGCGCGGCGAGCTTGCGAAGATAGCGCGCGCGAAGCTCGGCGAAGGCATCGGCCGCCTGCGCGGTCGGGCGATAGCCGATGGATAGCGAGACGCCGTGAAGTGCGATGGGGAAATCGGCGCGGATCCGCTCCAGCACCTGGAGCGGACGGCCGTGGCTGTCCATGTAGTTTTCGGAGATGGCCTCGAACCACGTCACCGCGGTTCGAGGCCGTTCCAGAAGACACGGGTAGTGGACGGGGCGCAGCCCCACTCCTACCGCGTTGACCGCGGCTGCAGCGTCGCGATCAGTGGGCGTGGCCGCCGCCATCCTTGAATTTTCCGCCCTTCGCCTCGCAATCGGCCTTGGTCATGCTGATCCAGCCCTTGCCCTTGCACTCGTTCTTGCCGTGACAGCCGTGGCCGTCGCCGCCGCACTCGCCGGTGCCCTTGCACGAGTTGACGCCGTGGCACTCGCCCTTCTTGCCGCTCGCGTCGCCGCCCTTGGCCTCTTCGGCCACGCCGGTCGAGACGGTCGCTGCCAACAGCAGGCCGCCGAAGGCAGCCGTCATCAGAGCTCTGGTGGACTTCTCCATGTCGATCATTCTCCTTGTGCGTCCTCGGACGCGGGGTGTTCAGGTCGGGCAGCGAGAAACTGTCAGACGCAGGGCGGACAGTCCAAATTCGAGGGCGAACCTACGGCGGCACGAAGAATCAGCAGCGCATCGGTGGCGGTGACGCTGCCATTGCCGTCGGCGTCGCAGTTGCAGGGGTCGCAGGCCCGCACGCCGACCGCCGATGCCAGCGCCGCCAGGGCATCGCTGGCGGTCGGGGAGACGCCGCCGGAGACGACGACGCCGCAGACATCGCTGGATGGAAGGGTCGTGGTGGTCGTGGTCGTCTCGCCGAGCGTGGTGGTCGTCAGCGGAAGCGTGCCCGGGCAGGCGACGTTCGTGACCTTGACCTTGGGCAGCGGCCGAACGTTGTCGTCTTCGCCGCCGACGCCGGCGTTGGTGACTACGATGCTGAAGTCGGCCGCAGTGGGCACCTCGGTGTCGTAGAAGAAGCGGCAGCCGAGCATGGTTACGGGCCCGGAAAACGCAGTCAGCTGCACTACGGCAACTTCCAATCGGTCGATGTCGTCCTTGTCGTTGACGGCGATGATGCCGTTGCCGGTCAGCGCCCGCACGCAATCGGCGTTGCTGCCGCTGCCTTCGATCTCGCCGTCGGCCGAGCCGTACAAGAGATTGAAGTCCAGGTTGTTCACCTGCACGTCATCGATGAGCGAGATGGTGAGGACGCAGGTGTGCTGCTGCGCGTCGGCGGGACCGGCGACGGCGGCGAACAGCAGTGCGAGGAACAGCAAGGCCCAACGGTACATCGGCAGAATGTACCATGCGGCTTTCCTTCACTCGATCAGGTATTTGGCGGAGAGGGTGGGATTTGAACCCCAGGCCGCGAGCCGGCGAGCGGCGCGCTCGACGCTGTCTTGAATCGCGGCGCGAGAAGAGTGGCGGAGAGGGTGGGATTTGAACCCCGAGCCGCGAGCCGGCGAGCGGCGCGCTCGACGCTGTCTCGAATCGCGGCGTGAGAAGAGTGGCGGAGAGGGTGGGATTTGAACCCCAAGCCGCGAGCCGGCGAGCGGCGCGCTCGACGCTGTCTTGAATCGCGGCGTGAGAAGAGTGGCGGAGAGGGTGGGATTTGAACCCACGGACCCTTTCGGATCACACGATTTCGAGTCGTGCTCCTTCAGCCAGGCTCGGACACCTCTCCGTGAGAAGTCGGATTTAAGCCGCGACACCGGCCGTTCGCAACCCTGCTCCGGCGGGGATCCTCCGCGGGCGGCACTCAGCGGCGGCGGCGAAAGAACTCGCGCAGCAGCTCGCCCGACTCCTGCGCCAGCAGCCCGGATTCGACGCGAAACCTGTGATTGAGGCGCTCGTCCTCGGCGATGCGGTAGAGGCTGGCCGCCGCCCCAGCCTTCGCGTCGAGCGCCCCGAACACCAGCCGCTGCACGCGTGCCTGCACCATCGCGCCCATGCACATCACGCAGGGCTCGAGCGTGACGTACAGCGTGCCGCCGATGCGGAAGTCGCCCGCCGCCGAAGCGGCCCGCCTCAGAGCAATGATTTCGGCGTGAGCGCTGGGATCGGCGTCGGCGATGGTGCGGTTGCGCCCGCGCGCCAGCTCCTGGCCATCGCGAACCAGAACGGCCCCCACCGGCACTTCTCCGCCCGCAGCCGCCTCGCGTGCTTCGTCGAGCGCCAGCCGCATGAAGCGCTCGTCGCTGGCAGACAGGCTCACTGCGCTGCGGGCGCGCCGGGCTTGACCAGAGGCTCCTGCTGCATGCCCGGTCGCACCGGCGGCGCGAGCCGTTTCATCGCCGTGTTCTGCGGAGGGAACTTCTTGACGACGCCGGGAGCCTCGGGCTTGGGCGCGGCCGCCGCTGGCGGAGCGGGCGCGCCGCCTGCGGCTCTAGGCGGCTTCTTCTCGCGCGCGGCACCGGCCGCAGGCTCGGGCCGCGCAGCGGCAGGCGCCGGGGCCGGCTTCGGCACGCGTACCGTTTCCTCGACGGCAACCGGTGTGGGAGTCGGCAGCAGCAGCGCGCTGCCACCAGCGACGGTCGCAACGATCATGAGGATGTAGGCCCAGCTCCGTCGCACGATGGTCTAGGCGCACGTTACGCAGCCGAGGGGCGCTTTGCAATTCAGCAACGCGCCCTCGGCCGCTCAGGGTCAGACCGTGGTCGGGCAGATCAGCTCGCCGGGCTGGCCGACTGCCTTGCGAAGGACGCGCAGCGAATCGGTCGCGTTGATCGAGCCGTTGTTGTCGACGTTGCACAAGCGTGGATCGCACACCGCCAGGCCGACCGCCGCACGGAGCGTGAACAGCGCGTCCGTCGCATTGGGATTGGTTCCGGACGAATCCGTGGGCTTGCCGCACGGAACGCGCAGGCAGTCTGCGCCGCAGAACTGTCCCGGGGAGAACTGCGTGTTGCCATCGTCGCAGTCCTCGCCGAACTCGGTCTCGCCGTTGCCGCACACCGCGCCGCAGCCGGGAATCTCGGTGCCTGCGCACACGCCGCCGGTGCAGATGTCGGTTTCGGTGCATGCGTCCTGGTCGTCGCAGCCGCCGCCTTCGTTGGCGTTCTGCGCCTCGCACGCGTTGGCGTCCTCGTTGCAGACGCCTTCGTGGCATTGGTCGTCCAGGTCCGAGCAGTCGCGCACGTCGCCGGTGCAGACGCCGGTGTCGCAGACGTCGGTGACGGTGCAGAACTGGCCGTCGTCGCAGGGCTGGCCCTCGTTGGTGGGGACGCCGACGCAGCCGTCCGTAACCTCGTCGCACACGCCGAGCGCGCACGAGCCGGATGAGCCGGAGCAGTCCGGCGGCGTGCCGTCCATGCATCCGCTGTCGACGTTGCAGATCTCGGAACCGTCGCAGAAGACGTCGTCCTGACACAGGCCGTCGCTTCCCTGGTGCACACAAGCGTCGAGCTCCTCGTCGCACGAGTCGATCGTACAGGCGATGGAATCCGCGCAGTCGCGCGCCACGCCCGCGCACACGCCGCTCTGGCACGTGTCGTTGACGGTGCAGAAGCTGCCGTCGTCGCAGTTCTCGCCCTCGTTGATCGGATCGGGGTCGCAGGAATCGGTCGCCTCGTTGCAGACTCCCTCGTTGCACTGATCGTTCTCGATGGTGCAGTCGACGGGATCACCTTCTATGCAGCCGGCCTCGACGTCGCATACCTCCGCACCATCGCAGAAGACGCCGTCGCTGCACTCGTCGTGGCTTGGGGTGGAGACGCACTCGTCCGCCGACTCGTCGCACGTGTCCACGGTGCAATCGATGCCGTCCTCGCAACTGCGCGGCAGGCCGCCGCACTGCGAGTTCGAGCAGGTGTCGCCGACGGTGCAGAAGTCGAGGTCGTCGCACGAGTCGTTGTTGGGAACGAACGAGCAGCCGGTCTGCGCGTTGCACACACCGTCGGTACAGGGGTTGTCGTCGACGCATGCCGAGTCCGCCGGAGTGAAGACGCAGGCATCGCCGACGCAGACGTCGGTCGTGCAATCGATGGCATCGTTGCATCCGGCCGAATGCTGGCAGGTGCCGCCATTGAGTGCAGTGTTGCAGGTGTCGGTGGTGCAGCCGTTGTCGTCCGAGCACAGCGGAATGGCCGGATAGCCGGGAGTCTGAGCGATGCAGTTCTCGTTCTGGCAGTCGCTGCTGCAGCCGTCGCCATTCTGGGTGTTGCCGTCATCGCACGTCTCGGTTTCGTCGATCTCGGAGTTCCCGCACACGGGACAACCGTTGAGGTCCGAGTCGACGATGAGGATCGGCGCCGGTGATACCGTGCCATTGATGACGGGCGGCTTGTTGGCCGCGCGATAGGTGAAGATGTTCTGCCCCGCAGCGAGCACCTGGCTTCCCGCGTCCAGCCGCATGCTCTCGCGCGCGGTCAGCAGGTTGTCGGCGCCGGTTGCGTCGTTGTCGAGCAGCGCGCCCGAAAGAAGGCGCAGGCGGCACGCCGTCATGTCGATGTCGCCGCCGGAGACGCCGTTGCTCGTCAGGTCGCCCGACGACCTCGCATCCGCCCGCGATTCGAGGCGGATCGTGCCGCCGGCGCCGCCGCCGCCGGCGCTGACGTCGGCGCGGCCCGAGAACGTGATGTTGCCGTCGCCCAGAAGATCGAAGTTGCCGCCTCCGGCCTCGCCGCCGAACGCGTCGACGACACCGGCGCTGTCGACGTTGGACGCGCCGTCGACCGAAATCTCGATGTCACCGCCGGCGCCCTTGAGGCCTCTGGTCTTGGCCTGCACTTCCCCGTTGAAATAGAAGTCGCCGCGCACCGTCGCCAGCAGCTCTCCGCCAAAGCCGTCGGGCGCCGAGCCGTTCAGCTCCATCAGCGTGTTGCTGTTCAGGCGCAGGTGGCGTCCCGTATCGAACTCGAGCCCGCCGCCGTCGCCCGCGAACAGCGTGGCATCGGTGTGTCCCTCTGCCGCGAAGCGCGTCTTGTTGACCGCGCTGACGCCGGTCGCCGTGATGTCGCGTCCGGCGACGAACAGCATGTTGCCGCCGAAACCGGCGCCCGCGATCGAGCTTACCAGGACGTCGGCGTTGATCGTCGTGTCCACGCCCGCGCTGCTGTCGATCTCGCCGCCGTCGAAGTCGCCGCCGGTGGCGTCGATGTCGTCATTGACCAGCACGTTGCCGCCGGCCGTCAGGCTGACCGCGCCGCCGGCTCCGTCGGCGCCGCCGAGAAGATTGATCTTGCCGAGCAGCTGGATGTCGCCATCGATGGCATCGACGACGAGCTGGCCTCCATCGGTTTCCAGGGCGTCGCTGCTCAGGTTGACGATCTTGCGCAGCGTCACGTCATCGGCCGCACGCAGCGTGATGATGGCGGGCTGGTCGGAGGAGCCATTGATCGTCGAATTGATGTCCATGGTTCCTTCGCCCACGGAACAGGTGCCGAAATTGCAATCGGTGTTGCTCGAGCAATTGACGGGACTGTCCGCTTCTCCCGCACACGTCAGCTGCTCCGGGCACGTCCCGAGCTGGCAATCCGTATTGGTCGAACACCGAACTGTCGTGTTCAGCGTGCATCGACGGGCGTTGGGCATGCCGGGCGGAATGCAGGTGCCGAGCTGGCAGCTGCTGTCGTCGGTGCAGGTACGCGTGGGTTTGAGGCTGCAGCGCCGCGCACTGCACGCACCGAGCTGGCAGTCGTTGACGCCGACGCAGGCGCGCGAGCCGCTCGAGCACGCCCGCCGCGCCTCGATCTGCACCAGGCCGCTTTCGGTCGTGTCCGGCAGCCCGCCCGCGCCACGCGCATTGATGGCGGCTCCCGACGTATTGGTCAGCAGCTTGCCCAGGAGGATCGTGCCGCTTCCGTTGTCGAAGTCGAAGCGGCCGCCGCCGGTGACGTTGACGGTGCGCGTCCCGAAGTCGAGCGTCGAATTGTTGACGACGTCGACCTCGGTCGTGACGTTGCAGGGATTGGCCGCCGGCGCGCAGACGTCGTCGGCGTGATCGGCGCTGAGGGCAAAGGCCGAAGAGACCGGCGCCGCCGCAGTGAGTGCCAGAAGAGCAAGGGCGATGGTGCGGATGCGCATGCTACTTCACCGCCTCCGCGCTGCCGCGAACGTCGCCGCCGGCGTTGTCGCCAATGGTGGCACCGGATATGGCGTGGCCACGGCCGCTGGCCTCGACGCCCGCACCGCCATTGCCGATGACCTCGCTCGCCGACAGGTCGTGCCCGCGTCCCGTCAATCTGGCGCCGCTGCCCGCGTTCCCGGTGACGACGCCGTCGACGGTGGCGCCGCTGCCGTGCAGGCGGATGCCGGTGCCGGCGTTGTCGGCCGCCTGCACGTCCTTCAGCCTGGCGCCGTGGCCGGTCACGCGAAGCCCGCTGCGGCCGTTGCGCAAGGCGCTGACGTCGGAGGCTCGCAGGCCGCTGGAGCGGACCTTCAGCCCATCCTTGTGATTGGCGACCACGTCCACGTTGCGGATCTCGCGGACCGCCGTGCTGCCGGAAGCGGCGATGCCGGTTTCGAAGCCCGCGATCTGCGCGCGCGTCGCATCGGTTCCGCCGATGATGGTGACGCCCTCGCTGCCGCCGCGAACGACGCGGATGCCGGCGCCGATGCCCTGCCCGACCAGGCTCAGGCCGGAGAGATCGAGCCTGATTCCGTGCTGCCCCGCCGGCGTCGCGACAAAGAGACCGTCGCGAGAGCAGCGCTCGCTGACGACGGGATCGGTGGCCGAGAGCGCGGTGTCGCTGACGACGATGTCGCCGCAAGCACACGGCACGCGCCGACCCGCGACGTCGTCGCCGCATTCGGCTGCGCGCGCCGACGCCATCGGCAGAAGCGCCGCGGCGAGCGCCACCAGCGCGAAGACGCGCGCGACGCTGCGGCAGCCTTCGGCCGCGCCCGAAATCGGATGAATCAGTCCGGCAAGCATACGTTCTCCTAGTGGGAACAAGGCGATGGAATCGGCCCCCCGATCGAAAGTGACCACAGACTAATGGGGATCGGCGGCAGTGTATAGCTGCCTTTTCGCCCGCTTAGCCCAGCAGCGGGTCGAGACGGCCACTGCGCTCGAGCTGATACACCTCGTCGCAGCCGCCGACGAAGGTGTCGCCGATGAAGACCTGGGGAAAAGTCGGATGCCCGGTGACGCTCTTGACGCGGGAGCGCTCCTCCCCGTCCCAGGTGACGTCCTTCTCTTCGTACGAGACGTGCTTGGCGTCGAGCAGGCGCTTGAGGCGCACGCAGAAGGGACAACCCCGCAATGTGTATACGGTAACCGGCTTCACGCGGCCGCGAGGCTAAAGGCGCAAATGCGGCTTGGCAAGCCTTTCTCCGATCAACTCAGGAATTTCCGCAGACGCTGCACGACTGCGTCGAACGCATCCTGGTGCAGCCAGTGGCCGGCGTTTTCCACGGTCTCGACGGTTGCGGCGGGAAACATCGAGCGAATGGCCGGAAGATCGGCATCGGTGACGTAGCCGGAGCGCTCACCACGCAGGAACAGCGCGCGTCCCCCATAGACGCCGCTGCTGACGTCGGAGGAGAGGGCGGGCAAGGCCGCATGGATCGCGGCCAGCGGGATTCGCCATCGCAGGCGGCCGCTGGTCGGCTCTCGCTCGAGGTTCATTGCCAGCCAGCGCGCCAGCGCTTCGGTGCCTACTGCGTCCTGAAGCCGGCGCACGGCTTCCTCGCGCGTTTTCACCTCGACCAGATCGAGCGCCATGCATGCGGCAAGCGGCGTCTCCGACATCGCCGGCGCGCGCCGCGGGCCGATGTCCAGGACGATGAGGCTTCGCACGCGTGCCGCCGACGTCACGGCAAGCTGCATCGCGATCTTGCCGCCGAGGGAGTGGCCGAGCACGTCGGCGCTTTGGTGGCCAAGCGTGCTCATCAGCTCGGCGACGTCCTGCGACATCGCCGCAAGAGTCAGCTCCGGGTGATGAGGGCTGCGGCCGTGGCTGCGAAGGTCGGCCAGAACGATCGTACGAAGGTCGGCCAGAGCGCGCGCTACGCTGCGCCAGTTGGCCAGGGATCCCAGCAGCCCGTGCAGGACGAACAGCGCAGGTCCTCGACCGATGATCTCGTGATGGAGCGTCACGCCGGCACGCACGAAGCCACGCAAGCGCCGGCATCGCCAACGCCGCTACGATGGGGAAGTCTGCGCGGCCGTCGTACGGGCGTGATCAGCCCTTGCGCGCGACTTTCTCGCGGACGTTGTGGTATTCGACGGTCAGCTCGCCGACGAGCTGGTTGAGCTTGGTGATCTCTTCTTCGAGACGGTGCAGGCGGCCGCGGTCGGATTCGCCGCTGCCTTCGCCGTACTTGGTCTGCCAGACATGGATGACCACGACCGGCACGTTGTAGCGGCGTGCGAGATCAGCGGGCTGCATGCCCATCCTGGCCAGGCCCAGGATCTCCCTGATCTGCTGCTCGGTGTATTGAGTCCATCCCATGTTTTGATGTCACTCCGGCCTGCCCGCCCCTGATAAACTTCCTCTTGCGGCCCCGCAACGGCAAAGCTGGGCCTCTTCTGGCTTTTTCGCATAACGGCTCGGGCCCCGGACATGCATTTTCGTAGAGCCAAAAATGCTGCGGCAGCGTTGCTGCACGTCGCGAAATCAACAGCTTGGAAATATCGGCTGGTGCCATGTGCAATTCCGCACAGGGTGCGGGAGGGTCGCAGTGAAAGACGGCCTAAGGATTTCGATCGTTGCTATCAGCGGGCTTACACGGAGGTCAGCCACTTTGCCGGATGGGGGGTAGGTGCGGGGCTGCTGCAGGCCCTTCCCGATGCGCCGCCATGCCGCCATCAGTCGCAGCTCGACAGCCGCTCCTTCAGGCGGCCCCATGCCGCCATCAGTCGCGGCTCGACAGCCGCTCCTTCAGCGCCCGGTTTTCGAGCGACATGTCGGCCACGATCCGGCGCAGGCGGGCGTTCTCCTCTTCGAGCTGCGCCAGGCGCGCCTCGCTGGACGATGCTCCGCGGCCTGCACCGTCGCCCGATTCAGCGCCAGAACCATAGCGGCTCTGCCATCCGCGGATGACGAACTCGGGCACCTGGTAGCGCGCCGCCAGCTGCGATAGCGCCTCGCCACGCGCCGCCTGCCGGACGATCTCGCGGATCTGGTCTTCGGTGTAGGAACACCAGGACGTGCTGCCACTTACCCAACTCATTGCCTGTTCACCTCGGCGCAGTTGCGCGGAATCGGCTTCCGTCGGGAATGACCGGACGTGCTGCTGCTGTCAACGAGGTTACGGGAGCCGATGACCGCATCGCGCGGCGCGGCAGCACGGCAACCTCGGCCGTTTTCGCCGCCGCCGCCTCGTCGGCACCGCCGTTGACGCGGCGCGATCACGCCTGCGCCGTGGCTGCGCGCCGACCAACCCGGCGCGGCTCGGCTGCGACTTATCGAAGCCAACGACCGCGCCGCGGCCGGCGGCGGCCGTCGCAGTCGAGGGTCAGTGGATCAATCAGAGCGAGGGGATGCGCTCACCGCGGATCAGATCGTCGAGGCTCTGGCGCGCGCGGATCAGATGCGGCCGTCCGTCGCGGATCAGCACCTCGGGCGCCAGCGGCTTCGAGTTGTAGTTCGAGCTCATGGCCGACCCGTACGCGCCGGCCACCTCGATCACGAGCAGATCGCCGACCTCGGCCTGCGGCAGCAGCTCGGTGCGTACCACTCCACCTTCGCCCTGCGTGAAGATGTCGCCGGACTCACACAGCGGGCCGCCGACGACGACATCGCGGAGCGGCCGGTCGTTGTTCCCGTCCGCCGGCGTCAGCGACATCGGGTGGTAGGCGCCGTACATCGCGGGCCGGATGAGATTGTTGAAGCCCGCATCGAGCAGATAGAACTCGTTGGCGCCCATGCGCTTGACGGCCCGCACCTCGGCGACGAGGTAGCCGCTTTCCGCCACCAGATAACGTCCCGGCTCGATCTCCAGCCGCACCGGATGTCCGAAGCTCTTCTCGAGCGAGCGGCGCGTCGAATCCCAGCGCTCGAAGTAGGCCGGCACGTCGATGTGGCTCTCGGCTTCGCGGTAGGGCACCGGCAGTCCACCACCGGCGCTGATCGTGGTGACGTCATCGCCGATGGAACGCGCCAGCCGCTCCAGTGCGCCGCACACCTGCGAGAGGTGTTCGAGGTCGCTGCCCGAGCCGATGTGCACGTGTAGCCCGCTGACGGTCACGCCGCAGCGGCGCGCCAGCTCGACGGCGTCGGCGAGGCTCTCGTGCCAGATGCCGTGCTTGGAGTGCTCGCCGCCCGTGTTCGTCTTCTTGCTGTGGCCGTGACCGAAGCCGGGATTGACGCGCAACGTGACGGCGCCGCCGCCCACCTGTGCTGCATACTGCTGGATCATGTCGGCAGAGCCGCAGTTGACGTGCACGCCTTTGGCCACCACCAGATCGAGCGAGGAGCGGTCGAAGATGTCGGCCGTGTAGACGATGGGAGCGGGGTCTCCGGAAGCGCTGTAGCCGGCGGCAAAAGCGCGCTCCATCTCCCCTGCACTGGTGGCGTCGACCAGCACGCCGTGGCGGCGGCACAGATCGAGGATGGCAATGTTGGACAGCGCCTTCTGCGCGTAGCGCACCACGTCGAAGCACTCGAGGCTGCGGATGCGCTCGACGATGACGGATTCGTCGTAGACGAACACCGGCGTGCCGAAGCGGGCGGCAATGTCCTTGACCGCCACGCCGGCGATGCTCGTGCGGAAGCGGCTTCGGCGCACCGCGCCGCTCGTGGATGCTGCGTTGTCGGGAGATGTCATCGAACCAGCTCTTCCAGGCGCGTACCGAATGCGCCGGGCCACCTCAAATGGCGAGCGCCGCGCGGTCTACGGATCGAACAGCGCAAGCTGAGCGGTGGCGGGCAGCGGCACACGGAAAGCCGTGCTGTCCAGTTTGAACCCGCGATCGCTGAAGCCGAGCCGCGCACAGGCCGCATCGAAGCGGCGCGCCAGCATGTCCGCGTACGGGCCGGTGCCGTGCATCCGCGTCCCCCATTCACTTCTGTACAGCTTGCCTTCGCGCGCCTGTCGCATCAGGTCCAGCACGCGCCGTGCACGCGCCGGGTGATGCTCCTCGAGCCACTCCGTGAACAGATCGGCGATCTCCAGCGGCAGCCGGAGCAGCACATAACCCGCCGTGACCGCACCGGCTTCGCGCGCGGCTTCCAGGATGCGGTCCATCTCCCAATCCGTCAGTCCCGGAATCATCGGCGCCGTCAGCACCGCCACCGGCACGCCGGCCTCCGAAAGCCTGCGAATGGCCTCCAGACGGCGCGTTGGCGTGCTGGCTCGCGGCTCCATCGTCCGCGCCATGTCCGCATCCAGCGTGGTCACCGAGACGCTAACCTGCGCCAGGCCCCTGGCGGCCATGGGCCCGAGCAGGTCCAGATCGCGCAGGACCAGGGCCGATTTGGTGATCATGGCCACCGGGTGCGAGAACTCGCTCAGCACCGACACCACCGAGCGCGTCAGTTCGAGCCGTCCTTCAACGGGCTGATACGGGTCGGTGTTGGCGCCGAGGACGATCGTGCGCGGCTTGTAGCTCTTGGCCGACAGCTGCCGGCGCAGCAGGTCGGCGGCGTCGTGCTTGGCGTAGATCTGCGTCTCGAAATCCAGGCCGGGCGAAAGGCCGAGATAGGCATGGGTGGGACGCGCGAAGCAGTAGATGCACCCGTGCTCGCAGCCTCGGTACGGATTGATGGAGCGGTCGAAGGGGACGTCGGGCGAGTCGTTCGTGTTGATGATGGTGCGCGCCGTGTCGGCGAAGACGTGCGTGCGCGGGCTGGCCCGCTCCTCGTTCTCGCGCTGCCAGCCGTCGTCAAACTCCTCGACGGTCAGCGATTCGAAGCGGCCCGTCCGGTTGGAAACGGCGCCGCGGCCCCTGGCGCTGCTGTCTTTGCCCTTCACGCCAGCGAAGGTATAGCGAAAACCGTCCGCCGCCAAGCCGGCCGCGAGCTTTCCGGCTATTCGGGCGTGAACAGGTTGACGGGCTGGCCCGCTTGGACCGATCCGCGCCGGCCCACTCCCTCGCGCGTCACCAGCTCCTCGAGCAACGCAGCGTCGCCAGGGGTGTGGGCGAGAAAGCGCTCGCCGCTGTCGAGACGGCCCACGATGACGCCCGTCTCGGGCTCGCCGGTGCGGCTGTAGATCACGGTATAGCTGTCGATGCGGCCGCGGCCGTTCGGTTCGGCAGCCAGCGGCAGTGGACCTTCGGGATGGCGCGCCTCGGTCGCAGCGATGTCGAGGGCCTTGTCGGCGGCGGGCCTGGGGGCACTGGCGTAGACGCCCGCGGCGTGTTTGGTCAGGTACCAGCCGTTGGCGGTGACCAGCCCCTTGCTGCCGGGCTTCTCGCGCAGCCGCTGGACCATCGAGGCGATGGCGTGCGTGGAGTAGTTGTTGCCCGGCCCGCCAAAGTACGGCAGGCCGCCGGTGACGGTCAGGCCGCGCGGATCGATTTCGGAAATGCCGAGCGCCTCGCAGGCCAGCTCGACGGCGACCGGAAAGCAGCTGTAGAGATCAAACGCGTCCAGATCCTCGGACGATACGCCCGCGCTGGCCATGGCTTGGCGCGCGGCAAACGCCATCGCGGGACATGCATCGAGCCGGGGGCGCTCGCTGACGAACCAAGGATCCTCGCTGGCCTCGCCGCCGCCCCAGAAGTGCACCCACTTCTCCTCGGGAACGCCTAGCTCCCGCGCCTGCTCGGTGCTGGCCAGCAGCAGCACCGCGGCCTGATCGACGGCCATCACGGCGTTCATGTACTTCGTGTACGGGAACGCGACGATGCGGTTGGCTTCGCTGGCGGTGGCGATCTCCTGCGCCGATCGCGCCGTCGGAAACCATGCGTACGGATTCTTCGACGCCACTTCACTGAAGCGCGCGAACATCTCGCCGATGCGGAGGTTGTGCTCGGCGATGCCGAGCCCGCGCCGCGCACGCAGCGCGTTCTCGAACAGCGGATAGGTGTTGACGGGCAGATACAGCCCGTGCGCGTTCTCGAGATCGTTGCTACCGACGGTTTCCTCTCCGAACTTCTCCGGCTCCCCTTCCCCGCCCTTTGGCCAGTCCAGACGCACGCCGGCAGCGCGCGCTTTCATGAGGCTGGCGACTACATTGGCACCGGCGATCATGCTCAGGCCTGCGCGCCCGGCGGCGATCTCGCACGACAGGTAGTTGACGTACGCCTGCGGAGTGTTGCCGCCGACCGTCGAGACGATCTCGCGTGATGGATGCGCACCGACCGACTCGGCGATCAGGCGCGAGGCATTGGCGGGCTGCCACGCGAAGGTATCGACGCTTGCGACCAGCGAGAGCTTGTCGAACAGCGAAGCGCCGACGCCGCTGTCGGCGGCGGCCGCCAGCGCCGCTTCGCGGATTAGGTCGACTGGATTGCGTGCGGATGCCGGATCGATCTCGCGCTGCACGCACTGGCCCACGCCGATCAAGACGACGCTGGATTGCTTGGTCATGAGTCTCCCTGATTGGCAGTCGCCGAAGCGGGCGGCAGCGTGCGAGGCGCACCTGGCCCAGTGCCTCGCGGCGCGCGCGAAGATGGGGGAAATCAGACCTCAGTGCAAAACGGCGCGGTGCCGTGGCAGGCAAGCGGCACGCAGCACAGGCGCTGCGTGCCGCAAAAAAAAGGCACCGTTCCTTGCGGGACGGTGCTACGTCGATCAGGAGCCGGCCGCTTCCCTGGCTTCGTGCGCCGCCTTGATCTTGTCGAGCGAAACGGAGGCCGAAACCTCGTTGATGCGCTGCATGTTCCAGAAGTTGAGCGCCAAGGAGAGAACCGCCGCGACCATGGCGATCACTGCCATCGTGTTGGCGCTACCACTCAGCTGTACTTCGTTATCCGCCATGTCCCTCTCTCCCCGATGAGATCGTGTTTGATCGTGTGATTTCCCTGCTCCGCGGCAGAGTGGCGTCATCATACCGACCTGAGGGGCGGCGGGCAATGCACGCGGCGCCTTTGAGGATGTGCAAAAAACTTCTGGCACCGAGGACTTAGGGTGGCCAGGCAAAGGAGGTTCACGAATCGCCACGCCGCGGCGGGCGGCCGCTTGCGCGACCGTCCTTCCCGCTTATGCTCCCCCCATGCCGGTCGTGGAATTCTGGTACGAGTTCGCGAGCACTTACTCCTATCTGGCCGCCATGCGCGTCGAGGCCGCTGCCGAGGCAGCCGGGGCGCAGCTGGCCTGGCGCCCGTTCCTGCTCGGGCCGGTCTTCGCCGCGCAGGGCTGGAACGACTCGCCCTTCAACATCTATCCAGCCAAGGGCCGTTACATGTGGCGGGACATGGAGCGCCTGTGCAAGGCGGCGCGACTGCCGTTCCGACGGCCGAGCCGCTTTCCTCGCAATGGCCTCCTGTGTGCGCGAGTGGCCACACTTGCGGCCTCCGAGGGCTGGTGCGGCGCCTTCACGCGCGCCGTCTACCATGCCAACTTCGCCGAGGATGCCGAGATCGGCGACGCCTCCGTCGTCGCCGGCATCCTCGCGCAGCTCGGACGCGACGGACGCGCCGAGTGTGAGCGGGCGCAGTCGCCTGCGGTCAAGGACGCGCTGCGCGCGTCCACGGAAGAGGCCATGGCCCGGGGGATCTTCGGCGCCCCCACGTTCACGGTCGGAAGAGAAATGTTCTGGGGCAACGACCGGCTCGATCAGGCTCTGGCCTGGGCCGGCAGGACCGAGGCCGTACCCGAAAGTGAATAGCGTCCGGCTGCGGCCCGTCCTACGCGCAAATTCCAGCCTTGCGAGCCCGCGCCGGAACGCGCGGGCAGCGCGAGAAAATCAGAGGAGTCACACGAGATGCAGAGGGGTATGACCCTGGGCGCCATGATCGTCGGCGCCGTCGTCGGCGCGTCGGCCATGGCCGTGTATCGCGACATTCCACCTTCCCAGATCGGCCGTGACGCCGCCCGCGAGTTCTCGCGAGCCGCCGAAACGGCCGGCGAAATGCTCGGGGCCGAGCGCGCCTTTGCCCACTACCCCTCCGTCGATCTGGCCGATGTCGCCGAGCGCAGCATGGCCAGCGTCGTCAACATCTCCACCACCAAGGTCTCGAAGATGTCGGAAGAGGATCACCCCTTCTTCAGCGATCCGTTCTTCCGGCGCTTCTTCGAGTCGCCGCAGGGCCGTGGCATCCCTCGTGAGCGGCGCAGCCAGAGTCTCGGCTCGGGCGTGATCGTTTCCGAGGACGGCATCATCCTGACCAGCAATCACGTGGTGGAGCAGTCCGACGAGATCAAGGTGACGACCTCGGACAACCGCGAGTACGACGCCGAGATCGTCGGCAGCGATCCGCAAAGCGACCTGGCGGTGGTCCGACTGAAGGGCAAATTCGGAGACCTGCAGCCGCTGCCCTGGGGCGAGTCCTCCAAGCTGCGGCTGGCCGATACCGTCCTGGCCATCGGCAATCCTTTCGGCGTTGGCCAGACGGTGACGATGGGAATCGTCTCGGCTACCGGCCGCGCCAACCTCGGCATCACCGACTACGAGGACTTCATCCAGACCGACGCCGCCATCAATCCGGGCAACTCGGGCGGCGCGCTCATCAACATTCGAGGCGAGTTGGTCGGCATCAACACCGCAATCGTCAGCCGCACGGGCGGCAACCAGGGCATCGGCTTTGCGATTCCCTCCGACATGGCGCGCTCGATCATGGACAGCCTGGTGCAGACCGGGAAGGTCAATCGCGGCTGGCTGGGCGTTGCCATCCAGCCGCTGGACCGCGACATCTCCGAAGCCCTCGGCATCGATCAGGGGCAGGGAGTGCTCATCGCCGACGTCACCAAGGGCAGCCCGGCCGAGGAAGCGGGCCTGAAGCGCGGCGACGTCGTCCTGTCGGTCAACGGACGCGCCGTCCGGTCCACGGGTGAACTGCGCAACCTTGTCGCCGCGGCAGGCGCCGGCGGTGAAGTCGAGATCGAGGTGCTGCGTGAGAAGGAGCGCGAGACGTTCACCGTCGAGCTCGGCGCGCAGCCCAAGAACATGGGAAGGCGCGGAATGCCCAACGGCGAGGACGAGGAAGACGCCGAGAGCGACAGCGATGCCGAGGAGCGTGATGCGCCCGACTACGACAACGTGCTCTCGGGCCTGAGAGTCGACGACATCACCGACGAGACGCGCGCGCGCTTCCAGGTGCCGAAGAAGATCGAGGAAGGCGCCCTGGTCACCGGCGTGGACCGCTCGAGCATTGCAGGACGCGCCGGCATCCGGCCCGGCGACGTCATCGTCGAAGCGGACCGCAAGCCGGTAGGCAGCGCGGACGACTTCGAAAAGATCGCGCGCAAGGTGAAGAAGGATGCCTCCGTGCTGCTGCTGGTGGCGCGGCAGGACGGGACCGCGTTCGTGCTGGTCAAGCCCTAGGAGGAATGCTCGCCGGCTGCCGGCCCTGCGACGTTCGTGCTGGTCGGGCGGAAATTTTCGCCGGCTCCCGCGGAACGTCGCAGGCGGACGCGGCCTTCGCGGGTTCGCACGACCGCGGTCCAGGCGGTGCCGAGGGCCAGCACCCAGATCGCCAGCGCAAAGGTCGGAGAGTAGGCGAAGGCGCCGGGCCACAGCGTGTCCAGCGAGGCCGCGAACATGGCCGCGCCGCTGAAGAGGACTAGACGCTCTGGACGCTGCATCAGGCCGATCTTCAGATCGGTGCCGAGCGCCTCGGCCTTCGCTCGCGTGTAGGGAACGATGGCGGCCGCTCCCATGGCCACCAGCGACGCGAGCAGATGCGCCGGTTGCTCGCGGAAGTAGAACGCGGCCGACGCGAAGCAGAACGCGTCCGAATAACGATCCAGCGTCGAGTCGAAGAACTCCCCGGCTCGGCCGACGGTGCCGCGACGGCGCGCGATGCGCCCGTCGAGGAAGTCGAAGGCCGCCGATTGCAGGACGATGATGCCGCCGATGGTCAGATCGCCTGCCGCGATCACCGCCGCACCGGTGCTGCACGCCGCGCAGCCGCTCATCGTCAGTGTATCGGCGCTGATCCCGCGCCGTAGAACGAGCTGCTCGACGGGGCCCGCGCACCATGCGAAGCCCTGGCGGATCGTCGTGCCGAGAATGGCCGACCGGCCGCGGGCGGCCAGCTCTTCGTCGACCGGCGCGTCGTGCAGCACGAGGCTGCGAAACGCATACAGGAGCAGGCTCCCGATCAGATAGACGACCGGCAGCAGCAGCAGCACAAGGACGAGGTTCCGGCCGGGCATGCCAGCGCGCTCATATCGGCCGGCCCACCCCTCTTCAAGACAAGCTCGGACGCGACTGGCGCTGATCGAGGGCGCGCCAGTTCGTCGACGAGCTGCTGGCGGGCGCCTCAGCTTGCGAGCCGATGCTCGGGATCGTCGCAGCGGGAGATGTGCCGGACGCCGGCGACCCGCGTCAGGTCGGCGCGGCCGAGGTTCTGGAAACCCGCCTTTTCGATGCCGCGTATCGAGGAATGGTTGTCGGTGCTGACGACCATGTATGCGCGTTTGTCGCCGAGGCGGCGGCGCTCCGCGCATACGGCGCGAATCATCGCGGGATACACGCCACGGCCGCGATGGGTGGGCACGGTGACACACGGCCCGATGATGCTGTCACCCGGCTCGCACTCGACGAGATTGTTCGGCTCCCTGGTCGAGAGCCAATGCACCGCCACGATGCGGTAGCCGTCCAGGCCGACGTAGCACTCGGCATCGGGCTCGATGGTTCCCCAGTAGCTGGCTGCGCCGAAATCCTCGCGCACGTGAATCAGCGCGTTCCGCTCTGCGCGCGTGGCCGGCCGCACGTGCGTCAACGCGTCGGGAAACGGAATGCGCTCATCGCCGGTTAGCCAGCGCTGGTAGAGGAAATAGCTCTGGCGAAGATACAGCCGGCGGACCGCGTAGCGCGCCACACCGCGCGTGCCCTCCTCGTGCAGCACGAGCCGCGCAGCCGAAATCCAGCGACCTACCGTGGCCATTTCACGACCTGCCGTTGCGAGCCGGGCAGCGCGGTTGAGGCGCAGGCCTTTCGAGATGCGGACGAGTTCTTGGTGTCGGGACGGGGCGATGGACCGTCGGCTGTCGTAAGGGCGCTTTCATTGCGTTCCGGTCTGGTGTCCGAACCGTTCTCGATCGCGCGGACGAGAAGGGATTTCCGGTGCCGGCCAGGCGCCAACGATACCAGCCACCGACGAACGGATCGACACAGGAATGGTGTCGAGCGAGCTTTGCGCCGGGGAAGCGCTCGTCTCTCCGCCCGTGGCGGGGGTCCAAGGCCTTGCCGTGGCGGCGTCAGACGGCGACGGGGCGCGAGATGCCTCGCGCCCCGTCGCCGCCGTCACGTCCGCGCAGGCGCCGCCTGTTGCGCCATCGCTACTTCACCGTCGTCGCGAGCCCCTCGAAGCACTCACCGCCCACGTTCAGGAGCACGGTGGTCGTCGCGGGCGTCTCGTCGGCCGCCGGCGGCGTCCAGGCGTCGCTGACCTTGAGGGAGACGCCGTAGGTGCCCGGCGTCGACAGCGGCTTGATCATCGCCTTGACGATGCCGGTGCTGTCCTTGGGCGCCTTGTACTTGAGCTTGGTGCCCGCCAGCTCGAACGACTCGGCTGCCAGCGATTCGTCCATGATCGCGCCGCCGCCGTCTGCCGCGCTCAGCTCGAGGCTGTCGCCGTCGAGCTCGGTCAGGCTGATGGTGGCTTTGAACGTCATGCGGCCCTTGTCGTCGAGCAACGCCGCCTTGGTGAAGGCGAAGCCGCTGTCGGTGCTCATGCACGGCAGGCTGGTCGCGTCGGCGGGATCGCCGCCGTTCTCGACCTCGTCCTGGTCGTAGAAGCCGTCGAGGTCGCGATCGACGCCTATGCGCGTGCCCTCGCCCGGCGGCACCGCCGTGAAGGTGATCTCCTGCCCCGGCGTGTCGGCCAGCGCGCGCAACGTCGCGCTGTCGATCGTGGCATCGCCGGCGCGGTCGCTCTGATAGTCGCCATCGCCGACGTAGACCCAGCCGCGCGGCTCGCCGCCGACTACGCCCTTGGCAACCACGTCCGCCTCCTCGAGATCCGCTCGCGCCTCGAACAGCGTGATGCGCGACTCCACGTCGCTGCCGCTGGTGTCGCTGCGCGTTGCCTGCTGGCCCACGACCGGGAACAGGTTGGTGTCGAACGCGAGCATGAGCTGCTCGAACTGGCGCCGCTCGGCGTCGCTCTGGAAGCCGGTGTTGCCGCCGTCGTTGAACACCGTGGCCTGGAAGAAGCGGAAGATCGTGTCGATGCTCCCGTCGTGCAGGAAGCCGAAGCCTCGCACCTGCTCGCCCTTGTGGCCGTTGTCGCCGGGATTGACGAAGGCCACCTGCGCCATGCCGAACATGCCGACCTTCTGGTAGAGGTTTCGCAGGTGGGCGATCTTGAACATCTGCGTCTCGTTCTCGAACGAGGAGCGGCCGTCTCCGCCGAAGAAGCCCGGATGCTTGACGCCGAACTGCGCGTTGCCGGTGCGCGAGGTCACGTGGCAGCCGTTGCACTCCTCGACGGTGTCGCTGATGCGGCTGAAGAACAGGCCGTTGGCGTTGCTCTGGTCGGGCGTCAGCGAGTTGTCGAGCGCGCGAACCGGATTGGGAGGATACATCACGTCCAGGATGAAGTCCGTGAACGCCTGCATCTGCTCGTCCGTGAGCTCTTCGCTGCGGCCGATCAGTCCGACGAACGCCGGATTGAACGCCTTGAACGCGGCCTGCTCGTCGAACGCGCCCTGATCGGGCTGCTGGCTCGGCTCGTCGTTGCCGCCGGTGCGGTCGCCGCGCCAGTGCATAGGGCCGTGGTTGTCCATTCCGCGCAGGCTCTGCGTCGTCATGGGTCCCTTCATCGGATGATGGTCCTCATCGATGAACAGATTGCCGCGCAGCGTGAACGGGCCCGGGTTGTTCAGCTCTTCGGGATCGTCGGGATTGCCGAGGTCCCACGCCAGCGAATCGAAATCGCCGAAGATGTGGCAGGAGGCGCAGGCCTGGTCGCCGTTGCTGGAGGTGAGGCGCGCGTCGTAGAGAAACGGACGGCCCTCGACGACGTTGTCGGGCTCGGGGTTGTGCAGCGCGATGTGATCGACTTCGGCGCCCGTTGCGGTGCTCACTACCGATACCGAGTTGTCGAAACGGGTCAGCACATAGGCTCGGCTGTTGGCCTCGTCGAGCACGAGGCCCGTAGGACCGCCGCCGCTGAGCTCGATGTGGCTGGATGAGCTGGGCACGAACGTGTCGCTGGACAGCTCGGCCGTATCGAACACGCCGATCTTGCTGGATCCGAACGCCGAGACGTACAGAGTCGAGCCGTCGCTGCTGAATGCCATCTCCAGAGGAAACGCGAGGCTGGCCTCGTTGGTCGGATTGGGCAGCGGGTTGCAGCACGTATCGTAGTCGATGTGCTTGTTCAGGTGCCGCGTCGCCACCGTCTCCGCCACCGGATCGATGATGCTGATGCGACTCTCGGCGATGTGGCTGCGCACCGTGCTGCCGGCGAACGTGCCGGGGCCTTCGAACCGGACCTCGTTGAAGGACTCGAGGTTGCTGACGAAGACCTTCCCGTCTGCCGGATTGACTGCCATGTTGAACAGGATCGTGCCGACGTGCGGAAAGCGGCCGGCGGTGCCGGCCAGCTGCGCCGGTGGGTTGGCATCCGCGTCGATGGCGAAGACGTCGTAGTCGGGCAGATCGAACTTGATGAAGCTCGACCAGTTGCGGTTGAGTTCATCCACCCACTGCGACCCGTTGTACTTGACGATGAGGCCCACTTCGGGGCCCGGGTCGCCCGAAACGTTCGTATTCGGCAGCGGCAGTCCGCCGTTGCCCTGGCCGCCGTTGGGCACGGAGCCTTCGCTGACGATGGTGCTCTGATTGCCGGAATGGAAGACGCCGGCATAGACGCGCGAGCCGTCGGGGCTGACCGCCAGCGGCCGCGGAGTGTCGCCGAACAGCGTGATCACCGTCAGCTCATCGCCGCCGAGCGAGGTGCCGAGGTTGTCGGCATCGAACACCCAGACGTCGGCGCGGCCGATTCCCTCCGTCGTGAACTGAGGATCGAACCCGATGTTCTGTCCGCGATGCGCCGTCGTGATGAAGGCGCGGTTGCCGGAGGCGCCGGCAAAGACGATGTCGCGCGGCTCGTCGCCGACGAGCAGCGTGCGAGTCACGCGCGCATCGTCGGGATCGGCGACGTCCAGGACGCTGACGCTGTCGGAGAGGTGATTGACGACCCAGACCTCGCCCGCGTTGCGCACGGCAACCGACAGTGGCTCCAGGCCCACCGGCACCGACTTGCGGTGGCTGAGCGTGCCGCCGGCGATGTCGAAGATCTCGAGCGTGTTGTCGGGCGTGTTGCAGACGTAGAGCCTCTGGCCATCCTCCGACATGGCCACCGGCCGCACCTGGCCGGTTTCGAAGGTCACGAAGGCGCCGGCCGGGCCGGCACCGAAGGTCAAAACGGCGCCAGTCACCGCGGCCGCGGCGACGAAGAGCGGAAGCTGTCGGAACATGAAATCCTCCCCGTTGGATTCTGCATTCCCAATGCAGAAATCGCGCGCCACTATGCCGGGAGAAGGGGCGTACTTTCAAGAAGAAAAGCAGGAGCGGTTGCGCACAGGACGGCTGCGCCCGCGCCGGTTCCCGACATGGCAGGCGGCTCCGGGGCGGTCGGCACATGCTTGAATGGCCGTTTCGGCCTCTGCTCCGGCCCAGCAACCTTCCATGCGCACCGGACCGACGGATGGAGATGGCCGGCGCCGTACCCTCTGGTCATCAAGGATACGATGGCGCCGCCGGCACGCGCCGCTGCCGAAGGAGAGGCGGCGCGCGGCCGCCGCGCACGCCTCAGAACATGACGACGCTGCGGATGGACTCGCCGTGGTGCATCAGGTCGAACGCGTCATTGATCCGCTCGAGCGGCATCGTGTGCGTGATCAGCTCGTCGATGCGGATCTTGCCGTCCATGTACCAATCCACGATGCGGGGAACGTCGGTGCGCCCCCTGGCGCCGCCGAAGGCGGTGCCCTTCCAGACGCGGCCGGTGACCAGTTGGAATGGTCGCGTGGCAATCTCCTCGCCGGCGCCGGCCACGCCCACGATGACGCTGGTCCCCCAGCCCTTGTGGCAGCACTCGAGGGCCTGACGCATCACCGAGACGTTGCCGATGCACTCGAAGCTGAAGTCGGCGCCCCCGCGCGTCAGATCGACGATATAGGCGACGAGGTCGCCCTCGACCTCCTTCGGATTGACGAAGTGGGTCATGCCGAACTGCTCGGCCAGCGCCTTCCTGGCGGGGTTGACGTCGACGCCGACGATCATGTTCGCGCCGGCCATGCGCGCACCCTGGATGACGTTGAGCCCGATTCCGCCGAGCCCGAACACCACGACATTGTCGCCCGGACGCACCTTGGCGGTGTTGATCACCGCGCCGATGCCGGTGGTGACGCCGCAGCCGATGTAACAGATCTTGTCGAAAGGAGCGTCCTCGCGGACCTTGGCAAGGGCGATCTCGGGAACGACCGTGTAGTTCGAGAACGTCGACGTGCCCATGTAGTGCAGCAACGGACGGCCATCGAGCGAGAAGCGGCTGGTGCCGTCGGGCATGAGGCCGCGTCCCTGCGTGATGCGGATCGACTGACAGAGGTTGGTCTTGCCGCTGGTGCAGTACTCGCACTGGCGACATTCGGGAATGTAGAGCGGGATGACGTGATCGCCCACGGCCAGGGTGGTAACGCCCGCGCCGACCTCGACGACGACGCCGGCACCTTCGTGCCCCAGTATGGCGGGAAACAGCCCCTCGGGATCGGCGCCCGAAAGCGTGTAGGCGTCGGTGTGGCAGACGCCGGTGGCTTTGATCTCCACCAGCACCTCGCCTGCTCGCGGCCCTTCCAGATCGACGGTCTCGATGGTCAGCGGAGCACCCGAGCGATGAGCGACAGCGGCGCGCGTTTTCATGGTGGACCCGTAAGACAAAATCGGATGGAAGAAAAGACCAGCTGGAACCGCGCCACCGGTGCTGCAAGGGTGAGGGCGGTGAGGCAGGACGACGAGCACGAGGCGATCCTCGAGGCGCTGGCGGACGCGCGGGCGTTTCCCGCCGACGCCGGTGCGAGCGGCACGGTCGCGCGCATCGACACGCACATCTCGCACGTCTTCCTTGCCGGCACCCGTGTCTACAAGCTGCGCCGCCCCGTGCGGCTGGCCTTTCTGGATTTCTCCGAGCTGTCGGAACGAAACCAGGACTGCCTGCGTGAGGTCTCCCTCAACAGACGGCTGGCGCCCGACGTCTATCTGGGCGTCGCCCCGGTGCTTCGCTCACCGTCGTCCTCGCATGGTTCGCGCTTCCTCATCGGTGAGACCGGCGAGCAGCTGTCGGCAAGCGGCGACGCCGTCGAGCACTGCGTGGTGATGCGAAGGCTGCCGGCCGGACGCGACATGAAGAGCCTTCTGGCGGCAGGCGCGATCGAGCCGCGACACATCGACGCCGTGGCCGCACGCATGGCCGCGTTCCACGCCGCGCACACCCTTGGCACTCCCGGGCCGTTCGACGTGGCCTCGTGGCTCGCCCGCACGACCGCGCCGGCGCGCGGCAACATCGATGCTCTGCTGCAGCTGGCCAGCCCGTGCGTGGAGCGCGTACGCGTGGAGGCGGTTGCCCGCGCAGCCGAGCAGTTCGCCGCCGAGCATGCGCCCGACTTCGAGCAACGTCTCCTGCGCGGCCGCGTCGTCGACGCGCACGGCGATCTGCACTGCGAGCACGTATGGTTCGAGTCGGACGACGCCGAGCCGCTCATGGTGGACTGCCTGGAGTTCCGCGAGGACTTCCGCCGCATCGATGCCGCCTCCGACATCGCCTTTCTCGCCATGGACCTGCAGTACCGCGGGCGTCCCGACCTGTCGGCGCGGCTGCTGCGCCGCTACGCGCGCGACAGCGGCGACTATCATCTCTACAGCGTCATCGACTTCTTCCTGAGCTACCGCGCCATGGTTCGCGCCAAGGTGGCCGCGCTGGTCGCGGGCGATGAGGCGCTCGCGGCCGGACAGCGCGACGGCGCCCGCGAAAGCGCCAGAGGCCACCTCGACCTTGCCTCATCTTACCTCGCGCCGCGGCGCGGGCGGGTGCTGGTGCTGGTGTCCGGCACCGTCGGCGCAGGCAAGACGACGCTGGCCGAGGAGCTGGCGGATGCGCTGGCGGCGGTGGTCGTGTCGTCCGATCGCGTCCGCAAGGACCGCGCAGGTTTGGCCGCCACCGATCGCGCCGCAGCCGCGCATGGTCAGGGGCTGTACGCGCTGCAGTCGCGAGATGCAGTCTACGCCGCCATGCTCGAGGAGGCGGCGCCGGCCATCGGCGCCGGACGGCCCGTCATCCTGGATGCAACGTTCGCGCGGCGGGCCTGGCGCCAGCAGGCCGCCCACTGGGCGCGTGCCCGCGGCATCGAGGCATGGGTGGTCGAGGCGCGTGCCGAGGAGCGCGTGGTGATGGAGCGGCTTGCAGCGCGCAGCCGGCGTGGGACCGACGCTTCGGACGCCGGGCCGGAGCTGTACGCGCGGGTGACCGCGGAAATGGAAGCTGCCGGCGAATGGCCGGCGCAGCGGAAGCAACAGGTGGACATGGGCAGCGCCGACTGGCGCCGCGAAGCGGCCGAGGTGGCCTCACGCATCGCTGCGACGATGCGCTGACGAGGCAGGCACAGCCGCGCGCGGCGCAGCGACGTTCCCGCCGCTAGCCGCCGCGCAGCGTTGCGGCTCTAGGCCTTCAGCAGCGACAGGCCCTCGGGACGGCCCAGCTCGGCACGGCGCTGGCGGTAGTAGATGAAGCCGCCGGCGCACGCCGCTGCGATCATCGCGACGGGAAGAGGATTGACTCCCAGCTCGACCAGACCGAGGACGGCCTTGCCGTACTCGAGCACGCCCAGGCTGACCATCACCGCATACCACGCCACGCTCACCGGCCGGTCGCCGTAGTGATACATCACATAGACGAAGGCGACCCAGGTCAGAAGTCCGATCGAGAGAATAGAAACAGCCAACATCGGAAGAAGTCTCCTCTTCGAGATTGCTCTTTGCGCCGGGCACTCCTCTGCGAGCCGTCACGGGCACGGCGCGTTCGTCGAACGCAGAAAGGTGTACGGATGCGATCCTTCCTGCATGGATTGCCGAGCCTCGTCAAATTTTTTTTCGCAGCGACGGCCGTCGCAAAACACATTAGGAAGACAAATAAACAATAGAAGCGAAGTCGCTGTCTCAGACTAGGACACGCTGTCGCGCGAGTGTCGGCCGCGCCGCCACGCTACCAGCACACCGACGAGCGTCACGAGCGAGATCCAATTGTAGAGCCGCTCGCTCCAGCGCCGCTCGTACACGAGCTCGACCTCGCGCATGCCGGGCGGCAGCTCCAGGCTCAGCAGCGAGTCCGGGACCGCCGAGAGCGCGACCGGCCGGCCACTTACCGTCGCTTTCCAGTTCGGATGCGGGCTGATCGCCGCAACGGCTTTGCCGCCGGCCTTGGTGCGAACGGTCCATCGCGCCAGCTCGGGGGTGTAGCGGGAGCGCAGCACCGATACCGCCTTGCCGTGCAGGCGCACACCGCCGCGCTCGACCTCGTAGATGGTCGCGTTGCGGTCCCGATATCCCGAGCTGAAGTCGCCGCTGGCGTCGTAGCGCTCGCGTGCGGCGGCAGTCGTCACGATCAGATGGGATACGCCGTAGGCACGCAGCCGTTCCGCCACGCGCTCGGGCTGGTCCTGGTCGTTCAAGGGCCCGCGCGGCGAGCGCGCTGCGGCGGCGCTGAGCTCGGCCTGGTCGCCGCCGAGCGTGTAGACGCCCGTGCGCAGGTTGAGCATGCTGATGACGCTGCGAACGCCGAGGTGCGCAAAGTCGAAGGCGCGCCGGTCCACCGCGATCACCGATTGCGGCGGCGCATGCTCGCGCAGCCAGCGCACCACGCGCAGGAACTCGCGCCGCCCCGGCCCGCGATGCGTCGCTTCGGTGTGCACGTGCCGACGCAGGACGATCGCCTCCTTCATCGCGACCGCTGCGGCGCCCAGCGCCAGAGCGAGCGCAAGGGCCAGCATCCAGTGCGGCCGCAGCCCGCGCTGCGCCAGGACCGTGAACCCGGCGCGGACGCGTTCGAAGGCGAGGCCGGCCATGAGCGCGGCGAACAGGCATGCGTAGGGAACGGCGCGGGGCCGCACCAGAGTCGAAAGCGCACGCTGCAGCCAGGCCGGCTCCCACCAGAACGGTCCCGAAACCGCCACGGCTCCGGTGCCGAACAGCAGCAGGGCCGTCATCGCCAGGCGCCCGCGGTCGAACAGGATCGCCCAGACTCCGGCAGCGTATGCGCAGAGCACCAGCACGCGAGGCCCCAGCAGCTCGCCGCGCAGGAACTCGTCGTCGCGCGTGCGCCGCTCGCCCCAGCCAACCGCGAACCCGCCATACTCGCGAAGCTCGAGCGCCGGGAAGATCGAGTGGCCGGCCAGCAGCAGCACGATGGCCGCGAGCATGACGTAGCGCATCAGCACACCGACGTCGCGCCGCCATAGCGACAACGCGGCTGCCACGACTCCGGCCGCCGCCAGCGCGTAGGCGCCGCTGATGAAATGCACCACCAGCATCGCGCCCAGCAGCAGGCTCGCCTTCCACAGCGCGTGGCGAACGCCGTCGAGCGCATCGAGCACCGCCGGCCACGCCAGCGCGAACACGACGATGCCGGCGGCCTGGATCAGCAGCCCGGTGCGAAACAGGCCCGCCATTCCGTAGCCGAGGTTGGTTCCGAAGATCAGCGCTGCCAGCGCGGCAACGGCTGCGCCGCCGCGGGTCAGGCCGCTGCGCCGCGCAAGGTACGCCACCGCAGCCGGCAGCACGACGATGGGCAGCACGTAGAACAGCTTGAACACCGCGTGCATCGACAGCAGCGACTGCAGCAGCAGCGCCGCCGCTCCGATGACCGCGAAGTAGCCGTACGACTGAAACAGGAAGAGCTGCGCGCCGAGGTACCAGTACGGCGACCATCCGTCGACGTGGCCCGAAGGCAGGAACTGCTCGACCATGACCTTGGTGCGCAGCAGGTGCCTCGGCGCGTCCTGGTTGACGATCATTCCGGGACGCGTGACCGGATAGACGAGCCAGACGGCAAGCAGCGTGCACGCCAGGATCGCCAGCACGAACGGCGCACGCGGGCCGCGCAGAGCGGCGGCGGCCCCTCTGACGATGCCGCCGGTCACACAGCTCCCGTCATGCCGGTCGCGCCGGAGCTTTCACCAGCCGGCAAGGCGCGCAGCGCGCGCCCGATGGTAGTGCGAGTCGCCGAAGAAGCTGCGATCGAACAGCGACCGCCGCAGCCACAGGTGCAGGTCGAACTCCCAGGTGAAGCCGATGCCGCCATGCAGCTCCGTCGAATCGCGCGCCGCACGATCGAACAGGTCGCACAGATGCGCCTTGGCCATGGCGGCGTGACGAGGCGCCTGCTCGGGAAGCGCGTCCAGCGAATGCGCGGCGTACCACCACAGCGAAAGCCCCGGCTCCAGGTCCACCGCCAGGTTGGCCAGCTGATGCTTGACCGCCTGAAACGCACCGATGACCTGGCCGAACTGTTCGCGCTGGAGAGCGTAGGTACGCGCCATCTCCAGGCATCGCCTCGCGCCGCCGAAGGCGTCGGCCGCGATCAGCACGAGCGCCGCATCGCGCACCCTCTCGAACGCGGCGGTGCCGCCGATGCGGCGCGCCTGCACGTCGCGGTATTCGACCACCTCGAGACGGCGCGTCCGGTCGTTGCCGGAAAGTGCCGTCATCTCCACGCCGGCTGCGTCGCTCTCGACCAGGAACAGCGCGGCCTCGCCGCCGTCGGTGGCGGCAACCACGTGCAGCCGCGACAGCGAGGCGTAGGGCACCAGAGGCTTGCTTGCGCTCAGGCGGCCGTTGCCGGCGCGCGCCTGCAGCTCGTGCGCGTCCCAGCGGCTGCCGCTCTCGCCGATGGCCACCGTTGCCAGGGTCTCGCCGGCGGCAATCGCCGGCAGCCATCTCGCCTTGGCCTCCTCGTCGTCGCCGGCAGCCAGCGCGACGGTTGCCAGCGCGCATCCGAGGAATGGTCCGGGCGCGCACGCAAAGCCAAGCTCTTCGGACACCAGCGCCAGATCGAGAAGCTCGGCGGCCATACCGCCATGCTGCTCGGGCACGGGCAGCGCTCCGACGCCGAGTTCCATCAGCCCGCGCCACAGATCGACATCGTGCCCGCTGTCGCTTTCCATGATCGCGCGCACGCGGTCGGTCGGACATTGATCGGCAAGATAGCGGCGCACCGTGTCCGCCAGCGCCACCTGCTCGGGCGTAAGACCGAATTCCATCGCCGTTCCTCTTCTACCGCTTCTGCGCAGGATCGCGCGGCATGCCGAGGCCGCGCTCAGCCACGATGTTGCGCTGGATGTTGGCGGTGCCGCCGGCGATCAGGATGCCGAGCGACCACAGGTAGGCATGCACGAACATTCCCATGGCCGGCGCGTTCGATTCGCCAGGCGCCAGAGCCGCACCGTCGCCCATGATGTCCATGGCCAGGCGCGCGATGTCGTAGGTGAGCTGGGTGCCGTAGAGCTTGGGCACCATTCCCGCCAAGCCCGGGTCCTGCCCGCGCGACTGCATGGTCAGCAGCCGCATCGAGTGGAATTCGGCCGCCGCCAGGCGGCACTCCATCTCCATGAGCCTGCCGCGGATGACGCCGTCCTCGATGACGGGGCGGCCGCCGCGCTCGACGGCCTGCGCCAGCACCACCATGCCATCGAGCGTGCGGCGGTTGATATCGGTGTCCCCGATGAGCGCCCGCTCGTACTTCAGCGTGGAACGGCTGACGACCCAGCCCTTGCCACGCTCGCCCACCAGCGACTCGCGCGGCACGCGCACGTTGTCGAAGAAGACCTCGTTGAAGTCGCTCTCACCCGTCATCTGCCGCAGCGGCCGCACGGTGATGCCGGGCGTCTTCATGTCGATAAGCATGTAGCTGATGCCGTCGTGCTTGGGAGCCTCCGGCTCGGTGCGCACCAGCGCGAACATCCAGTCGGCCTCGTCGGCATTGGACGTCCAGATCTTCTGGCCGTTGACCACCCACTGATCGCCGTCCAGCTCGGCGCGCGTGCGCAGCGATGCCAGGTCGCTGCCGGCGCCAGGCTCGGAGTAGCCCTGGCACCACAGCAGCCTGCCGAGCAGCGTGTCGCGGATGAAGCGGCGCTTCTGCTCTTCGGTGCCGTGCTCGAGCAGCGTGAACACGAGCATCGACGGCCCCTGCCCCACCATCTCGCGCGGCGCCCTGGCGCGCTTGAACTCCTCGCGGATGATCGCCGACTTGAGCGGATCGAACGCCTGCTCGCCGCCGCCCCACTGGCGCGGAATGTTGCGATACAGATAGCCGGCCTCGATGGCCTGCATGCGAAACTCGGTGACGCGCTCATCGGGCCGTGCGATGCGACCGATCAGCACCTCGCCGCCGCCGTAGCGCGCGCGGTCCTCGGCGGTCCAGCAGGCGTCGAGGAAGGCGCGGACCTTGGCGCGGAAGTCTTCGTACTCAGGACTGTAGGTCAGATTCATGGCGGCTCCGGCTGTTCGTGGCCCGCGTTAGAACACGTTTCTCCATTTCGCAAAGGCGCCGGCAGCCTTGCCCCGGCCCGGTGCCGCGCCATACTTCGCGCCGAGCAGGAGGCCTCCCATGCAAATCGGAAAACTCGGTGTCTGGACCTTCCTCGATGCGCTTCCCGCCGAGCAGGCGGCCGAGACCGCGCGCAAGGTCGAGCAGCTCGGCTACGGCGCGATGTGGCTTCCGGAGGCCGTCGGCCGCGAGATCTTCGCGTCGGCGTCCTTCCTTCTGGCCTCGACCAGGTCGCTGGTGATTGCCTCGGGCATCGCCAACATCTACGCGCGCGACGCGCTGACCATGGCGTCGGGCCGGCGCACCCTGGCCGAGCAGTCCGGAGGCCGCTTCCTGCTGGGCGTCGGCGTTTCGCACCGGCCTCTGGTGCAGGGGCTGCGCGGCCACGACTACAGCCGGCCCTATTCGATGATGCGCGACTACCTCGAGGCGATGGAGAAGGCGCCGTACGCGGCCGTGCCGCCGAGCGACAACGCGCCGGTGGTCGTCGGAGCGCTGCACCCGAAGATGCTGGCGCTGGCGGCGCAAAAGACGGCGGGCGTGCACCCGTACCTGGTGCCGCCCGAGCACACCGCTTTCGCACGCGAAACCGTCGGCCCCACCGCCTGGATATGCACCGAGCAGAAGGTGCTGCTGGAAACAGACGCAGCCAAGGCGCGCGGCGTCGCGCGCAACGCCATCGCCATGTACCTGGACCTGCCGAACTACCGGCGAAACCTGGAGCGCTTCGGCTTCTCCGGCGACGACTTCTCCAACATGGGCAGCGACAGGCTCGTCGATGCGATCGTGGCGTGGGGCGACGAGAAGGCCATCGCCGCGCGTATTCAGGCCCACCACGACGCCGGCGCCGATCACGTCTGCATTCAGCCTCTGCATCCGCTGGGGCTGCCGCAGCCCGATTGGCGAGTGCTCGAAGCGTTCGCTCCCGCCAGGAATTGAGCGCACGCGTGCAGCCCCACGCCCGCGGCGGCGACTGCGGCGGCGCGCGCCTGCTCGAGATCGCCGACGAGCTCTGCGCAGGCGTCGGCCGCCTGCGCTTCGGCGGCGAGGTCGAGTACGTCTACAACCCGCTGTCCTACGCGCGCGCCGGTTACGCCGAGTACGTCGGCCGGTACGGCGGCGGCCGCAAGGAGGTGGTGCTCGTCGGCATGAACCCAGGGCCGTTCGGCATGACGCAGACCGGAGTTCCGTTCGGGCACGTGCCGCTGGTGCGTGACTGGCTCGGCATCCGCGCGCAGATCGGCAGGCCGCCGCGCGAGCACCCCAAGCGTCCGGTCCTCGGCTTCGACTGCACGCGCGAGGAGGTCAGCGGCGCCCGGTTGTGGGGTTGGGCCCGAACGCGCTTCGGCACGCCCGCCCGCTTCTTCGGCCGCTTCTTCGTCCTCAACTACTGTCCGCTGGTCTTCCTCGAGAAGAGCGGGCGCAACCGCACTCCCGACAAGCTGCCGCCGGCCGAGAAGATCGCGCTCTTCGCCGCCTGCGATCGTGCGCTCGCCGAGAGCGTCGCCTGCCTGGCGCCGCGCCACGTGATCGGCATCGGTCGTTTCGCCACCGAGCGCATCCTCCGCGTGCTGACGAGCACCGAGGCGCGCCTCGGCTGCATCCCCCATCCCAGCCCGGCCAGCCCCGCGGCCAACCGCGACTGGGCGGGCGCGGCCGAACGCGAGCTTCGCGCGCTCGGAATTGCACTTCCTTGACGCGCGCATGGCGACGTGAGGCGAGCGGACAGGCATAATGGGCGGGTCGTGTTCGAGCTGATTCTACGCCGTGCTCATGCGCTGCGCCGTCTTCTGCGGCGCCGCAGCGACGGCATCGCCTGCGCAGCGGGCGTCGCGATGCTGTCGCTGGCGCTGTGGAGCCAGGGCTCCACTTACATCGATGACGTCTCCTCCAGCCTCGTCGGCATTCGCCGTCTGGTGTCCGGCGACAGCGAGCACTATCTGGCCATCGCCGACGACTTCGCGCGCGGCGACTTCCGCATGCGCTACGTCGAGCCGACCGGTGGGCCCGACCGCGCCCATCGCCAGCCCGCGTATCCTGCACTGCTGGCCGCGGGCGAAGCCGCCGGGCTGACCGGCGCTCCCGCGCTCGCCAAGATCGGGCTGGCGCTCGTCGTGGTCTCGCTGTGGATCGCGTTTGCAGCCGGCGCCTACGGCTGCGGCAGCGCCCTTGCCGGGCTCGTCGCCGCCACCGTCGTCTACCAGTCCACGTTCTTGTATGACCTGGCCACCGAGCGCCTGCTGACCGAGCCGCTCTATGTTGCGATCTCGCTGGCGTGCATCGGCACCGCGATGGTGTACCTGCGCACGCGCCGTTCCGGCGCGCTGCTGGCTACGGCCGCCCTGGCGGCGCTCGCTTATCTGACGCGGACGAACGGGCTGCTTCTGGCCGGCGCGCTCGCCGTGGCGATGGTGGCCAAGGACGTGGTCACCGTGCGCCGCCAGCTCCAGGGCGAGCTCGAGGAAGAGGAACCGGTTGTGGCCGTCGATTTCGAGGGCGACGAGCTCGCCGTCGCCGAAGAAGCCGACGAGAACGAGGACGAAGACGAGGAAGACGACGAGCCGCTCGCGCATCTGCCGCGGCTTCCTCTGGGCCTGTACGCGGGCGCCCTGGCGCTGTTCATCGTCGTGGCCACGCCGAGCTGGCTGCCGCGCCTGCTGTACGCCGGCAATCCGCTCTATCACGGCTACCTGCCCAACTACCTGTGGGTGGACGACTACGAGCGCGCCCACGTGCCCGGCACGCCCAGATATTCCTGGAGCACCTACGTCCAAGAGCACACGATCGGTGATGCGATCGCGCGCGCCGGATACGGCATCAAGCGCGTGTACTTCGATACGCCACGCGACAAGCTCGGCGTTGCCGCATCGCTGGCCATGCTGGCTGCGCTTGCGGTGCTGATCGCCCTTCGGGACCGTGCAGCGCTCGCGCTGGCGGCAGCCGGCGTGCTGCAGACCCTGCCGCTGGCCTGGGTGGCGCTGTCGAACTCGGCGCGCCGCGTGCCGGCAGGAGCGCTGCTGCCGTTCTTCGCCATGGTCATGGCTGCCGCGGCCGCAGCGACGATGCGCTATGCGCGGCGGCGCTCCCGCGCCATCGGCGTCGAAACCGTCGAGAGCGGTGAGCCGCAAGTGGTCGAATTCTAGGAGACCCGATGAATGAGCCCGGCACGCCCCGCCGACCCCGCCTGATCTTTCGCCTGCTCCGCGGCCTCTATCGAACGGGCCGCTTCTTCTTTGCCTCCATCGGCCTGTTCGTCACCGTCGCGCCGGCGATGCTGCTCTACATCGCGCTGTCGAGCGACAGCGTCGAGGAGATCGCCAAAGCGCCCAAGGCCGGCGTGAACGAGGACGTGCTGGTGGAGATGCAACTCGGCGGGCGCATCGCCGAGACGGCGCCTGATATGCGCTTCCAGGTCTTCAACCGACTGCTCGGCGCGCGGCGCCATCTGTACCTGCCCGATCTTGTCAAGGTGCTCGAGCGCGCATCCACCGACGAAAAGGTGCAGGGGCTGTTCATCGAGATCGAGGATCTGCGTGCCAGCCCGGCGGCGATCACGGAGCTGCGGCAGGCGTTCGTACGCTTCCGGCAGGCGGGGAAGCCGCTGGCATTCCACCTGACCGAAGCCGACACCGACGCCTATTACCTCGCCACGGCCGGCGACACGGTCGAGATGACGCCGGCGGGCTCGCTGGAGGTGCCGGGGCCGGTCTTCCACCTGATGTACATGGGCTCGGCGCTGGAGAAGCTCGGCGTCGAGTTCCAGGTCGTGCGCGCCGGCAAGTACAAGTCGGCCTTCGAGCCGCTGATCTCGGATACGCCTTCGCCGGCCACGCTCGAGATGATGCAGTCGATGGAGGAGAGCCTGCGCGGGCATCTTGCCGACACGATCGCGGACTCGCGCCGGACGACTCCCGAGAAGGTGCGCGACTGGATGAAGCGCGGCCTCTTCACCGCCGACGAGGCACTGGAGGCGGGGCTCGTCGACAGGCTTTCGTACTCGGCCGAGCACGAGATGCGCCTGCGCGGAAAGTGGGAAGCCAAGGAGAAGATGAAGCTGTCGCGCTACGGCTCGGCCACGCGCGGGCGGGAGGCGCAGGACCTGGCAGGCATCGACGAGCGCATCGGCGTCATCGAGGCCGAAGGCGAGATCGTCCTGTATGACGACGGCGGCGACGACGAAGGGATGATCACGCCCAGGCGTCTGGCCAAGGCGTTTCAGTGGGCGCGCAAGGAGGACGACATCAAGGCGGTCGTCTTTCGCATCTCCAGCCCAGGCGGCTCCGCCATCGCCTCCGATCTCATCTGGAAGGAGGTGCGCAGGACGACGCGCGTGAAGCCCGTGGTCGTCTCCATGGGCGCGTCGGCCGCTTCGGGCGGCTACTACGTTGCCGCTCCGGCCTCTCGCATTCTCGCCGAGCCGACCACCATCACCGGATCCATCGGTGTGCTGGCCGGATTGCCGAAGCTGCCGGGGTTTCCGCAAAAGTGGGGCCTGAGCTTCCATACCGTCACGCAGACCGATCGCATCGGGTTGTATTCGCCATCGCGCACGCCTTCACGGCAGGACGCCGAGCTGCTGGCCGATCAGGTCGATCACACCTACGACACGTTCGTGCGCAAGGTCGCGCAGGGACGCGGGCTGGAAATGGGCAAGGTCTACTCACTGGCCGAGGGCCGCGTCTACACGGGGCTGGAAGCCTACGGGCTCGGTCTCGTCGATGAGCTCGGCGGCTTCACCGAAGCAGTCAAGGCGGCCGTGGAGCTGGCCGAGCTCGACACGAGCAAGCGTTATCGCATCAAACGCTACGGCTACGAGACCGACATCCTGGATTGCCTGAGGTCCTTCTCGAGCCTCAGCGACTGCCTCTCCGAAGGCGAGACCGCCTCGCACCTGCATTCGCGCATGGAGCTGGCGCTGGCATCGCAGGTGGGATCGATCGCGCGCAGCTTCGAGCGCGAGCGGGTGCTGCTGCGACTGCCTTTCATCCTGGCCCGCGGTCAGCACTAGCGCGATCCCCATTTTGTCCGTGCGCGTTCCCCCAGCCGGCGCGCGCCTTCTGGCTGGCCGCGGAAGATGTGTCAGAGTTGACGCATCTGTTGATCACCCGTGCCAAGGAGGTCCGACATGTCGCCGATCAAAGCATTGCCCGTGTTGCTCACGCTCGCCCTGTGCATCGCGCCCGGCTACGCGCTGGCCGACGATCCGGAGGTCGAAGCGGAGAAGACGCGCATGGAGCTGGAGAGGAAGCAGCTCGAGTACGATCAGAAGATGGACAAGGAGCGTCTCGAGGCCGAGCAGAAGCTGCGAAAGGAGCGGATCGAAGAGGATGACGAAGGCAGCCGCCGCATCATCGAGCGCAGCGAGACCATCGAGGTCGCACCGGTCGCGCCGTAAAAAAACGCCGGCCGAGCAGCTCATTCTGCCCGGCCGGCGCTTTTTAGCGGGACGTTTGGTTGATTGGATTGTTCTTTCTTCGATCGATCAGTTCTGAACCGGCTCGGCCGGATTCGTTCCCGAGCTCGCTGCCTCTCCGCCTACGACCTCGATGGACGAAACCTCACCGGTGGCCTTCGCGTGCACGCGCACGCGCTTGCCGCCGATGCTGGCCAGATCCGTTCCCTTCGGCGATCGGAAGAGCCCGTTCTTCCCTTCGATCCCGAAAGTTCCTGCTTCCGCATCCAGAACGACGAGCCGGCCGCTCAGGACTGGACCAGGTCTTCCTCCCACCGGTCCCGCTGCGACGGCGCGCGCAGGAGCCTTTGCGACGCCATCGGAGCGAGCGTGTTCGGTACCCCCCGGCCCGGGAACTCCCGTGACGGCGGTGGCTGCGCTGGCGTCCGATTGCACGCCGGCCTTCGTTGCTGCCGCGGCCTGAGCGGCCGAGGAGGCCGAAGGTACCGCCAGCGCAGCCAACAGCGCCGCAAGGGAAAATCGCACGAGCTTCTTCTCACTCATCGACTTCTCACCTCCACGCCGGTCGTAAGAGCAGGTTGCATGCCGATCCGAAGTCCCTGATTTTCCACGAGTCCATGCATTGGGCGCAGACGCGCTCGGGGAGAAAGACCCCAGAGCTGTTGCCAACGTCCCCAGTCATCGGTGGAATCGCCGCCGGTGCTCGCACGCAAGCTCACCGTCGTCCTCGTCGCCGTCGTGGCCGTAGCCGGGGCAGCATTCGCGCTGCTGTGGACCGCCGACCTCGAGCGCACCCTGGAAGACTCCAAGATCAATCGCCTCGACATGCTCACGCAGGCAACGCGCGTGGCCGTCGAGAACATGCTCAGCACCGGCAGCCTCGCCGATCTCGCCCGGATGGTGCGGCGCCTGGAGGCCTCCGAGGAGGTCATCGGCGTGATGGTGCTCAACCGTCAGGGCGGCCCCATCGTCGGCACCGCCTTCGAGTCCACGCCTGCGCTGCGCGCGCTGGCCGCCGACACATGGGCGCCGCCGGCGTTCCTGCTCCACCGCGAGCATCGCTACGTGCGCGTGGCGCCGCTGCAGGGACGCGGCAACGTGGTGATCGGACGTCTGGCCGTGGTGCAGGACTGGTCGGATCTTCGCCAGGCGCGCAGCGAAGCTCGCCGGCGCGCCGCGCAACTCGGGCTGACGCTGGCTCTGGCGCTGTCGGCGGTGCTGTGGTTCTTCGCCTACGCGCTCGTCGTCAAGCCGCTGTCGCGTCTGGCCGGCGCCGTCGACGCCATCGCACGCGGGCGCATGGGTCCGCAGACACGCGTGCATGTTCGCCAGCGAGACGAGATCGGTGCACTGGCAGGCGCGCTCAACCAGATGCAGGACGAGCTCGAGAGCGCCACGCAGAGCCTGCGCGCCGAGCACGAAGAGCGCCTCAAGGCCGAGCGCTCGCTGCATCTGTCCGAGCGGCTGGCGGCCATCGGCCAGCTTGCCGCCGGTGTCGCTCACGACATCGGCACCGCTCTCAACGTCGTGCAGGGTCGCGCGCAGCTGCTTCTCGAGGAGCCGGGGCTGGCGCCGGGGCAGCGCCGCCAGCTCGAGACGATCGTGGGCCAGTGCGAGCGCATCTCGCAGACGGTGCGACGTCTGCTCGGCTTTGCGCGGACCACCGAGGGCGAGCCGCGCAGCAACGACATGGGCGACATCGTGCGCGAGACGCTCGAGCTGCTCGCGCCCAAGCTCAAGCCGTTCACGGTTCGCACCTCGCTCCCCGACGAGCCGGTCGAAGCCGTCGTGGATCGGCGGCGAATCGAAGAGCTCATGGTCAACCTAGTGATGAACGCGGTGCAGGCGATGGGCAGCAGCGGCACGCTCGACATCGAGCTTGCCGCGCCGGTGACCTCGCCGCGCGGCCAGCACGGATTCGCGCGGATGACGGTGGCCGACAATGGGCCCGGCATTCCGCCCGAGCATCGCCGGTACATCTTCGAGCCGTTCTTCACCACCAAGGAAGCCGGCGTCGGCTCCGGGCTCGGCCTGGCCATCGCCTACAAGGTCGTGACGGACCACGGCGGCTACATCGACGTGCAGAGCGAGGTCGGCCGCGGCACGCGCTTCCTGGTCTATCTGCCGCTGGCAGCCGCGCAGGGCCCCGTGGCCGCCGCGGCAGGAGCCCGAGGATGAACCTGCGCAAGCACGCTCTCCTCTTCGCCAGCAAGTCCGGCGCCCAAGGCCGTCTTTGCAGGCGCACACGGATGAATCCACGCAACCCCGATCCCATCCGGTCGCCCGCAGCGCCGGCGCCCGCCTCCGTTCTTGCAGGAGCACGCTCATGACCACCGCATCAGGCCTCAAGCCCGCCGACAAGCCGCGCATCCTCATCGTCGATGACGAGCCGGAGTTCTGCCGCTTCCTCGAGGACTGCCTGGGGCAGGACGAGTACCTGATTACCAGCGTGCACGACGGCGAAGCGGCGCTGCAGGCGCTCAGCCGCGGCTTCGATCTGGTGCTGACCGACTTCCAGATGAGCGGCATGTCGGGCATGGACGTGATCGCCGGCGTGCGCGCGGCCGATGCGACCGTTCCGGTCATCCTCATCACCGCATTCGGCACCATCGAACAGGCGGTCGAGGCGATGCGCACGGGCGCGTACGACTACGTCACCAAGCCGGTGTCGATCACCGAGCTGCGCTCGCGCGTCAAGCGCGCGCTGGAAACGCATCAGCTGCGAAGCCAGGTCGCGCGCCTGGAAGCCCTGGCCGGCGAGCGCAGCGCGATCGAAGGCATCGTCGCGCTTTCCAAGGGCATGCGCCGCGTGGTCGAGACCGTGCGCCAGCTCGAGCGCTCGCGCAGCAACGTGCTGCTGACGGGCGAGAGCGGCACCGGCAAGGAGCTGATTGCGCGCGCGCTGCACCGCTACAGTCCCGTCTCCAGCGGCCCCTTCATTCCCGTCAACTGCGCCGCCATCCCCGAGCAGCTGCTGGAGAGCGAGCTGTTCGGCCACGTCCGCGGCGCGTTCACCGATGCACGAGCCGACCGCGCCGGCCTGTTCGAGGTGGCCAGCGGCGGCACCATCTTCCTCGACGAGATCGGCGAAATGTCGCCGGTGCTGCAGGCCAAGCTGCTGCGCGTGCTCGAGGACGGCACCGTGCGCCGCGTGGGATCGGCCACGACCGAGACCGTCTCGGTTCGAGTCGTCTCGGCCACCAACCGCAACCTGGAGACCGAGGTCGCGGCGGGCCGCTTCCGCGCCGATCTGTTCTACCGGCTCAACGTCGTGGAGATCCGCATACCGCCGCTGCGCGAGCGTCCCGAGGACGTGGCCGCGCTGATCGCGCATTTCCTGCAGGAGCTCGGCGGCGGCACGCGCAAGCTGAGCGAGCAGGCGCGGTCTACGCTGCTCGGCTACTCGTGGCCCGGCAACGTCCGCCAGCTCCGCAACGCCATCGACCACGCGCTGTCGCTGTCGACCAGCGAGACTATCGACGTCGAGGATCTGCCCGAGGCGCTTCGCCGCCACGCCGAGGAGGCCGGCGGCCGCATTTCCTCGACGCCCGACAGCGACACAGCAGGCCTTACGCTGGCCGAGCTCGAGCAGCGGCACATCATGCAAGTGCTCGAGCGCACGGGCGGCAACCGAAGCGCGGCGGCCGCGCTGCTCGGGATCGATCGCAAGACGCTGTACAAGCGGCTGCGCAAGGAAGGCGGCTGAGCTGCCGTCTTCGCCCTCGTCGCGGCTGCACGTCTTGCCACGCGCGCCGCCTCCGCCTACTGTCGCTCTTGTAAGATCGTTCGCCGCCATCCAAAGGAGCCCGCCGCCATGCAGTACACGCAGCGCAATCCCCTTCCACTGCCCCCGAGCGGGGCTTCCGAGACCGTTCCGTCCGAAATCAACACGGTCTTCGACTGGGAGTACGCGCTGGGGCGCGAAAAGCTCATGGCGCTTTACGAGAAGGGCAAGGCGTCGACCTGGAACGCCACCGACATCGACTGGTCGATCAAGGTGGATCTGGACGCGTTCATCCGCCAGCGCGTCGACATGGGAGTGCATCACATGGTCAACGCGCTGCTGGCCCCGCCGCAGCCGCTGGAGCCCGAGCAGCTCATCGAGATGAACCTCAACACCAACGCCTGGATGCTTTCGCAGTTCCTGCACGGGGAGCAGGGCGCGCTGCTGGCCACGGCCAAGATCGTGCTGTCGGCTCCGCTCGAGGAAGCGAAGTTCTACGCGGCCAACCAGGTCGCCGACGAGGCGCGCCACGTCGAGGTGTATCACCGCTACCTGACCGAAAAGCTGGGCCGTTCCTTCGAGGTCAACCGGCACCTGCAGATCCTGCTCGACCAGATCCTGTCGGACTCGCGCTGGGACATGACCTATCTCGGCATGCAGATCATGGTCGAGGGTCTGGCGCTGGCCGCTTTCGGGCTGATGAAGGTGCAGATGCCCGACGAGCCGCTCATCCAGGACATCACCTCCCGCATCATGCAGGACGAGTCGCGGCACGTGGCATTCGGCGTGCTGTCGCTCGAGGATATCTACCGCAACCAGCTCACGTCGGCCGAGCTGCGCGAGCGCGAGGACTTCGTCATCGAGGCGACCTACCTGATGCGCGACCGGCTTCTGATGGAGCAGGTCTACGAGCGCATGGGCTGGGACGTCGATCTGTGGGTGGGCTGGGCGAAGACCACGCCGTACATGACGGGCTTCCGCCGCATGCTGTTCTCGAAGATCGTGCCGAACCTGCGCAGGCTCGGCCTGCTCACGCCGCGCGTGCGCGACGCCTACGAGCAGATCGGCATCCTCGAGTTCGCCGACATGAAGGATTCCACCGAGGATCCCGACGTGATGCCGCCCGAGGAGCTGGTGCGCCTGATCCAGCAGTTCCAGTCGGCCGGCGCCACCACGGCCGCAGCCTCGTAACAAGCGTCTTTGCATTCGAGCATTGGCTCGAATGCAGACCTGCCTTCGGTCAATCCGCGGCCGCCGCGAGCGGCTCGTGCTCGGCGCGCGCAATCCCGGCGCGCGGAAGCTGCGGCGCCAGGATGTCGCGCGGCAGGCCGAGCAGGCGGTGCAGGCGCGCCCACTGGTTGGCATCGGCCACCGCCGTCGCCAGATCGAGGATGCCAACGTCGTCGTAGCCGATCCCGCGCAGGCGCTGGATCATCTCGGGCGTCGTGCGAGCCGCGTAGCGCGTTCCGACGAACACGAATGCCTCCAGCGGATCGGCAGGCCGCGCGTGGAAGCCGTCGGCCTCTTCGGCGCGCGACGGCAGATACTCCTCGACGAGCGCGTGCACCCGAGCCGTCACCGAACGCGGCAGGCTGCTGGCCACGTCGCGCTCCTCCAGCGCCAGCCGCAGGACCTCGACGAGCTTGGGACGCGCACGCAGCGGGTCGAGGTCGCCGTCGAGGTCGCGGCCGGTCGCGCGGCGGAAGGCCGGCTGCATCTCCCGACATGCCTGCTCGAACGTCCGGTCGTACGGCCGGTTCACCAGATCCATGCGCGTGAACAGCTTGCTCGCAACGAAGATCGCGACGCGCCGCATGAAACCGATGCGCGAGAGCGCGTCCGGCACGAATTCCGAGTCCACGTGCAGCAGGTCGGCCATGCGGTTGATGAAGTGGAAGCCGCCCAGCACCAGCACGTAATCGAGCGCGGCATCGCCGGCGATGTTGCGCAGCGGAGTCAGGTCATCTTTCGAAAGGCGCGCCGGCCTCTCGTGGCAGCGCCGCACCAGGTCGGCCAATGCGATGTCGATGCGCTCGGCGCCTTCGTGCCGCCCCTCGAGCAGATCCGCGACCGCGCTTCCTCGTCCTCCTGCAGCCTGCAGGAATGCCGTATGGCCGTCCTCTCAATAGACGCACTGGTTGAGCCGCGACACCATCGCGGCCACCAGCTCGCGCCGCGCGCGCGGCTCCTCGCCCGCCCACATCGCCAGCTCCCAGGTCCGGATCATGCGCCGCATCGAGGCGGGCCGAAGACTGAAGAGGCGCACGATGTTGGCGACCACGCCGATGCCGCTCACCCGATGCATGTAGCGGACGACCTCCGCCAGCTCCGGACCGGCGTTTCGTGGAGAGATGGTCTGGATGTAGGCCATGGTTGCCTCCGTGACGATGGCAGCGGCGGCCCGGCACCCGCCCTGCGTACTTTCGGAATACGCCCCGGCGCCGCCGACGTAAAGGCTCGCTGCAGCACCGCTTCGGGTGGCGCGCCGTTCGGCTACATTGGCCGCCGAGGTCTTCATGCTGATCCGACTCCTCGGCTCCACCCCACGCAGGCTCCTGTGGCTGCTCGTCGCGTTCACCGCATCCGCTGCGCCGTCGGCCGGTATCGCCGACGAAGCGGCGCGCCAGGCCGGCATGGTCGCAGCCATGCGGCCGGCCGAGCGCAGTGAGCAGGACCGCGCACGCGACGCGCAGGAAAGGCCGCAGGCGATCGCGCAGTTCGCGGGCCTGCGCCAGGGCATGCACATCGCCGACCTCCACGCCGGCGACGGCTACGTCACCGAGGTCCTGATGGGGAGCGTCATCCCGTACGGGAAGATCTTCGCGAACAACGACCCCTCCCTCCTGTCGCCCGAGCAGACGCAGGCCTGGAAGAAGAGGCTGGAAAGCCCCGACACCGCCGATCTGGCCGAGCTCGACAACGCGGTCACCCAGGCCCTGCCCTACTACGCCAAGGGGCTGCAAGCGGTGTTCAGCATCGGGGTGCATCACAAGATGGTCATCAAGGGCATCGATCGCGCGGCGGTGCATCGGGTCGTGTTCGACGCCTTGGCGCCGGGCGGGCTCTACATCGTCGCCGACGCGCGCGCGGCCAAGGGAAGCGATGCCGCCAAGGCCGCGGCCGCGTGCCGATCACACGCCGATGCGCTGCGCGCGGAAGTCGAGGCTGCCGGTTTCCGCTTCCTCGAGCAGAGCGACGCGCTGGCGAACAGCAAGGATGCACGTACCTCCGATGCGTGCTCGTCTAAGGACATGCCGGATCGTTTCCTGATGAAGTTCGAGCGACCGTCTCTCTGACGAACAGACCCACCGCGTTGCGCGCAACAAATCTCGCGCGCACGCACTCGCGCACAATTGCAGATCCGCAGCCCCCTTCCGTGGCCGCGCGCGAACAATTACCGCGGCGCGCACGTCCACTCGTCTATCTGCTCGAGAGGCCGCGTGGTAACCATGCAGATGCTGAAGAGTTCGCGAGCATACCCGACCACGGCGCGCCGCGAACGAGGATGGTGAGATCATGGTGAAGCCTCTTCCCCTTATTACGATGCTCCTGGCAACGACTCCTCTTCTTGGCACCGGCTGCGTCGTGAAGAGAGAACGGGAAGTCGTCACGACAACGAGCCGAATGCCCGTGGTCCAGCACGACATCGTGGTGCAACGGCCGCCCATGCCCGAGCCGCGCACGGAAGTTCGTACCGCTCCTCCGTCCTCGACCTACCGCTGGGTCGAAGGACACTGGGAGTGGAATGGCAGCGATTGGGAATGGTCGGCGGGCTACTGGACGCCGTAGCATCCGTGAATGACCAGAGACGGCCGCGGCATCGCGACCGTCGCAACCGAAGACGCCGCGGTCGCTAGAGCGACCGCGGCGTTCGTGTTTGGGCCGCTGCCAGGCACAGCAGCCGTCTCGCCCCTTCTCGTCTCCGTTGTCCGGCTGCCGCGCCCGCCGACGACCGGGCACTGCCGCCGCCGCCGAATACCGCGGCACCTTCGCCGTGCGCAACGTCCGCGTTGCCGGCGCGTCTGCGCTTGGCCAATCCCCGCGCGCCGGGTATCGGTGCGCGCATGCCAGCAACCACAGCTGCCGCGGGGGCTTCGAGTTGTCTCATCGACGGGCGCGGCGACGCACGTTTCGGCGTGTTCACCGAGCCGGTGCTGGAGGTCAACTACCGGGACTTCGCGCTGCTCAGCCCCCATGATCGGCCACGCGGAGCGGTAGCCCGCCATTTCGGCTTCAACCAGTTCCAGTTTCTCGGTGGGCTGTCGCCCGCACTGCTGTTCGGCTGCGCCATCGCCGACATCAAGTACGTCGCGACCGCGTTCGTGTATTTCTATGAGCCCGCCACCCGCCGATTTTCCGAGTTCAGCTTCAGGTCGCCGCTGGGCGTGTGCTGCCGCTTCGATCAGCGTCCCGAGGATGGGAGCACGACCTTCCGCAGCGGTGGCAACCACTTCGCGATGACGGCCACGCACCATCCGCAGCAGCGGCACCTGTGGGTGAAGCTTGCCGGCGGCGTCGAGATCGACGCCCTGTTCGACGAGCAAAGCCCGCGCTTGCAGCCGATGTGGATCTGCACGCCCGCCGGCGCGACCGGCTGGGTCTACGCGCGCAAAACCGCCGGAGCCTCCGTGCGCGGCACCGCGGTCTGGGAAGGCCGCCGGTTCGATCTGGCCGAGCTCGGCATGCTCGGACACAACGACTGGAGCGCCGGCTACATGCGCCGCGAGACTTTCTGGAACTGGGCCTGCCTGGCAGGCCGCCTGGCCGACGGCCGCGTGGTAGGCATGAACCTTTCGTGCGGCGTCAACGAGACCAGCCACACCGAAAGCTGCTTCTGGATCGACGGCGTGCTGCATCCGGTCGGCACCGTCGCGTTCGACTATGACCGCCGCGATCTGACCGAACCCTGGCGCGTGCGCGGCCGCGGCATCGACCTGACGTTCGTGCCCGAAGGCCGCCACAGCGAGCGCGTGAACGCGCTCGTCGTCGCGACCAACTTCCAGCAGCTCTTCGGACGCTACACGGGCACCATGACCACCGCCGGCGGCGAGTCGCTCACCATCGAAAGCCTGTACGGCTACATGGAGCGCCACTACGCCAAATGGTGAGCGCCTAGGGCGTGCACCGGCCGAAGCCGTTGAGCGCACCGACGACGTCGAAGACGTGCCCGATGTCGTAGAAGTCGACGGTGACGAAGTTGGGCAGCCTCCCGCTCTCGCTCTGGCACTGCAGGGCGCGGTCGATGAATAGCGGGTTCTTGTTGACCTTGTTGGCCAGCTGCGGCGACCCGACCGGATCGGTCAGAAAATGGTTGAGGATGTAGAGGCTGTTGTCGTAGTCGCCGCGGTTGATCGAGCACACGAAGTCGTCGGCGCTCTGGAACGAGTACGGCGTCTCCCACGCAAAATCCCAAACGTAGTGATGCCAGGGCGCCGACGCCGCCGAATCGTCCGTGAAGACGATCAGGCGCGTGCCGGCATCGACCAGCTGCTGCAGCGACGGCCACGGCTGCCCCACCGGCTGCGCATGCAGATACGGCATCAGCCCCGCGTCCGTGAACGCCTGCTGCGTCTGCGCTTCGCTGATGTAGCTTTCGAAGATGATGCTGAGCACCGCTCCTGCGTGCGCCTCCAGGTACTGCCGCAGCTCGACCAGCCCCTGCACCATCGAGGAGCGACCGATGTTGTCGCCCGTGCCGATCGTGCACGAGCCGTGGCAGAAGTAGAGGCCGCCCTCGAACTCGTAGGTGTCGAGCATCATCGAGCGCACGCCTTCCGAGAGCTGGCGCGTCAGGCCGTAGCGCTGGTTGGGCGCGGTCCAGCTTTCTTCGGCGTTCGAATACGCATTGTGCGTGGTGGCGTAGGCGACGGCATCGAAGGCGCGTTCGCATAGCGCCGCACGGCCGTTGCACCGGCCGGTCTGGCCGCTGCAGGTGCCGTCGGCCGCACCGTTGTCGAAGATCTCGCAATCCACGTCGAGGCCGTCGCTGCCGCGCGCGCGGCGGCATGCGCGGCAGCGCGCTCGCTCCTCGACGCACGCGGCAAGATCGGGCGCAGCGGCGCACGAGCCTGCGAAGACCGTCGCCAGGTCCACGCCTTCGCAGGTGCCGGCGACGGCGCCGGCCAGCGACTGCAATGCCGAGTCCACCTTGCCCTGCGCATCGGCGTCGATGGCCGCGAGGCATCCGGCCAGATCGTCCGCCGAGGTCGCCGTCTTCACCGCGGCCTTGCGGCACGCATCGTAGAGGGCGCTCATCGAAAGCCCGAGCTTGGTGACCGCCTTGACGGCCTTGCCCTGGCAGGCGGCCGCCCGCGCATCCTCGCTCTTTGGTACGGTCGCGGCATCCAGGTCGGGGCCGAGCACGTCGTCGAGAAGGCCGATTGTCTCGCGCACGACGACGCTGCCGACGAAGGAGGGATGGCGGTGGCCAAAGTCGGGCGCCACCCGGCATGAGTCGGCGGCTGCCTCGCGCAGCTTCGTCAGCGCGTCATCGACCTTGCCGCCGGCATCCGAGGCCACGCAGTCCTCGGCGGAACAGCCGGCGAGTGTGCCGGACGCTGCGCTCTTCAGGCACCTCGCGAATTCTTTCGCACTGGTTTTGGCCAGCTTGGAAGCGGCCGACGAGGTCGCGAGCAGGCACTTCTGCTGACCGGCATCCTGAAGCTGGGCCGATGCCGGCGCCACGACGCCGAGCAGGATTGCGGCGACGAGCGCCTGACGAACGAGCATGAAACGCATGAGATTCCCCCAGCCGAGGCCCCGTGAAGCGCGCCGGGCTTTCGACGCGGGCGTTTATCGCACGCGGCCGGGGCCCGTGCCAGGGATGAAGAGGCCCGGGCTGGGCGTCGACGGTGGCCGACGCCAGCAGACGGGACTAAGCTTCCTGCATGAGAACCGCTCTGGCCATGACCGCATCCGTTCTGTTGCTGGCCTGCACGCAGGCCGCCGCCCATGACAGCCCCACCCACCACGACTCCGTGCGGTTCGGCAGCTTGGCGCAGAGCGATGAACGCTTCGATGACGGCGGCACTCGCCGTCTGGGCACTCGCAGCGGCCGCAGCCTGGGCGCGCACTCCGACGGCCTCGGACGGCTCGGCCAGGGAACCGGCACGCGCCGCTTCGGCTCTGATGGCGGCGGCCTCGGCTCCATGCGCGGCGGAAGCATCGAAGGCGGCCGCGATCACGGCCTCGGTGTCTACCGCGGCGACGGCCTCGGCGCCTGGTCCGGGAGCAGCATCGGCGCCACCGAAGCACCGCCGCCGCGTCGCGGCGGTGTCATCCGCTTCGGCCGCTGATCCGCGTCCGTTTCCGCCGCTGATCCACGTCGAGCGGCGACACCCGCCGCGGTCTCCACTCCGATAACGGTTCCTCCTACGGCTCGATGCCGGAACAATCGCTCAGGCAGAATCCGGAGCCCGCACCATTGCTCGCGCCGTCGTCGCACTGCTCGCCGGCCGCGGCATTGGTCGTGCCGTCGCCGCAGGAGACGCTGGTGCAGTCGCCGTCGCAGGTCGCCGACTCGCCGGCGTCGTCGCACTGCTCGCCGGCCGAGGCATTGGCCGTGCCGTCGCCGCAAGAGACGTTCGTACAATCGCCGTCGCAGGTCGCCGACTCGCCGGCGTCGTCGCACTGCTCGCCCGCCGCGGCGTTGGTCGTACCGTCGCCGCAGGAGACGCTGGTGCAGTCGCCGTCGCAGGTCTCCGACTCGCCGGCGTCGTCGCACTGCTCGCCGGCCGTGGCATTGGCCGTGCCGTCGCCGCAGGAGACGCTGGTGCAATCGCCGTCGCAGGTCGCCGACTCGCCGGCGTCGTCGCACTGCTCACCGGCCGCGGCATTGGTCGTGCCGTCGCCGCAGGAGACGCTGGTGCAATCGCCGTCGCAGGTCGCCGACTGGCCGCCGGTGTCGCACTGCTCGCCGGCCGCGGCGTTGGCCGTGCCGTCGCCGCAGGAGACGCTCGTGCAATCGCCGTCGCAGGTCGCCGACTGGCCGCCGGTGTCGCATTGCTCGCCGGCCGGAATGTTGACCGTGCCGTCGTTGCACAGCGGCAGCGTGCAGTTCGGGTCGCACGTGGCGGAGGCGCCGCCGGTATCGCACTGCTCGCCCGCCGCCGGATTGTGCTGGGAGTCGCCGCAGCCGGCGGTGCTGCAGTCGGCGTCGCAGGTCGCCGATTGTCCACCGGTATCGCACTGCTCGCTGCCGCCGCCCGGGCCGCTGGTGCAGGAGGGGTCGTTGCACAGCACGCTGTCGCCGCAGGTAGCGATCTCGCAGTCGTTCCGGCACGGGTCGTTGTTGTTGCCGTTGGCGTCGTCGCAGCCTTCGGGCGTGCCGCCAGCGCCGGTGGTGCACGTTGCATGCGAGCACGCGAGGCCGTCGCCGCACGTCGCGTTCTGGCAGCCTGCGGTGCATGGACGGAGGTTGCCGTTGGAGCCGCCCGCATCGCACTGCTCGCCCGCGCTGACGTTGACGTTGCTGTCGCCGCACGACACGGCCGTGCAGTCGTGGTCGCACGAAGCGGACTCGGCCGAGCCGAGGGTGCCGTCACCGTCGTCGCAGGCCTCGGGGCTGCTGCAGCCGCCGCCCGTGCATCGGAAGCCGTCGCCGCAGAACGCAGTGCTGCAGAAGGAGCCGGGCACCGTCGAGCTGCTCGGGCAGTCGTCGGCGTCCGAGACGTTGCCGTCGTCGCACTGCTCGCCGCGCACGGCGTTCCTGTAGCCGTCACCGCAGGAAGCGGCGGTGCAGTTGCCGTCGCAGCTGACCGAATCGCCGCCGTCGTCGCATTCCTCGCCGCTGCCGGTCGCGGGGGCGGTCGTATTGAATGGATTGGTATGGCCGTCGGGGCAGGCGGGCGCCGAGCAGTCCGAGTCGCAGGCCGGCGTGTTCAGCGGCTGGTTGTCGGGAAGTCCGGTCCCCTCGTCGCAGCTCTCGCCGGCAGGATCGTTGACGACGGCATCGCCGCACACCGCGAACGTGCAGTCGTCGTCGCAGGTGGACGAAAAGCCGGAATCGTCGCATTCCTCTGCCCAGCCGGGATTGAGGATGCCGTTGCCGCAGATCTCCGAGATGCAGCCGGCGGTGCAGCCGTCGCCGCTCGAGTTGTTGCCGTCGTCGCACTCCTCGTCATCGCAGATGGCCCCGTTGCCGCACGCGGGAATCGTGCAATCGCGATCGCAGCCGTCACACGAGAAATTGTTGCCGTCGTCGCACTGCTCGCCGGCCTGCTGGCTGCCGTCTCCGCAGAAGCCCCCGGTCTGCGATCCGAGAAACAGCGATTCGACGCCCGTATCGCCGAAGGTGATGGCGTGGACCGTCTCCGCCAGCCGATCGTTGAGGTGCTCCTGGATGTCCCAGACGGTGATGCGCCCTTCGAAGCGGCCGCCGGTGACGTCGGGCGTGATCACGTCATAGCCCGTCGTCGACAGCGGCACGTCGCAGTACTGCTCGATGTCACGCGCCAGCTTCGGGTAGACCTCGCCCACGCGCTTGTCGATCTTTTCGAGCAGCGTCGTCTCCACCGTCCCCGGAGGCATGATCGTGGCGCCGCAATCGAGCACGCCGCCGCCGCGTCGGTCATCCTCCTTGAAGCACAGTGCGCGGAAGCGCGCCTGCGCGGCGAGGGTGCGCCGCGCCTGGGCGTTGATGGCGTCCATGCACGCCAGCGCCGAGGGCGGCAGCGGACCGGGCCCCGGCAGGTTCAGCGCTTCCATGTAGATCTTTGCAGCCTGCATGCCAATGTCGACCAGGCACTGGCCGACGTCGGTCCAGTCCTCGGAGGCCGGAGAGCACGCGTCGTCGATGTCGATGTCGCTCGGAAGGACATTGCTCTCGGGCCGGTTCTCGTCGAGACAGCTTCGCATCAGCACGTCGCCGGCACGCTCTCCGGTGAACGCCAACAGCTGCAGGCGGCGATCGGCATTGAGGTCGCCGGTGCCGGGACCGCCGAGCTCCTCGGGATCCTCGAGGCAGTTAATCGATGGATCGAACGAGCCGAACGCGGTGCGGCGCACGCAGTTGACCCGAATCTGGAGCGCGGTGGTCATGGCGCCGCGCGCGATGCGCGAGGCGGCGTCGCGGCAGGAGATCTGCGCTTCCGTCAGCACGGCCTGAGCCGGCGTGGCCGCGCCCATCACCGCCGTGGCCGCCGCCGCGATGGCGGCTGCTCGCATCCGGCGCAAGCGATTGGTTGCAGTCTTCATCGTCATGTCCCCCTTACTCGACCTGACAGCTCGAATCGCAGCCGTCGCCATTGGCGAGACCGCCATCGTCGCATTGCTCGCCGGCGCTGACGTTGATCGTCCCGTCGCCGCACGCTGCCGCCGTACAATTCGCGTCGCAGGTGGCCGTCTCGCCACCAGTGCCCGCCCCGTTGCCGTCACAGGCCTCACCGGCGGATCCGTTGACACGGCCGTCGCCGCAGACCGCAAACGTGCAGTCGTCGTCGCAGGTGGCCGAGTTGCCGCCGGTGTCGCAGTCTTCGCCCGCGGTGAAATTCAGCGTGCCGTCGTTGCACATGGCGGCGGTGCAGTTGGCATCGCACGTCGCCGTCTCGCCCCCGGCGCCGGAGCCGTCGCCGTCGCAGGTCTCGCCGGCTGTGACGATGCCGTTCCCGCACGCGGTCGGCGTGCAGTTGCCGGAGGCAGCGTCGTCGCAGCCGTCGCCGTTGGTCAGGTTGCCGTCGTCGCAGGTCTCGCCGGCCGTGACGACCGCGTTGCCGCACGCGGTGGCGGTGCAGTTTCCGTCGCAGCCGTCGCCGTCGACCAGGTCGCCATCGTCGCATTCCTCGCCGCTGGCGCGTGCCGGCGCGGTCGCGTTCTGCGTGTTGAGCGTGCCATCGCCGCATACCGCGGTGGAACAGTCGCCGTCGCAGGTGGCCGACGGGCCGGCGGCATCGCACGCCTCGGGGCCGCCACCGGGTCCCGATGTGCACGAGGCGCCGTCGGTGCAGGCGAAGCCGTCGCCGCAGGTGGCGGGGATGCAGTAGGGAGAGCCGGCGGGACTGCTGCTGGGGCACGAGTCATTGTCGCTGGCGTTGCCGTCGTCGCAGGTCTCGCCGCGCGTGGCGTTGACGTCACCGTCGCCGCAGGTGGCCGGCGTGCAGTTGGTGTCGCAGGCGGTGGTCTCCCCGCCATCGTCGCAGAGCTCGCCGCTGTCGACCACGTCGTCCTGGCAGAACGGGAGCTCGCAGGCACCGCGCAGGCTCGGGCCGCTGCCGTCGCCGCAGGCGTCGGCCGCGTTGGAATCGTTGTCGGCGCCGCTGTCGCACTGCTCGCCGGCGCTGACGTTGAGCTTGCCGTCGCCGCACTGCTGCAGCGTGCAGTCATCGTCGCACGCCGGCGACTCGCCGGCGTGGTCGCACTCCTCTTCCCACGCAGGATTGATGACGCCGTTGCCACAGCGCTCGACCAGGCAGGCCTCGTTGCAGCCGTCGCCGTTGGCGGTATTGCCGTCGTCGCATTCCTCGCCAGACAGGTCGGGCGGTTCTCCGCCGTTGATGGAACCGTTGGCGCAGAACGGAAGCGAGCAGTCGCGGTCGCAGCCGTCGTTGCTGACGTGATTGCCGTCGTCGCACGCCTCGGTGCCGCCGATGACGCCGTCGCCGCAGAAGTTGCCTACCGGAAACAGCTCGGCCATGACGCCGGTGACCGCGGCAACCACCGAATCGTTCAGAGAATCGAAGACGTCGTCGAGCGTGAGGCGGTCGGCCCACTCGCCGCCGCTGTGGTCGGGCGTGATCGCGTCGAAGCCGAGCAGCGCCAGGTCCTTGTCGCACTGCGCGTACAGCACCAGGCCGAGGGTCTCGGTGGGAACTTCCAGACGCTTGTCGGCCTTGAGCCATCCCGTGGAATTGAACGCGCCCGGCGGAGCGATGTTGGCGTCGCAGTCGTAGAAGCCGCCGCCTTCGGCGAGCATGTCGTCGGTGCGGAAGCAGCGCGCACGCCACAGGTTCAGCGTGAACAGCGTCTTGCGCGCCTGCGAGGCGACCTGCCCGAGACACTCGACGTCGCCCTCCGACATCGGTGCGAATGCGGGAACGATGTCCAGGCGTTCATGGACGGAGTCGGCGGCGGCCTTGCCGAGCAGCACCGCGCACTCGACGGCCTCGTTCCAGTCGACGGCGCCGCCGCATGCCGAGGCAGGATCGAGGACGTCCGCCGGATCGACGTGTTTGTCGGGATCCTCGCTGACGCAGAAGTTGCTCAGGCGACGGGCATGGGAGTCGATCGTTTCCTGCAGGCGCGCCAGCTTGAGGTCGATCCGGGGATCGCCGGTGCCGGTGCCTCCCAGCTCGGGCGGATCGGCCTGGCAGTCGACGTTCAGACTGACCAGCCCGGAGAGCCGCCCGCGAACGCACTCGGTCCGCGCCTTCATCACGTTGGCTGCGCCGTAGCGGGCCGCAGTGGCGAGCAGGTCGCGGCATCGGATCTCACTGTCGTCGAGAGCATGCGCTCGCGGCGCGAGCACGGCGGCGGCGAGAACGGCCGCGACGGCGCTCGCAGCGCGGATGAAGAGCTGACTGTCGATCATTCGGACCCCCTTTAGCCGGACGGCCTTCCGGTACTGCAAAAATCTTGCGAGTTCGGCGGGTGTCCCGTTTTTCCCCGCTTTTCCGGCCAAGGGCGCCTCATGGGTGGGGAAAGGCGAAAGTGTCTCGTGATGTATCAAGGTGTGCGCCCCGACACAGGGGGTGCGCCAATGAGGGGAGCGGCAGCGGCGAAGCAATCTGCGGGATCGAGACCGCACCGCGCAGCACGTCTCCCGCACCGCGCGACCCGCGCGACCACCTGCGCGCGCCTTTCACCCGCTCAACACGTGCCTGCGAGCGCTTTCCGCACTGGCACCCGAATTGCTCTTCATTTGGCGGACGATCGAACCGGATCGATGGGCGAAGGGACGCGCGCATCGACGGCCCTGGGCCACGGCGGCCAGGACCAAGGGGGAACGATCGGCCGATGAACGACCGGATGGTGCAGAGACGTCGACCGCGACGGAACATCGACCTTCCGGCATTTTGAGAGCCCTGGCCACGTCGCTCCTCTCGGCGTCGCCGGGGCTCAAAATTTTCGGGCGTGATGCGGCGGCGGCCTCTCGGCAGCCGCCGCGCGGCGTCTCCTGGTAGTACGGAGGAGGAGGTAGCGGGTGCGCGAACAATCGTTGGGGGCCCTGGAGGAGTGGATGCGCGTCGCGCGCAGCTCGCAAGACGCTTCACGGACGGCCGAGCAGGATCCGCTCCTTCTCGCGTTCGCCGCGGCGCCCGTCGGTCTCGCCATTCTCCTGCTCGACGGTCGATTCCACCTGGCCAATCCTGCCGTCTGCCGGATGCTCGGCCGAAGCCCATCGGAGCTTCGCGAGCTGTCGGTTGTCGAACTTCTTCACCCGGACCATCGGATGTCGGTCTATGAGCTGGCCGAGAGCATCCTCGACGACAACGTGGACCACTACCGGCATGCGCGTGCGTTCGTTCGGCCCGACGGCTCCATCGTCTGGCTCGACGTCACCGCCGTAGTGCTGCGCGACGGCGCCGGTGCGCCGCAATTCATCCTGGCCGCTGGCCACGACATCACACGCATCAAGGAACTGGACGGCAGCGGGCGATGCTTCCGCGACGCCTCCGCGCAGACCGAGGCCGTCGAGGACGTTCGGTGTTGCGCGCAGGCGGCGGGCGAGGTCCCTGCTGCCGGAACGGCTGTCAGCGAGCGCCAGATGCGGCTGGAGCAGGCCAGCGACGAGCTGGATGCGCTGTGTCGCGCCGTCTCCCACGACGTGCGCGCGCCGGTGCGCATCATGTCCGGCTTTGCCGAAATCCTGCTGTCGGAGCTGGAGGGAAGCATCAGCGACGAGCAGCTCTACTTCCTGCGCGCCATTCGCCAGCAGAGCCAGCGGCTCGGCCGCCTCCTGGACGGGCTTCTGGAGCTGACGCGACTGACACGCAGCACCGTCACGCGCAGCCCGATCGATCTGGGTGCGCGTGCCGAGTGGATCTTCGAGGAGCTGCGCCGCGCCGAGCACGGCCGCCGCATCGAGCTCCTCGTCGAGCCGGGCCTGCGCGCGAGCGGCGACCCGGCGCTGGTGGACACGCTGCTCGAGCATCTGCTGTCGAACGCGTGCAAGTTCACGCGCGGGACCGAGCAGGCGCGCATCGAGATCGGATGCAGCCGCGGCAGCGACGTTCCGACGTTCTTCGTACGCGACAACGGCGTCGGCTTCGACATGGCGCACGCGCACAAGCTCTTCCGCACGTTCGAGCGTCTGCACCCGGCCGACGACTTCGGCGGCGAGGGTCTGGGTCTGGCGAGCGTCAAGCGCATCGTGCGACGCCACGGCGGCGGCGTCTGGGCCCAATCGAGTCCTGGCCAGGGCGCGACGTTCTATTTCACCCTCGAGTGATGGTGCGGCATCGCCGCGCGAGGAACGCGAGCGGCGATCGTCGATACCGTGATGTGTGCGAGCCGCTTCAGTCGGCCCACGCGTAGCGGATGCCGCCGCGGACGATGCGCGGAGCACCGATGCTGACCAGGCCGTCGGCCGTCTCGCCGGTCTCGTACTCGCGCTCGAAAAGGTTCTCCGCCTTCACGAACACCTCCCATCCCGGCAGGAGCTCGCGCGCGATCATCGCGTCCAGAACCACGTAGTCGCCGAGCTCGCGCTCGTTGGCATCGTCCTCGAACTGGTCGCCGACGTAGCGCAGCTGCAGCCCCGCGGTGAGGATCTCGGCGCGGTCGAAGAAGACGCCGAAGGTGGCCTGGTGCTCGGGCACCTGCGGGATGCGGTTGCCCAGGAGCGAGGGCGCCTCCGCTGCCGACACGATCTCGCCGTCGCTCCACAAGTAGGCGGCCGCGATCTCGAAGCCGCCGCCGAGCTCGACGCGCAGATCCGTCTCGACGCCGAGGATGCTCGTACGGCCGAGATTGCGCCGCTGTCGGCACACCCCGCCCTCGGGCACGAATCCGCACGGCGGCACGTCGCCCGGTCCTTCGGCGATGGTGACGTTGAAGATCGGATCCTCGACCTGATTCCAGAACAGCGTCGCCTGCGCGTGCACGGACCCGGCCGCCACGTCCACGCCGCCTTCGGCGCCGAGCACCTTCTCGGAGTCGAGGCCGTCGTTGGCCTCGGTGATGTCGTTGCGGACGCGAAACGGGCGAACCAGCTCGTTCAGCGTCGGCGCGCGAAAGCCGCGGTACGCCGCGGCGCGCAGCGAAACATCGTCGGTGACCGCGTAGGCCAGGCCCAGCCGCGGGCTGATGACGAGCTCGTCGGGCGAGGCGAGGTCGCGATCGACGAGCACGTCGCCCGTGTCGCGCGCGCGTTCGCGGCGGAAGCCGTCCTGGACCGACCAGTAGTCCAGCCGAGCCGAGGCCGTCAGGTCCAGGCGCCCGGTCAGCGACCACAGGTCTTCGACGAACAGTCCCGCGAACGACTGCTGCGCACCTGCATCACGCCGGCGCGTGAAGGCGACGTCGAGGAAACGGAAATGCTCCTGGGTCTTGCCTTCGATCCACAGTGCATCGATCCCGACGGCGGCAACGTGTCCCGGCAGCGGCCGGCCCGACCAGATCGACGCGGCGCCTACGCTCGTGGAAGGAACGTCGAATTGATCCAGCGCCGGCGTCTCGGTGCTGCGGTCGGTGGCCTGCGACGAGAACGTGCTCTCGAACGTCTGCGTCGTCGCGAAGACGTCGGTCTGCACGCGGCCCATTCCCGGCAGGCGGCTGTCGAAGCCGGCACGGAACGCTCCCGCCGACGTCTCGTTGCGCGTCAGCGGCGTTCCATTCGAGCGTTCTTCGTGAAAGCCGCGCGCCTGCAGCCGCGCGGTCGTGTACGGGCCGACCGCGACATCGACGCGCAGGCTGCTGGTGCCGTCTTCGGAGCCGGCGGCCTCGTCGATGGCGCCGCGTTGATCCGCGCGCACCACCGGATAGCCGCCGGTCGAAAAGAGACGGCCGTCCATGGCGACCGCCAGGCGCGGGGATACTCGCCGGGAAGCCCATGCCTGCAGGCTCGCCGTGTGACGCTCCCCGGCCTCCATCGTCCAGCGAACGTCGTCGCGCACTGGTGCACGCGTGGCCACGTTGATGACGCCCGACATCGCGTAGTTGCCCCAGACGCTGGAGCCGGCACCGCGCAGGACTTCGACGCTGCTGATCGACTCCAGCGGCACCATTCCCCAGTAGATCCATCCGCCGAAGGGGTCATTGAGTGGCACGCCGTCGACCAGCACGAGAGCGCGGCTGGCGCCGGTTGGACCGATGCCGCGCAGCGATACCCCCTGCGCCGTCGGGTGCGCCACCAGGCTGCTCGTGCGCCGGAACAGGCTGAAGCCCGGTACGACACGCAACATGTCGTCGAGAGTGAACGCCGGCGACGCGGTCACCTCTTCTTCGCTCAGAGCGGTGACGCTGGCCGCGGGATCGGCCACGCCCTGCTCGATGCGCGTGGCGGTGATGGTGACGCGGCCAATGTCGGCTTCCTGCGCGCGGCCGGACATCTCCTGCGCGGCGCGTGGTGTGCTGCTGGCAGCGCCCGGCGGCTCCTGCGCGTCGGCGACGACGGCCAAACCGGCGAACACGCTGGCAGAAAGGAGGCCACGAAAGATGCGCACGGCCATCGAATGCGCCACGGTCAGTCGCCGACCTGCTCTCTGCGCTTCTCCAGGTAGCTCTTGATCAGACGCGTGTCCTCGGCCGAGACCCAGCGTCCGAGGTCGGGCATGCCGGCGCCGGCCAGCAGACCCTGTCGCACCACGGCATCGAAGGATGGGTACGGCAGCTTGGTGTGACGTAGGTCAGGGATGCCGACGTTGCCCGTTATCCCGGCGGCCCCGTGACAGACCGCGCACCACTTGTGGTAGATGCGTTCGCCGCGCGCGAACTCGTCGGTCTTGTCGAGCAGCTCGGCCACCGCAGATGCCGGCGGCAGCTCCGGCGTTGCCAGTGAGTAGGTCAGCACGCGTCCGCGCGGATCGTTGTTGGCCTGTCTGGCAGCCGGACCACCAGCCAGGCCGAACGCGCCGCCCCATCCCGCAACGATCGTCACGTACTGCTTGCCGTCGACCTCGTAGGTGATGGGGCCCGCGCCGACGCCGGTCGCCGTGCGTGCCTCCCACAGCTCCTTTCCGGTGGTGGCGTCGAAGGCGATGAACCGGCCGTCGGCCGTGCCCTGGAAGACCAGATTGCCGGCGGTGCTCAGCGTGCCGCCGTTCCACGGCATCGCGTACGGGTGCCGCCACGCTTCCTTCTGCTTGACCGGATCCCACGCCAGCAGATGACCCGACACCAGCTCGGGCGTCAGCATCGAGTACACGTTGAAGTCGGTGCCGGTGTTCCAGCGCCCGGGCCGGTACTCGAAGCCTTTCTCGATGCGATAGACGCCGAGGATCTCCTGTGCCGGCAGATAGACGAGCCCGGTCTTGGGGCTGTAGGACATCGGCTGCCAGTTGTGTCCGCCAAACGGCGTGGGCTTGAGCATGGCCAGCTCGTCCTTGAAGTCGGCGCCCTTGGCCTCCACGGGCCGGCCGGTGGCTGGATCGACGCGCTCGGCCCACGTCACCTCCACGTACTTCTCGGCGGAGATCAGCTGTCCGTTGGTGCGATCGACGACGTAGAAGAAGCCGTTCTTCGGCGCCTGCATCAGCACCTTGCGCGGCTGTCCGTCGATGGTGAGATCGGCCAGGATGATGTGCTGCGTGGCCGTGAAGTCCCAGTTGTCCCCCGGCGTGGTCTGATAGTGCCAGACCAGCTCGCCGGTGTCCGGACGCAGCGCGAGAATCGAGGAGAGATAGAGATTGTCGCCGCCGCCGGGGCTGCGGATGTGACGCACCCACGGCGAGCCGTTTCCGGTGCCGACGTAGAGGAGGTCGAGCTCCGGATCGTAGGCCATTGAGTCCCACACCGTTCCGCCGCCGCCGATCTCCCACCAGTTGCCGCCCTTCCACGTCTGCGCCGCCTTCTCGAGCGCCGGCGATTCGAAACCGTCGGCAGGATTTCCCGGCACCGTGTACGTGCGCCACAGCATGTTGCCGGTCTCGGCATCGTAGGCGCTGACGTAGCCGCGAACGCCCAGCTCGGCGCCGCCGTTGCCGATGATGACCTTGCCTTGGACGATGCGCGGGGCGCCCGTGATCGTGTAGGGCTTGCTCTGATCGACGGTCACCGTCTCCCAGACCAGGTTGCCGGTCTTGGCATCGAGCGCGACCAGGCGTCCGTCGAACGCGCCGAAGTAGATGCGGCCCTTGTAGGCAGCCACGCCGCGATTGACGACGTCGCAGCAGCCCTTCTGCGCGGTGTCCTTGGGAACCTTGGGATCGTAGCGCCAGATCTCGGCGCCGGTGCGTGCATCGACGGCGAAGACGATGCTCCAGGAGCTCGTGAAGATCAGCACGCCGTCAACCGCGATGGGCGTGGCTTCGTGGCCGCGTTTTTCGCCCGTGAAAAAGGACCACGTCAGCTTCAGGTCCTTGACCGTGTCGGTGTTGATCTGGTCGAGCGGGCTGTAGCGCTGCTCGGCATAGGTGCGGCCATGGCTGATCCAGTCGCCGGTCTCGGCATCGGCCGCGACGAGCCTGGTGTCGTCGATCAGCGCGAATTTCTCGAGCGCGGCCGCCGCCTCGGCAGAGGGAGGCTGCGCCGGCGCTTTGGGCGGCGTGGAGGGCTCGGTGGGAACAGGCGCATCCGCGGCCGGCGGCGCATCACCACCGGCGGCGAGCACGACGGACGGAATCGCGCCGGCAGCGATGAGCACGGCAAGCATCGAGCAGGCCAGAGAAAGCAGCAGCCGTCGGCTACGTACGCCTTCGAACATGAGACCTCCTGGGAAGGCGCGCCGCGCCCGGTCGCGGACTGTAACGGCGCAGCCGCAAACGGGCAAGGCGGCGATGAAGGCGGTCGCGATCGCGTTGCTCGCGGCGTCGTTCGTGTCAGAACGGAATAGGCGCGCGATGGAAGAGACTCATCAGGTGGTCCTGATCCCTGGCGACGGAATCGGACCGGAGGTCGCGCATGCGACGGTGCGCGTGCTGGAGGCCGCAGCCGCGCCGGTGCGCTGGGTCGAGCGGCACGCGGGCATCGCCGCCCTCGACAGGCATGGCGACGTGCTGCCTGCCGAAACGCTCGACGCGATCCGACAGCACCACGTCGCGCTGAAAGGGCCCTGCACGACGCCGGTCGGCACCGGCTTCCGCTCCATCAACGTGTCCCTGCGCAAGACGCTCGATCTGTACGCGGCCGTGCGGCCCGTGCGATCGCTGGCCGGCGTAACCACGCGCTTTTCGGGGGTGGATCTGGTCATCGTGCGGGAGAACACCGAAGGCCTCTACAGCGGCGTCGAGAACGAGATCACGCCGGGCGTCGTCACCAGCCTCAAGGTCGCGACCGAGCGCGCATGCACGCGCATCGCCGAGCATGCCTTCGCCTACGCGGCCCGTCGCGGGCGCTCCAAGGTCACCGTTTTCCACAAAGCCAACATCATGAAGCTGACCGATGGCCTGTTCCTGCGCTGTGCGCGTGCGGTGCACGAGCAGAAGTTCGCGCAGGTGCAGTACGAGGAGCTGATCATCGACGCCGGCTGCATGAAGCTCGTGCAGGACCCGACGCGCTTCGAGGTTCTGCTGATGGAGAACCTCTACGGCGACGTGGTCAGCGACCTCGCCGCGGGCCTGGTCGGTGGGCTGGGCGTCGTACCGGGAGCCAATGTCGGCGACGTCGACTCCGTTTTCGAAGCCGTGCACGGCTCGGCGCCCGACATCGCCGGCCAGGGCGTGGCAAATCCACTGGCGCTGCTGATGTCGGCGGTGATGATGCTCAATCATCTGGCCGAGACGCGCGGCGATGGCCGCTGCAGCCAGGTGGCCGAGCGCATCAAGGGAGCCTACAACCGCGCCCTTTCCGATGGCGAAAAGACGCGCGATCTAGGCGGCAGCCTCGGGACCGACGCATTCGCCGACGCCGTCATCGCCAGGCTGTGATGCGCTGTCCCGTCACGTCTGAAGATGTCGGCAGCATGTCCCGACGTGACATCATCGCGATGCCCCACGTGTAATTTCGGACTGCCGTTCCCTTCTCGACCGCCGCGCCCCTTGCTACGATCGCGGCATGTCGGAACGTGCGGACCGCGACCTCGGCTACACCGTCGAACGGTACTTCCGGCTGGCACAGCAGGGACTGCTTGAAGAGACCGATCACGTCGAGCTTCTGGAGGGGCTCGTCGTCGCCTCTCCTCCTCGAGAACCTCTGCACGCGGCGGTTGCGATGTGTGTCGACCGCTCCGTGCGTGCGGCCGTCGGTGATCGGGCTTCCATTCGCATCCAGATGCCTCTCATCGGCGGCTCACGGTCGGCACCCCAGCCCGACCTTGCAGTTGTCGAGGGTACGCCGGCAAGCTATCGCGACCGTCATCCGACCACCGCCCTGCTGGTCGTCGAGATAGCCGACACCTCGCTGCCTCAGGATCGCCTGACGAAGTCACGGATCTACGCCCGCGCGAACGTCACCGAGTACTGGATCGTCAATCTGCGCGACCGCCGCGTGGAGGTTCATCTGCATCCCGACCGGCGGAGCGCAACGTATCGCGCCGTCATCGTCGCCGAGCGGGGCGAGACGGTCGAGCTTGCGGGGCTCCCCGGCACGCGCGTCGCGATCAGCGATCTCTTCCCCGGGTACTGAGCCGGCGCGTCGGTCTGTCTGCATGTTCGGAGTCCCGGTTTCCTGGCCACGAGGCAGAACAACGAAGTCACGCGGCGACGACCAGGTCGTCGAGGCCGCGGAAGGGGCCTCGCTGGTGCCAGCGCAGCGCGCGGTCCGGTGCCAGCCGCAAATTGGGCCAATGCGACGTGACGGCAGCGAGCATCGCTTCGGCTTCGGATCGTGCCAACGAAGCGCCGAGGCAGAAGTGGGCACCGAACGCGAACGACAGTGGTGAAGGGCCGCCGCGGCCGGGACGGAAATCCTCCGGCTGCTCGTACGCCGCCGGATCGCGGTTGGCGGCGGCCAGGAAGATGAGCAGGGGTTCGTAAGGACCGATCTCGACGCCGCCGATCGTCACGGCCGAAAACGGTATGCGCACGACGAACAGTGTCGGCGTCTGGAAGCGCAGAAACTCCTCGACCGTCGCCGCAATCGTCCACGTACCGTCGAGCACCCGCCGATAGCGCTGAGGATCCGACAGGAGCACCGACATCCCGTTGGTGAACAGGTCCCGCGTCGTGCGGTGGCCGGCCGAATACAGCGTTGCCGCCAGCGAGAGCAGTTCCACACGCGAAAGCCGCTCACCTTCCGCTTCCGCTGCCAGCAACGCCGACAGCAGGTCCTCGCCGGGCCGGCGCGCGCGGTCATCGAGAAGAGCGCCGAGATACGCGTGGAAATCTTCCGCGGCCGCGATCGCACGCTCCTTCTGCTCCGGCGACACCTGCAGCGCGAGCAGCGGCGCGACCTCGTCGCTCCACGCCGTCAGCCTGTCGCGGTCCTCGACCGGCACGCCGAGCAGCTCGGAAATGACGAGCGACGGCACCTGATGCGCGAACTCGCGCAGGAGGTCCACCTCCTCGCGCCCGTCCAGTGCTTGCAGAAGGCGAATCGCAGTCTGCTCGATCCACGGTCGCAGCGTGGCGATGCGCCGCGGCGTGAACGCCTTCGACACGATGCCGCGCACGCGCGGATGATCGGGCGGATCCAGAAAGTTGATGCGATGGCTCATCTCGTCGCGCGCAGCGCCGGGCGGAAGGCCGTCGAGATAGCGCATCGCGATGGGGCTGGAGCGACATTCGGGGTGGTGCAGCGCCTCGAGGGCGGCGGCATGTCCGGTGATCATCCAGAAGCCGGTTTCCAGACGCCGCACTGCTCCGCCTTCGCGAATGCGCGCGAAGATCGGGTACGGGTCCTCGACGTGCTCGAGCTCGGTGGGATCGAATGCGACGGTCGTCATTCAAGCGCCTCTCTGCTCGCCGTGAGGACTACGGCTTCGTCCAGGCGCACGAGCGTGCTGCGCGCGCCGTCACGCCGGCGACTCCTCGGGCTCGCCCGCCTCGTGTTCGAGCCGGGCACTGACCGGCCCTGCACCGTCGCCGTTGCCGCTCAACGGCGCAACGTCATATCCGGGCAGAGTCTCGACGCCGCGCAGCCGCTTCTCGATGGCACGCGTGCGCGCACCGGTCGTCTCGATCGTGCGAGTTGCGGTCTCGAGCTGCCGCTTCACCTTGTCCAGGACGCCGCTGAACTTGCCGAACTCGGCCTTCACCGCTGCCAGCACGTGCCAGACCTCGCTGGCCCTCTTCTCGATGGCCAGCGTGCGAAAACCGATGCGCAGGCTGTTGAGCAGCGCCGCCAGCGTGGTCGGCCCCGCCAGCACCACGCGGCAGCTCTGCTGCATCTCCTCGACGAAGCCCGGATTGCGCAGCACCTCCGCGTACAGGCCTTCGGTGGGAAGGAAGAGAATGGCGAAGTCGGTGGTGTGCGGCGGGTGGATGTACTTGTCGCGGATGTCCTGTGCGCACTTCTTGACGGCGCGCAGCAGGTCCTGCGTGGCCCGCTGCACGGCGTCGGCGTCGGCGGCTTCGGCGGCCGCGACCAGGCGCGCGTAATCCTCGTGCGGGAACTTGCAATCGATGGGCAGCCACAGCGGCGCGTCCCCGCCCTGCCCCGGCAGCCGCAGCGCGTACTCGACGACCTCACGCGAGCCCTCCCGAACCGTCACGTTGCGCGCGTATTGCTCGGGTGTCAGGACCTGCTCGAGCAGCGCGCCGAGCTGCACCTCGCCCCAGGTGCCGCGCACCTTGACGTTCGTCAGCACCTTCTTCAGGTCGCCGACGCCGGCGGCCAGGCTCTGCATCTCGCCGAGCCCCTTGTGCACCGCCTCGAGCTGGCTGCTGACGAGGCGGAAGGATTCGCCGAGGCGCTTCTCGAGCGTATCGTGGAGCTTCTCCTCCACCGTCTGGCGCATCTGATCGAGGCGGCGTTCGTTGCTCTCGCGGATCTCGCCGAGACGGCGATCGACCACGCCGCGTACCATCTCGACGCTGGCGGTCAGCTCGCCTCTCAGGCTCGTCAGGCTGGCCTGCAGCTCCTGGCGCGCGTCGCGCGCCTGGCGCGCGGATTCGTCACGCGCGGCCCTGAGCTCTTCACGCAGCGTGCGCTCCAGGTCCGGGCGCTGGCCCAGGCGCCGCCAGATCAGGACGAGCAGGACCGCGCTGGCCATGGCAAGGAGTGCCGCCGCGGCGGCCAAGGCGAGCGCGCGCTCGGACGACATTGCGCCAAGAACCGACTGGACGTCTGCGGCCATGACGCTTTGTACCTGAGCGGCCACGGTAAGGAACGCCGCCAGGATCCGCGCTAGCTCTTGACCCCAGCCGCCGCCAGCGCGCGCCCGATCTGCTCGCGCCAGACCTGAGCCAGCCCGCGCAGCCGCATCGCCCGCTCCAGCACCGCAAGCTCGGTGCTCTTGTTCGCATAGATGTCGTTCAGCTCCCGCACGCTCATCCGCTCTGTCGCCCTGTCCACGATGTCGACGCCGTCGCCGGCGGCGACCTCGCCTTCGCGAAGGACACAGAAGTAGAAGCCGGAGCGGCGGCTGGCCAGGAACATCTTGACCATGTCGGAGCGCTTCATGCGCGCGTTGAGCTTGAAGCACGGGATCCGCGGCTGGGTCACCATCAGCTCGGCGCTGCCGGCGCGCAGGATGTCGCCGACCGACAGGTCGTCTTCGCGGAAGCCTTCGAGCGTCAGGTTTTCGCCGAACGCTCCCATGGGCAGCTCGGCCACCTCGAGCGTCTGCTTCCAGTACTCGTAGTGCTCGATCGGATACCCGTACACCGCCTTGTCGGGGCCGCCGTGCACGCTGAGGTCGGATTGTCTGTCGCCTTCCAGGTTGAGCGTGCCAAGCGGGATGCGGCCGGGGACGGGCGACTTGTAGATCGACGTTTCGAACGTCTGCCCCTGCCACTGCACCAGGCGCGGCCCGCCGACGTTGACCGAGACGATGCGCATCAGGCCCGCTAGCCCGGGTGCGGCGTCAGGTCCAGTTGGGCCGGTCCGTCGCATCAACGTTGATGACGCAATGCACCGCGCATTCCGGCTCGACCGTGTGCGGCCGCCGCCGTACCTGAGAACGGCAGGAGGGGCTGATGCGGAAATGCTTTCCCGCGCCCGCCTCCCGCACTACAACGCGACAGGATCAGGAGGATGTCCATGTCTGCCAAGACACCCGAAGAATGCGACTCCCTGTTCGCGGAGTACGTCAACGAAGGCGACGTCGACGAGCTCGTGCAGCTCTACGAGGAGGATGGGGTCCTGGTTCAGCAGGACGGGAGCTGCGCGCGGGGGCCCGAGGCCATCCGTCACGCGCTCGAACCGATGGTGTCGACGCGGCCGCGACTCCGGATGAACGTCGTACGCACGATCACCGCGGGCGATGGCCTGGCCATCCTGTACAACGATTGGACGATGAACGGACACGGTCCCGATGGATCGGTCCTTGAGCTGCACGGCAAGGCGGTCGAGGTCGTGCGCCGCCAGCCGGACGGCAGCTGGTTGTTCGTCGTCGACGACCCTTTCGCGCGCGGTTGATGCGCCGCGACCGTCGCTGCGCACGAGCTGGCGACGGCCACGCGCGACGGTTGCGCAACCACCTGCGGCTGTTAAGGTCGCGCGCCGCCGGCGGCAACGGAGGAGCAACGTGCCATCGCCACTGATCGTCTGTCTGGATCTGGAAGGAGTGCTGGTCCCGGAGGTCTGGATCGCATTCGCCGAAAAGACCGGCATTCCCGAGCTGCGCCGCACCACGCGCGACGAGCCCGACTACGACAAGCTCATGCGTGGGCGCCTGGCGATCCTGGACAAGCACAAGTTCAAGCTGGCCGACATCCAGGCCGTCATCGCCTCGCTGCGGCCGCTCGATGGTGCAACCGAGTTCCTGCACGAGCTGCGCGCTCGCACGCAGGTCCTGATCCTGAGCGACACGTTCTATCAGTTCGCCCAGCCGCTGATGGAGCAGCTCTCCTGGCCCACGCTTTTCTGCAACGACCTCGTCGTCAGCGACGACGGGCGCGTCACGGGCTACGAGCTCCGTATCCGCGATGGAAAGCGGAAGGCCACCGAGGCGCTCAAGAACATTGGCTTTCGCGTCCATGCCAGCGGCGACAGCTACAATGACACGACCATGCTCCTGGCAGCCGATCGCGGCGTCCTGTTCCGCTGCCCGCAGAACGTGGCCGACGAGTTCCCGCAGTTCCCGCGCACGGAGGACTACGGCGAGCTGATGCGGCTGCTGCTCGATTGACCGGTTGGCAGGGCCGGAGGACGCGATGAGCTGATTCGGCGGCAGCACCACCCCAAGACCTGGAGCCGACGGCCGCGCCCTGGCGGTCACCGCAGCGAAACGGCGCCTGCCGCTCCGGCCGCGACCCCGCACGTTGCGCCAGCTACGCGGCTGGCGTAGGCGATGTGGAACAAGTTCCATCTACAATCGGCCTTGAATTTCAGACCGGACCTCAATCCGTCGGGAGCGGATCTCTACCCATGACCAAGACCAGATCGTGGACCCATGTCACCACCCTCGCCTTCGTTTTCCTCGCCGTCGGCGGGGCATGGGCCCAGACCGGAGGCGGCAAGGCGGCAGCCACCGCCGGTGCCGAGCCGCAGCCCGGCGAAATCATCACCAAGTCGAACGTGGACAAGTACGCGGCCTACATGTCGCTGGGCGTGCGCGCGTCGGTCGAGAACGGCAGCGAGCTGCGGGTCGTTCCATATCAGAAGATTCCCGTGCCCAAGGCCTACCAGGAAGCGACCGAGAAATACTCGGCGCAGGCCACGCTCGATGAGCGCAACGACCTGAAGAACTGGGTGGCCGGACGGCCCTTCCCCGTCGTCGACCCCAACGATCCGAAGGCCGCGGTCAAGGTGATGTGGAACTTCAACCGCACCTCCTACTTCACTGACGACCTCGGCGTGCATCTGCCCGACGCGGATACCGGCGCCTACTACAAGGACGCGGATGGCAAGCCGACATACCAGGTCGAGCGCCATTTCATCGTCGACTGGAGCCGCAACCTGCGCTTCTTCGGCCGCCTGCATCACGACCCGCGCCCCATCATCGCGGACAACCCGGACCAGGTCTTCAACAAGGCGGGCTTCTTCCCGCTGATCGAGCCGTTCGATCTCAAAGGCGTGGGCACGGTCAGCTTCCGCTACATCGACCCGTCGCGTCAGGACGACACGTGGCTGTACACGCCGGCAATCCGGCGCGTGCGCCGTCTTTCGAGCGCGCAGCGGTCGGACGCGCTGTTCGGCCAGGACATCGACCTCGACAGCTTCGGCGGCTATGCCGGGCAGATCCCCTGGTCGGACTGGAAGATGATCGGCAAGAAGCCGATGCTGGCCTCGCTGCACGGCAAGAACCTTCCTCCGAAGGTGTGCCCGAACGACGGCGGCGTCACCTACTGCGAGGACTGGGAGGTGCGGCCGAACGTGTGGGTCGTCGAAGGTCGGTCCAAGCTGCAAGGGTACGCCTACTCGAAGCGCGTCATCTTCGTCGACGACGAAGCGCAGATGATTCCCTACTCCGACCTCTACGATCACAACGACGAGCTGTGGAAGGTGGTCCTGATCAACATCCGCACCTCGAACCGTCCCAACCCCAAGGTCGACTTCACCTATCCCGAAGAGCGCATGTTCGTGTACGGATTCACGGTGCTCGATCTGCAGCTCGGGCACGGCACGCGCGCAGCCATTCCCGGGATGGCCTTCCCTGACGAGGCCGGCTGGTACCTGGACCGCGGCATGGACGCGCCCGAATCCGTGCCCGTGAGCTGGTTCAGCATCCCGTCGCTGATCTCCGCGGGTCGCTGATCGCGTACGGCTCCCGCGCGCGCAGCGCGGGGAGAACGGGAAGCGGTGCCGCCGCGGCTTGCGGCGGGCTATGTTCTCGCGCCGCCTTGCGTTGCCGAGGCGCAGGCGGCGCAGACATGGAGGCACCGATGCGCACAATCGCCCTGCTGATGGCCCTGCTTTGCACGGCCCCGGCCCATGCCAAGGTCGTCAACGTCGAGTTCAAGTTCACGCCTTTCATCGGCGACACCAAAAAGGATGAAGTCGAGACGGTGCCGGGGCGTGCCGTCGTGTACGTCAACGACATTCCGATTTCGGAGGACACGGTCGAGAAGCAGCAGGTGCCCGTGCTGTTCGACGAGCGCGAGGTGGCGCCGTCGGTGTGGGTCTCGATGGAGTCGTCGAAGTCGGTGGTGCGGCGCGGGAAGAACAAGTTCCGCGTCGAGTTCGTTCCCAACGACGAGAAAACGCCGTACAAGGCCGAGCTTCGCTGGGCCTCCGTCAACGACGAGGAGACCCGGACCGGCGACCTCGGCCACGGCACGATCACCAATCAGAGCGACGAGGGCGTCGACACCAGGCAGGCGAAGGGGAGGATCGTCCTGGAACGCGAATTCCAGGCCGATTTCGCCACCGAGCAGAAGTGGCATCACTATCCGCCAGTGGCTTCGCTGAGCGACGAGGACAAGAAGGAGCTCGCTTCGCTGGTGGCCGCGCGTGTGGACCTCTACAAGCCCGACTTCGACAAGCTCTACACGTTCCTGAAGCAGAACCCCGCGCTCGAGGCCGACGTGATGCGCAAGCAGAAGTGCCTCGAGAAGGCTTACGAGGCCGGCGTGCGCATCGCCGCCGTCGATGCCGCCAAGATGCAGTTCGCGACCACCGGCAGCGCGGCAGTGGTGGTGCGCGGACCCAAGGGCGGCCTCTACTATCCGCCCGACCCGGAGAAGTTCGGCAAGATCATGGGCGATGAGCTGCAGATGTGCGCGAGCGCAGCGCTCTACGTCGCCTTCCCGCCGCGGCTGCTGGTGGCCAAGGCGCCGAACGGAAGCTGGGAGGTCCTGCCGTGATCCGGTCGAGATCGACGATGTCTTTGCCGCGAAAGAACATCAGCTTGAAGACGCAGAACGCCTCCGCCGAGTAGAAACCAGACGGGCGCTCCGAAGATATCGTGCGGCTGGCCTGCCTGGCGTGCCTGCCAGGAGAAGTCGATGCTTGGAACGGACACATCCAGGCGGATCAGCGGCGCTCGCCGGCGGCGTCACGGCACTTCTGCCGCTCCCACTCCGAGGACAGGGTATTGCAGTCGGCAGCGGTACCACTCGCGCGTGCGCGACACTCCTCCCGCCGCGCACGGTCCTCGATGAATGTACAGTCGCCCGGGTTCCTGCTCTCTCGCGCGCGGCAGTCGGCGCGCTCGGCGGGGTTCTGGATGGTCCAGCATGCGGTGTCGGCCGATGCGCGAAGGGGCGACAGCGACGCGAGTAGCGCCACGATCACGGATACGACGTGGGGAGCGAGCGGTTCGCCGGTCATCGGCGCCACAGTGGAAGCGTTTCGCGGCGACCGCAACACAGGCCGACGTCGTTGCGCATCACACGGCGGTGCGGCTCCAGCCGTTCGAGGCTCTCAAATCCGCCACGCGGGCACCTATCTCGTCGCGGATGCTGCGCACGGCTTCGCCGGCCGCCTCTACCTTCGCGCCGCCGGCGCAGCATTCGGATAGAACCGACGCTGAAACCACAGCGCCACGCTCACCAGAGCAATCATGACGGGAACCTCGACCAGCGGCCCGATGACGGCGGCGAAGGCTGCCCCGTGATGAATGCCAAAGGTGGCCACCGCAACCGCGATGGCCAGCTCGAAGTTGTTCGACGCGGCGGTGAAGGACAGGGTCGCCGACTGCGGATAGGTGGCGCCGACGGCGCGGCTCATGAAGAACGCGAAGACGAACATCGCCACGAAGTAGAGAAGCAGCGGGACGGCGATACGCACGACGTCCAGCGGCAGCTGCACGATCGTCTCGCCCTTGAGCGAGAACATGACGACGATGGTGAAGAGCAGCGCGATGAGCGTGATCGGGCTGATCTTCGAGATGAACTCGCGCTGGTACCACTGCTCGCCCCGCGCCCGCACCAGCGCCACGCGCGTTGCCAGGCCGGCCAGGAACGGGATACCGAGGTAGAGGAACACGCTCTGCGCGATCTCCGCGAGCGTGACCTTGACCGCGACTCCCTGCAGTCCCAGCCATCCGGGCAGCACGGTCATGAACACATACGCGTAGACGGAGAAGAACAGGATTTGGAAAACGGAGTTGAACGCCACCAGCCCGGCGCAGTACTCGGGGTCTCCCCTCGCCAGATCGTTCCACACCAGTACCATCGCGATGCAGCGCGCCAGGCCGATCATGATCAGACCCGCCATGTACTCGGGCTTGTCGGGCAGGAAGATCACGGCCAGCGCGAACATGAGGAGCGGCCCGACGACCCAGTTCTGCACGAGCGACAACCCGAGCACGCGCCAGTCGCGGAACACGCTGCCGAGGTCTTCGTAGCGAACCTTGGCCAGCGGCGGGTACATCATCAGGATCAGACCGATCGCGATGGGCACCGACGTCGTGCCGACACTGAGCTCGTTCAGAAGGACGTCGATCCCGGGAAGGAAGTACCCGCCCCCGATGCCGGCAGCCATCGCCAGGAAGATCCAGACGGTAAGGTACCTGTCCAGGAAGCCGAGACGAGCCGGCGCCGGCTCGATGACGGCGGCGGTCGACACTGCCCGTGTCATCGGCACGCTCCGGGCCCGCGAACCTTGAGCAGACGCTTGACGTCCTCGCGCAGCACCGTGCGCCTGGCGAATCCGGCCACCAGCGCTTCCAGCTGCTGCCTGCACGCCGGATCGGCTTGCCGCGTCAAGCCGTAGTAGACCCACGAACCTTCGCGTCGGGTGTCGACGACTCCGGCGTTGCGAAGGACGGCGAGATGCCGGGATGCCGCCGGCTGAGACAGGCCCAGAGCCGCTTCCAGATGGCAGACGCACAGCTCGCCGTGCGACAGCAGTGCGACGATGCGAATCCGCGTTTCGTCGGCGAGCGCTTTGAACAGACGCGAGACGGGGCGGACGTCGAGTTGGGCGGCGGCGTTTGGCATACCGACATACGCATATCTATATGTCCTTATCCGTGCAAGCACGGGACATGGGCTGCGGCAGCACGGGCTGCGGCAGCACGGGCTGCGGCAGCGCGGGCGGCGGCAGTGCGGGCGGCGGCAGTGCGGGCGGCGCAGACAGCGCGAGCGTCACCATCGGCGGTCACATGCTGTTTTAGACGATGGGCGGTTTTGGTCGTCATCGCGCCGAAGGTAGGTAGCCTCAAGCAGACCGACGGCTGAGGTGACTCCATGAGGTTCGGCGTCTCGCTCGAAGAGTAGCTGTAGCCGTCATCCGGTGTCACTCGGCCGCACGGTAACACCACATCAAACGCCTTGTTTTACGCTGCGCAGTCGCAGCGCCGTGCAACGCGGCGTCATCAGAACCAACCTATGCGTAATCCCTTGTCACCATCCTAGAGGTGTGACATGGGGTGTAACTCGACGTTGCATCTTCGGTGCAACAGTTCGGGAGGCACACCATGCAGACCACGATCACGAAGGAAGTAGCGGAGGCAGTTAGAGCCGGACAGCTCGTGATGGACACGCAGGTCCGCGGCTTCGGCGTTCGCGGCACGACCGCAGGTGCGTCCTACGTCGTTCGCTACAAGTACCGACGGCAGCCACGGCTGATGGTGCTCGGGCGCGTCGGAGAGGTGACGGTGACACAGGCTCGGCGCCTGGCGCTCGGTGTCCGCGGCGACCTGGCGGCGGGCATCGACCCATTGGCCGAACGAGCGGCCGAGGTAGCCCGCGAGGCAGCAGCACGAGCCGCGGAGGCTGCTGCTGCGCGCCTTCTCACCGTGGCCGAGTACATCAAGGTCTACAAGGCAACTGCCGGCAAGCGGAAAAAGCCCGGCAGCCAACGCGCCGACGAGAACATCCTCAGCAAGCACGTGATTCCGAAACTTGGCGATGTTCGGATTGCGGACCTGAGCCGTGCCGACGTCGCCCGACTCCACGCCTCGATGGCCGAGATCCCGTATCGGGCCAACCGGGTTCTCGCGCTGATCAGCCATCTCTGCTCGCAGGCCGAGAAGACTGGCTATCGACCAATGGGGTCTCCGAATCCTGCGAGAGGAGTCGATAGGTATCCCGAGATCGCAAGGAAGCGATTCCTCTCCCCGCCCGAGCACGCCGCGCTATGGCGCGTACTGTGCGAGATGGAGGGAGGGAAGTACCGCGATAGTGCGCAGGCGCTCAAGCTGCTCGTCCTGACGGGGTGCCGGAAATCCGAGATCGTTTCGCTCGCGTGGGCCGAGGTTGACGTCGATGGCGCGTGCCTAAATCTCGCCGACAGCAAGACCGGACGCCGGATGATACCGCTGGCGGCTGAGGCCGCCGCTGTCCTCGCGGGGCGACTCTCCGAACGTCGGTGCGCTTGGGTCTTTCCCAACGACACCAGCGACGGCCCCCGCGCCAGTATCGAGACGGCATGGCTGCGGGCGCGTGCCGCCGCGAAGCTCGACGGGGTTCACGTTCACGACCTTCGGCACAGCTTCGCCGCCGCCGGAGTCGCGGCGGGGTTGTCGCTCGTGCAGATCGGCGAGTTGCTGGGACACCGGCAGGCGCAGACGACGCTGCGCTACAGCCATGTCAGTGCGCAAGTTGCTCGCGGTGCGGCCGACATCGTGGGGGCACGGCTTGGCGAGATCATCGCGGCTGCTGACGGACTGCGGATGGTCAAATGACGCTTGAGGAAGGCCAACAAATTCTCGCGGCGGCCGGAATCGATGATACGGATGGCTCGACTACGAGGAGCGAGCAACTCTGCTTCTTCGCAATGGCGTACGAGCGGGAGAAGGCGCTTTTCTGTCTACCGCAAAAACCTCGGCGTACCGATCCTCTCGTACTGGCGTTGAAACGGTTGGATGAGCTTCGCGCCCTGTTCGATGACCCGCTGCCACGGTACTACTTGGCTGGGGCGATGTTCGTACGCGAACAGGAATGCTGCGAGACCAGGGACAGGATATTAGATTGGATCGTTCGCACGACCGCCCGGCACGAGAATGCAGATCTTCGTGTCCGGCCGGGCAATGAGTTTGAGCATGCGCTCGGTGTCCTTCGGGAGATCGTGGAAAGCGCGCGCTTTCTCGCTGCTGAACACAACGAGCGCCGCGGTACCAGCAAGGGGTTCGTCGCTGAGCGCTTCGCCGTGTACAGGCTGGCGGTGCTTTGGAAAGACGTCAAAGGCAAAGCACCCACATTCACAACGTCTACTGACGGGAAAGCCACTACGGGCCGAACTGGGTTCAACGCCTTTGCGTTCAACTTCCTTGAAGCCCAGCGCGCCCAGGTGAACGCGGAGTTCGTGCGCGACACCCTCAAGCCTCTCCGCGGGGAAGGCGACGACTTCTGGGAGACCATGCGTGTCGGCCTTCGCATCCGCGATCGACTCGCCCATCACTTCTGAAAATGCCGGGCCTGCAAAGGGGGCCCCGGCTGCAACGACGACAGCAAATCCCCTTTGGCACTCCGGACGATCCGGCCGCACTCTAGGTCATCAAGACTGACTGGAGGTGTGTCCGATGCATCCGCAATTCCCCCACGCTGTCGATCTGCGCAGTCTACCGATGGACGCGACCATTTCGCTGGTCGAGCCCGCGGACACGCTGCGCCGACCCCGCGGGTCGTTCCGCAACGAAGTATGCCGAGGGCGGGCACCCCGGTCACTCAGGTTCGGCCGCTCCGTGCGATTCCGTGTCGCTGACGTACTGGTCTGGCTGGATTCGCTCGCCAAGGACTGAAAACGCAAGAGGCCCACCGTCGCCGGAGAGCCTCTTGCCATGACGTCACGTCTGCCTCTGTTCCACGGACAGCGTAACGAAACGGCGGTTTGCGGCAACTCCAACGACGGCTCCGACCCCAGAGGAGTCGATCATGACCGATAGCAGTTCATCCCCTGTAGCGCCGAAAGTGTGCTCGCGTTGCCACATCCCTAAGTCGCGAGCCGACTTCGGCCCTAAGAGCCACCATTCCGACGGCTTGGCCTCAGAGTGCCGCGCTTGTGCCCGCAAAGCAGACCGCGCGAGGCCACGCCGCCGCCGACAGTCCGCTGGCGTCAAGGTGGTGGGCTCGCCGCTTCCATCGTTGGTGGCTGCTGTCACGGTGATCGGGGCCGCAGTTCGAGCCGCGGATCTGGATGCCGCAATGCTCAGAGCCGTTCGGAGCGCGATTTGGGCGTTGCAGCGGCATTTCGCGAGGACGCGATGAGCACCGGCACCGTTTGTCACGAACGGAAACAGGACACGCAGGACAGCCCGAAGACAGGCAACCGAGCCGAACTCCACGGCAACATTCCGCCCAATCTTGCAGGAAGCGACGCGCGTAGGCCCGCTATGGAGCCACCCGTCCAGTCCCGGGGGCAGAGCCACGAGAGCACGCGCCGAGGCAGCAATGTATGCGGGGAGTCGTCGAGTGCCGACCCGTCAGCCATCGATGCGAAGAGCGCCGCAGGGGACGATCCGTTGGTCCTGCTCGCGGCGCGGTGCGTAACCGCGCCGGCACTCCTTCCGAGTCTCATCGAACGTTCCAAAACGTTGTCGCGACTCGCCTACGATCAAAAACGCCTCGCCCTCGCCAAAGCCGCCGGAGTGCGAGTAGCTACGCTGGATCTGGAAGTCTTGGGCAACAAGGCCGAGGCGGAAGCTACCCCCTCCGGCCTAATCAACGTCGAACCGTGCGAAACGACTGTGGACGGTGCGGAGCTGCTCGCTCAGCTTGCCGACTTCTTGAGCCGCTTCGTTGATGCCCCAGCCCACTATCACGACACCGTGGCCCTTCATCTCATGTTCGGGCACGCCCTCGACGCCTTCACGATCGCGCCGCGCCTGTTCGTCACTTCTCCTGAGAAACGTTGCGGGAAATCGTTGCTGTTAGAAGTAATCGCAAGCCTAAGTCAACGTCCGCTTCTCGCGGCCCAGGTGACGGACGCGTTACTGCCGCGCATCATCGAACGATTCGCACCAACCGTGATCCTCGACGAGATCGACACCTACAACCTGCGCGAACGCGAAGGCTTGGCAGGAATCCTGAATAGCGGACATCGCCGCAGCGGTGCCTACTCGTGGAAAATTGTCGGGGAGAACTTCGACCCAAAATCCTTCTCAACGTGGGCAACATACATCTTCGGTGGAATCGCTGGGAAGATGCCGGAGACCACGCTTGATCGCTGCATCGTCCTGCAGATGGGGCGGAAGCCGCAAGGCCGAAATGTTGAACGCTTCGGGCGGCGCCATGAATCGGAGGCACGTGCGCTCGCCGCGAAGGCCGCACGCTGGGCTATGGACTCCATGTCGCTGCTACGTGAGATCGACGAACGAGACGACGACGACGAGGGCCTGGCGGGCATTTCAGGAGACCGTGCGCGGGACAACTGGCGGCCGCTGCTGGCGATCGCAGAATTGGCCGGTGGTGGCTGGGTGCGTCGTGCGCGAACGGCAGCAAGCCAGCTGTCGGGTTCCGAGCCCGAGCCCGAATCAGCCGGACCGATGCTCCTACGCGATCTTGCGGCGATCTTCGCAGAAGCAGGGCCGGGAACGAAAGCTCTGCGATCATCACAGATTGTCGAGCGTCTACTATCGGCGGACTTTGCCGAACGGCCCTGGCGCGACTGGCGAAGGAGTAAGCCGATCGACGAACGGGGACTGGCAAAGCTTCTCAAGCAATACGGCGTTTCCTCGCGCAACGTTCCGACGTTAGGGGAACAGGGGAAGGGATACGAATTCGCGGACCTTCAAGACGCGGTCGAGCGGTATGCGGTTACGCGAGCAACGCCTCCGTCCGACCGTCCCAACGTCCCAACGGCATCAATCGTGGGAGACGAGCGGGACGGCAGGGCTACGGAGACCCGTCCCATGAACCACGGCGTCCCATTGAATAGCAACGTTTACGGCCGCTGGGACCCTGTGACGGCTGAGAATAGGGTGACAAACGCGGGCCTTTCCGCGGACGGCACTCAGGTTGGCGTGGGCGACGAGGACGCCTGGTGAAACTACCGGAGCTCCCTAACCCTCCTACAGCTTCACTGTTGACGAAGTTTCGCTCGAACCAAATGCTCCTCGCCACGACGGACATAGCGAAGATCGACCTCGCTACCCGTATTGGCGGCAAGAGCCTCAGTGAAGCTACGTTGTCCGGTGACCTCACGATCGCCGAGACGAATGATAACGTCCCCGCGCACCAAGTTCGCAGCACGGGCGGGACTGTCATTCAATACGAACTGCACCATCGCACCGGATGACCGACCGAGAGCAGCGGTTTGGTCCGACGGGATGTCTACAACGAGCACGCCGAGTCGCGGGGGGCGCATCTTGGTCCAATAGGTCGCACCGTACTCGTAGCGAGGAGCTGCGTAAGGAATAGCCGTTACGACGGTAGCGGAACCGTAGGTCTGTGACGTCCCGCTGTAGTGTCCAGATAGTCCATAACCGTAGGGACCAGTTTGAAAGCTTCCCCTGTGGTTGGTCGTCGATCTCTGTGGAAGGCGTTGTACCAATGGGACCACGCCGTTGACCGTGTGGCTATACTGCGAATACAGAACAACGAGGTGCGCTCCGATACTCTTCGCGACACTGAGCGCGCCACGCGTGCTCACGGAACCGGCATTGAACGAGGAGTGACCGACCTGCCAGTACCCAGCCTCGATGAGAGCCAGGCGGTCTGACTCGATAGCTTCGGGAGTCAACCCAGATCCGGAGAGGACTACCGGTTCCTTCGGAGCCGCTGCGACCGGCCCCGACAAGATCTGCTCCCGGTCCAGGCCTTGGTAAAACTTCTTGTATGGGTTGGTACACGACGCCAGCAGCATCGAGACCATCAAGGCGAAATATCGGAGGTGACAGTTCATGCGTTTTCCCACCGTTGCTTTCATGCCCTACTAAGGTAGCGAGCCTCAACCCTAACCGTGCTCCAGCATTAACGCCCCCCGAGGGCACCGGGAAGCGGTTAGGTCGGTCACATTCGTCGAACGCTTTTGTCGGCAGTGTTGAGGGTTCGAGACCCTCTCAGTGCCGCTCCGGCATCGGGCTGGCTCGCCGACGCACGGCCTCAGCACCCGCGTCCTAGGCTGCCCTACGATTTCGCGACAACCCACCGCCTTTTGCCCCTCCGGCTGTGACCTCCGAACCATGGGCCTGCGCGCGACGTAGGGCAGTCGGTTCGGCCGAGCGACCGAGCGCGTTATGCACGGTTGAACGTCTTGAACCTAGCCGTCGCGCTGCCTGCCCTGTTCTGAAAAAATTTCGGTGCTCGGGTTGGTCCATCAGGGAGGGTAGGCCCTGGGTGGGTTCCGACTCGCGGGGACTCCACGATAGCCAACTGCGGATGGTCGGAGTCAGCCAGAGGTCTGCAAGGCCGACCGGCCCCCGCCTCATCGTCCGTGGCGGGCATGTTCCATTGGCGCGAGGTAAACGACTCCGCAATGCTCCTGGCGAGCGCGACGTCCAAAGCCCTTGCCAAGCACGGGAGTGTGACTCCGAGTGTAACTCCGCCCTTCGGGTTCTCTCGCAGAATACGCCTCGTGGTCCAAAGTAGCTGATTGTGCTTGTTTTTCGTCGCCACCAGAAGGACTAACCATGAGATTCGGCGTCTTCTACGAGCTCCAGATCCCCAAGCCCTGGGACGAGCAGTCCGAGCGGCGCATCGTCACCGAGGCGCTCGAGCAGGTGGAGCTCGCCGACCGGCTCGGCTTCGACTACGCCTGGTGCGTCGAGCATCACTTCCTCGACGAGTACTCCCACTGCTCGGCGCCGGAGGTCTTCCTGGCCGCCGCTGCAGCCCGGACCAGGAACATCCGCCTCGGCCACGGCATTCGTCAGGTCATTCCCAACTACAATCATCCCGCGCGCACCGCCGAAGGGCTCGGCATGCTCGATCTCATCTCGGGCGGACGCCTCGACTTCGGCATCGGGGAGGGCGCGACGCGGCTGGAGCTCGGCGGCTTCCTCATTCCGGCCAAGGAAAAGCGCGCGATGGCGCTGGAGGCGGCCGAGCAGATCGCCAACATGATGGTGCTCTCGCCGTATCCGGGGTTCGAGGGGCAGTACTTCCAGATGCCGTGCCGCAACGTGCTGCCCAAGCCCGTGCAGAAACCGCATCCGCCGATGTGGATGGCATGCACGAACCGCGACACGATCCGCGTGGCCGCCCGCAACGGCCTCGGCGCGCTCGCCTTCGCCTTCGTGGACCCCGAGGAAGCGCGCACGTGGAGCTCGATCTACTACGACATCATCCGCAGCGACGAATGCGTGCCGCTCGGGCACAGCGTCAATGCCAACCTCGCGATGGTCTCGGCCTTCTCCATCCACCATGACCGCGCCGAAGCGATCCGGCGCGGGCAGGAAGGGTTCGAGTTCTTCTTCTATGCCGTCAATGCGCTCGTGGCGCAGGACGCACTTCCGGGGCGCTCGCGGCTGTGGGACAGCTTTCGCGAAATGCGCGGCGACCGCACCGAGCAGTTGATCGCGGCGGCCGAGGATCCGGGGTACCACGGCTCGGGCATCGGCACGCCGGACGACATGCGCCGCCATCTGCGCGAATATCAGGAAGCCGGCGTCGATCAGGTGATCTTCCTGCAGCAGGCCGGCCACAACCGCCACGAGCACATCTGCCAGTCGCTCGAGCTCTTCGCGGCCGAGGTTCTCGAAGAGTTCCAGCGTCAGGCGCCCGGGCGCGAGGCCAGGAAGCGCCAGGATCTCGCCCCCTTCATCGACGGGGCACTGCGCCGCAAGAAGTGGATGGAGCCGCTCGCGGAAGACGAGATCCCGGTCGTGAAGGCCTCGCGAGCCAGAGCGGAGGTCAATCAGGCCGTGCTGGAGCGCTGACGAGCGCACCGGCCAGGGCGCGGCTCGCGCATTTGACCGATGCCGTGAGCGCTGCTCTTATCCCCCGGTCCCGCACATGACGGTCCTGCGCACCAGCTTCTCACGCCGCCTGCGACAGCTTGCCGCCTCCCTCGGCCTGCTCGCGATGACGGTGCAGGCCGGTCTTCCTGCGCTTCACGTCGAGCATCAACGACATTCGGCTCCGGCTGCGGCCTCCACCGACGCCGCCGGCGCATGGCAGGCGCACCACGCCGCGACCGAGCATGGCTCACGACACGACGACGGATCGTGCGCCGTCTGCCGCATCTCCGCCCACTCGAAGTCGCTCGGCGCACCGACGTGCACCTCGACGCCAGTGCCGCACGTCGCTTCGCAGACGCTGCGACACGTCAGCCGCAGCGCGCGCTCGCAGATCGCGGCACGCTGCGGAACTCCCCGCGCCCCGCCCTTCCACGCCTGACACGAACTCGTCCGCTTTTTTGCACATCGGCCGAGCCTGATCGCGCTGCGCGCGCTGCACGCGGCTGGCCGGGGTTCGGCCCCTTCGTTCGATCAGGAGTGTTTCATGATTCGCCCGCTTTCGATGGGTCGGCGCCGCGTGGCGCGTCCCGTCTCATCGCTGCTTTCCATCATCCTCCTTTGTTCCGTCGCCGGCCTTGCGACGGCCGGTGACGACCCGCGCGCGGAGCTGCAACGGCTGCGGCAGGAGGTAGACACGCTTCGCCGTCGCGACGAAGAGAATCGCCAGCGCATGGCCGAGCTGGAACGGATGCTGCGCGTCCTCATGGACGGCCGCACGCCGGCCGCGGCGGCAGGTCGTGCATCGGGGACGGCGGACGATGCGGCAGTCGCCTCGGAGGCGAGCGAGCCTGCCGCTCCTGCTGCGGCTCAGGCGCTGGATCGAGCCCTCGCGGAAACCGGTGGCCTCGCCCGGCCTGCAACCGCACCGCAGGCAGCGCCGCTCTCGGCTCGCGAGCCGACCGTCGTGGATGCGCCGGCGCCGCCGGGCGATGTCGCCTCGGCAGGCGTCGGCACTGCAGCGCGCGCGCGTCTGATCGACATCGCGCTGTCGACGCTGGTGGCCGGCGGCGGCTCCTCCGTCGGCGATCATGCGCTCGAAGTGCTGCAGGGCGGCGCCCACGATCCAAACCAGAACGGCTTTACGCTGCAGCAGGCCGAGCTCTCCCTGACCGGCGCCGTCGATCCGTACTTCGCCGGCGAGGCGCACATCGTCGCCTCCACCCACGGCGTCGAGCTGGAGGAGGCCTTCCTCGTGACGACCGGCCTGCCGCTCGGCCTGCAGCTCGAGGCCGGCTACTCCCTCACCGAGTTCGGCCTCATCAATCCGACGCACGCGCACGCCTGGGACTGGATGGACCAGCCGGTGGCGATGACGCGCATGTTCGGCGGCGAAGGTCAGCGCGCTCCGGGCCTGAGGCTGGGATGGCTGATGCCGACGCCGTTCTTCTCCGAGCTGCACGTGGGCATCCAGAACGCCGACGAAGGCGAATTCACGCCCAGCTTCATCGGCGAGGAAGGCATCGGGGGCCGGCCGCACGTCAAGCGCGACGTCGACGGCCTCGACGACATGCTGTGGCTGGCGCGCTGGAACACCTCCTGGGATCTGTCGCAGACGAGCGCGCTGCTGCTCGGCGCCAGCACGCTGTACGGGCCCAATGCCACCGGCCCCGACGGCCATACCTGGATTTACGGCGCCGATGCCAAGGTGCGCTGGCGCGCGCCGGACAACTTCCGGGGCTGGCCGTTCTTCCTGTGGCAGACCGAGATCGTCCGCCGCCACTACCACGCCGATCCGTTCCTGGCCGGCACCGATGTCGGCGGCGACGACGGCGACGGTCACGGCCATGGCGAAGAGGAGGAGCACGAGGAGCCGTTCCCGAACGATCTGCATGCCTCGACGCTGCGCGACACCGCCCTGTACACGCAGCTCCTCTACGGGTTCCGCTACGGCTGGGCGGCCGGCCTTCGCTACGAGTGGGCCGGCGGCAGCGGCGCCAGCATCGCCGAAGGGATGTTCGCCGACCGCGGTCAGGATCCCCTGCGCGACGACCGCCACCGCATCTCTCCGCTGCTGGTCTGGCATCCAACGGAGTTTTCGCGCCTTCGCCTGCAGTACAACTACGACCGCGCCGACCATCTCCAGGACGGCGACGCGCACACGATCTGGATCGGCGCCGAAGTGCTCTACGGCAAGCACGCGGCGCACAAGTACTGAGGAGGAGCGCCATGCAACGACAGGCACGCTCCACCTCCTGCCGCGCCGCGATCGCGGTCCTGGCATCGGTGCTCGTTTCAGCCACGGCCTCGGCCGCGCCGCCCGTGCGCGTCTTCGTCACCACCACGGACCTTGGCGACCTCACGCGCCAGGTCGGCGGCGACCGCGTCACCGTCTCCGAAATGGTGCGCGGCCGCGACGACGCCCACTTCGCCGAAGCGCGGCCGAGCTTCATCAAGCTGCTTTCGGAGGCGGATCTGTTCGTGCAGGTCGGGCTCGACCTCGAGGTCGGCTACGTCCCGGTGCTGCTGCAGAACGCGCGCAATGCACGCGTCCTTCCCGGCGCGCCCGGCTTCGTCGATGCCTCCACGGCCATCGTGCCGCTCGACATCGCCACCTCCGACGTGGACCGCTCCATGGGCGACGTGCACGTGGCCGGAAGCCCGCACTATCTGCTCGACCCGGTGCGTGGGCTCGAGGTCGCGTCCCTGCTCGCGCGCAAGCTGAGCGAGCAGCGGCCCGAGGATCAGGCCTACTTCCAGGAGCGGCTCGGGCGCCTGCGCCAGCGTCTGGCGACGGCGCTGGTGGGCGAGACGCTGGCGGCCAAGTACGATGCCTTCAAGCTGGCGGTGCTGCACGAGCGCGGCGCGCTCGGCGATTTCCTGGCCCAGCAGGGCGACCGCGCGTCGCTCTCCGGGTGGCTGGGGGCGCTGCTGCCGTTCCACGGCACCAAGGTCGTCGACGATCACGCGATGTGGACGTACTTCGCGCGCCGCTTCGGCCTGGTTGTCGTCGATCATCTGGAGCCGAAGCCGGGCATTCCGCCGACGACGACGCACCTGCGAAAGGTCATCGACCGCATGAAGGAACATCGCATTCGGCTGATCTTCGCGTCGCCGTACTACGATCCGCGCCATGCCACGGTCGTCTCCGGCGCTACCGGCGCGCGCATCGTGCCGCTCGCGCATCAGACCGGCAGCCGCGACGGCACCGGCGACTACGTCTCCATGCTCGACTACAACGTGCGCACGATTGCCGAGGCACTGGCGGCTTCGTGGTCAGGTGCCGCGACGTCGGTCGATTGACGTCGCAGCACCCGCCGCCGTTCCGGTTCAGGCGGCTTTGCCGGCCGCCATGGCGTGCACGTCGGCTGCGCGAAGCGCCTTGCCGCCGATGGCCCAGTCGCCGCCTTCGAACTCCTGGATGCGCACCCACGTCACGGGGCGCATGCTCTCGCCTTCGACGGCGATCATCGCTTCGGTGACCTTGTCGATGAGGTCGCGCTTCTGGCTGTCGGTGAAAACGTCCTTGATCACGTCAATGGTAACCAGTGGCATTGTCTGCAGCTCCTTTGCGTTGCCGTCGCCGGCGATCGGCGACGTGGTTGGGGCCACCAGCGGTGGCGGATCGGATGAAGGATTCGCAGCGCGCTACACCGCCGCGAGCTTGGCATTGAGATGATCGATCACTGCGCCCATCGGCCCGCTCGGGCTGAACTCGACGGCCTCGTAATCCTCTTCGACCCAGACCGTGTGGCCCGGCGGCCAGTAGTAGACGTCGCCGGCCCGCACGTGCTCGCGCGTGCCGTCGGCGTAGCGGACATGGATCGAACCCTGCAGAACCGTTCCCCAGTGCGGACACTGACAGAGGTCCTGCGGCATTCCCTCGAGCAGAGGCGTCGCATCGGCTCCCTTCGGGAAACGGATGCGCGCCACGTTCCAGTCGGCCCAATCCTGCGCCTGGATGCAGACCCCTCCCGCACCCAGACGCGTCGGCAGCTCGGTTCGTTCCTGTTTCACGATGCGCTCCTCTTCCTGGCTGTCGCGCCGGAACCGCTCCGGCACCGTGGTATCGGTGTAGCCGAACAGCGTCCGTTCAAGCTTGGAGAGGTCCTGGAGAAAGCCTGGAGATTCGTGGGAGCGGCGCAGAGGATGCGGTATCGTCGCGCATGATCTACCGCTTCGGCCAGTTCGAGCTCGACACCGCCGCCGTCGAGTTGCGCGCCGCCGGACAGGCGCGGCCGCTGGAGCCGCAGGTCTTCCGTCTGCTCGCCCTCCTCCTGGAGAACCATGAACGAATGGTTTCCAAGGACGAGCTGATCGAGAAGGTCTGGGACGGGCGGGCGATCTCGGATGCCGCCCTATCCAGTCGCATCAAGTCGGCGCGCCGCGCCCTCGGCGACGACGGCAAGGCGCAGCGACTCATCAAGACGCTGCACGGGCGCGGGTTCCGCTTCGTCGGCGATGTGCGCGCGGAGAGGCAGGGCGGATCGGTGGACGCGGTCGCCGACGCGACAGCCGGCGTCGCCTCAACCGCCGCTGCGACGGCCGCTGGCGACGCGTTGGCAGCAGGCGCCCGTGCAGTAGCGAGCGCAGCCAGCACGGACGAAGCGGCAACCGGCGATTCGCCTGCGACCGCACACGCATCGCGGCCGTCGATTGCGGTGCTTCCCTTTCGTTTCCTCGGATCGCCGGGCGCTTACGAGCCGCTGGCGGAGGCGATCCCGCACGAGCTGATCGCCGAGTTGTCTCGCATGCGATGGCTCTTCGTCATTGCGCGCGCGTCGTCGTTCCGGCTGCGCGGCAACGAGGACGCCGGCGAGATCCGCCGCCTGCTCGGTGCACGCTACGTGCTGTCGGGAACGCTGGAGCTGGCCCGCCGCGCGCATCTGGCCGTGCGTGTGGAGCTCACCGATACCGTCGATGGCGGCGTCGTCTGGGCCGAGGAGCTGCTGGCCCCGCTCGATGACGTCCATGCGATGCGGGCACGACTCGCCTCCTGTGTGGTGACTGCGCTGGAGATCCGCATTCCGCTGCACGAGGCCGAGAAGGCGCGCCTGGCCGTCAGCGAGCATCTCGATGCCTGGTTGTCCTATCACCTGGGTCTGCAGCACATGTATCGCTTCAACAAGCGCGACAACCAGATCGCTGCCGCGCTGTTCGCGCAGGCCATCACGCGTGATCCCGGCTTTGCGCGCGCCCACGGCGGTCTGTCGTTCGTGCATTTCCAGACGGCGTTCCTGCGCCATACGGAGAACCTGGAAGGCGAGCGGGCGCTGGCACGCCAGTTCGCCGAGCGCGCCGTCGAGCTCGATCCGCTCGACCCGTTCGTCAACTTCACGATGGGACGCACGTACTGGCTCGACGGCGATCTCGACCGCAGCCGCGGCTGGCTGGAGCGGGCCGTGGCGATGAGCCCCAACTATGCCCAGGGCATCTATGCGCTCGGGTGGACGGATTCGCTTGCAGGGCACGGGCTCGAAGGCCGCGCACACGTCGACATGGCCATGCGGCTGAGCCCGCTCGATCCGCTCTTCTACGCGATGCTCGGCACCCGATCGTTCAGCCACATGGTGCGCGGCGAGGATGCGGAAGCGGCGACGTGGGCCGAGCGCGCTGCCCGCGCTCCCGGCGCGCACGTGCTGATCCCGATGATCGCCGTGGCAGCGCACGGCCTGGCGGGCAACGACGCACGCGCGGCGTACTGGGCCGGCGACGTGCGCGCCCGCAACGCGGCATTGACGCGCGCGGATTTCTTCCGCGCGTTTCCAATGCAGCATGAAGCCGCCAGAGAGCGGGTAGCGCACGCGCTGGAGCGCCGCGGCTTCTGAGACGGCCGGCGTACTCGGGAATCCCCCTCGGCGACCGTCCTTCGAGCCCCGTCGTCAGTGGTGGTGGTGCTTCTCGTATTCGTCCGCTTCGGCCTTGGTCCGGTGCACCGTGCCGTCGGGATGTTCGGGCGGCGTATAGATCGTGTAGAGCCGCAGCGGCTCGTCCGTGGAGGTGTTGACGATGTTGTGCTCGGTGCCGGCGGGAATCACCACCGCAGACCCGTCGCTGAGCGAAGTCTCCTGTCCGTCCAGGATCGCCTTGCCCTGCCCCGCCTCGACGCGGATGAACTGATCGATGCCGTCGTGATGCTCCATGCCGATCTCCTCGCCCGGCTGCAGCGTCATGACCACGAGCTGACTGTTGGGCCCGGTGAACAGCACCTGGCGGAAGAACTCGTTCTTCAGCGTCTTCTCTTCGATATCGACGATATAGCCTGCCATCGATGCGCTCCTCGTGGGCTCTGGTTGCAGTGATGCAGAGCTGGCCGCCACAGCGGCCGCGGCCCGCGCCGACACAGTGGCCGCGACAGACGTCGCGAGCAAAACGGCTGCACCGCGCGCCGCCGAAGACCGACGCGCCGGCCGCTGCGGCTACGGAATCAGAACGCTTGCACCGGTGGTCTTGCGCGCCTCGAGGTCGCGGTGCGCGGCTGCCGCTTCGGACAGCGGATAGCGCTGGTTGACCGCGACTCGAACGAGGCCGCGGCCGACGACGTCGAAGAGCGCGCGCGCCGCCTCCTGAAGATCGGCATCCTCGGCCGTGTACGTCATCAGCGTCGGCCGCGTCACGTACAGCGAGCCTTTGAGCGCGAGCATTCCCAGTTCCAGCGGCGCAGGCGGTCCCGACGCGTTGCCGAAGCTCACCATCAGCCCGCGCGGCGCCAGACAGTCCAGCGATCCTTCGAACGTCGCCTTGCCCACGCCGTCGTAGACCACCGGCACCCCGCGCCCGCCCGTCCGCTCGCGCACGCGCCGTGGAAAATCCTCGGTGGAGTACAGAATGACGTGATCGGCGCCGTGCTCGCGTGCCAGCGCTGCCTTCTCTTCGCTGCCCGCAGTACCGATGACCGTCGCGCCCAGATGCTTCGCCCACTGGCAGGCGATCAGGCCCACGCCGCCGGCTGCCGCGTGAAAGAGGATCGTGTCGCCTTCCTTCACCTCGTACGTGCGCCGCAGGAGGAACCAGGCCGTCATTCCCTTGAGCATCATCGCCGCCGCGGTTTCGTCGCTGACGGAGGCGGGAATGGGGACGATGCGGTTGGCCGGCGCCACCGTCACCTGCGAGTACGCCCCGATGGGCCCGGTGCCATAGGCGACGCGATCGCCGACGCGCAACGTCTCGACGCCCTCACCGACCTGCTCGACGACACCGGCCGCTTCGAGCCCCAGCCCGCACGGCAGCGGAAGCGGGTACAGCCCGCTGCGATGGTAGGTGTCGATGAAATTGATGCCGATGGCGGTGTGACGGATGCGCACCCACCCCGGCCCCGGCTCGCCGGGATCGAAGTCTTCGAAACGAAGCACTTCCGGGCCACCGGTTTCGTGGATTCTGACGGCTTTGGGCATCGAAGACCTCGTCGTGCTCGAGCAGTGCAGTCGCTATCGCAGCGCGTTCAGCGCGCGCCGGCGGCGCGGCGCTCGCGGATGTATCGCTCCTTGGTGGCGCGTCCCTGATACGTCAGCAACGGGCGCAGGAGGCGCGGCACCTGCGGTATCAGATAGCCGAGCGTGGCCAGATAGCCCGACAGTTGCGGACAGGTGCGCTCGGCGGCGCCGTCATGGGCGCTGTCCAGGATGAGTTTGGCCACGTCCTCGGCGGTGCTCATCGGCTGGGAGAAGACGATGTCGGGGACCTGCTCGAGGCCGTCGAGGATGAAGCCGGTCTCCACCGGCCCCGGCGACACGGCCGAGACGGTGATGCCGGTGCCCGCGAGCTCCTCCGCCAGCGCGAACGTGAACCCGCGCAGACCGAACTTGGTTGCCGAGTACGTCGCTTCCTCCGGAAGCGGAATGCGCCCCGCCAGCGAAGCGACGTTGACGATCGCCGCGCGACCGGCGCGCCGAAGATACGGCAGCGCCAGGCGCGTCAGCACGATGGGAGCCCTGAGGTTGACGTCGACGATGCGAGCGAGCTCTTCCACCGGCGCCTCTTCCACACAGCCGCGGTAGTTGTAGCCCGCGTTGTTGACGAGGATGTGGACCGCACCAAAGCGGCTTTCGGCGGTGCTCAGCAGCGCCGCGCAGGCGCTGGCATCGCTGACATCGGTGGGCACCGCCATGGCCACGCCGCCCGCAGCCGCAATCCGCGCGGCCACCGCCTCCAGCGCCTCCGCACTCCGCGCCGCCAGAACCACATTGGCCCCTTCGCGCGCAAACAGCTCGGCTGCGGCCTCACCGATCCCGCTCGACGCCCCCGTAACGACAACCGTCCTGCCTTGGAACCGCATACATCCCCTCGCCAACGAGTCTGCCCAGCTACTAGTCCCGCACCGCCGAGAATCCAAAGCACCACGAAAAGCAGCCGAGCGCGCTTCGCCCAAGCCAAAGCCAAAGCCAAGACAGTTGGGAATGAAGGTGAGCCGCCGAAGTCAGGCGAAGCAGCGAAGCGACCTTCGCCAAGCCAAAGCCAAGACGGTTGGGAATGAAGGTGAGCGCCCAAGTCAGGCGCAGCAGCGAAGCGCCCTTCGCACCCCAACGACGGGAAGAAACGAGGGCCCTTGAGACGGGCCGTTCAGAAACGGCCTAGCGCAAGGCGGACGCGGCGCCGGACGCGGAGGCGTACTTCCTGTACGTCGGAGCGTACGGCGCCGCGTCCAACGCAGCGATCGGCCGTTTATGAACGGCCTTCGCCTCTTGAATCGCGACGCTCCCCCCGCGCCTCTTGAATCGGCAACGCCAAGCTACGCCGTCAAGGGATCGAGGGGACGTTGACGTACCCCTGCCCCACTCTCCTCGTCCTCGACGGCCCCCCAAACCCCGAGATCGAATTCACCGCCGGATTGCTCGCGGGCGGCGTACAGAACGTCGACACCAGCTTGACCTGGCTGGCGTCGCCGCCGCCGTTGAGCGTGTCCCAGCCTTCGGCAGCACCGTTGTTGACGTAGCAGTCGAGCGGACGTCGCTCGCAGAAGCCTGCGCCGACGATGTCGTCGTCATTGCCGAGCACGCCGTCGGCGCCGGCCTCGCACCCTTTCTGCGTGTGCTCGTCGAAGAGCGAGCAGGGCAGCGTGGTGAAGCCCGCGCCCGTGCAGCGCCACTTCATCGGGCCGTTGGCACACAGGCCGTCCTCGCTGTCGTTGACCACGCAGGCACCGCCGCCGGTGCATTCCTTGTCCTGCGCGCACTCCAGCCCTGCGCGAGTGCCGCCGACGCACTGGCCCTGTGGATAGCAAAGCGGCAGGCAACGGCCGCCCGGACATGCGTCCCCGCATACGCCGTCGCCGCTGCCCGAGCTCGTGTCGCACTGCGAGTTGGTCGTGCAGGGCGTGCCGAGCGTAGAGGAGCCGCCGGCGGTGCATTGTGTGGGATTGGCGCTGCACGTGCCGCCGCCGGCGCAGTCCGCGTCCTCGTCGCACACGGCGCCGGCCTCGGTACCGCCGGCGCACTTGGTCATCGTGCCGCTGCCGTTGGAGACGACTGCGCACGCCTGACCTTCATTGACGCCCGAATCGCAGGTGGCCGCGCAGATGTTCGGCTTGGTCTTGGTGGCCGAGCCGCCGTCGGGGCACGGACACGTGAAGTTGGACCACGCCGGATCCGAGCACGCGCTGCCGGCAGGGAACGAAACCGGTTCGGTGGTCACGGCACCGAACGGCTGCTGCACGCCCACGCCCGAGAGGTTGGACGACTGGCTCGGCGGACAATCCGCCGAGACGATGCCGAGCGGCGTGGTGGACATGGGTCGGCAGAACCTGCCCGCGTTGTCCCCGCTGGAGCAGCGCAGATCGAGCGAACAGGAGCCGGAGGGGCAGTCGTCGGCGGCCTCCATGCATTCGGAGTCGCCGGGGCCCGTGCAGTCGCTGTCGAGCAGGCACTCGTCGCCGCTGGCGTTGCAGCGCCCGAAGCAGGACAGGCCGTCGTTGTCGCCGCCGACGCAGGAGCCGGCACAGATCGGGCACGGCCGCGTCGTGTCCTCACCGAGATGCACGACCGAACGCGAAGTATAGAACAGCTCGGACTCGCCGGTGACCATGTTCTTGGTGCCGGTCAGGTCGCTGGTGTACTCGAGGCCGATACAGACCGAGATCGCGGCCGCCACCTGCGGCAACGGCGTTCCTTCCAGCTCCGCATCGCACGTGGGCGTATCGTCGCAGCGGCCTTTGCAGGTCTCGCCATCGTCGCAGTCGCTCTGGCGGTTGCACGGCTGGACCGGATCCACCGGCAGCCCGGTCGCGTCGCTGAAGCACTGTGAAAGGCACACCGTCTCGTCGGCGTTCTCATCTTCGTCGGCGCAGTAGGTTCCGGGATTCAGACTGTTGTCGTCGCAGACGAAGCAGTCGGCATCTTCGGGCTCGCCGTCGCCGTCGCCGATCTCGTCGCAGGTCTCCTCGCTGCTCCTGTTGTTGGTGCAGCGCGGGCCGATGTCGGCGCTGAAGTTGCAGACGGGGTCGGTGCTGGAGCCGACGCAGGTGGCCTGGTCGAAGGACGAGCAGTCGCAGTCGGTCAGATCGGCGGTGTAGCCGAAGCCGTCGTTGTGCGTGGCATCGTGGGAATCGCCGGTCCAGCCGGCGTCGCTGTCGACCGCCTCGCCGTCGACGACCATGCGATAGCGCGAGACGTTGTCGCAGGTGCACTCGAACAGATCGCCCGGAGGCAGACAGGCTGCGCCGCCGCAGGCGTCGTCGTTGTCACCGTCGCACTCCTCGCCGATGCGGTTGCTCTCGTTACGCTCCTGGTCGACGAGGCCGTCGCCGCAGTAGCCGAAAGCCGACGCGGGGTGAGAGACGTCGGTCATGCCGAACGTCGTGTACACGTGCTTGTAGGGCCCGAACTGCTGGGCCGCGACCTCGAGCACCATTTCGTACACGCAATCCTGCGCATCGCTGACGTCGGCCGGAATGGTGCCGCCGCTCGAGCAGAGGCCCTCGAGCTCGACGATGTGACCGTCCGTGCAGGACTTGGCGATGGCGCCGCTCAGCGTGTCCCGCTCCTTCTGGAGAGCCGCAGCGACCGTGGCATCCGCGAGGCAATCGTCGGGGTCGAGGCCGCAGCTTCCTCCGCCCGGACATCCGCTGTCGTTCGCGCAGGCCTCACCGTCGTTGCTACCGCCGTCGCAGACGGGGTTTGCCTGACGCGAATTGCGGCATCGGGCAGCGGCTGCGTGGACCTTGCCGAGGGCCTTGCTGGTGGCCTTGCTGATGGCGGACAGACATTTCTGCGCGTCGGCGGAGACGCCGGAGGTCTCGTCCAGATCCCCGTAAAGATTCTCGACGACGTCATCGGCGAGCCTCTCGGTGAGGTCGGCCGTGCAGAGACCGATGTCGGTGGGAAGCTGCAGCGACCGCCGCCCCAGCGCCTCCTCGAGGATGGAGCCGCAGTAGGGACCGGGGAACCCGAGCTTGCTGACGTTGAAGCGGTTGGTGCCGCCGTTGCCCGAGCAGCGCTCGGCGTTGTCGTTGTTCGGCGGGCAGGTCACGTCGTTGATGCAGGGCTTGTCGGTGGAGATGCTGCAGACGCTCCGACACGCCTTGGCAACCGACGCGATCATCTTGGCTTCGGCGCTGGAGAGCTTGTCGATGCTCTTCTGCGACAGCGTCGCGCATGCGTCGTCGTCGTCGACCTTGCCCGAGATGTCGTCGGCGCGGCAGCGCGAGACTTCCTTGAGAATCGCGGCGTTATACTTCTCGATCGACTTAGCCAGCGTCGCCGCGCACTTTGCTTCCTGAGAGGTGAAGACCACCGCGCCGGCAGTCTGTGCCTGTGCGAACAGGGCCACGGCTGCGGCCATCAGCGCCGCGCGCAACTCGAATGCATGCATGTGGTTCCTCCTCCCTTCTCGCCTGCGGTCGTGGAGACGACCGGCGACGCCGTATCGGTGGCTACGTGAGCTTCTTGGACAGGCGCGGGGCGAGCCCGCGCTGCTTGTACGTTGCCGCCCGACCTTGGGTCAAGGCGATTACCCGGCTGCCCGCCTCGGATCGTGTCAGTTGAGGTAGCCGAGACCCCTCAGGCGCTCTTCGGCATCCTCGTCGATCTCGGCGGCGTCGCTCTCGAAGCGTGTCGCCTGCGCCTGCCGCCGAAGCGCTGCCAGTGACTGGGCCCAGTCGGCCTGCGCAGCGCTGCCGAGGCTGCTTTTCTCCGCAGGATCGCGCGCCAGGTCGTACAGCTCGTGCTGAAGCGGCTCGCCGAGGCTTTTCACCGTCTCGATGTATTTCTGGCTGGCGCGGATCAGCGCGTGCGACTCCAGACCGCCCTCGCGCGTCAGCTCGGCGTACGCCGGACGCGCCGCGTCAGGCGCGCGGATGTCGGCGCCTTGCGCCTCGGCGGGAGCCGGCATGGTCTGCGCATCGGTAAGGACCGACAGGGTCGGCAGAACGTCCACCAGCATCACCGGCGCATCAATGCGGCGCGGCGAAAGGCCGGGCGATCGGATGACCAGCGGCACGTGGATCGTTTCGTCGTAGAGCGAGTTGCCGTGACCCCAGGCGCCGTGCTCGTGGAACTCCTCGCCGTGATCGGCGGTGACGACCACGACCGAGTTGGCCGCCATCCCGCGCGCCTCCAGGATGTCGAGAATGCGGCCGAGCATCTGGTCACCGTGCACGCTGGCCTGCTCATACAGCTCGATCAGGCGCCGGCGGCGCGGCTCGGGAAGCGGCGTCGTCACGCGCTGCAAAGCCACCTGCTCGTCGTCGGGGAAGTCTTCATGCGCCACGCCCGGCGGATCGTAGGGAATGTGCGGGCTCATCAGATGGAAGTAGGCAAAGTACGGTCCAGGCCCGGCCTGTTCGAGCCATGGCTCGAGTTGATCGACCAGCCACGCATCTCGCAGGCAGTTGGAACGGTGCGCCTCGCTGACACCGAAGCCGCGCTCGAGCTTCTGCAGGGAAAGACGGATCGCATCGCCGGGCAGCGCCTTGTCGGCCATCTTGAGCAACCGGTGAAGCGTGATCAGCCGGGTGAAGCTTTCGCGCTCGGACTCCACGAAATGCCCCACGCCCTCGTGAAAGCCGAAGGCCGGCGACACCCACGGATTGGACGAGAAGACGGCGGTGGCATAGCCGCCGCGCGCGAATAGCTCGGGCAGCGTCGTGGCTCCCGATGCCAGGCGCCCGGTGCGCAGCGTCGCACCGTGCGAGCTCGGAAACAGCGAAGTGAACAGCGAGCCGACCGATGGCTTGGTCCAGGACGACTGCACGTAGGCGCGCGAGTAGCCGGCGGACTGCTCGATCAAGGCTTCGAGCCTGGGCAGCAGGCGGTCCGTGCGTCCGAACAGCGAGGTGCGGTCGGCGCGCAGCGAGTCCAGCACGATGACGAAGACGCTGGGCATGCTCGGGGAGGCGGTGCTGCGCGCGCCGAGCGCGCTTCCGGCCACGCCCGCCGCCGGCATCGCCACGACGAACGTCGCCGCCACGGCGATGGCGCCGACCACGGCGGCCACTGCCGCGCTGCCTTGCACGCGCGCCAGCGGTCGCGCTCGCGCGGCCGCGAGCCAGCCGGCGGCGATCACGGCAACGAGCGCCAGATTGGCGGCGATGGAGATCGGATTGGTGATCGATGGCAGGAAGGCGACGTTGACGTAGCCGAGCACGAGCAGGGCGCCGATGCCGAAGACGGCCGTGGCGAGCGCCGCAGCCGGAAAGGCATGAGGCCGGAAGACTCGCGACAGCAGCGGAACCGCCACGGCAGCGGCCGCCAGACCGAGCAGCGCGTAGAGCAGCAGGGTCAGCGCCGCCAGACGCGTGATGCCGATGCCGCCGCTGGTCGCCGCCGCCTGCCCGACATCCACGGCCGCCCATGACAGCGCGGCCGCGAGGAACCACGCGACTTCCCGAAGTCGCTGCGAGGATTCCAAAGCGCGCTACGCCCTTGGCCTTGCGATCTCCAGGTGACCTACCTGGCGGCGATTGAAAGCCGCCTTGCCGCTGGCGATCCAGCCGACGGCACTGGTCCAGAACGAGAAGGAATAGAGAACGTCGCAGACCGGTCCCAATGCCAGCGCCGCGAGGCGCTCGGCCGGTTTCAGGTCGCGCGCGAGCCGCGCGTACCACCACAGCCTGGTCACAAGAAGCATCGCCAGCACTGCCGCCGCCGCCCCAGGCCAGGCCAGAGCCACAAGCGCCGTCGCCACCAGGATCGGCAGCGTGGCCACCTGCGACATGCGGTGGACGGCGCGCATCCGGCGGTTCTCGTTGGTCCAGAGCCCGTTGCGCGAGCCGACGCCGTAGTTCACGGCGATGTAGGCCTGACCGCGCGCATACTGCGTCTGCTTGCTCAGCAGCTTGCCGAGCGTGTCCTCGGTGCCGCCGAAGCCGAGCTCGAACTCGAGCGAGTTGTCCTGAAGCAGGCGCGCACCGCGCCTGGCGATGCGGATCGAAAGATCCTGGTCCTCGTTGGATCGGAACAGGTCTTCGTTCAGGCCGCCGACGTCGATCAGGAGCTGGCGCCGGTAGCCGTCACAGCGCAGCTCGACGAAGTTGACTTCGTGCGCGCCGGTATCCGGGCAGTTCGTGTCCAGGATGTTCAGGCGCGTGAACACGCGCTCGAGCCAGGGCGCGCGGTCCCATTCGGGCATCATCGACTTTCCCACCACGGCGCCGACGGTCGGGTCGTCGAAATGCCGGACCATGCGCTCGACGTAGTCGGGGGACAGGAGGATGCAGTCGCTGGCGACGGTCAGGACGATGTCGCCGCTCGCCTCCCGGATGGCGCGATTGTAGGTGGCGGCGATGCCGGAGTTCCTGGCATTGGTGAAGACGCGAACGCGCCCTTCGTAGCGGCGCAGGATCTCCGCGGTTCGGTCGGTGGAGCAGTCGTTGACGACGACCACTTCGAGGCGCGGATACTGCTGGGCCAGCACCGAGTCGATGCAGCCGGCGATCGTGCGCTCTCCATTGTAAACCGGTATCAGTACCGAGACCGACGGCGTCCCCATCTCCTGCAGCCCTCTTTCGCGGGTAGTTGATGGTCCGCCGCCAAAGCTCCCCAGCCGCAGCGGAACATCCTCGAAGCCGGCGAAAGATAACCGAGCAGGTCCCGCTTGTCATCCCGAAGATTGGCCGCGTCAGGTCCGGAATGGCGCTCATGGGCGGCAGCCACGTCCTGACCTGCCCGGGCGGCGCCTGCTCGGCGAGCGTGCTGGGGACGCACACCTCCTGTTCCGAAGCGGCTCCTGTTCCGGCGCGGCATTCTCCACGACCAGCGCGTGCGCGCCCGGAGCTAGCCCACCTTCTCCAGGATGTGGATCGCGCAGGCGCTGCCCAGACCGATGACGTGCGTCATGCCGAGCCGTGCGCCCTGCACCTGCCGCGCTCCGGCCTCGCCGCGAAGATGCGTGGTCACCTCGTAGATGTTGGCGATGCCGGTGGCGCCGAGTGGATGGCCCTTGGAGAGCAGGCCGCCCGAGACATTGACCGGAATGCGGCCACCGTTGGCGGTCTCGCCGCTGTCGATCATGCGGCCGGCCTCGCCCTCGCCGCAGAGGCCGAGGTTCTCGTAGTGAAGGATCTCGGCGGTGGCGAAGCAGTCGTGCAGCTCCACCAGGTCGATGTCCTGCGGCCCGACGCCGGCCATCTCGTAGGCGGTCCTGGCAGCGAGACGCGTGCACGTGTTGACGTCGGGCATGACCAGGTCGCGCTCGCTCCACGGGTCGCTGGTCAGCGCCGACGCACGCACCCGCACCGCCCGCTTCATGCCGAGCTCGCGCGCCTTCTTCTCCGAGACCAGAACCGCGGCGGCGGCGCCGTCGACGTTGACCGAGCACATCAGCTTGGTGTTCGGATAGGCGATCATTTCCGCGTTCATCACCTGCTCGAGCGGCGTTTCCATCTGATACATCGCCTTGGGATTGAGCGTGGAGTGGTGATGGTTCTTGACCGAGACCTTGGCGAACTGCTCGAAAGTCGTGCCGTACTTGCGCGCGTGCTCCATGCCGGCCTCGGCAAAGACGGCCGGCATCGTGCCCGAGCCGAGCAGGCCTTCCTTGGAGATGCCGCTGCCGCCGCCTCCGCCGCCGAGAAGGCCCTTTCCCATCTGCTCGACGCCTACGGCCAGGACGGCGTCGTGAAGACCGGCCTTGATCGACATCCACGCCTCGCGAAATGCCGTCGCGCCGGTGGCGCAAGCGTTGGCGCAGTTGACGACGGGAATGCCGGTCTGGCCGATCTGCTGGAGAATGCGCTGCCCGACCATCGCGTTGGCCTGATAGAGGTTGCCGCAATACAGCGCCTGCATGTCCTGGATGGTCAGCCCGGCATCGTCGAGCGCAAGCAGGGCCGCCTCGGCGCCGAGCTCGGGAACGCTGCGCTCGGGATAGCGGCCGAAGCGGATCATGTCGGTGCCGATTACGTAGACGTCGCTCATCGTGTTTCCCCTTCAGGCCGCATCGGGAACGAAGAAGTAGCTCAGATACGAATTGCCATCCTTGTCCTTGCGGCCGAGCGCGTCGCGGAAGACGACCTTGACCGGCATTCCGAAGCGGATCCTGGACGGGTCGGGCTCGACATCGACCAGGTTGCCCTTGACGGTGCCGCCTCCTTCCAGATCGACGATGGCCGAGACGTAGGGAACGGCGACTCCGGGGAAGGAGCGGTGGACGATGGAGTAGGCGTAGAGCGTGCCCCGCTCCGCAAGCCGTCTGGCTTCCAGCTTCCCGCGCGCTCCGCACTTCGAGCATACGGTGCGCGTGCCGAGGAAGACGGCGCCGCATGCCCCGCAGCGCTGGCCCTCCAGATACGGCTCGCCGCCTTTGCCGAGCTTGAGGAACTCGACGACAGGCAGGGGGTGTCCGGACGCTGGGACCTCGCTCATGAGCGCGCTCCTGGAGGCCGCGTGTGGGACCGGTGCGGCCGCGGGCGTTTGTTTCGCCGCCGCTTCGCGGTGTCAACGCTGCCGCAAGGCCGCAGCTGCCACCGGCGCGCCGTGCGGTTGCTCACAGCGCCCGTCATCGCCAAACCAGGGCCATGAAATCGCCGATGACACCGTTGTTGCGCTCCGTCCCGGCACGCGCATGAGGACCGCCCGCGAGCGACGCGACGAGCTGCTGGCGATCTACGCGCAAGCCGAGCGGTCGCTGCCGCCGCGCGACTGCACGCGCTCGACCGGCTGCTGTCGGTTCTCGCTGACGGGCCGTGAGCCGCACGTGACGCAGGCGGAGCTCGACCTGCTCCTCGAGCACGTGGCTGCAAGCGGCCGGCGCATCCCGCCTCATCGCAGCGATGGTGCGTGCCCGTTCCTGGCCGCCGACGAGACGACGTGCACGGTCTACGATGCGCGGCCGTTCGGCTGCCGCACGCACTTCTGCCGTGCGGCCGGCGGCGCCGTTCCGGCCCGTGAATTGCGCGACAGTTTGCGTCGCCTCGCTCAGCTCGACGAAGAGCTGGGCAGCGACGCGCGCGGATCCCGTCCCCTTACACGAGCGTTAAGGGACGGTGCAGTCATCGCGTTGCGGCAGAGACAGCCGAAGGCTAGGAAGCCAGCGCGCGGGTAATGCCCGCGACATTCAAGCTTGGGGAAACATCATGAAAAAAATTCTCTCCGTCGTGGCCTCGGCCGCGCTCAGCGCGGCCGTCCTCGCTCCGGCCTCCGCGTTGGCCGGCGACTTCTGCCTGCAGTTCTCGGGCGGATCGTGCGACCTCTCCGGTGACCTCGGATTCTTCCGCTTCAGCGGCAAGCTGCCGAAGAAGGCCAAGAAGTCCGAAGGCCTGCATGGCCGTGCCTGCGGCACCGGCGTCGTCCAGGGCGCAGCCGCCGTCAACGCCGAAGGCACCGTGATCAACATCCATGCAACCTTCAACTGCGATGCGACCAACGGCAACATCAACGCGACGCTGAACCCGGAAACGGCGGCGACGCTGGGATCGGTGCACACCGGTGACGCCAACTACGGCAGCTTCGACGTCGGCAGCGACTGCGTCGTCACCGTCGTGGACTGCGCCAGCGAGCCGGGGCTGGTTCCCTGATCGCTGCGCACGCCGCCGGCCTGCTCTGTCGGGCCGGCGGCGGCGGCGACCGTGGAAGAACCCATGAGCATCGGCATCGATCTTTCCGGCAGGGTCGCCATCGTCACCGGGGGCGGCCGCGGGCTCGGCCGTTCGATTGCGCTGGGGCTGGCGCGTGCGGGCGCCGACGTCGCGCTGGCCGGGCGCAAGATCGAGAGCTGCGAGGACGCGGCGCGCGACGTTCGCAGCCTCGGCCGCCGTGCGCTGGCCGCGTCCTGCCACATGGGCCGGACCGAAGAGATCGACGCGCTGTTCGAGCGGACCATCGCCGAGCTTGGCCGCGTCGACATCGTCATCAACAACGCCGCGACGAGTCCCGCCGCGCGCCCGCTCATTGCCGGCACGCCCGAGTTGTTCGACCGCATCTACGCCATCAACGTGCGCGGCCCGCTGCATCTGGCCTGCCGGGCGGCTGCGTGGATGGCCGACCACGGCGGTGGGGCGATCGTCAACGTCGTCTCGGTCGGCGCGTTCCGTCCCGGTCCCACCATCGGCCTGTACTGCTCGAGCAAGTCGGCGCTGCATGCGCTGACTCGGGTGATGGCGCTGGAGTGGGCGCCGCTCGGCGTGCGCGTCAACGCGCTGGCGCCCGGGCCGGTCAACACCGACATGGTCAAGGCCACCGAGGGCACCGACTTCCATCGCCTGATGAGCGAGGCCACGGCGATGAAGCGCATCTCCGAGCCCGAAGAGATCGTCGGATCCGTGCTGTACCTCGTCAGCGATCTGTCGCCCTACACTACGGGCTCGACTCTGGTGGTCGACGGCGGGATGAACACGTGACCGACGCGGCACCGCAGACCAGGGCCGTGCTGTTCGACTTCGGCGGCGTCTTCACCGAATCGCCGTTCGAGGCCGCGCGCGAGTTCGGACGCGAGATCGGTGTGGACCCGCACCTGATGCTCACCACGGTCTTCGGTCCCTACGATCAGGACACCGACCATCCCTGGCACAGGCTCGAGCGCGGCGAGATCCTGCTGACCGACGCACGCAGCCAGATTCTCGATCTCGGCCAGCAGCACGGTTTCGAGGCCGATCTGTTCAAGGTGCTCGCGGCGCTGGGGAGCAAGACGGGGCCGCGCGAAACGTTCTCGTCCCGCGCCCGGCGGCTGCGCGCCGCCGGCATTCCCACCGCCGTCATCACCAACAACGCCCGCGAGTTCCAGGACGCGTGGCGGGCGATGGTGCCGGTCGATGAGTTGTTCGACTTCGTCGTCGACTCCTCGTTCGTCGGCTATCGCAAGCCCGACCCGCGCATCTTCCGCCATGCGCTCGAGAGGCTCGGCATCGAGCCGCATCAAGCGATGTTCTTCGACGACTTCGAGGGCAATGTGCGCGCGGCGCGCGAGCTCGGTATTCGCGCGCATCTGGTCGAGCCCGATCCGGCGGCCGCGCTGGCGGAGCTCGATCAGGTCCTCGTCACCCTCGGCGCCTGATCACTCGGCGGCAAGCGCCGCGCTGAGCGCAGCGACCAGCTCTCCTGCTTTTTCGGCCGACAGCTTGCTCGGCGACCAGCCGATGCCGAGCCCGGCTTCCTCGTAGCGCGGAATGATGTGGAAGTGCACGTGCATGACGGCCTGGTGCGCCATGTGCCCGTTGTTCTGCAGGATGTTGTAGGCCATCGCCCCGGTCGCCTTCATCACCGCGCGGCAGAGGCGCGGCAGCACGCGGCCGATGGCGGCGGCCGATTCATCCCCGAGCTCGTGCAGGAACGGCTTGGCCTCCTTCGGAATCACCAGCGTGTGCCCGAAGGAGATCGGGTTGACGTCGAGGAACGACAGGACGTGGTCGTCCTCGTAGACCCGGTGACACGGGACCTCGCCGCGGATGATCTTGCCGAAGATGGTGTCGTCGTAGTCGGCCATGGTCGGGGCTCCTCCGAGCGCGGCTCTGCTGCCGCGGCAGCGGCGACGTTGTGCAGACGCGGAGTTTGCACGCCGCGGCTCGCGGGCACAAAACCGGAGTTCTCTTACGTTCGGAGAGGAGGCAGCGAGGATGATGGGACCGACCGCAAGGGAACACGCCGGCCACCTGCGAGGGGCCGCGGCGGTGCTCGTCGTCATGGCGGCGGCTGCCGCGTGCGCGCCGCAGAAGACGGCCACCGTCACCGGCCCGCCGCCGGCCATCAGCGGAAGCAAGCTGTCGCTCGCGCGCGTGGACGCCGACTTCCGCGTGCAGGGCGACGCCAGGGAAATCCTGAACGAGGCGCTGCGCGATTCCATCGCCGCGGCGAAGCTGTCGTGCACCGCGGGCACCGCCGGCTGCGCCACCCTCGACGTGCGCGCGACGCTGCGCGCTCCGGCCCCGGCCTTCCGTCATGCATCGGCCGGCATGCCCATTCGCGTGGTGGAACTGGTCTCGTCGGTGCGCGACGGCGCCGGCGCAGGCTCGATGGTCCACCAGCGCACCGTTGCCGTCACCGGCGACATGTCGACGGCAACCTGGATGCGCGTGGCCGATCAGCTGGCGACCGATCTCGTGCGCGAGCTGTCGATCCGCTCGCGCGGTGACTCGGCGGTCATCAGCCTGCCGTCCTGGGCGGCGCACGATGCCAGGCTCGAGCGCGTCTCGGCGCCGCAGGCCTTCCACGTCCCCGTCGTCAGCGACACGCGCGCCGACACGGCCCGCGTCGGCGTGATGACCTCCCGCGACGGCAAGGCGTTTCCGATCCGTATGACCAGACGGCCCACCGACTACCTGACCGAAGCGATCGGCGACGAGCTACGCGCGGTCGGGCACGTCATCGTTCCGGCGATGGACGGACGCCTGGTGGGCACGGAACTCGAAACGTTCTGGATCGATGCTTCGCAGACGTCGACCGGATGGAACGTCACGGCTCGCATCGAAGTGGATTTCGAAGTGGCACCGCCCGCCGGCGCCAAGCGCCGAAAGCCCGAGCGGCACGCTTGCAGCAAGACGATGAAGCTCGGCGGCACACCGAGCGAAGCCGACCTCGCGCGCGTGCTCGAGGCGTGCTTTGTCGACCTCATGGCCTCGATGCGCAACGACCCGGTGTGGGCCGGGAGCTGACGCCTGCGGCCGTGCGCCGGCTGCCGGCTCGGGCGACGCGGCAGCGCTGCGGCGTGCCGGCGCAACGCGCCGGCGAAGCGCGGCGCCGCCTCAGAGGCCGCGGATGGCGCGCGCGTCGAACGTCACCACCGCCGCGTCCCCGCCGTCGGTGACCACATACGCCGGACGAAGCGCAGCCGGCAGCTTGTGATCGCCCGACCAGAACAGCTGGCGCCGCTGATCGAACTCGGCAGCGAATCGCTCGCGCTCGTTCAGCGGAAGGCGGTCGGTGGTGGAAAGGACGTCGTAGACCGAGCGGCCGCGCATCAACGTCAGGTTCATCTGCGGCAGGACGCCCGCTTCGCTGAACTTCGACAGCACGGTGGCGCCTCCGTCGTGGTTGGCGATTCGGATGTCGTGGCGTGAGCGCAGAACCTGCGCGGCGGCGGCAATGTCCAGCTCCGCAGGCCGGCCCTCGGGAGAGACTGCAACGAACATGTCGTGGCAGCGGCCGCCGAGGCCGCGCCCGCGTGCACGCGCCGCCATCTTCTCGGCACCTGCCTCGCTCGTCAGCACCAGCACCTCGATGGCGCTGCCGTCGGGATGGCGGTCGTGAAAGATGCGTGCGTCGAAGATGTCGGCGGTTCCCATCTTGTGCTCGCCCGATTGGGAGACGACGATCTGCGCCGGGTACGGCCGCCGCGACAGCACGCCGCGCTCCTGCCACAGCCGCCGCAGCCGGAGGATCTTGTCGAGCACGTGCGGATCGGCTCTGGCAACCTGCGGCCACCGGACCGGCCCGTAGGGCTGCCACAGGTAGCCGCGATACGGTCCGTGGTCTACGCCTTCCTTGCTGACGGTGTTGCTGCCGACGATGACCGCATCCGCGAGCCCGTACTGCAGCGCCAGACGAAACGCGTCCAAAGGATTGCCGCCCGCGATCAGCCAGCCGCCATCGACGCCGCGGACGTTGAACGTCCAGTCCTCGACCTCGTACATGCTGCGCGGCTCGCCATCTTCCAGAAGCGGCGCGGTCCAGCCGCGACGCGCCGGTCGCAGGACGAACATTCCGATGATGATGGAACGGCTGGATGCCGACGGGTCCTCGATCAGCGGAAAGCATCCGCCTGGATGAAGACGCGCCAGTTCGTCGCCCAGCGGAAGCCGCAGCGCGATGCGTGCGGCGTCTTCGTGAACGGTCGCGTGCTCCAGCCCCATGGCCTCGCATAACACCCCTGACGAGGCTGCGGAAGCAGGCAGCGCGGCGATGGCGCGGCGAATGCCGCGCTGCGCGGCACCTCATGTGCCCCAGCTCCGCACATGAGCGGCGTGGCAGGGGTTTTCGTCCATTGCGCGGCGCGGCTCGCTGTGTCACCTATCCGATATCTCGCCATCTCCTCATGGAGTGGCCATGGCGGGATCGTTCGGGTTGCGGTCGGTGGGGACACCGTCGGTGCGGGGGGCATCAGAAACGAGGACCGCATGCCGGTCCATCGGGATGATCAGGCAGTGGATTCTTGCCATCGCACTGGTATGCGCCGGTGCGTCGAGGGCAGGGGCCGCCGACACCGTGACGGCGTCGGCAGTGGTACCTCGCTCGCTTGCTGCCGGTGTCGCGGCGCGGCCCGCCCAGGCCTCCCGTCAGCTTGCCATCGATTTCCTCCGCATCGCCGAGAGCCAGCCGCTCGCGCCCTCCGAGCCAGCCATCGATCCGGCGTCGCCGAAGGCGGAGCCGGCCATCGGTGCGGCAGCCGAGCCTGCGCCGGCTGAACCGACACAGGCGCAGGAGGAGGCGCCTGCGGATCCCTCGGCCGTTTCGGCCGACGACGTACCCGACGACGCCAACGCCACGCCCTCCACCACGGTCCCGGCGCGTCCGGACGCGCACGAGATCATCGACACGAACGCGCCACGGCTGCTGACCGAGCAGGAGCCGACGCAGAAGAAGATCTGGGAACAGCAGAACGGCGGCTTCACGGCCTCGCGCCTGGCCATCCAGCGACGGCTGCGCGACTACCCGACTCGCCTGCTCGTGCCGCGCAGCGGCCTGCCGCGACAGATGCGCGCGTTCCTGCGCCGCACTGCCGAAGACACCTGGCGCGGCCTGATGGCTTTGACCGACTACGAGAGCGGGCTTCCCGTCGATCACGTGCGCTTCGAGGGCTCGCCGCTGCCTCCGCTGGCCGCGCACATCGGCGACTACGTCAACGTGACTTCGATCGGGCTGCAGCTGGCGTGCATCGCCGCGGCGCGCGCCATCGACCTGATCGGCACCGAAGCCGCACAGTTCGAGGCCGCCAAGATCCTCGACACCCTCGGGCACCTCGAGCGCCACGAAGGCCAGTTCTACAACTACTACGACACGACCTCGCTCGAGGCGACCAGCACGTTCCTCTCCTTCGTCGACACGGCCTGGCTCGTCGCGGGCCTCATCGTGACGCGGCAGGCCTTTCCGGAGCTGGCGCCGGTCGTCAACGAGATCCTGGACAGCATCGACCTCGGCTACTTCTACGACCGCACCACCCGGCAGATGTCGCACGGCTACTACGTCAACAAGGGTGTCCTGTCGGTCTACACCTACGGCGCCTTTTATACGGAGGCGCGCCTGGGCAGCCTCATCGCCATCGGCAAGGGCGATGCCCCGGTCAACCACTGGTACGCCATGAAGCGGGCGATGAAGCCGCGCTGCAGCGACGGCAACTGCCCCACCACGCACGAGCTGGCCTACACAGCGCGCGACGGGCGGACCATGCGCGTGACGACCTTCCGCTGGCAGGGGCGACAGTACGTGCCTTCCTGGGGCGGCAGCATGTTCGAGGCCCTCATGCCGCGCCTCGTCCTCGACGAAGAGCGCTACGCGCCCAGGAGCCTCGGTCCCAACGGCGAGGCGCACGCGATGATCCAGCAGGAGTACGCGCGCGAGGTCCTCGGCTTTCCGGTCTGGGGAATGTCCCCGTCGTCGACGCCGAGCGATGGGCGCTACGGCGAGTTCGGCGTGCCGGTGCTCGGCTCCCACGGGTATGCCGCGGGCATCGTCACTCCGCACGCCGCGGCGCTGGCGCTTGCGGTTGCTCCGGACGATGCTGCCGACAACCTCATGGACATGGCCCGCCGCTACGACATCTACGGCGAATACGGCTTCTACGACGCCGTCGACCCCGGCAATGGTCAGGTCGGATATTCCCTGCTCCAGCTCGACCAGGCCATGCTGTTCCTGTCCGTCGCCAACCATCTCTCCCAGAACGCCGTTCCGCGCCTGTTCGCGGCCGATCCCTACATCAAGCCCGCGCTGGCCCTGCTCGGCGAGGAGCGATTCTTCGAGTAGGCGGTGGCCGACGTCGCCTGCGCAAATCTGGTCAAGGAGTACGCGGACTCGGTTCGCGGCCTCGACGATGTCAGCCTGACCATCGAGGACGGCGAGCTGATGGTGCTGGTGGGGCCCTCGGGGTGCGGCAAGTCCACGCTGCTGCGCGTGATCGCCGGCCTGGAGCAGGCCACCAGCGGAAGCGTGGTCATCGGCGGACGCGACGTCGGGCGCCTGTCGCCGCAGGAGCGCAACGTGGCGATGGTCTTCCAGGACTACGCGCTGTACCCGCACATGACGGTGAGGCGTAACCTCGAGTTCCCGCTTCGGATGCGACGCATGGACAGGACGGAGATGACCGAGCGCGTCGACCGCATCGCCGAGCTGCTCGGTCTCGGCCAGCTCATGGACCGCCTGCCGCGCCAGCTCTCGGGCGGCCAGCGCCAGCGCGTGGCGATGGGGCGGGCGCTGGTTCGTGAGCCCAGCGTCTCGCTGCTGGACGAGCCGCTCTCGAACCTGGACGCCAAGCTGCGCGTGCAGGTGCGCGCCGAGATCGGCGAGCTGCAGAAGCGCACCGCCACCACCATGGTCTACGTCACGCACGATCAGGTCGAGGCGATGACGCTCGGCCATCGCGTGTGCGTGCTCGACCGCGGCCGCGTCCAGCAGGTGGCGCCGCCGGCCGAGCTGTACGAGAAGCCGGCCAACGCCTTCGTCGCCGGCTTCATCGGCAATCCGCCGATGAACCTGCTGCCGGCCGCCGTCGGCGCCGACGGCGGCAGCCTGCGCGTGCAGGTCGGCGGCTGCGCATTCACGCTCGATGGCGGTGGCCGCCCCGTCGCTGAAGATTTAAGACGTACGAAAACTTTGGGCGTGCGTCCCGAAGCGCTCGAAGTCGTCGACGCCGCTGGCGCGCCCGTCGAAGCGGTGGTCGAGCACGTCGAGCTGCTCGGACACGAGACTCTCGTGCATGCAGCGATCGCTGCGGATTCCAGGGGAAAACCGCCATTTCGCGTGATCGCACGGATGTCCGGAGCGCACGCACCGGGGCACGGGCAGCGAGTCGGTCTGGCGATGCAGCAGGATGCGCTGCACTTCTTCGGCGAGGACGGAACGGCCATCCGCTAGCTTCGTGCGAGCTGGCATCGCTGCACGACGTGCGTTTCTTTGCGCGTGCACGTGCTTGCACGCTTGACGCCCTGGCGAACCGAGTAGTAGCGTGCGGCATGCTGACGCGCGCGAAGGGGAATCTGGCTCGTTTCTGTCTCATTGCTCTGGTGGCTGCGGCACCCGCCGCCGCTCCTCGAGCATCCGCAGCCGACATCCTGGCCAACTCGGCCGACGACGTCTGTCCGATCTCCGCCGATCCGTGCGTGGTCGACGAGAGGGTCGAGGTGGCGCGCGGCAGCAAGCTCGACTTCGGCACCCGCACGGTTCACGTCACCGGCGCCGGCCAGTTCGCCTTCGGGCTGGGCGAGGCCACCATCGAGAGCGGCTCCTTCATCGTCGACGCCGGCGACGGGCCGGCGATCCATTCGCGCGGCCGCGGGGCCAGCCACTCGCGCAGCGGGACCGTCAACATCCGTGCGTTCCGTGAGTGCGAGCTGGGCGAGCGCCAGTGCATGGGCGACGCAGGCTGCGACCTCGGCGACTGCGGCTCGCGCCGCTGTGCCGCCAACCCGCTTCGCCTTTGCGAAGCCGATGGCGACTGCAGCAACGGCACCTGCAACCACCACCGCTGCTCGCTCAACCTCGAACAGCGCTGCGACAGTGACGCCGACTGCAATGCCGACACCTGCGCTCCCGGCTTCACCTGCGAGGGCAGCGGCGATGAGCCTTTCTATTGCGACGAGAACGCCGACTGCCAGCTCGGCTCCTGCTCGGTCGGCGAGGGCGTCATCGTCATGAACGGCGAGATCGCCGGCAGCTCCGACAAGCCGGCAGTCGTGCGCATGGAAGCCTACGGCGACATCACGTTCACCGGCGACGTCGACCTGCACAGCACCGGACGCACCGGCGGAGGAACGCTGAGCCTGCGCTCGCGCGCCGGCGGCATCGACTTCGAGTCGGACGTGGTCTGCACCGGCACGCCGGGCGGCCGGGTGCAGCTGCGTTCACGGCTCGACGTGGACCTCGGCGGGCACATCGACTGCGGCGGCGGCCTCATCGACATCGCCACGACCGCCACCGGCATCACCTCCAGCATGCGAGGCGTCACCGTGCGAAGCGGGCGCGACATCGACGTCGATGGAACCATCCAGGTCAACGGCATGGAGGGCGCCCGCTTCGGCGGCTACGTGCACATGGTGGCCAAGCGCGACCTTCGCATCAGCGGCCCCGGCGACGGTCCGCAGATCGAAACGACGGGCATCCTCGACAACAACAACTTCTCCGGCTTCGGCGGCCGCCAGACCTATGAGACGCGACGCAACCTGAACGTGCAGGAGAGCGCCCACTTCGTCGCCAACGGCGGCCCCAACGGCAACGGCGGGGTCGTGGAGTTCGGCGTGCGCGGCCAGACGCTGTTCGAAGGCACCGTCAGCGCGCGCGTCTCCGGACACCAGGCCTTCCAGGTCACCGGCGGCGGGTTCTTCCTGTTCGGAGACGGTCCGACGCTGTTCACCGACGATTCGGAGATCGACGTCTCCGGAACGGCCGAGAGCGCGGGCGGGCGCCTGATCATGGACGTGGAAGCCGATCTCGAGCTGAACGGCCTGATTCAGAGCCGCGGCAACGAGCCCGGCAACAACACCACTTTCGACTTCCGGACGTGCAACCTGAAAATCGGGCCTGACGCCGAGATCGACAACAACTCGGTCGGCGGAGACAACCTCTTCAAGGTGCGTGAGCAGATGACGCTGGCCTCCGGCGGCCTCATCCGCACCGACAAGGGCGTCAACGAGATCACCTATCGCAGCGACGACAAGAAGCCGCGCCTGATGGGCAACGTCTCGCCGAAGGCGGTGCGAATCCTCGACCCCACGCTCGATCCCTGCCAGATCGAGGAGTAGGCATCGGGGTCTGGCACGTTTTCACGGCCTTTCCGTGAAACCGGTGCCCGACCCCATCCCTCGTTCTCACCCCAGCACGACTTTCACCTTGTGCCGCTTCCCATCCTGCTTGAGCGGAATGCGCGCGGCGCCGTCCTGCGGCGCGAGCTCGCGCCCGTCGGCGGTCACCGACACGACCGCGGCGGCGCTGCCCGAGGACGCATCCACCTCGATCTCGTAGCGTGAGCCGGCGCCGACGGTGCGGTAGCTGATCTTGTAGCCCGGCCACGAATCCGGCACCGCCGGCCGCAGAACCAGGGTATCACCGCCTTCGATGGTAAGTCCGAGGATCGTCTCCAGGCCGATGCGGTACATCCAGCCGGCGGACCCGGTGTACCAGGTCCAGCCGCCGCGCCCGAGATGCGGAGCGACTCCGTAGATGTCGGCGGCTACGACGTATGGCTCCACCTTGTAAAGGCGGGCCGCCTCGGCGCTGGCAGCGTGCGCCACCGGCGAGATCATCTCGAACAGCTCGAGCGCCGTTTCGCGCCGGCCCATCTCGGCCAGCGCGCGCACGAGCCACAGTGCGCCGTGTGTGTACTGCCCGCCGTTCTCGCGGATACCGGGCACGTATCCCTTGATGTAGCCGGGATCGCGCGCCGTCTTGTCGAAAGGCGGGGTGAGCAGGCGGATGATGCCGGCGTTGCGGTCCACGAGCATCTCTTCGGCTGCGGCGATGGCGGATTGTGCGCGCTCGGGAGGAGCGACTTTGGAAAGCACGGCCCACGCCTGCGCGAGCACGTCGATGCGGCACTCCTCGTCGGCGGCCGAGCCGAGCGGTGAGCCGTCGTCATAGTAGGCGCGCCGGTACCAGCTTCCGTCCCAGCCGCCGTCGTTGAGCGCGTCGGCAAGATGTTGGCGGTGCGACTCGTAGCGCGCCGCGCGCTCCTCGTCGCCGCGCGCGCGGCAGATCGGCGCGAAGGCCTGCAGGATCACCGACAGGAAGAATCCCATCCACACGCTTTCGCCGCGGCCCTCGCGCCCGACGCGGTTCATGCCGTCGTTCCAGTCGCCGGTGCCCATGAGCGGAAGGCCGTGCGCCCCGACAACCAGCGAACGGTCGAGCGCGAGCACGCAGTGATCGTAGACCGAGGCGGTCTGGTCGCTGCGATCCGCGTCCAGATAGGCCTCGTCCTGCCCGTCCGCCAGCAGGTGTCCGGTCACGAACGGGACGCTCTCGTCCAGCAACGCGCGGTCGCCGGTGGCGTGGACGTAGGTGGCCGTCAGGTACGGAAGCCACAGCAGATCGTCGGAGAAGCGCGTGCGCGTGCCGCGATCGGCCGGCGGATGCCACCAGTGCAGGACGTCGCCTTCGGCGAACTGGTGCGCCGCGTGCAGCAGCAGCTGCGCACGCGACAGCGCCGGCCGCGCATGAACCAGCGCCGCCGAGTCCTGCAGCTGATCGCGGAACCCGTAGGCGCCGCCGCACTGGTAGAACGCCGCCCGCGCACGCATCCGGCAAGACAGCGTCTGGTAGAGCAGCCAGCCGTTGAGCAGCAGATCCATCGGCTTGGACGGCGTCTCCACGCGCACGCTCGTCAGGATGTCGCGCCAGGCCTGCCGCGCCTCGGCGAAAGCCTGCTCGACGGCCTCCGGGCTGTTCAGGCGTGCCAGAAGCTCGGCGACCTGCTCGCGCGCGCGCACCTGCCCGAGCGCCACGACGACTTCGGCTTCTGCACGCGCAGCAAGCTTGATGTGCGTTTCGAACGCGAAGCATGGGTCCAGGCCCGCGCCGGCCGCGGCTGCGAGCGGTTGCGCCGTCGTCACGGCACGCGGCGCCGCGACCGACCCGTTGCGGCCGAGGAACTCGAGGCGGTCGGCCGTCCAGCTTGCCGGCGAGGGCGAGACGACGACGGCGCCGAACGCAAGAGCGACGCCGTGATCCTCGCTGAGGGGATTGCGCGCCAGCAGGGCGCCCGTAGCTTCGTCCCGCTCGGTGACCACGAAGCGCGAGTGCTCGAAAGGCGAGACGCCGAGCACGAGGTGATCATAGGAATACAGGCTCAGGCGTCGCGGCTTGGTGCCGCGGTTCTTGAGCCGGATGCGAAGCAGGCGCACGGGGTCGTCGGCCGCAACGAACGCGCACACCTCCTGATCGATGCTCTCGCAGCGCTGGCGCCAGATCGTGTAGCCGAAGCCATGGCGCACCTCGCACGGCGCGCCCGAGGCTGCCGGCCCCGGCAGCGGCGACCAGTAGCGATCGCTGTCGTGATCGCGAATGTAGAGCGCCTGCCCGTGAGGGTCGAGGATGGGATCGTTGCTCCACGGCGTCAGCTTGTTCTGGCGGCTGTTGCGCGCCCAGGTGTAGCCGGCTCCGCTCTCGCTGGCGATGAAGCCGACCATGTCGTTGGCCACGACGTTCACCCACGGCGCCGGAGGCAGGCCCGCGCCGGCTCCGTCACCGACGCGAATCCCATACTCGCTGCCGTCGGCCGAAAAGCCGCCGTAGCCGTTGTCGAAAAGCAGCTTGCTGGGTGCCGCTCCGGCATCGGCCGTATCCGCGCCCGCCGCCGCTTCGCCGCGCGCGCCGGCACGAACGCGCGCGAGCCTGGCCTTTGCCGGAGCTTCCTGCCCCGCTTCGCGCGCCAGCTCGCGCGGCTCGACGTCGGCCAGCCAGTGCGCGCTCGCGCGAAGCGCACGCGCGGCCTCGGCGCCGAGATCGGCCAGACGGCGCACGATGGCGGCATTGGCGAGCACGCCGGCCAGGCGACAGGCCTCGGCCGAGCATGCCGCGTCCTCGCACAGCACCACGAGCGTCACCGGCAGCCCGAGGTCGCGCAGATAGCGAACGCGCGAGGACACGTCGCGCACGCGTCCCATGAGGTCGGCGTGGCGCGCGGGCATGACCACGAGCAGCGAGTCGGCGCCGACGTTCAGTGCGGCAAGGGGGCTCTTGTCGCCGCGCGCCTGCGACAGGTCCTCGGCCGCGGCGCGGAGCGAGGGATGCTGGTAGAGCATGGCCGCGCCGATCGCCTGCGCGATCTCGGCCTGCGCCGGCGTCAGGTTGTTGCGCTTGCGCCGCTCGCGCTCGGTCTGCTCGGCTTCCTTGAGCGCGGCCTCCTGCGCCTGCGTGGTGCGCAGCGCCGCGATCGTCGACAGCACGGCGGCGCGGTCGTAGCCGGCGGCCAGCACCAGCGCGAGAGAGATCTCCTGGTCCTGCCGGATCGTCATGCGCCGGCGCATCGCGAAGACCGGATCGAGCACGCTGCCCGTGGTCTTGGCCAGGGCGCCCTCGGCGATCATGGCCGGCGCCGCAAGGCTGGCCCCGCGGCCGAGAAAGCGGCTGCGATCGGTGTCGAAGTCGAAGTTGCCCGCGCCGAACAGCGCGCCGCCCACCCACGTCGGCACCTCGTCGCTGCCGCGCGGACGGCGCCGCGCCAGCAGCGTCTCGGCCGCCGACTCGTACTCGGTCTGCACGAACAGCTTGGCGAAGGCCGGATGGGCAAGATCGGCGCCGCGCCAGCCGTTGACGATCTCGGCATAGGCGGTGAGCTCGATGCGGCGCATGCGCTGCGAGCGGTTCTTGACCGACAGCAACCGAACCTCGGCATCGCTGCCCGTGGCCACGCCGATGCGGCACTGCGCGTCGATCCCATAGGCGCGCCGCCCCAGGACGACGCTGCCGATGCCCGCCTTGGCGGTGGTGGCGCCGGTGGCGTCGGGAATCGGCTGCACCCCGAGCGACCACAGCTCGCCGGTGTCGAGATCGCGCAGGTAGATGGCCACGCCGTCGCGGTCGCAGGTGCGGTCGCCGCTCCAGCGTGTGACCGCGATGGGTCCACACTGCGACAGGCCGGTGCCGGCGCCGGTCACCAGCGTCCAATAGCGCCCGTTGGAGAGCACGCGACCGTGCGGCGCCACGTCGTTGGTACGCGCAAGAGGCGGCGCGGTGGCGGCAAGAACGCCTTCGGAGGTGCGCGCGGGCTCTTTCATGGTTTGGGCCTCTCTCCCGTTGCGTATTCGAAGACGACCGTGGCCGGCAGAGCCCGGACGACGGCCTCGGCTTGGAAAAACTCGCCTTTGCGTGGCTCGTGGTGTCGTACTTCGCCCGCGGCCCCTTGGATCCGGGCCTGCACCACGCGGGCGCCGCAGCGTCCCTCCCCGCTCTGGAAGCAGGTAGGCGCCGCAACGACGATTCCGCCCTCCGGTATACGCGTGCCAGCGGCAATCTCCACGGCGACCGCCCCACCTTCGCGGCGCCGCAGCCGGTAGGTCAGCGGACCGTAGTGCGTGGGGAGGTCCCGGACGGCCACCGCCTCGCCGTCTTCGAGCCACGCGTAGGGGATGCCGGCAGCCACCAGCAGCGACCGGTCGCGCTCGCGTTCGTGCGCCAGCATGGTGCGGACGGCGTGGACGAACGTGGAGCCGATCCAGGTGTGTGGGAGGTCGCCGAGAAAGTTCCCCTCGCGCGGCTCGAGCCAGCTGATCTCGGGCCACTGGTTCCACGCCGGCGGCCGCTGGTCGCGCGTCATCGACGTCAGCACGTCCAGCGCCTCGGCCTTGCGGCCGAGCAGCAGCAAGGCGTTGATGTTGCGCAGCTCGTACGCGGTGTAGCCCACCCCTTGCCTGGCCTCGCTGTGGCGGGCGCCGATCTCGCGCGCGTACTTGTCGAAGGTTCGCTCCAGCGCCGCGCGCGGATAGACGTCCTCGATGCCGAGCGTGAAGGCGACGGCGGTGGAGGTCGGGTCGAAGTCGCCCAGCTCCACCGATGCCGGCACGGTCTCGAGCTTGTGCGCGAGCATGGTCAGCTCCACCGATCGCGTGAACGTGACGCGGAAGGAGTCGCGCTCGGCCGCGTACTTCTCCGCCCTCTCCCCGTCCCCCACCAACGCTGCCATCATCGCGGCGTCCATCAGGCCACGCAGCGCGAAGGCATCGTCCCAGTACGAGTGCACGGGACGCGCGCTGTAGCCTTCGTGGCTGATCGATTCGGGCAGCAGGCCGAAGTACGCCTCGCGCATCGCCATGCGATACTCTTCGGTCATGCGCGTGGCGCGCAGCCGGATCATGCAGTCGGCGGCCGCCGCCGCGCGCGGCCACATCTCGCGTACGAACGCGACGTCGCCGGTGTAGCGGTAGACGTCGGCCACTGCCCACAGGAACTGCCCGAAGCTGTCGTGCTCGGGCACGGTGTCGGCGCCGCCGGCGTCCACGCAGCACGGAACGTAGCCGTCGCTGCCCTGGTAGGTGGCGAACCAGCGGACGAACGCGCGCGCCTCCTCGGCGAAGCCCAGCTCGAGCAGCGCCTGCGACGTCATCGCGCCGTCGCGGATCCACGATCGCTGATACGTGCGCGAGCCGGGCTGGATGGCATCGCCGTCGCGGTTGATCAGGATGTAGGCCAGGTTGCTGCGCAGCGAGGCGAGCAGATCGCCCGCCTTGCGCGGCAGCTCGATGGAAACGCGACGCAGGACCGAGGCCCACTCGCGCGCGGCCTGCTCGAGCTTGTCGGCGCCGCCAAGGGCCCAGACGTCGGCAAAGACCTCGGGAGGCGCTGCGTGAAACGGCACTTCGAGCCAGGCGTCGCTGCTCTCACCAGGCCGCAGCGTCAGATCGTACGCGAAGACGGCGGAGGCATGCTCGAACCCATCTTCGACGGCCTCCTGCGGCGGGACCTGCCCGCGCTCCAACGCGGCGATGATGCTGCCCTGCTCGAACGCCGCCGCGCCGAACGCCGCCGGCGGCGGCGAAACCTTGACGACCTTGTCCTCGTTGACCAGGACCGACGACAGGCTCTTCCGGGCGACAGTGCGGATGCGCGTCACGCCGCCGACCATGTTCAGGCTTTGCCACGGCGGCAGGACCTGAAACGGGCGAACGGCCAGGAACAGCTTTCCCGACCAGTCGCGGCCGCTGCGATTGTGCACGCGATACCTGGCGGCGGCGGTGGAGGCGCCGGCCTCGCCGTGAGCGAAAGCCGTAACCGTCAGCGCGACGTCGTCGAAGACCCGCTCCACGCTCGGGATCGGCAGCTCCTGGTCGGCCAGGCTCACGGCCGGCTGCGCGTCGCGCCAGGTGTGCAGGCGATGCCCGTCGTAGAGGAACGGCTCGATCGTGAACGACCCTGCGTCGACCTCGAGCGCGCCGTCCTCGTTCAGCAGCGCTTCCCTTGCATCGCCCTGGACGCCAATCACGGTCCAGTAGCTCTGCTCGCGCGAGAAGTAGCGCGGGAAGTGCCCGGCAGGCGCATCGGCCGCCACGCCGGCGAAAAACGCATTCAGTGACGAGGAGAACTCGAACGGCTGCACGCGGATCTCGGCGATGGTTACGCCGGCGGCGCCCGGCGTGAAGCGGAAACGCACGTAGCGCGCATAGACGTCGGGCGTGTAGAGATAGTCGCGGCCGCCGTCGCTGCGCGTCAGCCGCTGCACCGTCTCCCACGTCCGGGCATCGCGTGAAGCCTCGACGACGTAGGCCGCGGCAAAGTCGCGTTCGTCCTGTTCCAGGATGAAGCCGCCCTGCTCGAAGGGCTGTCCGAAATCCAGCGTGAGCATGGGTGAGCCATCCGGCGCCTCGCTGCGCCATGCCGTCGCCGCATCGCCATCGAGCATGGCTTGAACGTTCTCGGCGCCGCTGCTGGCCGTAATGGTCGGGCGCGGCAGCACTCCGCCGGTGTCGATGCGAGGCTCGAGCACGATGTCGTCGATGAAGAGCGAGCCGGCGCCGCCCTTGCCGGCCGTGACGGCAAGCTCGATGGCATCCAGACGCTGCGGCGTTCCCCCACCGGCTGGCCCCCACGCGAACTGAAGCCGCGACCTGGCGACGCGCAGCTCCTTGGTTTCGGCCGGCAACGAATAGAGCGGAAGGCGCCGCCACCACACGTTCTCGCCCGAGATCAGCTTGATCTCGAGGTTGTTCGGCGCGCCGCTGCCGCGCACGCGAAAGACCAGCATGTAGTCGGCGGGCAGATCGAGCGAGAGGCGGCGCCGCGCGATCACGTGCCCGCGCCCGTGCCCGAGATCGAAGTCGACGCGCAGCGAACCGTGTTCCTCCCGAAGAGCGCCGCGCGCACCCGGAGAGGCGATGGCCTCCCAGGCCCCGGCGTTCTCGCCGGAGTCGACGACCACGGGCTCCATCGCGGCCGCGGCCGGCGAGGCGGGAGCGATGGTGGAGGCGACGGCCCACGCCATCGCCAACGCTGCGGATGTTCGTCGCAAGAGAGGCAGCACCGGAGTCGAACCGCGCGGGCGGATCAGCCCTTGAGGCTGCCGGCCGTCATGCCGGCGATGTAGTAACGCTGCAGGGCCAGAAAGACGAGCATCACCGGCACGATCGTCACCACCGCGCCGGCCATCATGAGCTCGGTGTCCTGCACGTGCTCCCCGAACAGATTGGCCAGCGCCACCGGCAGCGTGTAGCGGCGGTCGTCGGTCAGAACGATCAGCGGCCACAGGAAGTCGTTCCATGCGCCCATGAACGTGGCCACGGCCAGGGTCACGAGGATCGGCCGGCATAGAGGCAGCGCGATGCTGAAGAATACCCGCAGCTCCCCCGCGCCGTCCACGCGTGCGGCATCCAGCAGCGCATCGGGAATCGACAGCGCGTACTGGCGCACCAGGAAGATGCCGAAGATGCTGGCCATGCTCGGCACCATGACGCCCCAGTACGTGTTGATCAGACCCATCTCGCGCAGCATGAGGAACAGCGGCAGCATTCCGACCTGTCCCGGTATCACCAGCGCCGCCAGCATCACGCGCTGCAATCGCTCGCGGCCATGGAACGGGAGCTTGGCCATCGCATAGCCGGCCATCGAGTTGAGCGTGACGGCCAGCGCGGTGGCGCCGGCGGCGATGGTCGCGCTCGAGAAGAGGTAGCGCATGAGGTCGAGGCGCTGCAGCAGGACGCTGTAATGCTCCAGGGTGGGCTTGCTCGGAACCAGCCGCGGCGGCACGGAGGTGGCCTCGCCTGCCGGCATCAGCGAAGCGCCGATCATCCACACCAGCGGCAGCAGCGTCAGCGCCGCCGCCGTCAGCGCGGCCGCGTGCAACGCCACACGCCAGAGCAAGGAGCGTCGGCTCATGCGATCGCTCCTGCATCGGCGGCGCGGCGAAGCCGCAGCTGCAGCAGCGTCGCGACGAGAATGATGCCGAACAGCACGAACGCGATGGCCGCGGCGCGCCCGATGTTCCACCACCGGAAGCCTTCCTCGTACATCAGCAGCACCACGCTGCGCGTGCTGCCGGCCGGGCCGCCCTGCGTCATCACGTAGGGCTCGGCAAACAGCTGGAAGTATCCGATGGCCGTCAGCATCGTCACGAATACGATGGTGGGGGCCAGCATCGGCAGCGTCACGTGACGGAACTGGCGCCAGGCGCCGGCGCCGTCGAGGCTGGCAGCTTCGTAGAGCCGCACGGGCACGCTTTGCAGCCCGGCCAGGAACACGATCATGTTGAAGCCGAAGCCCTTCCACACCGACATCAGGATGATGGCCGGCATCGACCAGCGCGGATCGCCCAGCCAGTCCACCGGCTCGATGCCGATCGCGGCCAGCGCCTGGTTCAGCAGCCCGAAGCGGGGGTGGTACAGATAACGCCACACCACCGCGACGGCGACGATGGTGGTCGTCACCGGCAGGAAGAAGACCGTGCGGAAGAAGGCCTTCGCGTAGAGCAGCCGCGAGTGCACCAGAAGCGCCGCCGCCAGCGACACGGCGATCGAAAGGGGCCCTCCGACCACGACGAAGTAGAGGGTGTTTCGCAATGCGCGCCAGAACAAAGGGTCGGACAGGAGGTCGGTGTAGTTGCGCAGCCACACCAGGCGCAGCGCCGAAGCGTCGGCCAGAGCGTAGATGTCGAAGTCGGTCAGGCTCAGCGCCAGCGAGGCCAGGACCGGAACCACGAAGAACAGGAGGATGACGGCAAGCGCCGGACCGAGCAGCCAGAGCAGGGCGATGCGTCGCTCAGCAGTCATGCCGGCCGACGACTAACATCCTCACCCGCTCGGCGCGAGACCGGCTACGGCTCCAGTTGCAGGAAGATGGCCGCGCCGCGGCCGGGATGGCCCTCGGCCCAGACCGAGCCGCCGTGGCGAAGGACGATCCGCTCGACGGTGGCCAGGCCGATTCCGCTGCCTTCGAACTCATGCGAAGCGTGCAGGCGCTCGAAGGGGCGGAAGATGTCGCCCGCCTGCTTGGAATCGAAGCCGATGCCGTTGTCGCGGACATAGATGGCCGGGCCGCGCGCCGTCTGCGAGCGGCCGATCTCGATGCGAGCATCGGGGCGCCGCCGCGTGAACTTCCAGGCGTTGGCGAGGATGTTGGTGATCACGATGCGGATGAGCGCCGGATCTCCGACCACGACCAGACTCTCGGGCACGCGCAGCTCCACCTGTCGGTCGCGCTCGCCGGCCGACAGATCGGCGACGATCTCGCGCGCCAGGTGCGCCACGTCGACCTCGGCTTTCGAAAGCGAGCACTGCGCCACACGCGACAGCTCGAGCAGCGCATCCACCGTGTCCTCGAGGCGGTGTGCGGCCGTCTGCATGCGCTGCACGTAGTTGACGCCGTGCGCGTCCAGCGCGCCGGCGTATTCGTCGATCAGCGCCTGGCCGAAGCCGTGGATGGCGCGAAGCGGCGACTTGAGGTCATGAGAGGCGGTGTAGGTGAAATCTTCGAGCTCGCGATTGCGGCCGATCAGCTCACGGTTGTGCGCGAGCAGGCGCTCGTTCTCGCGCTCGAGCTGTACCAGGCGCGCACCCGACAGCAGGATCGGCCAACCTTCCGCATCGACCCCGTCGGCGCCCGTCACGGCCACCTGTGCCTTCTGAAGCCGATCGAGCATGCCGCCGGTGATCACCGCGATCGCCACCGTGGCAAGCGCCGGCACGCTGAGCGGATCGACGGCCGCGCCGCCGAGCACGTAGAGCAGCCCCAGAATCGAGAGCATTGCGGGCCACGGCGCGCGCCACCACACCGCGAACAGGAAAGACAGGAACACCGACAGCCGTGCGATGACGCCGAAGCTGTCGGGGCTCCACGTGTCCGTGAACAGCGACAGCCGGTGCGCGAGCATGCCTCCCAACGTCAGCGAGATGACGACCAGCGCCGCCGTGGTGTGCGTGAGGGAGAGGCCGCGGGCGGCTTTGCTCACCGGGGCCGCAGCGGTTTCCATTCGTTCGCGCATTCGATCAGCCATGGCAAAAACGTCGCTCGTTCTCCGACGATTCGACACGCCAGAAGGTGTGTCGACACCCATCGTGCAAAGCACGGGCCACGACCGCGGTTTCTGCGCTTAGGCATTTCTAAGGAAGAATTGGCGAGAGAAACCACCGCGCCGGCACCAGGCGGTGCGCGCGCGTACAGTTTCGTACGGAGCGAGCACGGCGGAAATCGCGCCAGCAGCGGCACGAAACCATCGGCGGACCCGGCCTGGTTGGCGGTCCTACTCGGGTTTGGGGTCCGGCGCTCCGCGAGGCGGAACGTGCCAGCCTTCGCCGATCCCGAGGATGCGGATCTGGCGCGGATCGCCTCCGTCTTCGGCGACGGCCGTCATCAGTTCCTTCGGCGGCTGATCGAGCGCCTCCATCGCCAGATCGAAGGTGCCCCAGTGGACTGGAATCATGTAACGCGCGCGCAGATCGCGGAACGCGCGATATGCCTCGGCCGGGTTGACGTGCTGGTAGCCCATGAACCAGCGAGGCTCGTAGGCGCCGATGGGTAGCAGCGCGACGTCGATGGGACCGAAGCGCCGTCCGTATTCGGCAAAGCCGTGGAAATAGCCGGTATCGCCGCCGAAGTAGTAGCGCATCGTCCCTGAATCCATCAGCCACGAGCACCACAGCGCCTCGTTGAAGCCCTGTCCGACCCGCCGCGACCAGTGCTGCGCCGGCAGGCATGTCATGGTCCAGCGGCCGTGGCGCGCGCTCTGCCACCAGTCCAGCTCCACGACGTTGTTTCGGCCGCGCTCGCGGAACCACTCGGCCATGCCCATGGGCACGAACCATTTCACCGTGTCCGGCAGTCGGTCGACGGTGCCGGCGTCGAGGTGATCGTTGTGATTGTGCGAGATGACCGCCATCGCATCCGCTGGCACGGCTTCGAGCGGAATTCCGGGCGGATGATGCCGCCGCACCACGAGCATGCGCGGCGCCCAGTTGGGATCGGTGAGCACGACGTCGTCGCCATCGTGGATGGCGGCAGTGGCGTGGCCGACCCACGTGATTTTTGTCGAGCTCTGCACGCCCGACAGCTCGGCGCCGTCGTTCGCATGAAACGGAATCTGCGGCTCGTGCCCGTCGTCGAACGGGTTGCGGCTGAAGACCATTCGGACGAAGCGCGTGAAATCGTAGTCGAAGCGGTTCCAGGGATTGAAGAACTCGCCGTCCTCGTAGTGCTCGGCGTACAGCGAAGCGGGGTCGGAGGATGCCGGCGGCGGCGGCTTCAGGTCCGTCGCCATCGTGCAGGCAAGGAAGCCGAGACTGGTCAGCACGACAACGGCAATCACGCGACGCATCGCGACAGAGTGCGCCGGGCAGCGCGGCGGATCGAACGCGCAACGGCCGACAGGTCGGCGGGCGCGGACCTTGCCGCTCGTTACACGGTGGGAGCGTACCCATGTGCGGCGGAACATTGTGCGGCGTGCCGCCGGCGGCTCTAATCGGCACATGCGTTCCTGTCGCTCCTTCTGCAGCGCCGGCCGCGCCCTTTGCTGCGTAGTGACGGCGGCTGCAACCATCCTCGTCGGCTGCGCCGACGGCTCGCGCGCCGGTGCGGTCGAGCTGTGGGCGATGGGCAGCGAGGGGGAGGTCGTGGAGGCGATGCTGCCCGCGTTCCGGCAGCGCCATCCCGACATCGACGTGCGCGTGCAGCGCCTGCCCTGGAGCGCGGCGCACGAGAAGCTGCTGACGGCGTACGTCGGCGGCACGATGCCCGACGTTTTCCAGATCGGGAACACCTGGATTCCCGAGATGGTCGCGCTCGGTGCTCTGGAGCCGCTCGATGACCGCTCGGCAACGTCGGCGTCGGTGGCGCGCGACGATTTCTTTGCCGGGATCCTGGACACCAACGTGGTGGAGGGCCGGCTGTGGTCGCTGCCGTGGTACGTGGACACGCGCCTGCTCTTCTACCGCCGCGACCTGCTGCAACGCTCCGGCGTATCGGGGCCGCCGGCGACGTGGGGGCAGTGGCTCGATGCGATGAGGCGGGTGCGGGCCAGTGCCGGCGCCTCCTCCTATGCGATCTTCCTTCCCGTCGATGAATGGCAGACGCCCGTCATCCTGGCGCTGCAGCGCGGTGCCCGCCTGCTGCGCGACCACGACGGCCGCGGCAACTTCTCCAGCGCCGAGACGAAGGACGCGATGGCGTTCTACCTCGCGCTCTACGAGGAAGGCCTGGCGCCGCAGCGCGCCGCGGCGCAGATCGCCAACCTGTACCAGGAATTCGCCGCCGGCTACTTCACGTTCTTCATCACCGGCCCCTGGAACCTGCGTGAGCTCGAGAAGCGCCTGCCCGCGGCGCTGAGCGAGGCATGGTCGACGGCTCCGATGCCGGCGCCGCATCCGGCCACCCCCGCAATCTCGCTCGCAGGCGGTGCCAGCCTCGGCATCGCCGCAAGCAGCAGGCGCAAGGAGCAGGCCTGGAAGCTGCTCGAGTTCCTGGCGGAGCCGGCCCAGCAGGCACAGTTCTACCGTGCCAGCGGCAGCCTGCCCGCACGGCGCAGCGCATGGAGCGACCCGGTGCTTGCCGGCGATGCCAGGGCCGACGCGTTCCGTCGCCAGCTCGAGCACGTGGTGCCCACGCCGAAGATCCCGGAGTGGGAGCGCATCGCCTCCAAGATCACGCTGCACACCGAGCGCATGGTGCGAAAGGACGTCACTCTCGAGCAGGGACTGGCCGAGCTCGATGCCGACGTGGATGCCGTGCTGGAGAAACGACGCTGGATGATGGAGCGGCGCGCGCGTTGATCGCGCGCCGGCGAGCATGGCCGTTGCTGCTCGCTCAGTCCCTGACCCAGTGGCAGGTGTATCCGCCCGGGTTCTTTTGCAGGTAGTCCTGGTGGTACTCCTCGGCCGTCCACCAGTCGCTGGCCGCGGTGATCTCCGTGACCACGGGGTTCTTCCACTTGCCCGACGCGTCCACTTCCTTCTTGACGCGCTCGGCGATCTCTCGCTGGCGCTCGTCGTGGTAGAAGATCGCCGACCGATAGGAGGTGCCGATGTCGTTGCCCTGGCGGTTCCTGGTGGTCGGGTCGTGCAGGCGGAAGAAGAAGCGCAGAATCTCCTCGTAGCTGATCTTGTTCGGATCGAACTTGATCCGCACCGCCTCGGCGTGGCCCTCGTGATTGCGATAGGTGGCGTTGGGAACGGTGCCGCCGGTGTAGCCGACGTCGGTCTCCACCACGCCCGGCAGCGCCCGGACGAGCTCCTCGACACCCCAGAAACATCCGCCGGCGACCGTGGCGATCTCGTACTCGCCGTCGTAGGCGGCGCTCTTGCCGCCGGCGCTGGCCGCGGCTGAGGCGGCCGGGGCAGCATCACCCGCGGCGGTTGCCGCCGAGGCGCCGGCGCTAGCCGTCTTGCCGAACAGCGGCAGGTACTCGGCGTAGCCCTCCTCTTCGAGCTTCTCGACGGGAATGAAGCGCAGCGCCGCCGAGTTCATGCAGTAGCGCAGGCCCGTGGGCGCAGGCCCGTCGTTGAAGACGTGGCCGAGATGCGAGTCGGCGTGCTTGGAGCGGATTTCGGTGCGCGGGTAGAGCAGCTTGTAGTCGGTGTTCTCGGTGATGTTGGCCGGCTCCAGCGGCTTGGTGAAGCTCGGCCAGCCCGTGCCCGAATCGAACTTGTCGAGCGAGCTGAACAGCGGTTCGCCCGAAACCACGTCGACGTAGATCCCGTCCTGCTTGTTGTCCCAATACTCGTTGCGGAACGGCGGCTCTGTGCCTTCGTGCTGCGTGACCTTGTACTGAAGCGGGTCGAGCTGGGACTTCAGCTCTTGATCGGAAGGCTTCTTGAACTCTTTCATGCGGTCCGTCCTTGGAGCGGCTGCCGCCACGGCAGCTTCATGTCGAGCCGCGGGCTCCGCACGCGTCTGGTCGCAGGCACCGACCGACAGCGATGCAAACAGAGCGATGCCGGCGGCGGCCATGCGCGCGAATCGACTGCAGCGCTTCATCTCCTCTTACATCCTCCTGAATGCCAGGAACCGAGGGCCGGCACCATTGGCTCCAAGCGCCCCGGCCGATCGTCCTTGCCCGCTCCCCTTCCGAGGTGGAGCAGTGCGTGATTCACGGTTAGACGCCGACGCGCCGCGAAAGTTGCCGTCTTCGCGGCCGGAATCGGTTTTCAGGACGGCTTGGGAACGGCCTGCGGCTGGCAGCGGAAGAAGTCGTTGCCCTTGTCATCGATGAGAATGAACGCGGGAAAGTCCTCGACCTGGATCTTCCAGACCGCCTCCATCCCGAGCTCGGCGAAGTCGACCACCTCCACCTTCTTGATGTTCTCCTTGGCCAGGATGGCGGCCGGGCCGCCGATGGAGCCGAGGTAGAAGCCCCCATGCTTCCTGCACGCCTCGGTCACCGCCGGACTGCGATTGCCCTTGGCCAGCATGACCAGCGAGGCGCCGCAGCGCTGGAACGCATCGACGTAGGAATCCATGCGTCCGGCGGTGGTCGGCCCGAACGATCCCGACGGCATACCCTTGGGCGTCTTGGCCGGACCCGCGTAGTAGATCGGATGGTCTTTGAAGTAGGAAGGCAGATCCTCGCCGCGGTCGAGCCGCTCCTTGAGCCTGGCGTGCGCGATGTCGCGCGCGACGATCAGCGTTCCTGTGAGCGACAGGCGCGTCGTGACCGGATGGCGGGTCAGTTGCGCCAGGACTTCCTTCATCGGCCGGTCGAGGTCGATGGCGACGGTGCCTTCTTCCTTGATGACGCGAAGGTGCTCGGGGATGAAGCGGCCCGGATTCGTCTCCAAACGCTCGAGCCAGACGCCTCGCGCGTCGATGCGGCCCTTGATGTTGCGATCCGCCGAGCACGACACGCCCACGCCCACCGGGCAGGAGGCACCGTGACGCGGCAGACGCACCACGCGCACGTCGAGCGCGAAGTACTTGCCTCCGAACTGCGCGCCGATGCCCGAGCGCTGCGCGATGTCGAGGACGAGCTTTTCGACCTCGAGGTCGCGGAAGGCGCGGCCATGCTCGTTGCCGGTGGTCGGCAGTGAGTCGAGGTATTTGGCCGACGCGAGCTTGACCGTCTTCAGACACGCCTCCGCCGAGGTTCCGCCGATGACGAAGACGAGGTGGTACGGCGGGCACGCCGCGGTGCCGAGCATGCGAACCTTGTCTTCGAAGAACCGCGCCAGGCCCTCGGGCGTCAGCAGCGCGCGCGTCTCCTGGAACAGGAACGTCTTGTTGGCCGAGCCGCCGCCCTTGGCCACGAAGAGGAAGTCGTAGCTGTCTCCGGGCGTGGCATACAGGTCGATCTGCGCCGGCAGATTGGTCCCGGTGTTGACCTCCTGGAACATGTCGAGCGGCGCGTTCTGCGAGTAGCGCAGGTTTTCCTCCGCGTAGGTGCGGTAGACGCCGCGCGACAGATGCTCGGCATCGTCGGCGCCGGTCCAGACGCGCTGCCCTTTCTTGCCGATGATCGTGGCGGTGCCGGTGTCCTGGCAAAACGGCAGGATGCCTTCCGCGGCTACCTCGGCGTTGCGCAGCATCGTCAGCGCCACGTAGCGGTCGTTGTCGGAGGCCTGCCCGTCCTCGAGGATGGCCGCGACCTGTCGGAGGTGCTTTTCGCGCAGCAGGAACGAGCAGTCGCGCAGCGCCTGGTGCGCAAGGTAGCTGAGCGCCTCCGGCTCGACCTTGAGCACCGGCTCGCCGTCGAGCTGCGACTGCGAGACGAACTCGTGCGTGAGCAGACGATACTCGGTGGTGTCCTGGCCGAGCGGGAACGGATCCTGGTACACGAAGTCGGGCGCCTTCATCGGCGCGTGTATACCAGCCTCGTCAGGGAAGGCACGTCGTCCCGGGATCCTCGGACGCCGTCGCGGGATCCTCGGCTGCCGGCCGGGTCAGAACGGCACGACGACGACGTCGACGACGACTCGCGTCGGCACCTCGTACAGCACCACGTCTCCGTCGATGAAGCCGTAGGCGAAGCCGGGAGGCGGCGGCGACAGGCCGACGATCAGATCCTGCGGCAGCGGATACAGCGAGACGTCGCCGCTGAGTGCACGGCCGACCGAGTAGCGCTTGGCATGTCCGGGCGGCTGGCAGCCGTTGTTCTTCTTGCGCAGGCCTGGCGGGCAGTCGCGGCCGTCGGCGTAGCGCTCGCGGTAGTAGCTGACCACGCGCGAGCGCTGGTCGTCGCGGAATTTGGCCGCCTTCTGCTCGCGCTTCATGTACTCGTGCTCGGCCTTCTGCTCGCGTTTCTGATACTCGTGCTCGGCCTTGTGCTCGCGCTTCTGGTATTCGTGATCCAGCTTCTGCTCGCGCTTCTGATGCTCGTGCTGAGCCTTCTGACGCTGCTTCTCGGCGTGCTTGTCCGCGCCCTTGCCGCCCTTCTCCGCACTTGCCGGAGCGACGACCAGCGTCAGCGCGAGAAGCGATGGGAGGAGCGTCAGAAAGATGTTGATGCTTTGCATGATGGGCTCCTGATCGGGCGGGCTCGCGGCGCGGCGCGTGGCTATCGCGCGCGGCGCCCTTTCCTGTTCGATTTCTCAGCCGGTGCCGTGCCGTCCTGGCAGGCCTTCGCCTTGGCAATGGTCGCCTGAGCTTTTTTCAGCTGCCGTACGGCCTTGTCGGCCTGCTTGCGGCAGCGCTGTCCCTTTGTGTCGGGAAGATCGGTGGACTCGAGATTCGCGATGGCGGCCGCGACCTGCTCGTTGGCGGCATCGAGCTTGGGATCGGCGGCCTGCGCCGGGCTGATGAGGCCCGCGATCAGAAACGTCATCGCGACGGCGAGCGTCGCGCCACTTGGACGGAGTGCAATCATGCTCGAAATCTCCAGCAGCGCGTCAACGCCGCATTTCCACTGTGCCGCCGGCAGCGACGCTGTCAACGCCCCCGATGGTCGAGGAGCAGACGCCCAAGCTGCGGGATTATTCGTGGGAAGAAAGAGAGCGCGCCCGACAAGAGTCGAACTTGTAACCCCCAGATCCGTAGTCTGGTGCTCTATCCATTGAGCTACGGGCGCGTAAGAAAGACGCCGGTTTATAACGACGGAGGAGCAGAGGCGCAACTTCCGCTCCGCCTGCGCGGCCATGTCTCAAATGCTCAGATGCAAGACCTGACCCCGATGCGGGCGTCAGTAGTTCTGGTACGTGCTCGGCGGTGGTGTGCTCGGCATCGGAGACGGCGGCGGCAGCGATGGCGGCGCGGTGCCGGCATCGTCGGTCGACGGCAGCGCATCCGGCGGCGACATCACCGGCTCTTCCTCGGGCGGCGCCACCCACGTCTCGCCGCTGCGCATGGAGGCGAAGCACTCCGGATAGAACTGCAGCGTCTCCAGGATCTCCTGGACCTCAATGCTGGTGTCGGGCTTGGTGATGTTGGCGGTGGCCCAGTCGAAGCTGAGCACAAACGGATCGATCCAGAGGCTGATGATGGTGTGTCGCTGGTCGGCAGGCTGCGCGCGGCCGACGCCGGCGCGGCGGCCGCCGCGGCCTTCCCATTGCCACAGCGCATACATGCCGTTGGCGCCGACGTTGATGATCGGCGGCGGCGAGTAGTCGTGATCAAACTTGGGCTTGATGTAGTCGAGCTCGAAGCCGATGAACGCGCGCAGCGCCTGCTCGGCATCCATGCCGGCAACGGCAAAAGCCGAAACGCGGTTGTCGGTCAGGTAGACCTTGAGCGTGTGGTCGCCACGGTTCCACATGACGAAATCCGGAGTGGCCGACTGCAGCTTCCAGTTATGTCCCGGCAGGTCGATGGTGAAGCAGGGACGGTTCACCCAGTTATGCGCGTACCTGTAGCCGTAGTCGGTCGATTGGGAGAAGAAGGCCGGAGCGTCCGACGTGCCCGTACGGCGCGAACCCGGCAACATCTCGTGGTCCTGGGACGCTGAACAGCCCGCCACCAACAGAAGACCGGCAAGGCCCCAACGGGCGAGGGTTCGCTGTTTCAAGCCGTCTTTCCTCGGTTCGATTGGAGTCCGGCGGCGGCGCCGTCCGTATTCTAATGGCGGAGAGGGAGGGATTCGAACCCTCGGTGGAAGTTTAAAGCTCCCACACTCGCTTAGCAGGCGAGCACCTTCGGCCTCTCGGTCACCTCTCCGTTCAAAGGTCGCCTAGGATGTCCCGTCCGCCGCGCCGCCTCAACCCGCCGTAACAGCCTGTCCGCAGGCCGTGGAGGCGGGACGCGCGCCCGACGGCGCCGGTCCGCCGGCGTCCTCGGGTCGTCGCCGGAGGCGACCTCTCTAGTGTTCGTCGGTGCCGAGAATGCGATCGACGATGGTCAACGCGTGCGGAAGCAGGCTCATCAAGTCGATGTTCTCTCGCTCCAGCCAGGCGTTCAGGAACGGATGCGGTACACCGAGGATGACCGCCGCCAGCAGCTCCGCCGAAACGCCGCGCTTGAAGATGCCCTTGTCGAGCCCCTCCTGGCAGACATCGGTGATGCGGCGGACGAACTGGTTCTGGCGCTCCAGCGCCTCACCGACCAGCTTGTTGCGCAGCTCCCACTGAAAGCCGTTGGTGGCCGACATGTAGAGGCGGAAATGGCGGGCGTAGCGGTGGAAGTGCTCGAAGTAGTACGAGACCGACGCGACGATCTTGTCGCGAGGTCCCCGCGCTTCGTCCAGACGCTCGACCATCCGGTCGAAGAACATGTTCTGGGCGCGTGAGACCATCGCCCGGTACAAGTCCTCTTTGGAGCGAAACAAATTGTACAGCGTGCCGACCGAGATCTCGGCTCGCTGAGCGATGTCCTCGACCGAAGCGCCCGCAAAGGACGTGTCGGCGAAAATCTCCTCCGCCGCATCCAGCACGAGATTGAGGCGAAACTGAAGCTCGCGTTCCTTGCGGCTGAGCTTCTTCTCTTCAACGACTCCCGCCAAGGTCCCTCCAACTCAAAAAAATGAACGACGCTGCACGTCCTATAGTCTTCCCACGTGAGATGAGTCAAACCGCCGACGGTGACGAAGGTTGAAACTCCGGCTGCTCGGGGGTGTCGGGCTCCGGGATAGTCGCGTGTCTGCAATGCAATGGGTGCCTATTGCAGGGCCGCACGGCTGGACCAGACTTGCCGGGCCTTCTCCCGCGGCTGTCCCAGCGAGCGCAACATGGTGGATTTTGCAGCTAGACTGCGGACTTCGCCGTCATTTTTGATGCCGATAAAAAAGTAACGATTTCAGCGTGATCGACGCTTTGTTGACGGTTCGGACGAAGACCGTGAGGCGCAATGGAGGCGGCGAAGCCGGCTTGCAGGCGCTTCAACCTGAGACATGTCCCAGGGCGGACACTGCCGGCACGCTTCTTGTTACTGACAAGGCCGGAGGGATTACACCCATGCAGAATCAGACCGGCGACTCGATGATCAAGACCACCACTCCGACGCACCGTCGCGAGGCCAACCCCTATGGCGGCAACTTCATCCTGACGCCTTCCTTGATGGATTACCTGGCCCCTGACCTCACGCTTCCGGAGCAATACTTCCTCCGCCAGCAGGCGGATGACGGCATGGGGCCCGAACGAGCTCTCATGTACGCCGTCCTCAAAGACGGCATCCGCTGCTTCTACAAGAACGTGGGCGCGACTCGCCGCAAGTACAAGAAGATCTGCGCCGAAGCCGAAGAATGGATCGCCGAGGATTGCTGGGACTATCCGTTCTCGTTCCGCGTCATCTGCGACACGCTCGGTATCGACGCCGAATGCCTGCGCGGACGCCTACTTGGCTGGAAGGACGCCGAGCTGAAGCGCCGCGAGCTGACCGGCGACAAGTCCAGCCGTCAGAACGGCCGCAGCCCCTTCCCCGCGCCGATCGACCTCGACGGCCTCGAGCGGACTGGCCTCGAGTCCGAAATCGACGTGGATGTGGACCTGGATCAGGACTCCGACCTTGGATTTTCCTCGGGCGACGAGAGCGAGGACTGGAATGGTGTCGAGCACATCAGTCTGGACGACCTCGCCTACGAGGAGAGAGCTGGCACGGCGGCCTGACCGCCTGCACTAGTCCCCGCGGTCCGGGCTTTGGTCCCCCACCCTGAAGCCCGGGCTACAGCTTGCGTCCCCCCAACACGCAAGCTTCTACGGCGGCCTGTAGTCCCCCACAGGCCGCCGTTTCTTTTTCCTTCGCGCAACCCTCTTCCTCGAACGCCAAAACCGTGCAGCCACGCATTGGATGAACCGCTTACGCTGCTGTTAGCAGCCAGGGAGCCTCACGATCCGCGCTCGCCGGCGGGTCCGCGCCCCAGACCACTGCAACCCTGCCCGCACCGACCGCGGGCGCGGATAGTGGTGCAGCCGCAAGGCGGATGGCGAGAAGCGCGGCGGCGGGCTGGAGGCCCGCCAGAGCGAGCGGCGAGCCATCAACGCAGCGGATGCGCCGCTAGCCGCGTCCGCGCCCCAGACCACTGCAACCCTGCCCGCACCGACCGCGGGCGCGGATAGTGGTGCAGCCGCAAGGCGGATGGCGAGAAGCGAGCGGCGGCGGGCTGGAGGCCAGCCAGAGCGAGCGGCGAGCCATCCAACGTAGCGGAGGCGCCGCTAGCCGCGTCCGCGCCACACGAGCCTGCAACAACGCACGCTTTGGATGGCGGAGGGGGAGGGATTCGAACCCCCGGACCCCGTCAGGAGTCTCCGGTTTTCAAGACCGGCGCCTTCAACCACTCGGCCACCCCTCCGCTTCCCGTCGTTGTAACCCCGCAGCCGCAGGTCTACAAAACCGGCCGCGATGAGCGGCACCTACACCCTCTACACGATGCAGAACAGCCCGTACTCGGATAAGATCCGCGCGCTGCTCCGCTACAAGCGTCTCCCTTTCGACGAGCGCATCGAGAACGGAGAAACGCGCTTCACCGTGCTCCAGGCACGCACGGGCAAGACGATGGTGCCCGTCGTCATCACTCCCGACGACCGCGCGATCAACGACTCGACGACGATTGCTGCCCATCTGGAGGAGGCCGCACCCACACCGCCCACGCGTTGGAAGCAGCCGGTCGTCGATTGCCTGGCGATGCTGCTCGAGGACTACGCCGATGAGTGGCTCGTTCGGATCATGCTGAGCTCGCGCTGGTACCATCCGGCTGACGCCGCCCAGAATGCCGCGATCATCGCGGCCAACATGACCCACGGTGTCTACGGACTCGATTTTCAGACGGCCGCACGCGACTTCCCGCCCAGCATCATTGCGACATTGCCGAAAATGGGGGCTACGCCGGAGAACGCGGAGACCTGGTACGCAACCTTTCCGCGCATTCTCGACGCACTCGATCACGCGCTCGCGCGATCGCTGTTCATCACCGGTGCTTCACCTCATCAGTGCGATTTCGCGTTCTACGGGCAGCTCAACCAGATCAGACGGGACCCGACGGGGCACGATTGGATCAACCGTGGGCCTGAACGCGTACGGGAATGGATGCAAAGACTCGAGGCGGCGTGCGCAGGAGAAGAACCCGTCGTTTCGCCGTTGTCGGACGTCACGTCGCTCGAGCCGCTGTTGCGGCAGATGGCGGGAACCTACCTTCGCATGCAGGTAGCCAATGCGCTGGCCGTCGAAGCAGGCGCGACGCTCGTCGAAGCCGAGTTGGTCGACGGCCTCTCCTTCCGCGCGGCACCCGCCCGGTACAACGCGAAGCTGCTCGGCAACAACCTCGACCTGCTCGACAGGGTATTTGCCGCAGGTACGGAATTCCCCGATGTGCTGTTCGCACCACTTCGCTCGGAGCTTTCTTCGCTTCGCGACGCCGGTTCGCCGCTCGTGACGAATCGGGCGTCGCTGCACGCGCACTTGTAGAAAAGCAACATTTGTCTTCGTTCCGGGCCTCCGTCCGGGTGGCGAACGCGTGTGAACCTTATTGCTAGGTTTCTACCGTCGCTCAACATTGATTCATAAGCAGGCTCGCCCTGCATCGGGACTCGCGAACAGCATCCTGCGCCGCGAGCGCCCTCGATCTCGAAAGGAGGATTTCGCGATGGTTCGCTTCAAGAACGGACTCGGCGCACTCGTTTGCCTAATTTTGACCAGCTACGCGACGGTGGCCGCGGCCACACCCGTCACATTCGCTCGCACCGAACAGTCCGTCGACCTCGTCTCGGCTGGTGTAGGCGGCATCGGCAATGAGACGGCCAGCATCAATCTGACCGGCGTCAGCGGAACGGTTCGCAAGGCCTACCTCTACTGGCACGGCGTCGATCTCATCGAGGAAGGCGGCGACGGTGTGTATGACAACGCGACGATCCTGTTCGCAGGACAGCCGGTCGTCGGCACCTCCATCGGCGACACTTCCTCCAACTGCTGGGGCGCCGGTTCGAGCCGCGCGTACTTCGCGGACGTGACGAATCTGGTCGACGGCAACGGCAGCTACTCGATCGGCGGGCTTGCGGCGAAGGCGGGGCACGAGGGCAATGGCGCCTCTCTCGTCGTGACGTTCAACGACGGCAACCCGATCAACGACCGCGACTTCATCATCTTCGAAGGCAACGACGCCGATAATCCGCAGGGTTTCGACTGCCCGGTCGACGGCGGCAATGATGCCGGCGCGGCAGCGGCAAACGACACGTCCGAGCAGTGCCGCTGCAAGGTTCAGGGCGACGAGGACTGCGACGGCGACACCGAGGACAACGACAACGAGGCGCAGTGCCACCAGAACTGCGACAGCCACAACGGCGACTGCAATCCGCACTGCGAAGACGATCGCGAGTGCCACGGGAGCTGCAACCCGCACGACGGCTACTGCAATCCGAACTGCAAGCACGACGACGACTGCGACGACGAGGATTGCGACGACAACGACGGCGAGTGCAACGAGGACTGCGACCACGACGCGGACTGCGACCCAGCCTGCGATCCGAACGACGGCGTCTGCGACGAGCAGTGCGCGCACGACGACGATTGCGACGACGAGGACTGCGACGACGACGACGGCGATTGCAACCCCGACTGCGACGATGACGACGACTGCAACCAGAGCTGCAGCCCGCACGACGGCATCTGCAATCCCCGCTGCCACAACGACGACGATTGCGAAGAGTGCGACGACAACGACGGCGTGTGCAACGAGGAATGCCCGCACGACAAGGATTGCCACATGTCGTGCAATCCCAAGGACGACATCTGCAACCCGCGCTGCAAGAACGACGACGACTGCGCGAACACGTGCGACGACGATGACGGCGTATGCAACCCGAACTGCGCCGACGACGACGACTGCGACACCGCGTGCGACGACGATGACGGCATCTGCAACCCGGTCTGCGTGAACGACGAGGACTGCGAGGAGTGCGATGACGATGACGGCGTCTGCGAGCCGAACTGCGCAGGAGAAGACGACAACTGCACGAACTCATGCGACGACGACGACGGCATCTGCAATCCGCAGTGCGCCGACGACGACGATTGCGACGAAGACTGCGACGACGACGACGGCATCTGCAACGAGGACTGCAAGGGTCAGGACCACGACGACGATTGCGACGAGGTCTGCGACGACGACGACGGCGTGTGCAATGAGCAGTGCGCCGACGACGACGACTGCGACGAGCAGCCGTGCGACGACGACGACGGCCAGTGCGACGAAGAGTGCGATGGCGAGGACGACGACTGCGACCCGAATTGCGAAGACAATGACGGCCAGTGCAATCCGGCCTGCGACGACGACGAGGACTGCGGCGCAATCTGCACCGACACCGACACGGCCGGCTGGCACTTCCTGCTCCAGGACATCCACTACGGCGCAGGGCCGGTTTCCGTCGAAATGCACGTCGCCGATGGCCAGAACTTCGGTCCCGGCCAGGACGACGACGAACTGGTCTTCTCGTCGAACGAGGGCACGGCCATCATCCCGGACTCCGGGAGCCGCTGGGACGGCAAGAGCGTGCCGGACGCGGAGAACAGCCGCGCCGACAACGGCGCGCTGTGGGACATCCACACGTTCCACATCACGAGCGCGTTCGGCGAGTCCGGCGACTACGATATCGAGGTCGACGGCATGGATGACTCGCGCGACTGCAAGAGCCTGGTCGTGGCGATCGTGAACGTGGCCCAACGCGCCGCCGGCTGCGGCAATGGTGTGGTGGACGACGGCGAGGAGTGCGATCCGGATGCTCCGACGAACACCTGCGGCGGCTCGCTCACCTGCACCTCCAGCTGCGAGTGCGGCTGCGATACGGCGGCCGACTGCAATGACGGCATCGAGTGCACCGCGGACAGCTGCAACCTGATCAACGGCCAGTGCCTGCACGACGCGGAGACGTGCGTGTGTCCGGCCGAGTGCGGCAACCCGCGCGAGGACTTCGAGCGCGTCACCGCCGTGGATTCGCAGCACATTCTGAACACGGTCGTGGAGCTGGTGCAGTGCCCGCTGTGCGTCTGCGACGTCGACAGCAGCGGCGTGATCTTCTCCGACGACGCACTGGACGACCTCCGGCACGCGGTCGGCCTGCCGGTGCCTCTGGTCTGCCCGGACCTGCCGCCGGACGAATAGCCGCCGGCGATCCGCACCGGATCGAAACGACGGCCCGCGAGGTCTCCTCGCGGGCCGTCGTGCATTTGCAGCCGTTTTTCTGTCTGGGCCCGAGACCCGCTCCGTTCAGCAGGCGGCCGCAGCGCTTCTTCCGTGCATTTTTTGCCCGACCGTCTTGGCGCGCCGCCTCGTTAACCGTACCATCGGGGCCACACCCGGCTTTCTGCTGGGGGGCATCAAAAGGAGAAGGGAGAAATGCATCGATCACGTGTGGCAGCGGCCGCTCTGCTCGGCCTACCGCTGATTTTCCTCGCCGCCAGCGCGCAAGCGACGCCCGTGACGTTCGCGCGCTCGGAGAACAACACCGACTACATGTCCTTCGCCGTCGGCGGCGTCGGCGACGGGCCGGCCGACATCACCGTCAGCGGCCTGACCGGCAACGTCCGCAAGGCCTTTCTGTACTGGCACGGCGTGGACCTTACCGGCTCCGGCGGCGACGGCATCTACGACGCCCAGAACGTCACGCTCGACGGTGAGGAGGTCACCGGCCAGAGCCTGGGGGACGCCTCGACCAACTGCTGGGGCAGCGGCTCGAGCCGCGCTTTCTTCGCCGACGTCACCGATATCGTGGACGGCAACGGCACCTACACGTTTCTTCCGGAGTTGAAGACCGGCCACGACACCAATGGCGCCACCCTGGTGGTGCTGTTCAATGACGGAAACGGCAGCAACAACCGGGACCTCGTCTTCTTCGAAGGCAACGACTCGGATGCCGGCGGCTCCGTGGGCGATCCCACGGGCTGGCAGGCCACCCTCAACGACATCAACTACGGCGGCGGCTCCGTCCTCGCTCAGCTCCATGTCGCCGACGGCCAGGCCTTCGGTCCCGGCGACGACAACCCGGTCACGTTCACCTCGGCGGAAGGTATGGTCACCATCAATGACACCGCCAACCTGTTCGATGGGAACAGCGTGCCGGATGCGGGCAACGACCGCGCCAGCAACGGGTCGCTCTGGGACCTGCACACCTTCGACATCACCGGCGCTTTCAATGAGCCGGGAACCTATTCGCTGTCGCTGGCGCAGACCTACATCAACGATTGTCACAGTCTTGTGGTGACGATGATCGATCTCGCCGCAGGCGCGGCGCCATGCGGCAACGGCACGATCAACGAAGGCGAGGAGTGCGATCCCGCCGCCGTCCCCACGGGCTGCTCGGCTCCCGAGAGCTGCCTGAACAGCTGCACCTGCGGCTGCGACAGCAACTCCGACTGCAACGACGGCGAGCCCTGCACCGTCGACACCTGCAACCTGGAGACCGGCGCCTGCACGAACAACGACGACCTGTGCGGCTGCCCGCGTGACTGCGGCGACCCCGCCGACGACGAGGGCGTGATCACTGCGGTGGATGCCGGCTTCATCCTGAACGTCGCGGTCGAAATTCTCGAGTGCCTGCCCTGCGTCTGCGACGTCGACGACAACGGGAGCATCAACGCAACCGATGCCCTCAAGGACCTGCAGTTCGCGGTCGATCTGCCGGGCGAGCTGAATTGTCCCGAATTCGTGCTGCCGGCCGCCGAGTAGCACGACCGGCACTTGCGAAAGAAAGGCCCGCGGCGTCATGCGCCGCGGGCCTTTTTGCTGGCCTCGCGCGGGCAGCCGAGGCCGGCGTCAGGCGCGGCGGATCTCGGTCTGTCCGCCCATGTACGGCCGCAGCGCTTCGGGAATCTCCACGGTGCCGTCGGCGCGCTGATACGTCTCCAGCACCGCGATCACCACGCGCGGGAGCGCCAGGCCCGATCCGTTCAGCGTATGCACCAGGCGCACCTTGCCGTTCTCATCGCGGAAACGGATGTTGGCTCGTCTTGCCTGGAAGTCGGTGAAGTTGGAGCACGAGCTCACCTCCAGCCACTCCTTGCAGCCGGGCGCCCACACCTCGATGTCGAACTTCATCGCAGCGGTGAACGACAGGTCGCCGGCGCACATCTGGATGATGCGATGCTGGATGCCGAGCCTCCGGCAGACCGCCTCGGCGCATGCCACGAGACTCTCCAGCTCCGCGTCGGAGGTGTCGGGATGGACGAACTTGACCATTTCGACCTTGTCGAACTGGTGCCCGCGCTTGATGCCGCGCACGTCGCGCCCCGCCGACATCTTCTCCCGGCGGAAGCACGGTGAGTAGGCCACGTGGCGGATCGGCAGCGACGCCCCGTCGAGGATCTCGTCGCGATAAAGGTTGGTCACCGGCACTTCGGCCGTCGGCACGAAGTAGAAGTCCTCTTCGGCGTCGCGGTAGAGGTTCTCGCCGAACTTGGGAAGGTTGCCGGTGCCGTACAAGCACTCCTCGCGCACCATCGCCGGCGGATACACCTCGACGTGGCCGTGCTCGCGCGTGTGAAGGTCGAGCATGAACGTGATGAGCGCGCGCTGCAGGCGCGCCCCGTCGCCGCGCAGCACGTAGAACCGCGATCCCGAAATCTTCACGCCGCGGTCGAAGTCGATGATGCCCAGCGCCTCGCCGAGATCCCAGTGCGGCCGCGGCTCGAACTCGAACGTGCGCGTGGCGGCTTCGGTGCGTACGACGACGTTGGCGCTGTCGTCGGGGCCGGGTGGAACATCGGGATGGGGAAGGTTGGGCAGTTCGAGCATGCGCCGGCCGAACTCGGACTCGGCCTGCTCGAGCTCCTTTTCGGCGCTCGCCAGCTTCTCGCCGAGCGCGCGCACCGCGATCTTGGCAAGCTCCATCTCGGGCCCCGGCTTCATGCCGCCGATCTGCCGTGAGGAGCTCTTACGCTCCGATCGCATCGATTCGACCTCGGTCAGAAGCGTGCGGCGGCGGCGGTCGAGCTCGAGCACGCGATCGAGCTCCTCGTCGGGGCAGCCGACCAGCGCGAGGCGGGCCCGTACCATGTCTGTTTGATCACGCAGAAGTCGGATGTCGAGCATGCGGGCGTCCTGTGTCGCCGGGTCGGCTACCGCAGCGCGCGCTGACCTCGAGGCGGGATTCAGTAGTCGGAGGGGCAGTCAAAGGCATTCACGACGTGCGTGCAAGCCATGCCGTGACCATCCACCGCCACCACGTCGAAGCGCGCGCGGCACCGGCTCCAGCCAGCGCCTACCAGGAACGCTCGCGCCAGGCGCGTCAGCCGGCGCTGCTTGCGAGGATCGACGGCCTCGAGCGCTCCTCCGTTGCGGCGCGTCTTGACCTCCACGAATACGACCACCTCTCCGTCGATGGCGACGATGTCGAGCTCGCCGAGCGGGCTGCGCACGTTGCGCGCGACGATGCGGTAGCCGCGGCGCTGCAGGAAGGCAGCCGCGGCCTCTTCGCCGGCAATGCCGAGCGCGCGGCGCGGGTTCGTACGCGGCGGCGGGGAGGCGTCTCCGGCGGCGGCGCGTCGAATGGTTGGGTTGCCATCGTGGGCCATGTCGCACCATCGCCCCGATGGCAGCGTTCGCCAATGTCATGACCGTCATAGGATGCGCAGGCGGCCACCGATCGCATCGCGGCCTCAGCCGTCGACGGCCGCAGCACGCGCGCCCCGCGCTGCATCGCATGGCTGCGACGACCGTTTCTGCTCGTCCTTGCGAGGTTTTGCGCCGCATGGCGCGGCGTGTTAATCGCGACCAATGTCCATCACACGAGCCGACATCGAGCGCGTGGCCGTGCTGGCGCGGCTGCACCTGACGGGAGAAGAGGTCGATCGTCTGACGACGGATCTCGGCCGCATCCTCGAGTACGTCGGCAAGCTCGGCGAGCTCGACACCACTCACGTCGAGCCCACCTCCAGCGTCGTCGCCATGAGCACGCCGTTTCGCGAAGATGCCGTCACCACCGGCGGCGATCCGGACTCGGCCGTGGCCAATGCTCCGCGTCGCGACGATCACTACTTCGTCGTCCCCCGAATCATCGAATGAGCAGCGGCGGGCCTCTGAACGAGCTGCCGATCGAGGAGGCGTCGCGCCTGTTGCGCGAGCGTCAGATCAGCTCGCGCGAGCTGACGGTGGCCTGCCTGGCGCGCATCGAGGCCACCGACGGCGCCATCGGCAGCTTTCTCGAAGTGACCGCCGAGCATGCGCTCGCGCAGGCCGACGCCGCCGACGCGCGCCTGCGCACCGGCAATGACGTTACCGCGCTGACCGGGATTCCCATCGGTCTCAAGGACATCTTCCTGACCCGCGGCATTCGCACGACGTGCGCCTCCAGGATCCTCGAGCCGTTCGTGCCCACCTTCGATTCCACCGTCGTTGCACGCCTGGCGCGCGCGGGCGCGGTGCTGGTGGGCAAGCTCAACATGGACGAGTTTGCCATGGGCTCCTCCTGCGAGAATTCCGCGCTCGGCCGCACGCGCAACCCGTGGGATCCGCAGCGGGTGCCCGGCGGGTCCTCGGGCGGCTCGGCAACGTCGGTGGCCGCGCGGCAGGTGCTCGGCAGCTTCGGCACCGACACCGGCGGCTCCATCCGCCTGCCGGCATCGTTCTGCGGCATCACCGGACTCAAGCCCACCTATGGCCGCGTCAGCCGCTACGGCGTCATCGCGTTCGCCTCCTCGCTCGATCAGGTCGGGCCCATGGCGGCCAGCGCGCGCGGCACGGCGCTGCTGCTGGAGGCGGTCGCGGGAAAGGATCCGCTCGACTCCACCTCCATCGCCGCGCCGGTTCCCGACTACATCGGCACGATGACGACCGATCTGGCCGGAGTGCGCCTCGGCGTCCCGCGCGAGTACTTCATCGAAGGCCTGGATGCCGGCGTGGAGGCTTCGGTGCGCGCGGCCATGAAGAGACTGGAGGAGCTCGGCGCCATGCTCGTCGAGGTCAGCCTTCCGCACACCGAATACGCCGTGGCCACCTACTATATCGTCGCCACGGCCGAGGCCTCTTCGAACCTCGGCCGGTACGACGGCGTGCGCTACGGCCTGCGTCGTGGCGAGGAAGGCGGCCTGCGGGAGATGTACGGGCAGACGCGCGATGCCGGCTTCGGCGCCGAAGTGAAGCGCCGGATCATGCTCGGCACCTACGTCCTGTCGGCCGGCTACTACGACGCCTACTACCTCAAGGCGATGCGGGTGCGCACGCTGATCCGCGCCGATTTCGACGACGCGTTTTCGGTCTGCGATGCGATCGTGACGCCGACGGCACCGCAGACGGCGTTCGTGGTCGGCTCTCGCACCGACGATCCGCTCAAGATGTACCTGTCGGATATCCTGACGATCTCGGTCAACCTTGCCGGCCTTCCAGGAATGTCGGTGCCGTGCGGCTTCGATTCCGACGGCATGCCAGTAGGCATGCAGCTGATCGGACGTCCGCTCGACGAGGCTACGCTGCTTCGCATCGCGGCAGCCTACGAAGGCGCCACCGACTGGCACCGGCGCATGCCGCAGGTGGCCGAATGAGCCCCCGCTCCTACTACGAGGACGGCGGCTTCGAGGCTGTGCTCGGGCTGGAGGTGCATTGCCAACTCGCCACCGCCAGCAAGCTGTTCTGCGGGTGCTCGGCCGCGTTCGGCGGCTCGCCCAACGAGCACACCTGCCCGGTGTGCCTCGGCATGCCGGGCGTGCTTCCGGTGCTGAACCGGCGCGCGGTCGAGTACGCGATCGCCGCCGCGCTGGCCACGGACAGCACCATCAACCGTACCAGCCGCTGGGCGCGCAAGAACTACTTCTATCCCGACCTGCCCAAGGCCTATCAGATCACGCAGTACGAGCAGCCGTATTGCGAGCACGGCAGGGTCACGTTCGAGATCGACGGCCAGCAAAAGACCGTGCGCCTGACGCGCATCCACATGGAGGAGGATGCCGGCAAGAACGTGCACGACGCGCACGCGGCGTGGTCGCTGGTGGACCTGAACCGGGCCGGCGTGCCGCTGCTCGAGATCGTCAGCGAGCCCGACATCCGCAGCGGTGCCGAAGCGGCGGCCTACATGCGCAAGATGCGCTCGATCGTGCGCTACCTCGGAATCAGCGACGGCAACATGAACGAGGGCAGCATGCGCTGCGACGCCAATGTCTCGCTCAGGAGGCGCGGCGAGGAGAAGCTGGGCACGCGCACCGAGATCAAGAACCTCAACAGCTTCCGCTCCATCGAGCGGGCCGTCGCCTACGAGATCGAGCGGCAGGCCGAGATTCTCCTCGGCGGCGGCACCATCGTGCAGGAGACGCGGCTGTGGGACGCCGACCGCGGCGTCACGCGTTCCATGCGCAGCAAGGAAGAGGCGCACGACTACCGCTATTTCCCCGAGCCCGACCTGCTGCCGCTGGTGATCGAGGAAGAGCTGATCGCGCAGGTGCGATGCCAGATGCCCGAATTGCCGGATTCGAGGCGTGCCCGCTTCGTCTCCGAATACGGCCTTCCCGACTACGACGCGGCGGTGCTGACGGCGAGCAAGGAGCTGGCGGACTGGTTCGAAGCGGCGGTGGCCTTGCATCGCAGCCCCAAGGCGCTGTCGAACTGGATCATGAGCGACGTGATCCGCATCGCCGCAGAAGCGGCCGGCGATGCCGAAGCCGACTATACCAGCCTTCCCATCACGCCGGCACAGCTGGCCGAGCTGGTGTCGCTGATCGACGACGGCACCATCAGCGGCAAGATCGCCAAGGTCGTGTTCCAGAAGATGGTCGGCACGACCGATGCCCCGCGCGCGATCGTCGAGCGTGAAGGGCTGGTGCAGGTCACCGACGAGGGCGCGATCGCCGGCATCATCGACAGGATCATTGCCGCCAATCCCGACAAAGTCGCGGAGTACCGCGGCGGCAAGGACAAGCTGTTCGGCTTCTTCGTGGGCCAGGTGATGAAGGAGAGCGGCGGCAAAGCCAATCCCGCAACCGTCAACCGCATCCTCAAGGAGCGCCTCGGCGGCTGACCGGCCCGCCGGCAGCCGAGGCTTGCGACACCGGCCATGGCCTCTGCAACGGCTACTTTGCTGGATGAGTCCGCCGCCGATCCTTCCTCGCTCATAACCTGCATCGTCGTCCATTACGGCGATCCCGCCGCAACGAGGCGATGCCTGGACAGCCTCTCGGAGCTGCCGGCCGTGGTCCTGGTCGACCAGCCGCCGACGCGCTTCGGCGCGCATCCGGTCGTCACGCGCCGCATCCAGACCGATTCCAACATAGGCTTTGCCGCCGCATGCAACCGCGCGGTGTCGACGGTGACGACGCCGTTCGTGCTGCTGCTCAACAACGATGCCGTCCTGGACGATGGCGCCGCGGCCAGGCTGTTCGCGGTAGCCGGATCGATGCCGCCCGATGCCGGCGGCGCGTGCCTGAAGCTGCTCGGGCTGGACGGCCGCACCATCCAGAGCGTCGGGGGGCTGCTGTTCACGCGCGACGGCATCGGCTTTCCGCGCGGCTTCGGCGAGGCCGACCGCGGGCAGTACGACGCGCTGGCCGAAGAGGAAGTAGGCGTGCCTTCCGGCGCATGCGCCCTGTACCGCACGGATGCGTGGCGGGCAGCGGGCGGCATGCGCGAGGAGTTCTTCTGCTACTGCGAGGACGGCGATCTCGGCCTGCGCATGATCGCGCTCGGCTACCGCTTCGTGTCGGCGCCGCAGGTCGTGGTGCGCCACGAGCTCTCCTCGAGCAGCGGCGCCCATTCGATGTTCAAGGCCTTCCACGTCGAGCGCAATCACATCCTGACGATGGTCCATTCCGCTCCGCTGGCCACTCTGGCGTGCCTGCCGTTGTGGACGATCGTGCGCCTGGGGCGCCTGGGACTCGATGCTGCGCGCGGACGCGGCGCCGGCGCCGGCCTGGCCAGCGAGGCGCCGCCGCGCGAGCTGGTGCGAACGGTGCTGCGGGCATGGAGCGATAGCGCACGCCTGCTCGGCGCAGCGTGGAAGCTTCGCCGCGATCTGCGGCGAGCGGACCGGCGAGCGGCCGAGCGCGTGCGAAGATTCCTTCGCACGCGGCGCGCCTCGTTCGCGGACTTCGCGCGCTCGCGAGGCGAGTGAACATCGCGCAGCTCCGCGTCCGCAGGCGCGCGCGAGCGCAACCCCTCCGAGGCCGCCGCGCCACCCCCACCGCGCAAAATCTGCAAACGTTTGGCGCCGCCGGGCACCGCGCATGGACGATGGCCCTGGCAGCGGTCGCACGGAGGCCGCACAGTCGGCACCGTGAATGGTGCCTACGCAGCGCCGACGAGAGCCCGCCGGGGCCCCACCGAAGGCGGCATCCTCGAACGCAATATCCAGGCGCTTCTTCGCCGGCGTGAGCAGGAGGAGCAAAACAAGCGCCCGGGCGACCGCATCGCCGACACCATCACGGCCTTCACCGGCAGCATGGTGTTCGTCTACCTGCACGTGCTGATCTTCGGCGCGTGGATCGTCATCAACCTTGGCTGGCTGCCGATCGAGCCGTTCGATGCCACCTTCGTCGTGCTGGCCATGATCGCATCGGTCGAGGCGATCTTCCTTTCGACGTTCGTGTTGATCAGCCAGAACCGCATGGCCGCCATGGCCGACAAGCGCGCCAATCTCGATCTTCAGGTCAGCCTGCTGGCCGAGCACGAGATCACGCGCCTGGTCACGCTGGTCACCGAGATCGCCCGCAAGATGGACATCGAAGCGTCGCGTGATCCCGAGCTTTCGGAGCTCGCGCAGGACGTCGCGCCCGAGAAGGTCCTGGACAAGATGGAGGAGAGCGAGCGCCTTCAAAAGGCGGACGCATAGCGCTCCCGAGGCGGGCGGCGCATGGTGCTCACCGAGGCGCGCGGCGCATGGCGCTCACGAGGCGCACGGCGCATGGCGCTCAGCGAGGCGGGCGGCGCATGGCGTCAGCCAGGCGGGCGCTCAGCGCGAACGCCGCTCGCGTTTCTCCACCTGCACGACCTCGAGCACTTCAGCCCGTGCCGTGCCGGGAATCGACCATCGGACCTGCTGCGTGTCCGCTGCCAGCGCCCGCCGCAGCTTCCCCGCCGGACCGCCGGGAAAGCCCACCAGAAAGGCCGTCTCGCCCGGGCGCAGCCGCTCGCCGCCGTGCAGGCGCCGCACCGTCACGCCCGGCGTGCCGTGCGCAAGATACAGAAGCGGCTGCAGCGTCCACCAGTCCTCGGCGATCACGCGCACCGGCGTGCGGGTGGACCGCCGTTCAATTTCGTCGCGTATGCTCTGCCACGCGGCTGCCTTGGGCTCGATGTCGCCGGTCCAGAACGTGCGGTGAGACGTCGACCCGGTAAGCGCCAGTTCACGGAAGTAGCCCACGTGCGTATGACCGAGGGCGATGATGCCGATTGCCAGCGATAGGACCAGTCCCGTCCGAGATGCGAGCGGGCGCGTGGAAAGGCGGCCCAGCAGCACGGCAGCGCATAGGACCACCGGCGTGACCAGCACCATGGCGTAGCGCTCCGAGTGCGGCTCCAACGCGCGCGTTCCGGCAACGATCGCGAAGCCCGCCAGGGTGCCGATGAGCCCGGCAAGCATTCCGGAAAACGCGCGCGACGAGCGTATGGCCGCACGCCCGCCGGCGACTGCGATGGCGGTGGCCATCGCGAGCACGAGCCAGCCGGCAATCGTGCCGGGCCGCGCCAGCGGCGGACCCGCCGTGTACGCGAAAGGCGCGGCGCCGGCGAGGAAATCGCCGAGTGCAGCGGCAAAGCGCGCCCAGTGCTGCCAGGAGAGCGCGCGCTCGACCCATTGCGACGGCGTCACGACCGACGCCGCCGAGGAAGTCAGCACGAGCACGGGCAGTGCTGCCGCCAATGCGATCATCGGCGGCACGACGCGACGTGCCGCCTGCGCCAGCGATGCGGACGCATCCGCCGTTGCCAGGATGATCCCAGCGAGAAACGGCACGACAAAGACGTTCGTCGGGTGATTCCACAGCGCGAAGGCAACGAGTGGCGGCAGAAGCAGCCAGCGCCGTTCGAGCGCTGCCCACGCCATGAGCGCGCCGAGAAGCGGCCCGTGGCTGGTGTCCCAGCCAAGGCGTGCATAGACGATGCCCACGGGAAGGCACGCCTGCAGCAGCAGGCCGACGCGCGCCGTCTCGTTGCCGAAGTGACGCCGCAGCGCCACGTACGTCACCGCCATCGCCGCCACGCTCGTCACCACCGATGGCACGCGCAGCACCCACAGCTCGCGCGGCAGCACCGCAAGCGCGCTCCACAGCAACGCCAGATGCAGGGGCCCCGGCAGGTTGCCGGTGGGAGTGCGCGGAATCGCCGCGCCTTGCTCCATGCGCAAGAGCTGAACCGCGTACCACGCCTCGTCGCCGTTGATGCCGGGCCAGCGCCCGAGCGCCCACACGCGGTCCCACAGCGCCCAGGCCAGCACCAGGACCGTGACAGCAGCGAGGCAGCGAGGCGAAGCGGCGATGGTGCGCACCGCCTCTGCGCTCACTGCGGAATGGTTGTGGTGGGCGGCGATGCGAGCGTGGTCGTCGGAGTCGGCAGCGTCGTGGTGCTCTCTGCGAGCGTCGTCGTCGGCTCGGGCAGCGTGGTCGTCGCGGTCGGCAGCGTCGTGGTCGGCTCGCCGATCGTCGTCGTCGGCGCCGGCAGTGTTGTCGTGGTGGGCAGGACGAAGGTGGTCGTGGTCGTCTGCGTCGTGGTCGGCGCCGGCTGCGTCGTGGTGGTCGAGCTGGACGTCGTCGTCGTCGTCGTCGTCACGAGCGGCGCGCACATCAGCTCCACCGGAAGGCCGACGGCGAAGCGCAGCACGATCAGCGCGTCACTGGCGAGGACCCGGCCGTTGTTGTCGACGTCGCATGCCCAGGCATGGCACGCCACCGGCTGTCCGACCGCGCTCTGCAGGATGCGCAGCGAATCGGTCGCCACCACGTTCTCGTCGCCGGTGGCATCACCGCACGTCAGCGTATCGCACGTCACCGAGCAGCCGTCGGTCTCGTTGGCGTTCTGGTCGTCGCACTCCTCGACGCCTTCCTCGACCAGACCGTCGCCGCAGCTGGCCGCAATGCAGCCGGTCAGGCAGGCATCGGTGTCGACGCTGTTGCCGTCGTCGCACGGCTCGCCTGCATCGACTTCGCCGTTGCCGCATACCGGACAGCCTTGGAGCGTGGTGTCGACGACGAGCTGCGGCGCGGGCGTCACCGTGCCGAGCATCACCGGCGGCTTGCCTTCGTCGCGGTACACGAGCTTGTTCTGGCCGCTGGGCTTGGTCAGCAGCGAGCTTCCTGCGGCCAGCCGCATGCTCTCGCGCACGACGAAGAGGTTGAGGCCATCGACCGAGTTGTTGTCGATGGCGGCTGTGGGCTCGAGTCGGATGCGGCAGGCCATCCAGTCGACCTCGGTCTCGGGACGATTGGCCATGACGTCGCCGCCGGCATCGATGTCGCCGAGCGCATCGACCTCGAACGTGCCGCCGGTGCCGCCCGGCTTTCCGATCAGGCTGAACGTTCCGTCGAGCGTGACCGACCCTTCCGAATCCAGCGCAATGGAGCCGACGTTGGCCGCGTCGACGACGAGGAATCCCGTCGAGCCGACCTGGATCGGCCCCACGGCCGTCAGCTCGATGTCACCGCCCTCGCCCTCTCCGCCGTCGGCCACGGCTTCGATCCTGCCGTTGTGCGTAACGGCCCCTTCGGCCTCCACGGTGAGGTAGCCGCTGTAGCCGTCAGGGGCCGACCCCTCCGAAACCAGGACAGCGAACTGGCCGACCACGATGTTGCGCTCGGCTGCCAGCGAGATGTCTCCGCCGTCGCCCGAGAAGCTGTCCTCGTCCTCGTGGCCGCGCGATTCCACCACCGTACGGTCGGCGTCGGTGCCGCCGGAGATGATGATGTCGCGCACCGCTTCGATGTCGATGTCGCCGCCGTAGCCTGCGCCGCCCACCGCCGTGGCCGAGACGTCCGCCGAGATCAGCACGTCGCGGTCGGCGTAGATGGTGATGTCGCCGCCGTCGGTGTCGCCGCCGAGCGCCGTCAGCGCCGCCTGCACCGATACGTCCTTGACGGCCGTCAGGTCGATGTCGCCGCCGAGGCCGAAGCGGCCGGCGTCGGTCTTGATCAGACCGTGGATGGCGACCGAGCCCTCGTAGGATTCGATGCACACCGAGCCGCCATCCGAGTCCAGCGTGCTGCCGCGCATGTCGATCGTGGATGCGATCACCACGTTGTTCGTGGCTTCGAGGAAGATCGTGCCGGGATCGACCGTGCGCCCGTTCACGAGCGCCTGGATGACGAGCGTTCCGTCGGCGGCGATGGTGACGAGGCCGCCGGACTCGGGACCCTGCACGTCGATGCCCAGGCCGCCGACGACGATGTTGCCTGCAAGCACGGAGGCGCCGCCGGAGCCGAAGTCGAGCAGCCCGCCGGCGCCCACCACGAGGCCACGGGTGCCGAAATCGAGGACGCTGCCGTTCACGATCTCGATGCGCTGGTGGATGGTGCACGGATCGGCGGTCGCGGTGCAGACGTCGAGCGCATCGTCGGCGATGATGTCGGCGGCGGCGGGCGTGGCCAGCAGGCACAGGATCAGGGAGAGGACTGGCAGCATCATCGTAGTCGGCATCCGGACGGCGGAAGGGAGCTTTACATGGAGCGCGAGACGGATCGTACCGGAGGAGCCGGTGCCTGTGCGAGTGTGTTCGGCACCTGCAGGCCGGTTCGCGGCGCCGTCAACGGCACCTGCGGCACCGACATGATGTCGTAGATCAGGGCCTGGACCAGTCCGAACAAGCCCGCCGCGGTGGTGAAGGCCGCGAGCATGACCGTGCCGGCGGTGGCGGGCACGCCGTAGAAGCTCGAATGCGCCCAGCTGCGCAGGCCGAAGATCACGCCGAACAGCGCCAGCGGCACGCCCAGAACGAGCAGCAGCGAGGCCGCCGAGAAGTCCAGGATCAGGTAACGCAGCCAGATGCGGCGCAGCAGGTTGCGCGCGTGCTTGGCAGCGAACTCGAAGAGGCTCTGCGTCACCGACAGGTGGCTGGCCTCGCTGCCGTATCGGGCCGGGATCGGCACGTCGACGCAGACCGCGCGCGCCAGCGCCAGCTCGCACAGCATGCTCGACTCGAAGAAGAAGCGGTCATCGAGCCTGGCCAGGTCGATCGACTGCAACGCCTCGCGAGAGATTGCGGTATAGCCGTTGGTGGGATCGAGAAGGTTCCAGTAGCCGGTCGAGAGCTTGGACAGGAAGGACAGCGCCGCGTTTCCGATCAGCCGCACCAGCGGCATCGAGCGCATCTCGCGCGGATGATGGAAGCGGTTGCCCTTGGCGTAATCGGCGCGCCCCAGCGCGATCGGCAGCAGCAGCCGCCAAAGCTGCTCGGGATCCATCTGCCCGTCGCTGTCGATCTTGGCCACGATCTCGGCGCCGTCGGCCAGCGCGCGCCGGTAGCCCGTGCGCATCGCCGCCCCCACGCCGCAGTTTCGCTCATGATCGACCCGAACGATGCGCCGATCCCGCGCCGCCACCCGATCGACGATCTCGGCGGTACGATCCGAGCAGCAATCCAGCACGACCACGACCGACCGGACGTATGCAGGAATCGAAGTGAGAACCTCCTCGATCGACCGCTCCGCCTGATACGCCGGCACGACGACCGCGATCGACAACGAAGCCAGGACCTCTTCGACGTCCATCAGAGGCGGCCCCGCACCGCACGCTCCAACATCCGAGCGCGGCCGTCGAGAGTGGGCGAGATGCAAGGCGCGTGGCGAGGAATGAGCGTAAGCGGGCTGGAGGCCCGCTGGAGCGAAGGACGAGCCACGCAACGCAGCGGATGCGCCGCTAGCGGCGGCCGTCGGTGATCGACCCGCAACGCCACTCTCTAGTCGTAGAGGATGACCGACCGGATCGCATCCCCCGAATTCATCTCCTTGAACGCATCGTTGATGTCGCTCAGCCTGATCGTGCGCGACACCATGCTCGAGAGGTCCAGGTCGCCGTTCTTGGCGAAGTTGACGAAGCGTACGAAATCGGTGCGCACGTCGGCGCTGCCGTAGATGGTGCCGACGATGCTCTTGTTCTGCAGCGCGATCATGGCGGCAGGGAAGCTGACCTCGTCGGTCAGGTTGGGCACGCCGACCAGGCAGCAGACGCCGCCGGGGCGCGTCATGTCGTACGCCTGCCGCTGGAGCTTGGGATGGCCCACCACTTCGAAGACGAAGTCGGCGCCGCGCGCGCCGGTCAGCTCCTGCACGAAGGCGATTGGATCGTTGACGGCAGGGTCGACCGAGTGCGTGGCGCCGAAGCGCGTGGCCGAGGCACGCTTGGCCTCGTTGAGATCGATGGCGATGATCGTCGATGCGCCGGCGATGCGAGCGCCCTGGATGACCGAGGTGCCGACGCCGCCGCATCCGATGACGGCCACGGTCGATCCCTGCGTGACCTTGGCAGCGTTCAAAGCCGCGCCGACGCCCGTGGTCACGCCGCATCCGACGAGGCAGGCCTGCTGCAGAGGAAAGTCGTTGGGAATCTTGACCAGCGCGGCCTCGTGAACCACCGATTCTTCGGCGAACGTGGCCAGCCCCCCCACCGCGCCGAAGAAACGCTGGCCGTCACTGCGAACGAACGGCATGCGGCTCATGCCGATCATCTGTCCCTGCTGACAGACGAACGGTTGGCCGTTCTTGCAGAAGAAGCACTCGCCGCACGTCGGTACGAAGCTGCCGATGACGTGGTCGCCGGGCTTGAGGCCGGTCTTGCTCTCGACGGCGGAGACGACGACGCCGGCGCCCTCGTGTCCGAGGATGCAGCCGGGCGGGATGGGAAGCTTGCCCTCCCAGATCGAAAGGTCGGAGTGGCATACGCCGCTCGCCTTCCACTGGACATGAACCTCGCCGGGCTGCGCCGGCGCGTCCAGGGTCACGTCTTCCACGCTCAAAGGCTCGTTGTTGGCGACGAAGAGGGCTGCTTTCATGCGGCGCTAGATACCGGGGCGGGAGGAGAAAGGAAAGTCGGCGGCGTGGCCGGCGGCCGTGCGCCGGCTGCCCGATCGGCTGCCGCCGATGCCGCCGATTTCGCAGGCCCGCCGCCCATTTCGGCTTGTGTCGGGTGGCACGTGAAGGTTTATTCCGTGATCTCGTCGCGACCATCGCACGCCGTTGGGAGAGGTCGTGGCGCGCCGGTCTGGCCTCACGGATGCGGCTTCGAAGAGTACACGGGCAGACTTCGCCGTCACGATGTCCCTGGAAGCATCCATGAAGGGCGCAACGCCGTCCGCCAGCGCTTCGCTCGAGCGTCAGCTCGAGCTGCGCAGCCTGCTCGCTGCGCTCGGGACCCGCTTCATCGCGCTGTCGCCCGACCAGGTCGATGCCGCCGTCGACGACACCTTGTCGGCCATCGGGCACTTCGCCGGTAGCGACCGCGCGGTCCTCTGCCTGTTCGAGGACGAGTACCGCCGCTGGAGCGTGACGCACGAGTGGTTCGCGGAGGAGCTCTGGCCGCTGCGCGGGCAGCTCGAGCACATCTCTCCTTTTCCGTGGGCCGTGGCCGAGTTCGAGCAGCGGCGCCCCATGAACATCCCGAGTCTGGACCGTCTTCCCGCCTCCGCGCAGGGTGAGAAGGAACTGATGCGCAGCATCGGCCTGAACGCGGTCTACCTGCTGCCGATCTATGTCGCCGGTGATCTGCTCGGCTTTGCCGGCGTGGCGTCCCGGGAGCCGCGCAGCCAGGGATGGCCCACCGACTTCGAGGCGCTCATGGAGCTGCCGGGCCGCATGATGGCCTACGCGCTGAGCCGCAACAGGTCGCAGCAGACGCTGCGCATCAACGAGGCGCGCTGGCGCAGCCTCTGCGACTGCAACGTCGTCGGCGTCTTCGTCGTCGATCGCAGCGACGGCCGCATCCGCGAGAGCAACGAGGCGGGACTGCGCATGCTCGGGCGCACGGCCGAGGAGGTCGCGGCCGGGACGGTCCTGTCGGCCGACGTGACGGCGCCCGAGCATCAGTCCTTCGACCTGAAGGCGCTGAGCATCATCGAGCGCGCCGGACGCGTGCTGCCCTGGGAGAAGGAGGTCGTGCAGCCCGACGGCACGCGGATTCCGATCCTGGCCACGCTGGCGTCGCTGGAGCCCTACTCCTCGGACCTGCTCTCGCTGTGCATCGATCTGAGCGGCCGCCGCCGCGCGCAGCAGGAGCTGGAGCGGCGCAACCAGCTCGACCGCCTCCACTCCTCCCTTTCGCAGCGCCTCATCAATCTGCCGGCCGCCGCCATCGAGGACGCCGTCACCGAGGCGCTGGCCGAAGTCGGCAGCGTCTTCGGCTTCGATCGCATCGGCCTCTACGAAATGAGCGGGCCCAATGATGCGGCCTCGCTCCGAAGCGCATGGAAGCGCGATCCGACCGAGAAGAAGATCCTGGCGGTGCACGGCCTGGCGCTGGCACGGCTGCCGTGGTGGCGCGACCGCCTGCGCTCGGGCCGCACGGTCTACACGCCGACGCCGTCGGCACTGCCGCCGCAGGCCGAAGCCGAGCGCGCGCTCCTGCGCGAACACAACATCGAGGGCATCGTGGCCATTCCGCTCAACCCGGGCGGAGCGCTGCGCGGCCTCATCGTGTTCGTCACGATCGAGCCGCGACGCATCAGTGACGAGCAGCTGGCGCTGCTGCGCGTCTTCTGCGACATCGTCGCCAACGCGCTGGAGCGCCGGCGCGCCGAAGAGGACATTCGCGCCGCCGAAGCCGCGCTCGAGCGCCGCGTTCACCAGCGCCGCAGTCAGCTCGAGGCGAGCAACGCCGAGCTCGAGGCGTTCGCCTACTCGGTCTCGCACGATCTGCGTGCACCGCTGCGTACCATCGACGGTCTCAGCCACGTGCTTCTGGAAGACTACGGCGACGAGCTCGACGCCACGGCACGCCGGCTCATCGACCGCATGATGCACGCCACGCGGCGCATGGGACATCTCATCGACGGGCTGCTGCAGCTCTCGCGCGTGGTGCGCACCGAACTCGAATGGCACGAGGTCAATCTGGCCACGCTGGCCAGGGAGCTGCTGGTCGAGCGCGCCGCCGCGGAGCCCGAGCGCAAGGTCGAGGTGCGCGTTCCGCAGGCCATCATGGTCAAGGGCCACCCGCGCCTTCTGCGCATCGCGCTGGACCAGCTGATCGACAACGCCTGGAAGTTCACGCGCCAGAGGGCGCAGACGATGATCGAGGTCGGCCGCTTCGGCGACGCTCCCGAAGGCCCGTTCTTCGTACGAGACAACGGCGTCGGCTTCGATGCCGAGTATGCCGACAAGCTCTTCGGCGCCTTCCAGCGCCTGCACGGCATGGACGAGTACGAGGGCCACGGCATCGGCCTTGCCACCGTCCAGCGCATCGTCCGCATGCATGGCGGGCAGGCGTGGGCCGACGGCGAGCTCAATCGCGGCGCGATCGTCTTCTTCACGCTAGGCAAGCCTCACGGGTCGGCGGCGTGAACGACCACGACACCGTTCTGACGCCGATCACGGGCGTGCTCGAATCCACTCGCGCGTGGGTCCGCCGGGTGCTCGAGCACACCGGCGGAAACGAGGAAGCGATCCGCCGCCACCTGGCCTTCCAGGAACTGATGGCCGAGCTGTGCACCGACTTCATCGGCCTCTCCACCGACGAGATGGACGCCGGGATCGAGCGCGCGCTGGAGGGCATCGCGGCATTCGCCGGCGCCGAGCGCGCGATCCTGTCGAGCCTGCAGCCGGAGACCGGCCAATGGCTGGTGACGCACGAATGGGTTGCGCCAGGCCTGCCATCGATCCGCTCGCGCATCACGCACAGCCGCAACTCCTCCTGGTCCAAGGCGCGCTTCGAGCATGGCGAGTCGCTGTGGCTGCCCGACGTGTCGGCCGCGCCGCCCGAGGCCCGCCGTGAAGCGGAAATCTGGCGCGGCTACGGAGTCCGTTCGCTGGCCGCGTTTCCGGTGCGCGACAGCGATGGCGTTCTGATCGGCTGGGCCGGCTTTGCCACCCACGGCTTCCAGGCGAGCTGGGGCGAGGACCTCATACCGCTGTTCCAGCTCGCCGCCGACATGCTGCGCAATGCATTCGAGCGGCGCCGCCATCAGCGCGATCTGGAACGCAGCGAGGCGCGCCTGAACCGTCTGCTCGAGGCCGGCGTGCTCGGCCTGCTCGTGGCCGATCGCACCGGGCGCGTGCACGAGGCCAACGATGTGGCTCTGGCGGTGTCGGGCTACGACCAAGAGGATCTGGAGCGCGGCAGGATGCGCTGGGACGTGATGACGCCGGCCGAGTACCAGCCGCTGACCGCGGCGGCCGTCGAGCAGCTCGAGCGCACCGGGCACTGCGATCCTTGGGAGCAGGACATGTATCGGCGCGACGGCTCGCGCATCTCGGTGCTGCTCGGCCTGGCGCTCGCTCACGGTCAGCACGACCGGTTCCTCGTCTTCGCGGTCGACGTGACCGAGCGCAAGCGGGCCGAGGCCGAGCTCGCCGAACGCAACCGGCTGTCGCGACTGATCACGCTGCTGTCCACACGCTTCATCGCGATTCCGGCCGCCCGCATCGACAAGGCGATCGATGAGGCGCTGCGCGAAGTCGGCGAGGTGCTGGGCGTGGATCGCTGCGGGGTGTGGATGGAGGCCGAGGACAGGCCCGACTCCACGCGCCTGGTGCATCGCTGGCACAAGAACGACGACTCCAACGTGGCCGAGTCGCGCGAGCTGGTGCGGCCTTCGTTCCCGCGCTGGATGAAGGCATTCGAGCTCGCGGAACCCGTCGTCGTTCGCAACGGCGGAGCCGACCTGCCCGAGGACTCGGCCGAAAGACAATACCTGCAGATGCGCGGCGTGCTCAGCGGTGTGGCCGTCCCGCTCCTGCAAGGCGGCAGAGTGCTGGGCTTCGCTTCCTTCGTCGACAGCTCGCGGGGCCGCGAGTGGCCCGACTCGGTCGTCGGCCTGCTGCGCATGGTCGGCGAGATCCTCGCAGCGGCGATCGAGCGGCGGCGGACCGAGGAGCGGCGCCGCAACGCGCACGAGGAGCTCGAGCAGCGCGTCGTGCAGCGCACGGCGCAGCTGGAGGCCGCCAATCGCGAGCTCGAGGCCTTCAGCCATGCCGTCTCGCACGACCTGCGCGCGCCACTGCGGGGCATCGACGGCTTCAGCCGCATCCTGGTCGAGGATCATGCGGCAGGCCTGTCCGCCGAAGCCCGCGCAGTGCTCGAGCGCGTGCGTGCGACCTGCCAGCGCATGGGCGAGCTGATCGACGCACTGCTGACGCTGTCGCGCATCGCGCGCTCGGAGCCGCGCCGCGAGAGCGTCGACCTCAGCGCCATCGCCCGCTCGCTGGCCGATGCGCTGGCGGCCTCGGAGCCGCAGCGCCGCGTCGAGTTCGTCATCGAGCCCGACCTGCGCGTGGAAGGCGAGCCGCGCCTGCTGGAGGTGCTGCTCGACAACCTGCTGCGCAACAGCTGGAAATTCACGGGCACGCACGACAGCGCGCGCATCGAGCTGGCATCGGTGCAGGTGGGCGACGAGCGGGTGTTCTACGTCCGCGACGACGGCGTCGGCTTCGACCCCTCGCAGGCCAGCCGCCTGTTCACGCCGTTCCAGCGCCTGCATTCACCGCGCGAATTCGAGGGGCACGGCGTCGGGCTGGCCACCGTCAAGCGCATCGTCGGCATCCACGGCGGACGCGTGTGGGCCGAAGGCGCGGCCGATCAGGGCGCGACGATCTACTTCACGCTCGGGCACAAGACCTGACACGGGTGCGGTCGACGCCTTCCCGCCGCTTGTGCCCGCCTCTTCGACTGCGATAGAGGTCGCTGCAGTCCTGGAGGTAGGAGCCACGTGAGATGGAATTCCGTCCTGACATTCGCCTTTTGCGTCTGGCTCGTGGCTCCAGCCCATGCGCTGAACATCACGGTGGTCAACGGCGACGGTGCCGGCGAAGGCTTCAATGATGCCACGGTGGTCGCCCCCGTCGGCGGCAACACCGGGACCACGCGCGGCGCGCAGCGGCTGATCGCGTTTCAGCACGGCGCCGATCTCTGGGGCGACAGGCTCGGCGGCACCGTCCCCGTGCAGATCATGGCCAGGTTCGACAACCTCGGCGGCACCGCGATGTCGGCGATTCTCGGCAGCGCTTCGCCATGGTCGGTGTGGCGCGACTTCGCCGGCGCCGAGCGCCCGTCGACCTGGTATCCCTCGGCACTGGCCAACCAGATGGCAGGCATCGACCTCGACAGCCTGGGCACGCCCGACCCCGAGATCGACGCCCAATTCAACAGCGCCGTCGACAACCCGACGGTGCTCGGTGCGCGCGATTTCTACTACGGCCTCGATGGCAACAGCGGAGACGACGTCGACTTCCTGAGCGTCGTGCTTCACGAGATCGGCCACGGCCTCGGCTTTCTCGATCTGCTCGACCCGAACACCGGCAGCAAGTTTCATGGCTTGGACGATGCCTTCACCCTGTGGCTGGAAGACCCGCAAATCACTCCCAGGCGCGTGTCGCAGATGTCGGATGCGCAGCGCAAGATCGCCATGCGCGATGACGGCAACCTGCTGTGGTTCGGCCCGAACGTGCGCCACGGCAGCGGAAGCATCACGAGCGGGCGCCGCAACGACGGCCGCCTCCAGATGTACGCACCCGCCGTCTACGAGGCGGGCTCCTCGGTGGCGCATTTCGACACCGACATCACGCCCAACCAGCTGATGGAGCCGTTCCTGGTCGGCGTGAACCAGAATCTGGCGCTGACGCTGGACGTGATGGCGGATCTTGGATGGGAGACCGTCGAGGACCCACGCTGCTGCGACGACGAGATCGACTGCACGTTGGATACCTGCTTCGACGAAGCGTGCCAGCATGCCGCCGATGACGGCGAATGCGCCGACGACGACCCTTGCACGCAGAACGTCTGCGACCTTCAGGAAGGCTGCACCGAGCTGCCCACGACCGAGAGCTGCAACGACGGCCAGTTCTGCACCGTCGACGACGTCTGCACGAACTTCGCATGCACCGGAACGCCGCGCGCGTGCGACGACGGCGTCCCCTGCACCACCGACTCGTGCGACGAGCAGGCCAATGCGTGCACGGCAAGCGAGAACGATGCCGCCTGCGCCGACAACCTCTTCTGCAACGGCCAGGAGCGGTGCGACGAGAATGCCGGCTGCCTGCCCGGTGAGCCGGTCGACTGCGACGGGCTCGACGGACCGTGCGGCGAAGGCGTCTGCGACGAGCAGGATGACGCCTGCGTCTCGGTGCCCGCCAACGAAGGGCAGGCGTGCGACGATGATCTGTTCTGCACCGTCTCTACGTTCTGCACGCAAGGCGCCTGCGAGGGATCGCCGCGCGACTGCAGCCTCTTCAACGGCACCTGCCTCGAAGGGGCCTGCGAGGAGGAGGAAGACCAGTGCGTTTCCATCCCCGGCAACGAGGGCGATCCGTGCGACGACGGCAACATCTGCACGCAGGAGGATTCCTGTACGCAGGGCGTGTGCCTGGGCAGCGGCAACTGCAACGTCTGCGGCGACGGGAGCGTCGGCGCCGCCGAGGAATGTGACGACGGCAACGTCGCCTTCTCGCCCGGCGAGCGCTGCGCGGCCGACTGCGAGCTGGTGCCGTGCGGCAAGCCGACGAACTCGCCCGGCAACAACCCCACCGCCAGCGACGCGCTTTTCACGCTGCGCGCCGCGGTCGGTCAGGCAACCTGCGTTCCGCAGGTCTGCAACGTCGACTCCGCCGGCGGCACCACCGCCAGCGATGCCCTTCGCATCCTGAAGGCCGCGGTGGGCCAGAACATCGAGCTGAGCTGTCCGGCGTAGCGGACGGCCTCGACAGACCGGTTCGGCCCGTCGGGCTGTCACTACGTCCCGGCGGTCCCGCCAGGTCGCGCCTCCATTCCCATGCCCGACGCCGTGGTCGACAGGCCCGGCGCACAAAATCCGGACAAATTCCGGACAAGCTCCAAACCGCGCAAATGCCTGCGGCGGCGGCTCGCTAAGGTGCGCGCGTTGCATCGGAGCCGCGCAACCGCGCCTCCGCCGCAGCGACGACGGTCCGTGCCCGAAGGCCGTCGCGTGTGGGAAAACACAAGGGCGAGGAGAGATATGGAATCGAACTGCAGGGGCAACTCATTGGTTGGTCGCACGCGGCACTGGGGGATCGTCGCGGCGGCCATGGCGGCTCTGACCGTAGCCGCCGCTCCGGCCATCGCCGCCACCGCGGCCGAGAAGTGCGAGGCCGGCAAGAACGGCACTGCCGGCAAATACGCGGCCTGCATGCACAAGGCGCAGCAGAAGTTCGTCGCGGGAGGGCAGATCGACACCGCCGGCTACGACGAGGCGGTGCTGGTCTGCACGGAGAAGTATTCGCACAAGTGGCAGTCGCTCGAGGGCAAGGCCGACGGCGCGTGCCCCAGCAACGGCGACGAGAGCGACGTTCAGGACTTCCTCGATGCCTGCATCACATCGGTGGAGGACGCCCTCGCCGGCGCGCCGCTGCTATCCGATCCGGTGACCTGTGCCGGCGACCTGTCGACCTGCAACCAGGATCTCGGCGATTGCGACGACGATCTCGGCACCTGCGCGGGCAAACTGGGCGCGCTGAAGACGGGGCAGACCAACTGCTACACCAACGCCGGCACGATCATTCCCTGCGCGGGAACGGGACAGGATGGCGAGTACCAGGCCGGTGTGGCGCACAGCTTCACGGACAACGGCGACGGCACGATCACCGACAACATCACCGGCCTGATGTGGGAGAAGCTGTCCGATGACGGTACCGTGCATGACAAGGACAATACCTATCCTGGCACGGATCCCTTCTCGAAAATCACGGCGCTGAATGGCGCGAGCTTCGCCGGCTACACCGACTGGCGGCTGCCGAACAGGGCCGAGCTCCTGACGCTGGTCAACCTCGGAACCAGCCACCCGGCCACATTCGGCGCATTCAATCTATGCAGCGTCGGCTGCAGCTTCCTCGACCCGGGCTGCAGCTGCACACCATTCCAAGCGCACTGGTCCTCGACGACCCAGCACACCGGGCCAGTCAACTGGTGGTATGTCCACTTTGCCGACGGCGGCGTGTCGACGACATCGAAGGGGTTCGCCAATCCGGTGCGGGCGGTCCGCGGCGGGCTCTGAAAGGCAGACGCTGGCGGCGCTGCGCGTAGTACACGCCGGCATCGCCGCGATTCACCAGGCTGGGGTCGCACAAGGAATGTGCGGCCCCGGTCCCGCCATCGCCGCGGGTCCGTCGCCTGCGGAAGGCATCGGGCCGACTGCCCCTCGCCCGAGCTGCCACGCCGAAAACCGCCCTATACCGGCTCCGCGGGCACGACCGGTGCGGATCCTCCCGAGCCTTCCATGGGAGGGTTCGCACCGCGTCATGGCGGAAAATCTTCTCATTGACCTTGGCATCAGTATGGCGATCGGATATTGCCGGCGGCCATCATCCCTTTCGGGGGGCGGCCGGTGGCGGGCTTCATTTTCGGGGCGTTTCATCTCGACAGCACCAACGGCGAGCTCCGCCGTGGGGGCCGTCCGATCAAGATCACGGGCCAACTCTGGTCTGTACTGCGCTGCCTCCTGGAAAAGCCGGGCGAGCTGATTGCGGCCGATGCCCTGGCCACGGCCGCATGGGCTGAAGGAGCGGCGAGCTCCGAAACCGTCGGCCGCACCATCCGGCGCCTTCGTTCCATTCTCGGCGACACCTCCTCGCCGCCGCTGTACATCGAATCCGTGCACGGGCGCGGCTACCGCTTCGTCGCCCCCGTCACCTACGTTCCGGATGACGCAACGGCCCATGCGAAAGCCTTCGTCGGCCGCGACAGGGAGCTGCTCTTGCTCCGACGCCTGCTTGCGCAAAGCCTCGCCAGCTCGGTGCGCGTCGCGCTCGTCCTCGGCGATGCCGGCATGGGCAAGACCACGCTGCTCGACCGCTTCGCGCGCGACCCGGGCCCGGCGCCCGACCTGCGCATCGGCCGCACGGTTTGCCTCGACGCCGGGCCGGATCCCGAGCCCTACGGTGCGCTGTTGTCGGTGCTGCAAGCATGGCTCGCGTCCGGCGAAGAGGGTCTTGCCGAATTGTTGGCGACCACCGCTCCGACCTGGGCAGCCGAGCTGGGTCTGCAGACGCAGCCTTTCGACCGCCAGCAGATGGGCAGCAGTCAGCGCATGCCGCGCGAAGGCGTCGCGCTCTTCGGCGCGCTGGCGCGTCAGCGACCGACGCTCATCTTTCTGGACGACGTGCACTGGGCCGACAGCGGCACGATCTCGGTCGTCGATGCCCTCAGCCGTGGCCGCGACCATGCTCCGCTGCTGATCGTGTGCGCCGCGCGGCCGCATGAGCTGAGCATTCGCGGGTGCCCCGCCGGAATCCTTGCCGGAGCGAGCGTGGATGCAGCGCGCGTGGTGTCCATAGATATGTCGCCGCTGTCGCCGGAGGCCATCACGACCCTCCTCGAGGCGCACGGCGTCGTCGGCGCAGCCTCGCCGCGGCTACGCCGTGCACTGCACTCGCTCTCCGGAGGCCACCCGCTGCTGGCGTGCTGCCTCATCGACGACTGGAACGATCGTGGACTCATCGACGGCATCGCCGCCGGCCATCTCGAACCGGACATCGCCACGGCCCTGGCTCCGTCTCGGGCGCAGGCCGTGCAGCACCTGATCGAGCATCGTCTCGAGCTTCTGGACGAGCGTACCGTGCAGGCGCTCGAGGCAGCTGCACTGGCGGGTCACCGCTTCGATGTGCGGGAAGTGGTCGCCGCCACCGGCGACGGATGCGCCGAGGACGGTCTCTTCGACCTGGCCAGGCGCAACTTTCTCATCGAGTCGGGCGAGGTCGAGACCTGGCCTGACGGCACGAGCGCTCGCACGTACGCATTCCGCCACGCGCTGCTTCGCGCGCCGCTTCGCGACCGGATTCCGCCGGCACGCCGGGCGCAGTGGCAGCGCCTCGTCTGCGAGCGCCTGGAAAGCGGCTACCTCGACGATCCGTCCCCTGTCCTGATGCGGTTGCTGGCGCACGCACACGAGCTCGGGGACCTCGTGCGCATCCTCAAATACGAAGTGGCAGCGGCACGCACCGCTGCGCGGCGCCTGAGCTTCGTCGCCGCCGCCGACCGGCTCGAGCAGGCACTGGCGGCCGCGGCGAGACTGCCCGAGTCGCCGTCGCTACGCGCCACCAAGGCTGTCCTCATCATGCGAAGCGCGGCAGCGCGCTTCTTCGGCGTCGGCGCCACCGACACACGCATCGAGGCGCTGACCGCCCAGGCCTGTGCCCTCGGAGCCGAGGTGGGCGATCACCGCACGACCTTCCAATCCCACATGATCAACGCCGGCTATCTGATGCGCCGTGGCCGCGTCGCCGAGAGCTTTGCCGACTGCGAGCGCCTGGTTGCCATTGCCGAGGAGCACGAGCCGACGCTCCGATCCGCCGCGTACTGCTTCCATGGACTGGCCGAGGGCATCAGCGGAAGGTTCGTGCAGGCGAGCGCATTGCTCGAACGCGCGCTGGCACTGCCGAAGGACGCGGAAATCCCCGCCGACGTCAACGTGGAGAGAATGTCGGCCACATACCAGGGCCTGGTGCTGACCGCGCGCGGCTACCTGCAGCAGGCACAGGAGTGTTTCGAACGCGGCGCCCGGGTAGCCCAGAGCGAAGGCAATCTCGTCGATGTCATCGACCTCGCCCACAACCGGATGATCGAGGCGGTGCGGCGTGAGGACCGCGAGTCGGCCGCCGCGTGGAGCGGCCGCGTTCTCGCCATCGATACCGAGCACGGCTTCCCCAGCTACGTCACCGGCGCGTCCATCGTGCGCGACTGGGCACGCGTCAGGATGGCGCCGGCCGTCGCCGACAAGATGAGAACGCTGCAGTTGCGACGGCGCGCAAGCGGCGAAGCATGGGACGACGTCGTCTATTCCCTGCTCTGCGCCGACGCCTGGCTGCGCGCGGGCGATGTCGATCAGGCATTGCAGATCAACGAGGACGCGATCACATCGGCCGAGCGCAACGGCGACCGCTGCTTTCTGTCGGACGTCTGGCGCCAGCGTGCGCGGATCTTCGTGCACCGCGGCGGCGGCGGCATGCGCGACGCCCGCACCATGCTTCGCAGCGCGATGAGCATCGCACACGAGCAGGATGCCGCTCTTCCCGAGTGGCTGGCGGCGCAGGCACTGGCGCGCTGCGGCCCGCTCCGCAGCGAAGACGAGCGCAGCATCGAGCGGGCGCGCGGCCGGATCGAGTGGCGTCGCGAGCAGCTCTCGAATTCCGCCACGTCGCCGGCGCCGGACGTTCGCACGGTGACGACTGCGCGCTGAGCCGGGACCACTCCGGCCGTCCTGCCCTATTTCCCTTGTCGATGTTTGATCTCGTTTCGAGGTGGCCTGACTGTCGCCGCCGCTCTGGCAGTCGCGGGCCTGCGTCACCGGGAGCGCGAGAGGACCTGCGGTGGGTCAGCGCAGCTCTCCCAGAAGGGAACGCGCTTCGCAAAGCTCGGCAAGTCCATCGTCTCCCGTGAAGGTTTCGATGCTGGTCTCCAGGACCAGGCGCGCCTCGCCACGCCGGTCTTGCCTGTGCAGCAGGCGCGCCAGATCGTTGGCGGCCATCATCTCGTGCCAGCCCGCCGAGCGGGCGCGGGCCGCGTCGATGGCGCTGCGCAGATCGCGCTCGGCCTGCGCCTCGGCATTGGAATCGCGTGAGGTCTGCAGTCTCGTCGCGGCGCGCAGCCGGTACAGGTCGGCCTCGAAGTATCTCTCGCCCGACGTTTCCATGTACGCGACCGCGTCGTCCACGACCTCGGCGGCACCCGGCAGTCCCAAACGCAGCATTTCGCCCGCGAGCAGACAGCACTGAGATGTCCGCTCGAACCCCGAGCGGCGGCCCAGACGGCGCATCGACTCCTGCATCATCGTGACGCCTTCGCCGCCGCCGTCGCGGCGCGAGAGAAGGAGCCCCTGAAGAAAGCGCGCACGTTCCATCATCAGGTATCCGGAGGAAGCGTCGAAGCGCGACAGCGACTCCTCCACCAGCGTGCGCGCCTCCTCATCGTTGCCCATGAGGGCGTGCGCGTGCGCGAGGGACGGGAAGAGATACGCGTCGCGCCGAAAACCGTCCCGGCGGCTGGTCTCGTCGGCCTGCGCCACCAGCTCGCGCGCCAGGCTCCACCTGCCGCGAAGGATGGCGCATGTCGCGAGTTGGACGCGCGCGAGCGATCCGAGATTGCGCCCGAAGGTCGTGCCCGGGCCGGGCGCTTCGGCGATGAGTGACCGGCAGACATTCTCCGCATCCTCCAGACGACCGGTCGCCAGGCACACGCTTGCCAGCGACCAGCGTGTCAGCGTGATCATGAGAGCGTTTCCGTCCGCCTGCGCGCGCGCGTGGATGCGGCCGGCGATCTCGGCGGCTTCGGCATAGCGGCCGGCGGCCAGCCGTCCCCAGAGCACGCAATTTTCGGCGATGGCCTTCTCGAACGAATCCTCTTCCTCGGCCAGGGCCACGACGCGCTCGAACAGCTCGGTCGTTTCCGCGTCGGCGAAGCCGTCGACCATGTAGCGCGCCGTCGCCACGTCGAAGATCGCGGTGATGCGCTCGCGCCGGTAGTCGGGCAGAAGCGGATTGCGCTCGACGATCTGGAGAATCTGTTCGCGGATGACGACGACTTCGCGGGGCGCGGGCACCTGATAGATCAGCGAGGCGGCGCGGCGAAGATTGGCCACGGCCGCCGCTGCGTCGCCTGCCATCGAGTAGTGCAGCGCCAGATCGAGCGCCACCGTGTCGGTGCCCTCGGGGTGCTCGCGCTCGAGCTGCTGCGCGGCAGCCAGGTGATAGCGGCGAAGCCGCGAGGAAGGCAGCCCTTCGACGAGAATGCGGCGCACGAGCGAATGCAGAAAGGCGAACCGCTCCCCATGATCGCGCCTGCCGCGGCTCGCGTCGCGGCGCAGGATCTGTCCGCGGCGGCAGAGCTCGGCGCAGGCCTCTTCCGCTTCCTCCGGCGTCATTCCCGCCGCCGCCGCCACCGATGCCGGCTCGAAGCCGTCGGCCAGGACGCACGCCGCCTCGACGATGCTGCGCTCGCGGTGAGACAGCCTTGCGAGTTGCCGATCGACGAGCTCGCGAAGGCTGTCGGGCACGACGTCGCGCAACACGGCCGCCGTCGCATGCGAATGCCAGCGCTCGCCGGAGCGGGCGAGCAGGCCACGTTCGATCAGGTCGTCGACGACGATGCGGACGAACAGCGGATTGCCGCCGGTCTGGTAACGGATCCAGGAGCAGAGAGCGGCATCCAGCGATGCGCCGGGACAGCGCCGGGCCAGGTAATCGGCGACTGCCCCGGCATCGAACGGGGCGAGCGTGATCTCGGAGGCCAGCCTGCGATGGAGCAGCTCGGCCTTGGCGTCGAGCATCGGGTGGCGCGCCACCATGGCATCGGCGAGCCGCATGGTGACGACGAGCAGGAGGCGAGCGGGATCGCGGCGCCGCGCCAGCAGGTTGCATGCGTCGCAGGTGGCGAGGTCGGCCCAGTGAACGTCCTCGATCGCCAGCACGACCGGCACTTCGCGTGCGATGGCCTCCATCGCCGATGCCAGCTCGCGCAGCATGCTGCTCGATGTCGGCAGCTCCTCGCCGGCGGAAAGGGGCTCGCTATGAAGGCCGGGCATGCGCCGCAGCCAGCTCGGTGCGTAACGCGCGAGTGCCCGCGTCACCGAGTCACCGAGCTCCACGTGCTCGGCCAGACGTTCGAGCGCTTCGAGGATCGGGCGGTACGGCTCGTGCGCGCCCTGGGTCTCGATGCACTGGCCGTGTGCCGCGATGGCTGCACCGCCGGCGTCCAGACGCGCCAGGAAGGAATCGACCAGCGCGCTCTTGCCGGTGCCCGCCTCGCCGGTGACGAACACGACCTGGCGCCGGGCTGCGGATGCGGCCTGGGCGAAGCATCCGTCCAGCACGTCCATCTCCCGGCCGCGGCCGATCAGATGCGCGTCGTGCGCGTCCACCTCTGGAGACGCGGGGCCGGCAGCTGCGTCGGCGGTGGCGCCTGTGCCGTTGCGACCGGCGGTGGCGGGGCCGCCGAAAACGCTGGCAATTGCCGCCTCGCCGATCCAGCGAAAGCCGCGCCTCGGGACCGTCTCGATGAAGCGGGGCCTGCCCCGGTCATCGCCCAGAGCGGTGCGCAACTCGCCTATCGACTTGTTCAGCGTCCCCTCGCTGACCACCGTGTCGGCCCAGACCGCATCCAGAAGCTCGGCCTTGGTGACCAGCGCTCCCGGCCGAGCCGACAGATAGCCGAGCACCGCCCATGTCTTCGGGCGCAGGGCGACCGGCTCCTCGCCTCGCCACAGGCGCTCGCCGGCATGATCGATGCGTATCGGTGGTCGCGGTGCGGCGGGCACGTCCGAGGCAGGAAACTCGGCCGGCGACCCAACCGAGTCAAGCCTCGCTTCTCACGGCTGCCTCGCCTCTCACGGCTGCCTCGCCTCTCACGGCTGCCTCGCCTCTCACGGCTGCCGCGCCTCTCACGGCTGCCTCGCCTCTCACGGCTGCCGCGCGCGGTCGGCCTGAGGCGCCGGGATTCCCGGGGTCACGGACGCCGCGCCATCTGCTCGAGGCGCGCCTACTGCGCGAGCCAGTTCCTGTTCGTCGACTCGCTCGAGCTTCCCGAGGGCGGGATGAAGCAGTCGCCGCCGTCGTGCTCGAAGCGAACCTGCCTGGTCGCCTTCTGCCATGCATCGCCCTGACCCGTGGTGCCGATCACATGGAAGTGCAGGTGCGGCCCGGTCGAGCATCCGGTGTTGCCGGTGATGCCGATGGGATCGCCGCGGTAGACGCGGTCTCCCTCCTCGACGTCCACCTTGTCCTCCTGCATGTGGGCATACAGAGCGACCGAACCATCGCTGTGCTCGACCCAGACGCTGTTGCCCGTGCAACGGCAATCGCCGTCGCCTCCTGGCGACGCCGAATCGCACTCGCTATCGGCGTGGCAGACGTTGCCGAGCTTGGCCATGTCTCCTTGAACGCAAATCCCGCCGCCGCTGGACTCGATGCAGCAGAAGTAATCCTCCTCCTTGCAGGCGCTGGTGCTCGAGCAGCTGTTCTTGGCGTTTTCACGCACCCAGATCACCGTTCCGCCACGCGCCGCCACGATCGGCTTGCCATTGGGAATGCTGAAATCGAATGCATACTTCTGTGCGCACTTGTACGGATATCCCGCACCGCAGTGCGTGAAGTCGGTATCGTTGCCCTGCCCCGTCTTGACCAGGCCGAGCTCCGGCTTGTACGGCAGCTTGTAGTAGCTGTCGGGCGCGGTGGGGCAGAAGTCGACCACGTCGCGCACCACGGGCGGCACGATGCAGGCGTATTGATAGCTCGCCCCGTTGCGCACGCCGCGCACCGTCGGCCACGCCACGCCTGCCGGATGGTCGACGCCGATCTCGTCGTAGCTTTCCCAGTACGGATCGCGGGTGGGATAGATCGCGAAGTCCTCGTTCTCCGCGACTTCTTCGAGATCGGGATACGTCGACGTGTCCGGTCCCGTGACCTTGTAGGCGAGCGCGTGAAATGAGCGCGTGCCGCCGAGCAGGCTGTTCAGCCCGACCATGGAAACCACCGAAGTGGGCTCGAAGACGTTATAGAGCGGACCGAACGTGAGGGAGTCCGGACCGTCGTCGAGGGAGGGATCGCGGTCGGGCAGCGCGAACTCCGTCTCCTCGTATTGCGTGTGACAATAGCCACCAGGGCCGGTGACCGACATCGGGAAGATCTCCGTGCGGATGAGCCGGACGGTACCGTTGACGGCGCTGCCGCACGGATTCGGCAGGTCGGCGTCGCACTCGCGTGAGTACCATTCGGCCTTCAGCTGGCCTTTGCCGTTGAACTGGTCCGGCAGCTTCCAGAAGTCGCCCGCCTCCATCTCCCAGTTCGACGCGTGGGCCGTCGTGCTGCTGAGAAAGGCTTTCGTGCTTCCCGAGAGCCTGACGGTATAGCGGAGATATTTGCCGGTTGACGGATCTGGGGTCGTTCCCGGCGGCGTGCAGATCGCTTCGACATAGATGGCCATGCCGCGTTCCAGCCAGAGCTGGCCGGCCGGCGCGCCCTCGGCGCGATAACCGTCGAACGGATGCAGGAGAGGATCGGTGTCGAGCGCTTCGGCCGGCTGCACCGGGGCGATGCGCAGCTTGTAGCATTGCGTGATGTCGAACGGGGCAAGCGCAACATTCGGCTTGGTGCTGATGACCGAGCCTCCGACGACGTCCTGAAGCCCCACCCTCTCGCCCGTGACGACCACGCGCGCACCGGGCATCACCAAACCCGCGACCTGGGCGCCAGCGGCGCGAACCAGGGTGCCATCGCTCAGCAGCAGCCGACCCAGGCCCGAAGTGACGCTGCTGACGGTGGCGTCGAGCCTGACCGGCACCGAGGCTGCGCAAGTCTGCGCCACCGCATCGACCGAGCGCAGGAACGGCGTTGCCGCTTTCTGTACCTGCGACGTCGTCAGCTCGAAGTAGCTCGCCTCGGCTTCCTCGGCGCGGTGGTCGCCGGGCCGAGGGACCGGCGGGGCGGTCGCGCGCCTGGCTGCCAGCAGGAAGACGTTGCGGAGGCGCTGGTTGAGCGAGAAGAGGATCTTGTCGTTGAGCTTTTCGGCCTTGAAGAACGTCTTGACCGCCGTGCACGAGCGTCCCGCGCCGACCTGATAGGCACCTCGCTCCATGGTCTTGCGCATCCTCTGCGCAAGCTTGCGCTCGCGACGCACCGTCTCGTCGGCCAGAAAGGTACTGATGAGCTTGGCGTAGGCTGCATCCGACTGCCGGATCAGGTTCAGCGGGTTCTCCGACATGTCTCCGGATGAGCAGCCGTCGAGCGTGGGAAGCATGCCCGGCGGCGTGTCCAGGCAATTGTCGAAGCGGTCCCAGACGCCGTCTCCGTCGACGTCTTCGGCAACGCAGCCGGGCGCGCTTGCGGAGGGCGTGTGCTGGCAGCCGCGCTGTGCCGGGACGCACTGATCCACCGTACATGCGTCTCCGTCGTCGCAGGCGACGGGTGTACCGGCGTGGCAGCTTCCCGAGCTTGCCATCGGCGCCAGGACGCAGGTTTCCTGTCCGTTGCAGGTGACGCCATCGTCACAGGAGTCGTCCTCGGTGCAGCAGCCGGCGATGGCGTTGGCCTGGCAGCCGCCGGCGTCGGCGTTGCAGTAGTCGACCGTGCAAGGATTGCCGTCATCGCAGGCCAGCGGCTCGCCGCCGGCACATTCACCGTCGTCGCAGACGCCGGTGACGTGGCAGGCGTCGAAGTTGGAGCAGGGGGTACCGGCTTCCTCGTAGGTGCAGGTGCTCGAGCAGCAGTCGCCGGAGCTGTTGTTGCCGTCATCGCATTCTTCGGCAGCCTCCTGGACGCCGTCGCCGCACCGCGCCAAGGCGGCGGAGGGCAGAACGCTGAGCGAGAGTGCCATCGCGAAAGCCGAGTGAGCCAGCAGGCGGACGGAGGGCTGGAGTCGTTTCATGATGGCACTTTGCCCCGCCGCGGCCGTCGGCGTCTCGAAAGAACCTGGAAAGTTCGTGGAAATTGGTGCTCTTCGCCGTGCTCCTGAAGGCAGCGCGCTGCCGCCGCAGGCTTTGCCTTCGCCCGCTCCCTCGGCGATGCGACGCGGCGGCAACGAGTGCCCAGGCTTGCCGGATCTGCTTCCGAGCCCGAGGAGCGCGGTGGCAGGCCGGCCCCACGAGCCATGCAACCGACCTGCATCGTCTACGTTTCCCACACCGCCGAGCTCTACGGAGCCGAGCGCTCGCTGGCCACGCTCGTGCTCGAGCAGCAGCGCGCCTGGCGGTTCCGGCCGATAGTCATCACGCCGACGCCGGGCCCGCTGGTCGACCTCCTGCGCCACCACGGCGTCGACGTTCGAATCCGCCGGTTCGGGTACTGGTTACGCTGGCAAGAGCGACGGTTCGATCGCCTCCTGGCAATCGCGATGCTCGCGCAGTGCGTGATCGGTGCCTTGCGCCTTCGCGCAAGCCTGCGCCGGGCGGGAGCGGCGGTCGTCTATTCCAATACGATGGCGTCGCCGTTCGGAGCGATTCTCGCGAGCATTCTCGGCGTTCCCCACGTCTGGCACGTCCGCGAGCTGTTCGACGTGCCCGACGCCCCCTGCTCCCGATTCGGTCCGGCGCTGACGCTCTCGGTGCTTCGCGCATACAGCGCCACCGTGATCTTCAACTCGAAGTTCATTGCTGCAAGCTATCAGATGCGTGTTCGTCTGCCGCATGCACGTACCATCTACAATGGGTTCGACTTTCCGCCGTGCGAGGAGGGCGAGCTGACGGCGAGGGACTACGAGAGGCGAGTGAAGCTGCCCGGAGGCCCGTCCGTCCTGTTCGTCGGCAAGGCCAGCCCGGTCAAGAACCACGAGCTGGCGCTCGAGGCGCTGCGGCTGCTCGTCTTGCGGGGCAGATCCGTCCGCTTCTGCTTCGTCGGCGGCGCCTCCGCCGACTACGCTCGCAAGCGCGCGGACCTCTGCACGGCGCTCGGGCTGAATCCTCAGGTCGAATTCGCCGACTTCGTCGAGGATCTCGCTTCGATCTACAGCCGCACAGCCATTCTTGCCGTCACCTCGGTCGCCGAGTCATTCGGACGCAGCATCGTCGAAGCTTTCGGCGAGGGAATTCCCGCGGTGGCAGTTCGATCGGGCGGAGTTGCCGAAATCGTCCTCGACGGCCGCAACGGCCGTCTGGTGCGCCCTGGAGACGCGGCCGCTCTCGCGGACGCTCTGGTCGAAGTCCTCGACGACGAGGTTGCGTATCTGCGAATGGCCAACTTCGCTCGCAGCGACTCGCGCGCGAGATTCTCGAAGGAACGCTATGTGAAGGAGATCGAGTCGGAGCTCGACCTGCTGGTGCGGCGACGCCGGTAGTGTCGCCGCGCGAACGTGCCGGCCGCGTGGGCCCGGGATGCGCCGGATCACCGGCTGAGCCGCTGTGCGGTCAGCTTCCCGGATGCGCAGGCAACTGCGGAGAAGGCCGCTGCGTGCGCTCGTCGCATGGCAGCCCCGTCTGCATCGAAGTGCGCCGGCCCGAAGGTCGGACTGGCAGACGGCGTCCGTGGACGTGGCAGCCATCACATCCCGTCCTCGCACGCGCGTGCCTGGCTGTGTAGGCCGGCATGCGCATCCGTCCTGCGCCTTGCCTTGCGCGTGCCGGACACCTACACCGTGCGCGCGAAGAAACCGTGGGGGTTGAAAGAATGAGATCGGGCGTAGGGAAGTGGCCGGTCGTCGTGTTGGCGCTGGCAGCATACGGCTGTGCGGCACGCGAGCCGTACAATCCGTTCCGGATCGAAAAAGACGTGTTCCGGCAGCAGGTGCACACAATCGCGTTGATGCCGACCGTGGTTCCGAACGATGCCGAGAACGTCGATCAGATCCGAGCGAAGTTCGAAAGCCTCATCACCGCGCGGCTGGGCCAGGCCGGCTTTGCCACCATTCCGTCCGGGCAGACGGCAGAGGTGTTCGAACGCGTACGCAGCGAAGTGGGCGGCACCTACGACCCCGTTACCGGTGAGCTCGACGCGGAAAAGGAGGACGCAACGCGCAAGAAGGCACTGGCACAGATCGCGGAGCGGTTTGGTGCCGACGCCGTCCTCCACTCCCGCATCGTCGTGGTCAAGGCCGGTTTTCGTAACGGCGCGGCAACCTGGCTAGGCACGACGCAGAGAATCGAGCATGGCGGAAGCCTGGCCGTCCGAATCCTGGGCGGTGTCACCGTCAGCGGCACCGTTGGCGCCACCGGGCTGGCCGTGACGATCGAGGACACGACCGGCACGGATCTCTACCTGGACTCGGGCGGCATCGAGGTGCTGAGCAAGTACAGCTTCGGCAGCTTCCAGCAGCGTCCGGTCTCGGAGCTCTTTCTGGACGAGGTGCGAAACGCCAAGGCCGTCGAGCTGGCGCTCGGCGACCTGTCCCCGCCTTCCCCCGAGCGAATGGCAAGGAACGAGCAGAGCGGTCCGTGATCCATCGTTCAAGCAGCCGGAGAGCGAGAAGCGTGGCCATGGCGCGAGCTTTTTTCGCCGCAGGCCGACAGGACGACGCGCGCCCGTGGATCTACCGGTTCGTCCATAGCTGAAGCACCGCGGGAGCGACGGTCACGACGATCGCGCACGGACGCGAGCGCCGCTGCGCGGGTCGAGCCATGCGCGCGATTGGGCTAGGGTGCGCGTCTCCGTGACCAGCGCGATCTCATGGAAAGAGCTGCTCGATGCGGTGCGCACCGACTGCCCCGTCGGCCTTTGGACGCGCGGGCAGACGCTGGCGCGCGAAGGCGCGGTGCAGGGTGAGTCGCGCAGCAGCGACGATCTATGTTTTCGCGTGCGGGTGCCGGGACGGGCAGTGGCGCCGACGGTGCACCTGTATCCGCAAGACGCCGACTGGGACTGCGACTGCGATGCCGCGCGCGCCTGCGAGCACGTCGCTGCCTGCATCAGCGCAGTCACCGCCAGCCCTCGAGCGCTCGACGAGCTGTTCGCCGCGCAGGCCGGAGCGGCGTCGCTGCGCTATCGCTTCGAGCGAAGCGGCAACGGCGTCGTGCTGCGCCGCTTCCTGTGCACGCCCGGCGCTCCGCCGCAGCCGGTGCGCGGAGCGCTGCTGCAGGCGATCGCCGCCGGCGGCGACGCTCTGGTCCCCACCCATGCCGATCTGGAGCTGGACCGGCGCCTGGCACGCGAGCCGGATGCGCCGCTCGATTTCGACCGCGCCGTCTTCACGCTGCGCGCGCTCGTCACCGTCGAGGACGTGTGGCTCGAAGATCGCAAGGTCTCGGTTTCGGCCGAGCCGATATTTCCGCACGCATTCGTCGAGGACGCCGGCGCCGATGTCGCGCTCGTCGTGGAGACGGGCAGCGGCGTCGAAGTGATCGGCGACGGCGTCGTGCTGGCCGGCGATACGCTTCGCCCGCCCGGCGCCGCCAGTGAGTTCGGCACGCGCTGGCAGCGCCTGCCGCTTCGCCGCCACTTCCGCATCAGTGAGGTCGGCGAGCTGGCCGGGACGCTGCTTCCCGAGCTCGAGCGTCACGTCAGCGTGGACATTCGCAGCCGGCGTGTTCCGGGCCGCGCCAGATCGTCGCCGCCGTGGCTTCGCTTCCAGGTCGACGTCGTCGGCGGTGACGTCGACGTGCTTGCGCAGCTGGTCTATGGCGATCCGCCGGTCGCACGCATCGATGCCGGCAGGCTCGTGCACCTGGAGGGCGCGGTGCCGGTTCGCGACGAAGCGCGCGAGCGCGAGCTGGTGCTGCGGCTGCGCGACGAGCTCAACCTCGTGCCCGGACGGCGCGCGACGTTTCACGGCACCGACGCCGCGCGCTTCCTCGCTGCCGTCGAGCGTTTCGACGATGGCCGCCCGCGCTCCGCGGCGCGCGCCGTCACCGGCGCAACGCGTCCCGAGCTGAGCGCGCGCGTGTCCGAACACGACGGCGATCTTCAGCTGTCGTTCCAGGCCGTCGTCGACGGCAAGGTGCGCACGGCCGATGCCGCAGCGGTCGTCGATGCGTGGCAGCAGGGGCTCGGCGTGGTGCCGCTGGACGGCGGCGGTTTCGGCGCATTGCCTGTCGGCTGGCTCGAGCGCCATGGCGAGCTGGTCGCGGAGCTTCTCGCGGCGCGCGCCGCCAACGAGGGCAAGACGCCGCGCGCCGCTGCCGCGCTCGTTGCCGAGCTGTGCGATTCGCTCGAGCGGGCGGCGCCGCCCGATGCGCAGCGTCTGCGGGCGCTGCTCGAATCGGACGAGCGCCCGCAGCAGGCCGTGCCGCATGAGGAGTTCCGGGGCGAGCTGCGCGGATATCAGCGGGCGGGTGCGGTGTGGCTCGAGCGCCTGCGCAGCGCGGGCCTCGGCGGCGTGCTGGCCGACGACATGGGTCTGGGCAAGACGGTGCAGACGCTGGCCGTGGTGCGAGGAAGCACGCTGGTGGTGTGCCCGCGCAGCGTGATCCACAACTGGACCGCCGAGATCACGCGCTTCCGCCCCGATCTGTGCGTCACTCTCTATCACGGTGCCGGCCGCGCGCTGACATCGTCGCCCGCTGCGTCGCGGCAGGCCACGGTGACGCTGACGACGTACGCGACGCTGCGCAACGACATCGACGCCCTTGCCGAGCGCGATTGGGACCTGGTGATCCTGGACGAGTCGCAGAACATCAAGAACGCCGAATCCCAGACCGCGCGCGCGGCCTTCCGGCTGCGCGCCGGCGCGCGCATCGCCCTGTCCGGCACTCCCATCGAAAACAGGCCGAGCGAGCTGTGGAGCCAGATGCATTTCGTCAACCGCGGCCTGCTCGGCGGCCGCAGCGCGTTCGTGGAGCGATACGAGCGGCCGATGCTGACCGGCGATGCGCGCGCCGCAGAGGCGCTGCGGCGGCGCGTGCGTCCATTCGTGCTGCGGCGCCTCAAGCGCGAAGTCGCACCCGAGCTGCCGCCGCGCACCGACGCGGTGCTGTTCTGCGAGCTCGAGCCCCACGAGCGAGCGGTCTACGACTCGGTGCGCGCCGCTTCGCGCGCCGAGGTCGCGCGGCGTCTTGCCGACGGAGCCTCGCCGCTTGCCGTGCTCGAGGCGCTGCTGCGCCTTCGCCAGGCCGCATGCCACGCCGGACTTGTGCCGGGCCATCACGCCGAGGGTTCTTCGAAAGTGGAGGCGCTGCGAGATGCGCTCGAGGACGTGGTGGCCGATGGTCACAAGGCGCTGGTGTTCTCGCAGTGGACGAGCCTGCTCGACCGCATCGAGCCGCACCTGCGCGAGTCGTCCATCGACTTCACAAGGCTGGATGGCAGCACGCGTGACCGCGGCGGCGTCGTCGGCGGGTTCCAGGCAGCCGATGGTCCCCCTGTCATGCTGCTGTCGCTCACTGCGGGCGGGACGGGCCTCAACCTGACCGCCGCCGATCACGTCTTTCTCATGGACCCGTGGTGGAATCCTGCCGTCGAAGACCAGGCCGCCGACCGTACCCACCGCATCGGACAGGAACGACCGGTCATGGTCTACCGCCTGGTTGCCAAGGACACGGTCGAAGAGCGCGTGCTCGCGCTGCAGGCGCGCAAACGTGCCATCGCCGAAGCCGTGCTGGAAACGGGCGCCGCCGGCGACGTCGTCACGCGCGAGGACATCCTGGCTCTTCTCGAGTAGCGCGGGCTTGGACGGGACGGCGAAGTCAGGCCGGCGGCGCCGCTGCGGCGCGCTGCGTGACGCTCAGAAAGCGGATCGGTGACGGCCAACGGCGCCGTTCCTGCGCTTCGCCCTGAGGGCGGCTCACCAGGGAAGCGAGGCAGCGTGCGGACGCGCGGCCGGCATCGCTGGAGCTCAGACTCGGCCCCGCTCCCAATCGGCAAGGTGCTCGAGGAGAGCGTCGATCGGAATGACGCGGCGGCGGTTGTCGTCGTCGCTGCGGAAGACCACCGCCGACCACCCGCGCATGCCGACGGGCCGCAGGCTGTGGCCGTTCAGGTGGAGGTGCTGGCCCGAGATCGCGCGGATCAGGACGCGCTCGTAGCGCGAGCGCTCGAGCTTGGCGGGCGGAAACAGCTCGTCCCACATGCACAGCCGCCCCACGTCCTCGTACTCGGCGGGGCGGTCATCGAGGTCGAGCAGCGAGGGGCTGCGACCGCCGATCACCGAGCCGATCAGGCGGAACGTGAACGGATCGGAGATTCGCCGGATCGACTGCTCGAACAAGCGCAGTGTCGTCTGCGCGATTCCGCGCAGGCTCATGACGCCATGGCGCACCGTCGGCCACATCGGCTCGTCCACGTTGCAGGCGAAGGGATTTTCCACGTAGCAGTCGCGCGAGGCCAGCCAGCCCTTGCGCGAGGTGTGCGGCACGGGAGCGAAACCGTCGATCACCGCAACGTCATGCCGCTCGAGCTCGGACAGCTCATAGCTCGGCCAGCGCATGACCTCGCGCACGATGCCGACGATCAGCGTGCCCGTGGCGATCATGAGCGGCGCGCTGGGAGTGAAGTCGGCTGTGATCTCGATGCGGTCGCTGCGTGGACGCACGCCGACGCCGGTGGAGCGGCGGTTGGTCGCCAGCAGCATCACCGGCGCGGGCAGGATGTACGTCAGCAGATGCGCGAGCCGCTCCACCGTTCGGCCGTTGGACGGCTCGCCGTTCGGCAGCGAGAACGAGACGTTGTAGTGCGCGCTGAAACCGACCAGGCGCGTGTGATGCCGCGTGCGCTCGTCCCAGGCGTCGAGTTCCTGGCGGATGAACCGGATGGCCTCCCACAGCGAGCGGCCGGCGCGCGCGGCGCAGCCAGGCTCCAGCTCGATGACCGGCGTGGCGGCCTCGATGACGCCGGTGTCGAAGTAGACGGCGCCCCCGGTGGGCAGGTGGTAGGAGGTCCCCTGGCGGTGCATCAGGTTCCCGCGAATGAAGTCGCGCGGGCTGCCGAAGAGGTCTTCGGGCCGCCGCTGCTGGTCGTCCACCATCAGCGCGAACTCCGCCTCCATGCCCATGGCAGCAAGGGTGAGCCGGTCGGGCGCATGGGGCAGGTCCAGCTTCTTCTGGTCTGCCATGCCTATGCGGACTCTCCGGCCTGCTACTCATTCACCGGATCGAAGATCGTATAGCCGAGGTCGAGGTGCAGATGGTCATCGGCCTCGCCAACCGAGGGGCCGCAGGGTCGGACCCACACGCCGGGAATGACACGCCTGGCGGCGGCTGCGTATTTCTCGATGTCCTGCCGCGACTCCAGGTACGTATCCCCGATACGGTAGATGTTGGCGGCCGTGCCCCAGCAGTGACGGGAGGCGTGCGTGCTCAGCGCGTGTGCGGGCGAGCGGTACCCGCCGTTGGCGGCGATGTGGACGTAGCTGCCGACCTCGATACGCAGCAGCTCGAGCGCCGCCGCCAGCAGCAGCAGCGCGCACGGTACGTAGCGCGGGTAGGCGCTGGCCGCCGGCGCTTCGCGAAGGTCGACGCCGATCAGCTCCCACAGCCCGAAGTGCGCGGTGAGGTTGACGCTGCGCGCCTGCTCCCACGATTCGATGCGCAGAAACGACGAAGGCAGCACGTGGTGCGTGCCGGTGCGCGACTCCATCGTCTGGCCAGGCCGCAGGACCTCGCGCACGTCCGCCGGCAGCTCGGCGGCGTGCACCATCGGCAGGCGCAGCTCGCTGGCGGCGCGGAAGGCCGGCAGGCGCAGCTGGTTCATCGCCCTCACGCGGTGCCCGCGGTGATCGTCTCGTACACGGCGCGCGAGATGCGCGCGATGGTCTTCTGCCGTCCGTCGGTGTCCGGTCGCCACTCGGTCAGGATCACGAGCACGTAGGCGTCGCGGCCGCCGAGGTAGACGATGCCGCCATCGTGCGCGACCGAGGACATCTCGCCGGTCTTGTGGGCCACGCGCGCGTCGTCGGGAAGCCCGGCCGGAATGCCGCTCTTGAAGCGCTGCTGGTGGAGGATCTCGAGCATCGCCGCCGAGGCCTCCGGCGAGATCGCGCGGCCCTCCTCGATCATGCGCAGCGCGTCGCACAGGCCTTCGGCCGTGATGCGGTTGTTGACGTCGGCCTCCCAGGCCGCCTCGTCCTCGACGCCGCGCAGCAGGTCGATCCCGCGCAGGCCCAGCCGTGCCATGGTCGCCTGCGCCTGCTGCAGGCCCACGACGTCCAGGAGCAGGTTGGTGGCCAGGTTGCTGCTGGTGGCGATCATGTGATGGGCGAGCTCGCGCACCATCATGGTCTTTCCGCGCGCGGCGTGGACGTCGCCGTTGGCGTCGCGGCGCGAGTCGACGCGGTAAGGGGAGCCGTCGACGGCGCTCAGAAAGCGGTTGCGGACGTGCACGCGCGAGTAGTGCTCGAACCGCCCGGCATGGATGGCGTCGAACACGGCCAGCAGCACCGGCACCTTGATGGTGCTGGCGGCGTGGAACCAGCGGTGGCCGTGCAGCGACCAGGAGCGGCGCCGCTGAAAGTCGTAGGCGGCGACCGCGACCGCCTGCGCCTTGGCCTCATCGGCGATCTGGAGAATGCGTTCGCGAAGGGCGGCTTCGTTCATGGCATCGCGCAGGGATGGTGGCCGCCGGGCCGCATCGGCGCAAGCCCCTTTCCCTGCATGGCTGGGCGGGAGCACGCACGAGAGGGCGTGCTCCCGTGCTCAACGGCGCGCGCGAATCATCCAGCGCGCGACCAGCGCCATCGCACCCGCCAGCGTCAGAACGATGACCAGCGCCAGCAGCGGCCGCTGCACGGCAATGTCGCCGAGCATCGCGTGCACGAACGCAGCGGCAAAACCGCCGGCCATCACGCCGAGCAGCGCCCGCAGCCACGACATTCCGCTGATGCCGGCCGTGAGCACGAGCCATTCGGCCGGGCCGCCGACGGCGCGTCCGAAGACGACCGCGTAGATCCCCCAGCGCGAGTAGAAGCGCTCCACCGCCGCCAGCTCCCGCTCATCGACGAGCCACAGCGCGCCGCGGCGGCCGAGCATGCGGGCAAGCCCGAAGCCCATCATGCCGGCAGTGGTGCAAGCGACGCCGCCGAGCGCGCCGCCAGTCCATGGCCCGTAGATGACGCCCAGGCCGATCAGCGCCGGCGTCGACGGCATGGGCAGCAGGAAGTCGGCGATGACGACGGCCATCGCCACGGCCCACGCCCACGACTGGAACGAGCGCAGCCACGGCACGACTTCGTCGAACGACTCGGGGAGGTCGAGGCGATCGCCGATGGTGAACCAGAGCAGCCCGGTGAACAGGAAGTAGAAGACCGGGATGATGAGCAGCCGCATCGGGGATGCGCCGTCGAGCTCAGGTCAGCCGCGGGAGAAGCGGCATGTGCAGGACGCGGCAAGCAGCGACGCCGCCCAGGTCGTCGCACCGGCCCCGGCCGGGAAAAGCGCGGTCTGGCCGCTGGCTGGGCGCGAGGATCACGACGTGTACGCGGAGTTGAAGCGCACGTATTCTTCGGTGAGATCGCTGGTGATCATGGTCGCGGTCCCGGGGCCGTCGCCCAGGCGCAGCGTCATCGTGTACGCCTCGCGCTTCATCACCTTGCGTGCGGCGTTGAGTGCATCCTCCGAGAGCACGACGCCGTTGCGCACCAGCGGCACGTCGGCCACGTCCACCGAAAGCACGGAGAGGTCGATGGCGACGCCGGTGTTGCCGAGCGCCATCACCAGCCGTCCCCAGTTCGGATCGGCGCCGGTCAGTGCGCATCGCACCAGCGGCGAGTTGACTACCTTGCGCGCGACGTGGTCGGCCTGCGCGTCGTCGGCAGCGCCGGCCACGACCAGATCGATCATCTTGGTGGCGCCCTCGCCGTCGCGCACGATCATGCGCGCGACTTCCTCGAGCACCTCGGCCACGGCGCCGGCCACCGCCTGGTAGCCTTCGCTCTCCTCGCCTTCGATCGCGTCGCCGGCGGCGTCGCCCGATGCCATCAGGACGCAGGTGTCGTTGGTGCTGGTATCGCCGTCGACGCTGATGCGGTTGAGGCTGCGCGCTACGCCCGCCTTCAGCATCGAGGCGGCCGCGGCTGGCGAGAGCTTGGCGTCGGTGAGGACGAACGACAGCATCGTGGCCATTTTCGGCTCGATCATGCCCGCGCCCTTGGCCATGGCCGCCACCTGGATCTCGCTGCCGCCGAGGTGCAGCGTTCGCGACGCCCACTTCGGAAACGCGTCCGAGGTCAGGATCGCCCGCGCGGCTGCGCCGAAGCCGCGCCTGCTCAGCTGATCGACACCGAGCGCGATGGCGCGCGCCATCACGCGCCGGTCCAGCGGAACGCCGATCACGCCGGTCGAGCACGGCAGCACGAGGTGCGGATCGATTCCGAGCCGCGCCGCCAGCTCATCGCAGCTCCAGCGCGCGATCTTCATCCCCTGCTCGCCGGTGGCGCAGTTGGCGTTGCCGGAGTTGACCATGATCGCCTGCAGCCTGCCGGGCGCCACGTGTTCGCGCGCGACGACGACCGGAGCGGCAGCGCACGCGTTCTGCGTGAAGACGGCGGCGGCAGCGCAGGGACGGTCGGCGACGATGAGCGCGAAGTCGCGGCGCCCCTTCTTCTTGATGCCGCCGTGGACACCGCTGAAACGGAAGCCGCGAATGGGAGGAGGGGCAGCCGCTGGCTCGATCTTCACCGTCTCACGCAACCTTTCCGTGACACTTCTTGTATTTTTTGCCGCTGCCGCAAGGGCAAGGGTCGTTGCGTCCGACCCTGTCCGGCTCGCGTGTCTGTCCGGGACGCTGTGCCGGCTGGCGGTCATTGCCGTGCGAGAGCACCATCTGGCGCTCCGCGCGCCGTCGCTGCTCTTCGAGTCGCTGCTGATTCAGGCGCGCTTCCATGAGCTGGCGCTCGGCTGCGCGCCGGTCCAGAGCGGGCTGCGCCGGAGCCGGCTGCCGCGCGGCGGGGGCATCGCTGGTGCCGGCGCTGCTGGCGGCCGATTCGCGCGGGGCGGCCTCTTCCTGCGCCTCCGCCTCGCGCTGCGCGGCCTGCTCTTCCTGCGTGGCCACGCGCACGGAGAACAGCTTGGAGATCGCGTCCTGCTCGAAGCGCTCGAGCATCGCCTCGAAAAGCTGGAAGCCTTCGCGCTGGTACTCCTGCAACGGGTTGCGCTGGCCGTATCCGCGCAGGCCGATGCCTTCCTTGAGATGATCCATCGCCAGCAGGTGGTCCTTCCAGTGATGGTCGATGGCCTGCAGCAGGATGACCTTCTCGAGCTGGCGCACGATGTCGTCGCCGAACTCGCGCTCGCGCTCTTCGTAGCGCGCCTCCACGGCCGCGGTCAGGCGCTCGACGACCTGCTCGGGCTTGATCGTTTCGCGCTCCTCTTCGGGAATCTCGAAATGGATGTGGAAGTGGCCGAAGACCGCGTCGCTCAGCGCCTTCCAGTCCCACTCGGCACGCGGCCGGTCGCCGATGTAGTTGAGCGGCAGCGCTTCGGCATGCTCGCGCGCGACGGCCAGCGCCTCGTCGCGCAGGCTTTCGGCAGCAAGATACTCGCGGCGGCGGGTGTAGATCACCTCGCGCTGCTTGTTCATGACGTCGTCGTATTCGAGCAGGTGCTTGCGGATGTCGAAGTTGTGTCCCTCGACCTTCTTCTGCGCGTTCTCCACCGCGCGCGAGACCATGCGCGACTCGATGGGTACGTCGTCCTCCATGCCCAGGCGCTTCATCAGGCCCTGGATGCGTTCGGCTCCGAAGATGCGCAGCAGATCGTCCTCGAGCGACAGGAAGAAGCGCGACGAGCCCGGATCGCCCTGGCGGCCCGAACGGCCGCGAAGCTGGTTGTCGATTCGCCGCGACTCGTGACGCTCGGTGCCTAGGATGTGCAGGCCGCCGGCGGCCACGACCTCCTCGCGCTCGGCGGCGCACTGCTCGCGCAGCCGCTCCAGCGTGGCGGCCCATTTGGCGTCCTCCTCGCCGAGCATGCACTCGGCTCGCGCGAGGAATTCGGCGTTGCCGCCGAGCACGATGTCGGTGCCGCGGCCGGCCATGTTGGTCGAGATCGTCACCGCGCCCTTGCGGCCCGCCTGCGCGACGATCTCGGCTTCGCGCGCGTGATGCTTGGCGTTGAGGACGTGGTGGCGCACGCCGTCGCGCTTGAGCATCTCGCCGAGCATCTCCGACTTCTCGATCGAAATCGTGCCCACGAGTACGGGCTGGCCGCGCTCGTGGCAGTCCTTGATCTCCTCGATGACCGCCTTGTATTTCTCGCGCTGGGTTTTGTAGACGACGTCGGGATGGTCCTTGCGGATCATCGGGCGGTTGGTGGGCACCACGATGACGTCGAGGCCGTAGATCTTGCGAAACTCCTCGGCCTCGGTCTCGGCGGTTCCCGTCATGCCCGCCAGCTTTCGGTACATGCGGAAGTAGTTCTGGAAGGTGACGGTCGCGAGCGTCTGGTTCTCGCGCTCGATGTTGACGCCTTCCTTGGCTTCCACCGCCTGATGCAGGCCGTCGCTCCACCGGCGCCCGGGCATGAGTCGCCCGGTGAACTCGTCGACGATCACCACCTGCCCTTCGTGCACCATGTAATCCACGTCGCGCCTGTAGAGCGCGTGCGCGCGCAGGCCCTGATTGACGTGATGCAGGATCTCGATGGCGGAGGGATCGTAGAGATTGGGTACGCCGAGAATCTTCTCGACCTCGGCAACGCCCTCGTCGGTCAGCATGGCCGAGCGCTGCTTCTCGTCGATCGTGAAGTGCTCTTCCTTCTTCAGCCGCGGTATGATGCGGTTGATGGCGTAGTACTTCTCGGTCGACTGCTCGGCCGGGCCCGAGATGATCAGCGGCGTGCGCGCCTCGTCGATCAGGATCGAGTCGACCTCGTCGACGATGGCGTAGTGCAGGTCGCGCTGGGCGAAGGCCTGCACCGAGAACTTCATGTTGTCGCGCAGGTAGTCGAACCCGAACTCGTTGTTCTGGCCGTAGGTGATGTCGGAGCGGTAGGCGCGGGCGCGCTCGGCGTCGTCCATGTCGTGGTAGATGATGCCCACCGACATGCCCAGGAACTTGTAGATGCGGCCCATCCACTCGGCGTCGCGGCGCGCCAGGTAGTCGTTGACGGTGACCAGGTGGCAGCCCTTGCCCAGAAGGGCGTTGGTGTACATGGGCAGGGTCGCCACCAGCGTCTTGCCTTCGCCGGTCTTCATTTCGGCGATGCGGCCGGCGTGCAGGATCAGGCCGCCGATCAGCTGCACGTCGAAGTGGCGCATGTTGAGGACGCGCCGCCCCGCCTCGCGCACCGTGGCGAACGCCTCCACCAGCATGTCGTCGAGCGGCTCGCCGCGGTCCAGGCGCTCGCGAAAGCGCGCGGTCTGCGCGCCCAGCTCCTGGTCGGACAGCTCCTTGATCTTGGGCTCGAGCTCGTTGATGCGGACGACGATGGGGCGCAGGCGCTTGATGAAGCGCGTGCTGATGTCCCCCAGAATCACTTTACGGATGCGTTCGAGCATGTTGCCGGCGGTTCTGTCCCAAGGGTCGCTCTGGCGAGCGGGCTACTCAAGCCGGCGAGCCGCGACCCGCCCGCTCCGGCTTCCGCATCGCGCGTGCCGCGAAATGCGGCGTCGCGTCCGTCGACGCGGAAGGGCTACGCGTACAGGAGAACGACCACCGTCGCGGCCCACAAGGCGACCCCGATCTGCAGCGGGTGGTCATCGAGCAGAGCGTTGGTGGGGTTGCCGCCTTTCTCGTGCCCGTAAACCAGGAATAGGTAGCGAAAAACCCCGAAGACCACAAAAGGAACCGTCACGTACAAGCGGGTGGTCCCGAGGCGGGCCGCGACGTCGCTGCTGAGCGTGTACTGGACGTAGACGCCGATGACCGCCAGCGCCAGCAGCACGATCAGCGTATCCAGCGGCGTCTGCCGGTAGCGCTCGAGCACGTCGCGATGATCGCCTGCCTGATCGCCCAGCTCGAGCAGCTCGTGACGGCGCTTGGCCAGCGCCAGGAACAGCGCGAGCAGGAACGTGGACAGGAACAGCCACGCCGACATCTGCGCGCCCGCCGCAATCACGCCCGCCATGGTCCGCAGCACGAAACCGCCGGCAATCGCCATCGCATCGATGACCGCGACGCGCTTGAGAGCGCTGCTGTAGGCGGCCTGCAGGGTCAGGAACGCGGCAGTGCACAGGAACAGCTGCAGGTCGACCAGCAGCGAGCCGGCGAGCGCGGCGACGGCCAGCGCCAGCGCCAGCACCAGCGCGTCGCGGCGCGAGACGGCGCCGCAGGCCACCGGGCGCAGGCGCTTCTCCGGGTGAAGGCGGTCGCGCGACGCATCGAGGACGTCATTGAGGACGTAGGCGCTGCTGGAGGCCAGGCAGAAGATCACGAATGCCGCGACGGTGCGCACCAGCGCGATCTCGCTGGTGCGATTGAGCGAGAAGACGAACGCGGCCAGGACGAAACCGTTCTTGACCCAGTGCGTGGGCCGCAGCAGCTCGAACAGGTGGCGCCTCACGAGCCGCTCTCGTCCTCGCCGCCATCTTCGCCGCCGCCGTCGCGCTCGCCGCCGCCGCCGCGCTCGCCGCCGCCGCTGTCGCCATCGCTCTCGTCGAGCTCGCTCTCGACCGCGATGGCGGCGCGGATCCATTTCCAGACGCCGTCGATCCCGGCGCCGCTCTGCGAGGAGGTGGCCAGCACCACGGCCGGCGCCATGGCCTTGGAAACGGCCGCCGTCTGCCTGGCCAGCGCCGAGCGCGTCAGCTTGTCGGCCTTGGTCAGGACGAATGCGAACGGCAGGCCGACCTCCTGAAGATACTCGGCCAGCTCGGACTCTTCCTGCTCGGGCCCGCGCCGCGAGTCGACGAGGATGAGCACGCCGGCCAGCTCCTCGCGCGTCTCCAGGTAGCGCTCCACCAGCACCTTCCACTGGCGCCGCTCGGCCTGCGACCGGCTGGCGTAGCCGTAGCCGGGAAGGTCGACGAGGGTGATGGCGTCATTGACGTCGTAGAAGAGGAGCCCGCGCGTGCAGCCGGGCGTGCGGCTGGTGCGAGCCAGCGAGCTTCGGTTGGTCAACCGGTTCAGGAGCGAGGACTTGCCGACATTGGAGCGACCCGCCAGCGCGATCTCGGGATGGCGGGCGGGCGGGATCGATGCGACGCTGGTGGCCGCCGCGCGGAACTCGGCACGTGTGATCTTCATGGGGCAGAAGCAGACGAGGCCGCCTCTGTGGAGACGGCCTCGCCGAAAAACACGCCGCTGCGGCGGCTCGGGATCACCCGGCGGCTGCCGGCTTCTCGACGCCGATCTGCTTCTTGATCGCGCGCACCTGGTTGACGAAGCTCTCCTTGATCGCACTGGCCTGCACGCTCTCGGAGATCGGCAGCGCGACCTTGTCGGTCTGCTTGGCCTTGTAGATGTAGGCGGTCTTGGTGCCGTCCGGCGACGGCTCCAGATGATAGCTGCCGTCGATGTCGGCGATCGAGGAGGTGATGGTCTTGATCTTCAGCGTCTTGGTGGCGTCGTCGAAGTCCATCGAGACCGTGAAGGTCTGCAGGTTGTCGAGCGCCAGCACGTGGAGCTCCAGCTCCTTGTGGTTGCCCTCGTCCTTGAGCACCTCGCTCTTCTTGTACTGGTCGCTGAACTCGGACAGGCGCTGCGGCTGCTTCATCGCCTCCCAGACCTTGTCGGGCGGAGCGTCGATGCGCGAGTGCATCTCGATGTCGAACACCTTCCCGTCCTTCTCGAGCTTGGAGAAGGCGATCTCCTCGATCTGGCCCTCCCACTTGACCGCGGCCTTCTGGGCGCGGAAGTAGCCCGAGATCATGTCGCAGCCGGCAAGGCCTGCCAGACTCAGGACGGCCGCGGCCAGAGCAACAGAGCGAACGTTCTTGTTCATGTCGGTGACCTCTCGTGAACCCGGCGCAGCGCGCCGACTCGATCTTTCGTTACAAAGCCCGGAGATGGACCAGCTCGGGTGCTGGGAGCGGGCCGAAGCTACCCGACCCCCTGTGCGCTGACAAGCGCGCACCGGCGCGCATCGTGGCCCGCTGCCCTTGGAAATCAGCATGTTGGCGCCGCCGCCGCCGGCGGCTCAGGGCTCGATTCGAACCACGTACCCGTCGGGCAGCCTCTCGATCAGATCGGCCAGCGCGCGCTCCAGATAGCTCTCGTCCTTGGACTCGAGCGTCAGGCGCACCCGATACTCCGGATGCGCAAGCTTGGGATACGAGCCCAGCAGCAGCTCGGGGAAGGCCGCCAGCGTGGCGTTGAGGAACTCGGCGATCCCCGTCTCGTTCTCCCGCACCAGAACCTGGCGAAGGTGGTAGGGCTGGGTGCGGAAGCGGTCGCGCAGCGAGACGATCTTGTCCTGGAAGATCTCGGGAATGCCCGGAAGCACGTAGACGTTGCCGACGACGATGGTCGGGAAGGCCGCGTGATCGCCGGTGACGAGCTCGCAGCCGTCGGGAACTCGCGCCATCTTCAGATGCGCGTCGTTGACGCGCGAGCCGACGAACTTCTCGATCGCGGCGCGCAGGCCGGGATGCTCGACGACCTCGCGGTCGAACGCCTTGGCGATTCCCTCCATCGTCACGTCGTCGTGCGTGGGACCGACGCCGCCGGAGGTGAACACGAGGTCGAAGCGAGCGGCGAAGTCGGCGACGACGCTTGCCACCGTGTCGATCTCGTCCGGAATGATCGTGACGCGCTCGAGCGAGACGCCGAGAGACCGCAGCTCACGAGCCAGGAAGGGCGTATTGGCATCGGTCACCTTCCCGGAAAGGATCTCGTTGCCGATCACGACCAACCCTGCCGTCGGAGTCTCGCGCACGGTGGAAACGTATCAAACGACCATATCTTCGTCGAGGTCGCGCACCTGGCTGACCAGATACTCGCGCAGCTTCTTCTTGACCGCCGCCTCCATCTGGCGGACGCGCTCGCGGCTGACGCCGTAGCGGTCACCCAGCTCCTGGAGGGTCAGCGGGTTCTCCGCGACCAGCCGCTCCTGGAAGATCTCCGCCTCTCGCCCCTTGAGGGTCTCGGCGAACTCGCCGAGCTTCTCCTTCATCAGCGCGTAGAACTCTCCCTCGGCCACCTCTTCCTCGGCGCTGGCGCCGGGGGCGCGCAGCACGTCGAGCATCGTCCCGGCGTCCTCGTCCCGCGTCAGCGGCGTCTCCACCGACATCTCCGAGGACGAGGCCAGCCGCTGGTCCATCTCGATGACCTCGCGCTCCTTCACGCCCAGGTTCTCGGCGATCATCTTGCTCGTGGGCTTGAAGCCGGCGGCCTCCAGGCGCGCCTTCTCCTTGTTCAGATTGAAGAACAGCCGCCGCTGCGCCTGCGTCGTGCCGACCTTGACCAGGCGGAAATTGTTCATGACGTAGCGGATGATGTAGGCGCGAATCCACCACACCGCGTACGACGGGAAGCGCACGCCGCGGTACGGGTCGAACTGCTTGACCGCTTCGAGGAGGCCGACGTTGCCTTCCTGGACGAGGTCGAGGAGGTTGTGGAACGCGCGCTGGTACTCACGCGCGATCAGCACCACCAGGCGCAGATTCGAGGTGATGAGCTTGACGGCCGCGTCGCGGTCGCCTTCCTCGGCGTAGCGGACGGCAAGCTCGTGCTCCTCCTCGCGCGACAGAAGCGGATAGTGCCGGATCTCGGCGAGGTAGCGCGACAGCGCATCGGCCGGCACGAGCGCGCCTGCGCTCGGCGCGGCTGCAAGCGTCGGAAGCTGCACCTCGACGTTGCGCTCGCCGATACCCTCGCTGGCCGCCAGCATGTCGTCGGCATCATCGGTGATGACGACGGGCTCGCCGGCCGGCTCGGCATCGGTGCTCAGGTCGGGATCGGCGGCGAAGTCGGGCGCGGAGAGGTCGTCGAGGATTTCGGCCTCCAGCACCTCGGGCTCCAGGACGATGGCGTCGTCCTCGTCCGTGGCCGCCTCGTCGGCGCGGGCCTTGGCAGGCTCGCGCGCCGCGTCCTTGGGCGGCACGGTCTTGGCAGAAGCCTTGGCGGCGCGGGACGAACGCTTGCGCGTTTTGGGCTGGTGGGTGCCCTCGGGCGCCTCTTTGTCGGTGTCGGTGGAACGGCGGCGTTTGCCGGCTGATGCGTCGGCACCGCTGGTGCCGTCGTGGGATTCGCTGTCGGTCGTTCTTCGGTCGGCCATGAGTTCGGGCCGGACCGCCGATCGCGCCGGCTCGCGGGGCGGCAGCGGATGTCTCGGTCGCGGCGCGCTGCCGCGGCGTCAGCTCCCGGGCTCGCTCTCGATCTGCTTGACCGTGCCGGCGGCCACTTCGCGCAGCGCCGTGACGATCTCTTTGTTGTCGGTCTCCACGAGGGGCCGCGCGCCGCGCAGGAGCTGCTTGGCCCGGCGCACGGCGACGGTCGTGAGAAGGAACCGGTTCGGAACCTTTTCTAAGCAATCTTCTACGGTTACTCTTGCCATCGCCTGAACCCGGGCGGACCTTAGACAGGGCCCTGCCGGAAGTCAATGTAGACGGCGGGCGATCGCGCCGGGGGAAGCGCGCGGTGGCGACCAGGAGAGGCCGCTCAGGAGGCACATGTGGTCACGCTCTACCAGTTCGAGATCTCTCCCTTCTGCGACAAGGTTCGACGCATCCTCCAGTACAAGGGGGTCGAGTACGAGGTGCGCGAGATCTCGATGCAGGAGGCCGTGACCAAGATTCGCAAGGTCAACAAGGTCGGCAAGCTTCCGGCCATCGAGCACGACGGCAAGAGCCTCGGCGATTCGACCGACATCGCCTACTACCTCGAAGAGAAATTCCCCGACCCTCCCCTGATCCCCGACGACGCGCGCGAGCGCGGCCTCGTCCATGCGTTGGAGGACTGGGCCGACGAGAGCCTGTACTTCTACGAAGTGTTCCTTCGCTTCACTCTCGGACACAACGCCGAGAAGTGGGTGCCGATCCTATGCGCCAAGGACACCGAGATCGTGCGCCGCGCCGGCCGGTTCCTCGTGCCGCGTCACATGAAGGCGATCCTCGTCAAACAGGGACTCGGGCGGAAGAGCCGCAAGCAGGTGTTCGCCGACGTGCGCCGGCATTTCGATTCGCTGACCGGCATGCTGCAGGGACGTGAGTGGCTCGTGGGCACCTCGATGACGCTCGCCGACATCGCCGTTTACGCGCAGTTCGCGTGCATCTGCGGCGCCAAGGAAGGCGCGGCGCTGCGCGCGGAGCGGCCGGTCGTCGACGAGTGGATGAAGCGTGTCGATACGGCGACCGCCCCGCGAGCCGTCGGCCACGAGGCCGCCTGCGGCCTCGGCAGCGAGCGCGTCGGCGCGGCCTGACCTCGAGAGCCGCCGCGCCCACGGCCGCGGCGCGTCCGACATCATCGCCGGCAACGGAGGAAGTGCGCATGCAGCAGACATCGAGGGAGCGCTGATGCCGCCGTGGGCGTGGATCCTGGTGTGGGCGTTCCTGTTCGGCGTCACGCACATGGCCATCGCTTCGGTGCGCCTGCGGCCGATGCTGGTCGGCAGGCTGGGCGAAGGGCCCTACCTCGGCCTGTATTCCCTGGTGGCGGCGGCGACGTTCGTGCCGATGGTATCGGTATATCTTGCGCACATTCATGACGGGCCGCTGCTGTGGAGCCTGCGCGGCTCCGCGCCCATCCACTGGCTGTCGATGCTGTTCTCGGGTGCGATGTTCTCGATGGTCATCGCCGCGCTGGTCCAGCCGAGCCCGGCATCGCTGGGGCCGCGCAAGCACGTGCGCGCGTACGGCCTGACGCGCATCACGCGCCACCCGCTGTTCATGTCGCTCGGCCTGTGGGCGCTGGGACACCTGCTCGTCAACGGGTTCGCGGCCGACGTGGCGTTCTTCGGCAGCGTCTTCTTGATCGGCCTCGTCGGCTGCATGCACCAGGATGCACGCAAGCGGGTGACGGAGCGCGGCACGCTCGACGCGTTCTTCGCCGAGACATCGCTGCTGCCGTTCGTCGCCATCGCGCAGGGACGAACGCGATTCGTGCCTTCGGAGATGCCGTGGATCGCGCTGGCGGTGGGCGTGGTGGTGTCGACGATACTCTACCAGCTGCACGACTGGCTGTTCCGCTAGAGGCTCCCGTGCCGAAGAAAGCCGAGGCCGAGATCATCGACGTCAGCGGACGGCAGGTCGCGATCACGAATCCGCAGAAGATCCTGTTTCCCGACGCCGGCTGCACCAAGCTCGACCTGGTGCAGTACTATCTGTCGGTCGCCGACGGCGCGCTTCGCGGAGCGGGCGGAAGACCCAACGTGCTGGTGCGGTATCCGAACGGCATCGGCGAGGAGTTCTTCTTCCAGAAGCGGGCGCCGCAGGCGCGGCCCGAGTGGCTCGACGTCGTCACGCTCAGCTTCCCGTCCGGCCGCACCGCCGAGGAGATCGTGCCGCGCGATGCGGCCGCCCTTGCATGGATGGCGAACCTCGCCTGCATCGAGCTGCATCCGCACCCGGTGCGCGCCGAGGATCTCGATCATCCCGACGAGCTGCGCATCGATCTGGACCCCGTGCCGGGCGTGGAGTGGGCGCAGATCGTCGAGGTCGCGCGCGTCGTGCGCGAGACGCTGGCCGACTTCTCGCTGGTGGGGTGGCCCAAGACGTCGGGATCGCGCGGCATCCACGTCAACGTGCGCCTGCATCCGCGCTGGCCATTCGACGACGTGCGGCGTGCTGCGGTCGCGTTCGCGCGAGAGGTCGAGCGGCGCGCGCCGGCCATCGCTACCAGCAAATGGTGGAAGGAAGAGCGTCACGGCGTCTTTCTCGACTACAATCAGAATGCCAAGGACCGCACCGTCGCCTCCGCGTATTCGGTGCGGCCGCGTCCCGACGCACGCGTTTCGGCGCCGCTGTCGTGGGACGAGATCGACAGCTGCGATCCGGCCGACTTCACGCTGAAGACGATGCCGCAACGCCACGCGAGCATCGGCGATCGCCATGCCGACATCGACGCGCACCCGTGCTCGCTCGATGCGCTGCTCGAGCTGTCGGAGCGGCACGCGCGCGATGGCCTCCGCGATGCCCCGTGGCCTCCGCACTACAAGAAGCAGGAAGGAGAGCCGCCGCGCGTGCAGCCGTCCAAGAGCCGCGCGTCGGCCACGTCGACGGCGGGCAGGCGCGCGCCCCGGCATCCGCTCCTCGAGATCGGCCGCGCCTGGAATAAGGAGGCGGCGCTCGAAGGGCTCGAGCGCTGGAAGCAGCGCCATGCCGAGGCCGCTGCGTATCTCCAGCCGGCCGACGTTCTGGTCGACGCGATGCGCGGCAAGTCCTCGACCTGGACGCGCGTGCGGATCAACCTGCAGCATGTGCCGCCCGGGCTGCGGCCGAAGCAGGAGGCGCTCGATCCGGACGAAGAGGTTGCGGAGGGAAAGCCGCCTAGCGCCGCACCGAAGCGCCGAACACCTTCGCGAGCTCGTAAGGAGTCGTGACCTCGAGCTGGTCGTAGCGGCAGTCCTGCGGCTGCTTGTCCGGACGCCAGCGCAGGAAGATCGCGGCGTGGCGGAAGCGATCGCCCTGGAGGTGATCGTATTTGATCTCGCACACACGCTCGATGCGCAGAGGCTCCCACGACAGGTCCTTGCCGGCGCTCCAGCGGCTCTGCGCGCCGGGCATGCGCTGGACGCCTTCCTGCGCCTGCGCCCACTCCTTCCAGGGATGATCGTCGAAGGCGTTCTTTCGCAGCGGCTCGAGCTCCTGCGCGAGCTGACGGCGCTTGTCCATGGTGAACGACGAGGTGACGCCGACGTGATGCAGCGTGCCCTTGCCGTCGTAGAGACCGAGCAGCAGCGAGCCCACCAGCCCCTTCCCCTGCTTGTGCCAGCGAAAGCCGGCGACGACGCACTCGGCGGTGCGAGCGTGCTTGATCTTGATCATCGCGCGCTTGCCCGGCTGATACGGCGCGTCCTTCGACTTGGCGATCACGCCGTCGAGGCCGGCGCCTTCGAACTGCTCGAGCCACTGCACGGCCAGCGCGCGATCCCCGGTCACCGGCGTCACGTGCACGGGAGGCTCGATCGCTCCGAGCAGCTTCTCGAGACGCTGGCGCCGCTCCTGCTGCGGCCGCTCCATCAGGCTCTCGCCGCCGGCGGCCAGCGCATCGAATGCGACGAAGGAGGCGGGCTTTTCCCTGGCCAGCTTGGCAACGCGCGAAGCGGCCGGATGCAGCCGCAGCTGCAACGCGTCGAAATCGAGGCCGCCCGCTGCCGGCATCACGATCTCGCCGTCGAGCACGCAGCCATCGGGAAGACGCGCCAGAAAGACATCGTGCAGGTCGGGGAAGTAGCGGTCGAAGGGCCGGCAGTCGCGGCTCTGGATGTAGACGTCGCCGGGACCGCCGCGAAAGACGATGGCGCGAAAGCCGTCCCACTTCGGTTCGTAGAGGAAGGCGTCGCCGGACGGGATGTCGTCGGCAAGCTTGGCGAGCATGGGCTCGATGGGCGGCTCGATCGGAAACGTCATCGCGTGACCGATCAGCGCAGGCGCACGCAGTCGTCGGCGCAGCTGGCGCCGGGCCTGGGGGCTTCGGCCGACGGCCGATGCAGCACGCCACGCGTGGGCGCCACGGCCACGACGGCTGCGTCTCCCGTGCCCTCCATGCGTGCATCGCCGTCGACGATCAGGCTGTAGCCGCCGGGCTCGATGGGCGGCCACAGCAGGCTGACCAGCGGCCGTGCGCGAAGGTTGGCGGCGGTGCGGCGGCCGCACTTCATGACCAGTTCCTCGCCTCCCCACGCTACCGTCACCGCCACCGAGTGCGGGCGGCCGTCGTCGGAGACGGTCAGCAGGTACGGCGTGGGTCCGAAGCGGCCGATCTCGGCGCGAAGGTCATCGACGGTCACCGCAACGCTCATCTCATCCTCCGGTTGCCGCCGGCCGCCGCGCGGCAGAACGCTCACCCGTTGCCGCCGGCCGCGACGGGGCGGCAGAACGCTGCCGGTTGCCGCCGGCCGCGGCGGGGGCGGCAGAATGCTCAAATGCAAGACCTGACCCCACTCTTATCCGCGGCGAGGAGATATTCCACGTTGCCTTCGGCGCCCTGGATCGGCGAGGGGATGCTGCCGCGCACCTGCAGGCCGCACGCTGCGGCGCTGGCCTCGACGTCGGCCAGCGCCTGCCGCCGCGCCTCCTCGCTTCGGACGATGCCGTTCTCCAGATGCCGCGCCTCCACCTCGAACTGCGGCTTGACCAGCATGATCAGCGCGCCGCCCGGCGCCGCCAGCGCGGCAAGGAACGGCATCACGCTCCTCAGCGAGACGAACGACAGGTCGGCAACGACGATGGACGGCGCCGGCGAGAGCGATTGGGGATCGACCGAGCGAATGTTGGTACGCTCCATCAGCACCACGCGCGGATCGCGGCGCAGCTCCCACGCAAACTGGCCGTAGCCGACGTCGACTGCGTAGACGCGCGCTGCGCCGCGCTCGAGCAGGCAGTGCGTGAACCCGCCGGTGGAACAGCCAGCATCCAGGCACGTGGCTCCCTGCACGTCGACGCCGAATCGCTCGAGCGCGGCGTCGAGCTTGGTGCCGCCTCGCGAGACGAACCGCGCACGCTCGCGCACGCTGAGCGCGGCGCCGGCCGCCACCATGTCGCCCGCCTTCTCGATGCGCCGCGTGCCTTCGTAGACGAGGCCGGCGAGAAAGAGCGGCGCGGCCTCGGCGCGCGAGGCAACCAGCCCGAGCGCGATCAGACGGTCGTCGGCACGAACGCGCGATGCCAGGGCTCAGGCTCCGCCGCCGGCGGCATCGGCGCGCGCGGTGGCCGTCATGGCCGGCGACACCGAGTCCTGCGCCAGCGCCTCGAGCACGGACGTGTCGCGATTCAGCCGCCGCAAGGCCCGCAGCGCGGCAGCGAGCTCGATGCGCAAGAGCTCGCGCGAGCGCTCGATGCCGTACACGGAGGGATAGGTCGTCTTGTCGCTCTGGCGGTCGCCGCCGACACGCTTGCCGGTGATCTCGGTGGGCGCCACCTCGTCCTTGATGTCGTCGGCGATCTGGAAGCTCAGCCCGAAGCGCTCGCCGAACTCCGTCAGCGCCTCCAGCTCCGCATCGACGGCGCCCGCAAGCATCGCCGCCGCGCGCACCGAGCAGCGAAGCAGCGCGCCGGTCTTGCGCTTGTGGATGGCCTGGAGCAGCGCCGCATCCCCGGCGATGCCTTCGGCCATCAGATCCGCCGCCTGCCCTCCGACCATCCCTTCGCGGCCGGCCGCGCGCGCGACCTCCCCGATGACGCGCAGCTGCAGCACCGGATCCGCCACCGGCGCGGCCATCATGAGGAACGCTTCGGTAAGCAGCGCGTCGCCGGCCAGGATCGCCATGCCGTCGCCGAACAGGACGTGATTGGTGGGCAGGCCGCGCCGCAGGTCGTCGTCGTCCATCGCGGGCAGATCGTCGTGGATGAGCGAGTAGGCGTGAATCATCTCGAGGCCGGCGGCGAACCGCACCAACGCAGCGGCGTCGGCGCCGAGCGCCTCGGCGGTGGCCAGGAACAGGAGCGGTCGGATGCGCTTGCCCGGCGTGCGAAGCGAGTAGCGCATCGACTCGGCGAGGCGCGCGACGCCGAAGGTTTCGGCGGAGGCGGCGGCAGCGGCGTGGCCGGCGTTCTGCTCGCCGCTGCGCGCGGCGGCGTCGCCGGCGGGCAATGCGGGCACCGCTTCGTCGAGCACGTCTTCGAGCAGCCGCGTCAGCCGTGCGATGGCGGCCGGCGGCGCCGCCGGCGCGCTCACGACTCGTCCTCGCCTTCGTCTTCGAACGGTCGCAGCACCAGCCTGGCGCCGCTCTGTCGCGCCTCTTCACCGGATGCGCGCGTCAGCTCCTCGATGCGCGCCTGCACGCCGTCGAGTCGCTCGTGCAGCAGGCGCACGAGCGAGACGCCGCGCTCGAATGCGCGCAGCGATTCCTCGAGCGCGATGTCTCCGGCCTCGAGCTTGCGCACGACCTCCTCGAGCTCGGCCATCGCCTCCTCGAAGCCGGTCTCGTGCTCCTTCTTCTCGTGCGTCGCCATCTCGTCAGTTACGAAATCGATCGGCGTCGGATCGCCAAAACCTCGCGCGGTCCATGCGCCGCAAGCCGCCGCAACGCTGCGCCGCTCGACGTCTCACGCCTCGGTCGTCGCCACGTCCGGCCTCGCCACGACGGCAGCGAGCGCGAGCCGGCGCAGCGCGTGCTCGAAATCGCCGGCGCGGTTGATGTTCCAGGTCTCGGCCGCCGACGGGGCCGAGACCGCGAGCGCGCCGAGCCGCGCGAGCAGCCGGTGCGGAGCCAGCAGTCCCTCCCTTAGCGCACCGAGCAGCGCCGGCAAAACCGACTTCGGATAGAAGGCCACGAGCGGCTCCCAGCCGCGCGCGCCGCGCAGCACGGCGGCACGCCCGCTGCGGCGTCCCAGCCGCGCCAGCGTCGCCAGCGTGTCCACGTGCACGAACGGCGCATCGCAGGGCATCACGATCACGCCGAAGCTCGCACGCAGCAGGCCGCCGGCGATGCCGGCAAGGGGCCCTCGCCCGCGCTGGGCGTCCTCGACGAAGATCACAGGCGCCGGCCGCACGAGCGCCCCGGCCCCGGCCACGAACACGTCGCCGTCGGCCACCGCGCGCAGCTTGGCTAGCGCGATCTCGGCCAGCGTGCGTGTGCCGAGCAGCGCGTGGCGCTTGTCGGCGCCGAAGCGGCGCGAGCGGCCGCCGGCGATCAGCAGCGCGTCGATCCGAGAACGCGCGGAAGGCTCAGTAGTCGTAGTCACTGGTGCGGAAGCGCTCTTCCTTCGGCTGGCGGCGCGCTTCCGCGGGCAGATCCGGGACCTTCAGGTCGATGCCCGGCAGCGTGATGGGATCGACGTGCGCTCCGCCCAGGCGCGCGCCGAAGTGCAGCACCGATCGTTCCTGGGGCATGCGTCCGATGGCGGTCCCGCCATTGACGGAGCGCCCCTGCTCCACCGCGACCTCACCAAGGCCCGAGTAGAACGTGTAGAGGCCCAGGCCATGGTCGATGGCGACGAATTTTCCGTTGGGTGCCTGTCCGACCAGCGCCACGGTTCCCCAGTTCGAAGCGACGACGGTCTCGCCGGAGCCGCCGACCAGATCGACGGCAGTGTGCGGAGCGCCCACGCGCTCGTCGTCGGTCCTGCGCACGCCAAAGGGCGTATGGATGTTTCCGCCGCCCACGGGCGTGCGAAAGCCGCCGTTCCACAAGCGCGTCAGGTTCGTGCGGCTCCACAGCGCCAGCAGCGCGATGTTGCGAACGGTCAGCTCCTCGACGGCCTGATCCTCTCGCGAGATCCCGCCCTTCCACAGCCCTGCGTCGTCAAAGCGGCGCGCACGCACCGTCACTACGCGAGTGCCGCTGCGCGAGCCGATGTCGTAGCGCAGCTCGTAGGGGCCAGGCAGCGTGTCGATGTCGACGGCGAAGAAGCCGGTGAAGACGCCGTTGGCGATCTCGCCTTGGAAGCGGCGACCCGCGATGGTGACGGTGCCGGTGCTGGCGTCCCTCGGTGCGCGCACCTGCAGACGAACCACCGCGCCCGGATAGACGATGGGCGGATCCATCACCACGTAGTAGGGCAGGTAGGCCGGCTCGGCCGCAGCGAGCGAAGCGGTCATCAGCATCGAGGCAACACCAAGCATCATCAGCCGCATCATTGGCTCTCGTCCCCGTCCTTGTCGTCTTCGCGCGACAGCACCTGCGCCGCGGCGCGGCCGCGATGGAAGCGCAGCTGCAGCGTCTCGCCCACCGTGATCTCGCCGGCGCCTCGCACCAGCGTGCCGTCGGCGTGGGAGGCGAGGCTATAGCCGCGGGCGAGCACCGCAAGCGGGCTCAGTGCGTCGAGCTTCGAGCCGAGCTCGGTCAGGCGGCGCGACTCGTCGCCGCTGCGCGAGCGCATCGCTCGCTCCAGAGCGGCGGCAAGAGCACGCGTCCTGTGGCTGGCCGCGTCGACGCGGTCGGACGCGGCATGCGCCAGCGCCGCGGTCAGCTCGGCCAGGCCGGCGGCGGCCTGCGCGTGGTTGCTGCGCATCGCCCGCTCCATTCGTGCGGCCAGGCGGTCGGCGCTCTGACGGACCTGCGCGATGCGCACTGCCGGATGGCGCAGGCGTCCGCCCACCGCATCGACACGGTGGCGCAGGCCCTCGAGCTTGCGGCGCATGCATGCGCGAAGGCGATGCTCGGCGGTGGAGACGTCGAGCTCGAGATCGGCTCGCACCGGCACCACCGCCTCGGCAGCAGCCGTGGGCGTGGCCGCGCGCAGATCGGCGGCCAGGTCGCACAGCGACACGTCGATCTCGTGACCGACCGCCGACACCACCGGCACCGGGAACGCCTTGACCGCGCGCACCACCGCTTCGTCGTTGAACGCCGCCAGATCTTCGCTGGCGCCGCCGCCGCGGCCGACGATGACGACGTCGCATCGCCCGTACTCTGCCAGCCGCGACAGCGCGGCCACGATCTGCCGCGGTGCCGTGGCGCCTTGGACGGTGGCGGCCGAAAGCACCACGTGCACGCCGGGGAATCGCCGCTGCAGCGTGGTCAGGATGTCGTGCACCGCGGCGCCGCGGCGCGAGGTGACCAGGCCGATGGTGCGCGGAAGAAACGGCAGCGGCCGCTTGGTGGCCGCGTCGAAGATGCCCTCGGCATGCAGGCGCGCGCGAAGCTGTTCGAACGCCTTCTGCGCAGCGCCGGCACCGACCGGCTTCATCGCCGTGATGTAGAGCTGCATCTTTCCCTGGCGGCCGAACACGCCCATGCGGCCGCGGCAGACGATCTCGTCGCCGACCTCCGGGCGGAACGCCAGGCGGAACACGTCGCCGCGCCACATCACGCACTCGATGCAGGAGCGGTCGTCGGCCAGGGTGAAGTAGCAGTGGCCGCTGGAGGCCTTGCTGAAGCTGGTGATCTCGCCGAGCACCAGCAGGTGCGAGAAGTCGCGCTCGAGCGTTCCTCCGATCAGCCCCACCAGCTCGGTGACGGAAAGAGGCGCTTCCTCCTCGGTGTCGGAGAGCGCGATGCTCAATGCAGCGATCCGGGGATCAGTGCGCGCGCTTGGCCGCGCTCTTGCCGGCGGCCGACGACGGCGAAGACGGCGCCTTCTCGGTCTTGGCCAGACGCTCCAGATGGAAGCCGGCCACGCCGCCGACCTTCTGGATGTCGCCCTCCCACGACTTGAGCATGTCCACCGCCTTCTTGAGCTGCGGATCCTTCTCCATGTCGAACTCGTCGTACGGGTTGAGCGGGAGATCTTCCTTCTTGCCGTCCTTGCTGCTGACCGTTTCGGGCTTGGGCGCCTCGACGACGACGTCGGGCTCGATGCCCGAGTCCTGAATCGAGCGGCCCGAAGGCGTGTAGTAGCGCGCCGTCGTCAGACGCAGCGCCGAACTGTCGGTCAGCGGCAGGATCGTCTGCACCGATCCCTTGCCGAAGCTCTTGGTGCCGATGACGATGGCGCGGTGATGATCCTGCAGCGCGCCGGCGACGATCTCGGACGCGCTGGCCGATCCTTCATTGACCATGATGACCATCGGCACGGGCCGGCGCGTTCCGTCGGCCTGCGCGAAGAACTTGTGCGCCTGCGACTCGACGCGCCCGTCGGTGCGGACGATCAAGCCGGCATCGAGGAAGAGATCGGAAATCTCCACCGCCTGCGTCAGAAGCCCGCCGGGGTTGTAGCGCAGGTCGAGCACGATGCCGGCGACGCCGCCCTTGTGCTCCTTGTCGAGCTTGTCGAGCGCCTCGCTCAACTCCTGCGCCGAGCCCTCCTGGAATCCGGTCAGACGCACGTACGCGAAGCGGCCGCCTTCGATGGTGCGCGCGCCGCGCACGCTGCGGATGTGGATGACCTCGCGCACCAGCTCGACGTCGATGAGATCGTTGACTCCCTTGCGCTTGAGCGAAAGGTGAACGCTGGTGCCGGGCTTGCCGCGCATCTTCTCGACGGCTTCCTGAAGGCCCATCTCCATCGTCAGGTCTTCGCCGATCTTGACGATCTGGTCGCCGGGCTTGATGCCGGCGCGGAAGGCGGGCGTGCCTTCGATGGGAGTGACGATGGTCAGGATGTTGTCGCGGACCGTCAGCTCGATGCCGAGACCGCCGAACTCGCCGCGCGTCTCGATCTGCAGCTCCTTGTATCCTTCGGGGGTCAGGTAGGCGCTGTGCGGGTCCAGCGAGGAGATCATGCCCTTGATGGCGCCGTCGATCAGCTCCTTGGTCGCGACCTCGTCGACGTAGTGCTTCTGGACGATCGCCATGATGCTGGCGAAGGTTTCCAGGCTCTCGTACGTGTCCTTGGCCTCAGGTGCGGCGCGCAGGGCGGACGATGAGAGGATCCCCGCAGTGAAGGCGCCGGCAACGATGGTGGTGAGGATGAGCTTTCGCGGCTTTTTTGGCTGCAGCACGCGCCAACTATACCAAAGCACCTCGGGGGAACAACGACGCTTGCGCCGCCCCGATCGTGCGTTCACGCATTCTTCAGGAAATCACGTCGCGCGCGATTGCAGATGCGGTACCGGGTCGGGCCTCGCGTGCTGCCGGCGCCGAGCCGGCGGCACGCACACGAGAAGCCCGACGGGAGATTCGCTACCGGATCGCGCCTCGCATCACACGGCGCGAGCTTCGGGCCGGGTCGTCAGTTCAGGCCTTTCACCCACGGCAGCGGATCGACGGCCTGGCCGGCGTCGCGGAGCTCGAAGTGCAGGTCGGGGTCGTCGCCGGGCATGTTGCCGACGATGTCGCCTGCGCCGATGCGATCGCCCTCCTTGAAACGAACGGAACCGAGGCGCGCGTACACGGAGTGGTAGCGGCCGCCGTGGCTGACGATCACGGTATTGCCCATTCCCGAGAGCGTTCCCGAAAAGATCACCTGTCCTTCTGCAACGGTGCGGACCGGCGCCCCACCCTTGCTGCGAACGATGACGCCCCGGTACTTGTTGCCGCTCTTGTGCTGCTGGCCGTAGTTGGCGACGACCTTGCCGCCCACCGGCGCTGCCAGCTGGCCCTTGCGGGCAGCGAACTTGTCGGCGTCGGCGCTGCCGCCGCGAAACAGGCGCGAGAGCAGGCCCGGCCGTTTCTCCGGCGACGCCGCCGGTTGCGGCTCGGCCTGCGCCGGCGGCTGCTCGGCGGCGTACGGCCCCGCATTGGCGCTGGCGGTCGCACCGGCTGGCGGCTGCCCCGCTTCGACGTCGGCGCCCGCAGCGGCCGGCGCTCGCGGTAGCCCAGAGTCTTTCGGTGGCAGGGACTTGGCCAGTGCGGTGTCAGGTCGTTGGCGAGGTGCCGCCGCGGGCGTTTTCGGCGGCGGCGCCTGCTTCGGCGCCGCAGCCGCAAGCTCCTTCTCGAGCGTTCTCGCCGAAGCTTCGAGCTCCGACAGTCCCGCCGCGGCGGTCCTGGCCTGCGCGGCAAACTGCTCGGCGTCGGCCTCGGCGCGGGCGACCTCGCTCTCCAGACCGAAGCGTTCGCTCTGCAGCGCGCTCAGCGTCGCCGCGGCCGTCTCCTGCTCGGCGCGCGCACGATCCAGCGCCGCCAGGTGACTGCCGCGCTCGATCTCGACGCGCGAGACCTTTTCCTGTCGGGCTGCCGCCGCCGTGACCAGGTAGCGCGCCAGACGGACGTTCTCCGTGGTTGCACCGGTCCAGCCGGCCGCGCCGGCGCCGATGCGTGCGGCGCGATACATGCCGGCAATGCGCGCCCGATGCGCGGCGCGCTCGCGGCCGACGACGCCGTCGAGCTCGGCCAGGCGCGCGATCGCCTGCTCGATGTCGGCCGCTGCCTTGGCGCGCCGGTGCTCGGCGTTCTGGATCTCCGCATCGACCTTGGAAAGCCGCTGCTTCGCCTCGACCACCATGCGCCCGAGCAGCGCCGCGCGCCGGTCCTGCTCCTCGCGCTCGCGCTTCTTGGCCAGGAGCTGCTCGCGGATCTGCCGTGCGCGCTCGGTCATGTCCTCGGCCGGCGCGGCAACCGGCGCGGCCAGTGCCACGGCAATCGCGATGACGGCGACGCCTCGCCGCCATCCGCCGCCGGTCGCCGCCGCCGCCGCCGCGGGAGGCAGCCAGCTCGCGGAGGCCGCGGGCGCGCGACGGCCGGCGCCGCAATGCGCTCGCTGCGATCGGCTCAGCGCCACTGCGACACTCTCCACATGCCGACCGCGCTTCCGGCGCCGCCGAGGGCAGCGCCCCACAGGGTCAGCGTCAGACACTGGCGAGGCGACAGGAAGGAGAGCACGTCGGTGAGCGCAGGAAGCTCGCCTTCGATGGGCATGGAGACGCCCTGGAAGACCAGGGCCAGCACGCCGAGCGCCAGCAAAGCGCCGACGATGCCTTCGAGGATGCCGGCCAGCACCACCGGTCCCCAGTACCCCGGGCCCACGGCGCCGACCAGTCGCAGCACGTTCATCTCGTCGCGGCGCGTGTAGGCGGCGAGCTGGAAGGTGGTGGCAACGATGATCACCGAGACCAGAAGCGTCAGCGCGCCCAGCGCCCACGCCACCCAGCGCACGATGTCGAGCGCGCTTCCGCCCGAGGCAATCGACCTCGTGGACTGCACGTCGGAAACCCCGGGAAACGCGCGCCACTGCTCGATCTTTGCCGCCAGCTCCTCGTCGCTCAGCGAGCGCTCGAGCTTGATCTCGATGGAGGCAGGAAGCACCGACGGCTCCAGCCCCGCCAGCAGCTCGGCGCTGCGGTCGAGGTTGTCGGCGAGGAACTGCCAGCCTTCGTCCGGGCTGATGTAGCGCGCCTCGATGACGGTGGGGTCATCGCCGATGCGCGTCTTGGTCGCGACGATGTCGGCCTCGCCGGCCTGCTGGGTGAAGTAGATCGAGACGTCGATGCCGGAGGCGGCCCAGCGCGCGACCATGCGGTAGGCATTGGAGCTGACGAGCAGCACCGCGCCGGCGAACAGAACGCTGGCGGCGATGCTGGCCAGCGCCACGCCGGAAGCGGCGGGCGATGCGCGGATGCCGTCGAGGGCGCGCCGGAAATAGTACTCCAAGGCCGTCTACGCGCAGGCGGCCTCGAGGCCTTCCTCGTCGAGCAGCCGGCCGCGGCTCATCACGAACACGCGTCCGCGCAGGACACTGAGCGCTTCCATGTCGTGCGTGGCCATCAGCACGCTGGTGCCGTCTTCGCGGCAAGCCTGCGTCAGGATCTTCAGCACGTACAGCGACTGATCGGGGTCGAGGCCGAGCGTGGGCTCGTCGGCAAGAATGATCGGCGGCCTGTTGACCAGCGCTCGCGCCAGGCTGACTCGCTGGCGCTCGCCGGCGCAAAGGTCGCGCGGGAAGCAGCGGGCGGCATCGTCGAGGCCGACGCGCTCGAGCGCCTCCTCGGCCATCCGGCTGGCTTCATTGCGCGTGCGGCCGGCCACTTCCGCCGACAACGCGATGTTGTCGATGACCGTGAGCCGCTCGATCAGACGCGGCTCCTCGAAGACCAGGCCGAGCTCGCGGCGCAGCTCGGCGATGCCCGAGGCATCGAGGCGGGAAAGGTTGCGGCCGTTGACGATGACTCCGCCGCTGTCGGCCTTCAGCTCGCCGATGAGCAGGCGAAACAGTGTCGTCTTGCCCGAGCCGCTCGGCCCGGTCAGCGCGGCGAACTCGCCCTCACGAACCTGGAAGCTGACGTCGCGCAGGACCTGGCGACCGCCATAGGACTTGGACACACCGTGCACTCGAATCATGTCGGCCCTGGCAGCTCCGCTGCCCCTCCACTCCACCACCCGGCCCGTCCTGCTTCGCCGCGCGCTGGCGCTGCTCGCAGGGGCCGCTGCCTGGCTAACCACCCACCAAGAGCTTGTCGAGACGCGCCGTGAAGTCGGGCGCCGGCCCGGCGCCCTGCGCCGGAATGCGTCCGATGATCTTGTCTCGAATCCGTCCTTCGCGATCGACGAAGAACGTCTCGGGGTAGCCCGTTATACCATACTGCGTTCCGATGGCACCGTCGGGATCGAGCAGAATCTCGAATTTCAGCGGCGTTCTTTCAACGAAATCATGAACACGCGAAACGTCGTCGTCGCCGGCCACGCCGAGCACCACCAGGCCCTTGTCGCGATACAGGTCGGCGATGCGATTGAGCAGCGGCATCTCCTCGATGCAGGGCGGACACCAGGTGGCCCACAGGTTCACCAGCACGACCTGACCGCGATAGGCCGAAAGCTTTCGCACCTTGCCGTCGAGCGACTGGAGGATGAAGTCGGGAGCCAGATCGCCCTCGCTCGCCTTGCCGCCGCCGCCGCCCTGGCAACCGCCGACCGCCACGATGGCCGCCAGCAGTGCTGCCCACAGCAACCGCGGCCTCAGGCGCCGGGGCTGCAGCGCGGGCCGTCCGTCGCCCCGCGAGTCGCCGCTTCGCCTGCCCGTGGCCAGGGGCGTTTTCATGCCGTCGCCTTGCGCGGCATCGGCGCCGCGCCGCGCTGGCGCACCAGGATTCCGGCGCCGACGACCGCCAGCACCAGGCCCACGACCTGCGCCTGCGTCAGGCCGAAGGCCAGATGCGGCTCGACCCGGATGAACTCGACCCAGAACCGGAACAGCCCGTTGCCGATCAGATAGATGGCGAACATCGTGCCCGGCGCCGGGTTGCGGTGCCGGTAGCGCCACAGGAACGCGAACAGGAGCGAATAGGCCGCCGCCTCGTACAGCGGCGTCGGATGCACGAGCACGCCGGGCGGATGCGGCCACGGCACGATCGCGTCGGTGTAGGCCACGCCCCACGGGACGTCGGTGACCGTTCCCCAATCGCCGTCGCCGGCGACGTGACAGCCGATGCGCCCGAGCGCCTGCCCGATGGCCAGGCCCGGCGCCGTGCAATCGGCCAGCGTGATGAACGACATGTCGTAGCGACGTCCGAGCACATACGCAGCCAGCGCGCCGCCGAGGAATCCGCCGTACCAGACGAAGCCGGCGCCGGCGAAGATCTCGCTCAGCGGCGCGCGGAAGAACGCAGCAGGGTCGTTGAAGATCGACAGCACGCGCGAGCTGACAAGGCCGGCAAGGAACGTCCACAGCAGGACGTTCCACAGCTTGTCGCCGTCACCGCCGCGGCGTTCGAACTCCTTCACCGAGACGAGCGAGCCGAAGTAGAACCCCAACGCCATCATCACGCCGAAGCTGTAGATGGTGATGGGCCCGAGCTGGAAGATGATCGGATACACCGGCGCCGATACTAAGGGATCAGCGATCGATTCCAACTCTCGCGCGGTGCGTCGCGCACTCGGGAGAGTCGCGGGTCGCACACGCAATGGGTCGCGTCCGGCGCTGCGGTTGCGAGGAGTCGTTACGACGGCCGGGACGCCAGCGCCTCGGCCATGCTTGCGCCGGCTTCGAGAAGCGCCTGGTAATGCGCGACCACGCGCGGACGGCCCATGCCGGCCACGCCGGTAAGTCGGCCGCTGCGGCCGAAGATGGCAACGAAGCGGTACTCTTCGAACGAGCCGTCGACCACGTGCAGCTCGTCGTCGGGCAGCGCGTGCCCGGCGATCTGCAGCTTGGTGCCGAACTGGTCGCTCCAGACGTAAGGAACGGGCGCGTAGGGCTCGACGGCGTCTGCGCCCTTGAGAAGACGCAGCGCCGCGGCACGGCCCTGCGCGGCGGCGTTGGTCCAGTGCTCGATGCGCACCAGACGTCCTGCACGCGCGCTGTGCCAACGTGCGACGTCGCCGGCCGCGACGATGCCGTCGACCGCCGTGGCGCAGCGGTCGTCGCAGACGACGCCGTCCTCGACCTCGAGGCCCGAGCCTTCCAGCCACTGCGTCTGCGGCTGCACTCCCACGCCGATCACGAGCACGTCCGCCGCGATGGTGCGTCCGTCGCTGAGCTGCAGGCGCTCGACACGATCGGCGCCTTCGATTGCGACCACTCGCGTTGCGCAGCGAAGCTTGACGCCGTTGTCGGTGTGCAGCCGCGCCGCAAGGCCGCCAAGCGCGCGACCGAGCGCGCGCACCATCGGTGCCGCAAGAGGCTCGATGAGCGTGACGTCGAGGCCGCGTGCGCGGCACGACGACGCCACCTCGCAGCCGATGAAGCCGGCGCCGAGGATTGCCACGCGTGGGCCCGCGAGCAGCTCGTCGCGAAGCGCGAGCGCATCGTCGAGAGTGCGAAGGTAGTGGATGCCGGCAAGCGGCGGCGTCTCCTCGAGGCGCCGCACGCGCGCGCCGGTGGCGAGGACGAGGCCGTCGAACGCGATCGTCTCCCCATCGTCGAGCGCCAGCGTGTGCTGGCCGGCGTTCAGATGCATGGCCGTGCGGCCGAGCCGCAGGTCGAGGCGCAGGTCGTCGAGTCCGCTCTTGCGAAGCGCCGTCTTCTCGGGATCCCACTGCCCGCGCAGGATCTCCTTGGACAGCGGCGGCCTGTCGTAGGGTGCATGCGGCTCGGCGCCGATGAGAACGAGCCGCCCCTCGAAGCCTTCCTCGCGAAGTGCCTCGCACGCGCGCAGGCCGGCAAGGGATGCGCCGACGACGACGAACGTTCGCGAGTCCTGCGACATTTTCACGTGCTCGCTCGCGCCACGCGCCGTGCCCACGACTACTCGCCGATCACGTGCAGATCGACGCTGCGATGAAATCGGCCGTGGCGGTGCTCGAAGACGTAGATGCCCTGCCACGTGCCCAAACGAAGGTCGCTCTCGTGCACCGGGATGCTGAGCTGCGTCGCCGTCAGTGCGGCGCGGATGTGGGCGGGCATGTCGTCGGGGCCTTCGGCGTTGTGACGGTACAGGCGAGGATCCTCGGGCGCGATGCGCCGGAGGAACGAGTCGAGGTCGGCACGCACGTCGGGATCGGCGTTCTCCTGGATGAGCAGCGAGGCGCTGGTGTGGCGTATGTACACGGTCAGCAGGCCCTGCTCGATCTCCTGATCCTCGAGCCACGCCGTCACCTTCGCCGTGATCTCGTAGAGCCCGGCGCCGTGGGTGGCGACGTCGATGGAGCCGAAGGCCTGACGCATGCCGCGGAAGGCTAGCCGTGAAGCTTCGCGTGCGCCAGAAGGCGGATCGCCGGCGCTCTCATCGGCACCGCGGACAGCGAGGGATGTGTCGCACTGGCCACGCTGCCGCGGCCAGTCCATCCGCTCATGCCTGCCAGTGCCGTCAGCCCAGGAACTCGCAGAGATACGCGATCGGCGCCGTCGCGCGCACGTCGAAGCCGCTGTTTGCCGGCACCTCGAAACTCGTACCGGCAGCGTAGGGCCGCTCGCTCTGCCCCGGCAGCGTCACCCACAGCTCGCCCGATACGATCGTCATGCGTTCGGCCTTGCCGGTGCCGAAGTGGAACGAGCCGGCGTCGATGACGCCGGCGGTTGCGGCCATGCCGTTGCGTTCGAACCCGATGCTCTGGACCTGCCCCTCGAAATACGTGTTGTGCTTCAGCATGCCGCCTATTAGCGGTCGCCGGGCACGAGGGCCAGCGTACCGGCTGAAGCCTTCGCGCCTGCTCGCCGCTACTGCGCCCGCTTGCTGCTACGCCGCCGGAAAGCGATTGCTCTCCAGCCATCCGATCGCGGGCTCGGACACGCCTTCGATCTGCGCGCGTACCAGAGCTCGCCGGTAGATCGAGCGGCGCGGCGGCACGAAGCAGTGCGAGATGTCGATCTCGGCGCCGCTGATCGGCTCGATCGTTCCCTTCATCTCCTCACCGTCCTCGGCGGTGACGGCAAAGCTTCCGCTGACGGCCCGCGTGGGATGATCGTCGTCGAAGACGAAGTCGTAGACGACGGTATCGACGTTCCTGGTCCGCTCGCGCGCCAGGTAGCCGACCTGCATCTCGGTGACGTCGGGGATCGTGACCTGCACGGCCTGCAGTCGGAAGTCGGCGCCGCTGAGGATGAGGAAGCGCCACTCCATCGACCACCACCGCGGGCCCCAGGAATGATCACGTTCGCCAATGCCATCGAGCCGGCGCTCGTCGTGCCCTATGCGATACGTGCCGGACACGGCGATCGGCTGCTCGAAACGGTTGGCGGAGAGGCCTTCGGCGCTGTGGCCGGCAACCTTGCTCTCACCGACCGAGTGCGCCGCGCCCGTGGTCGTCACCGCAAGATCGACGGCGACTTCCATCATTTGTCCGGCACGGCGGCCGCTGACGACTCGCCCGAAGCCGGCGCAGCGAAGGTGCCCGGATCGAAGCGGCTGCTCGATCGTGTAGGAGAACGAGAGCCCCCATGGGTCCTGGTACGACAGAGCGTCCCCGTTCCAGCGATCGAGCGGCAGGCGCGTCTCCTCGACCACCACCCACTCCTCTCCATTATATAGGTAGAGCCAGAACCACAGGCGCTTCTGCGCCGGGTGCAGCCCGATGCGGCAATGCCCGGCGTTGGACCCATCACGGTCGAACCAGTCGAAGAAGTACGATTCGTTCCACCATTCGTACTCCTGGCTCCACGCGTGCAGCAGGTCGTCCTTCTCCCGAATTCCGAAGCGGGTGATCTCTTCGAGTGTGAGCGACATGCGCGGACCCTACCCAATTTCGCCACCGCGGACGAAATACCCGCCGATGCGCCACACAGGCGTTCTGGACGCACTGCGTTTTCCAGGCCAAATCTTCCAGGATGGCCCGCGACATCCACCCTCCCTCTCCCCTGCTCCTCCTCGGTGAAGCCTTCAGCGGCCTCGAGTTTCCGCGGATGCTGCTTCGCCTCCCATGGCTGGCCACCGCTCCGCGCGGCCACGGCGAGCCCGTGCTCGTGCTGCCCGGCTACGGCGCCAGCGACACGTCGACGCTGCTGCTGCAGACCTACCTTCGCTTCCTCGGCTACAGCGTCCGCGGCTGGGGCCTCGGCATGAACCGAGGCGACGTTCCGCGAACGATGCCGCGCGTGCTCTCGCTCATCGAGAAGATGCACGATGAGTCGGGCGAGCGCGTGCATCTGGTGGGCTGGAGCCTCGGCGGCTTCATCGCGCGCGAGGCGGCGCGTGAGAATCCCGAGCTGGTGCGTAGCGTGATCACGCTGGGAAGCCCGGTCATCGGCGGGCCCAAGTACACGGCGGTGGCGCGGCGATACAAGGCGCGCGGCTTCGATCTCGACGCCGTCGAGGCCGAAGTCGATGCGCGCTACGAGCGGCCGCTGTGCGTGCCGATCACGGCGATCTATTCGAAGTTCGACGGGATCGTGGCCTGGAAGGCGTGCATCGACGAGCGCAGCCAGGGCATCGAGCACATCGAGGTGCTGACCACGCACCTCGGGCTCGGGATCTGCGCAGACGTCTACACGATCATCGCCGATCGGCTGGCGCGGGCTCGCGACGAGGCCGCGGCTTGTGCGGCGGCCTAGAGCTGCTCCCACTGTGGCAGGGGACACACCGGCCTCACGATGGCGTGATGCACGGCCGCGCACTGACGTGACGGGATGAGGCCGCGCGTAGGCTGGACACGATCGGGCGGATGAGAAAGACCGTCGCTCACGGCGCGTGCTGACGAAATTCCTACTCTCCTCGACCTCTGGCTGCAGGTGGCGCCGCGCCGCCGCGGTCTTGTTGACGTGCGCTCTCGTGCTCGCTGCCTGCGACGGTCCCTCCCAGCGCTCCAAGGCCGGCGCCAAGCGCATCGAGAGGCTTCTGTTTCCGGGCGTCTCGTCTCTCCGCCGCCAACGACAGCGTGCCGCTGCCGCCCGCGACGCGAATCGGCGGAGTTCGCCGCTGCTGGCGGGACTGCTCGACGGCAACCGCGACGCAACGGCACGAGCGCTCGACACCGCCGACATCAACGTTGCGACCACAGCCGGCAACACGCCCTTGATGCTGGCTGCCGCGCGCAACGGGCTGGTGCTTACCCGGCTGCTGCTCGAGAAGGGTGCAGACCCGTGTGCCAGGAATGCACTCGGCTCCGACGCCGCCGGCGTGGCTGAAGCGTTCGGATTCGTGGCTGGTGCGGAGCTGCTACGAGAGGCATCGCAGCGGTGTTCGCATGCGGCGGCCATGGCTGCGACCGGTGCGAAAAAGGGCGGCGGACGCGTCCGATGAGATCGGACCAGCAGGCGCCTTCCTCATGACTGCTCGCCGCGTGCTGCTCCTCGTCATCTGCGCCGTAACGGTCGTTGCGTGCCTGCGCCACCAGTTGATGGAGCGCCGCATCGATGACGACAACCGACTGTATTTCTACCTGGCCGAGCGTGCCGCTTCGGGAGTGGCGCCGCACGTTTCGGCGCCCGACGTCAAGACGCAGCTGGGAACCTTGACGTTCGCAGCTTCGATCGCTGCCGGTCGCATGCTCGGCGCCGACGACGTCATTGCCGGCCGTCTCGGCAGCACAGTCACGCTTGCGCTGGCTGCGGTCGCGGTTGCCGCGTTGGTCCTGGAGATCACCGGCAGCGCGCTGGCCGCCGCGCTGGCGGTCCTTGCTCTCCTGACGGCCAACGGCGTCCTCTACCACACCGCGGTGGGCTTCAATCCCAAGATTCCATTGATGGCGGCGCTGGCGTGGGCGCACCTGTTCTTTCTCCGCGGCCGCTTCGGCCTGGCCGGCGCCGCTGCCGCCGCCGCGGTTCTGTGCTGGCAGATCGCAGCGCTCGTCTACGTGACGATGGCCGTCGCGTGTTTGCGATGGAGCGCGCCGATGGCGGCTGCACGCAGCTTCGCAGTAGGCAGCGCGGTCGTGGTGATGGCGTATGAGGCCTATTTCGCCTGGCACGGCGCGCTGGCGGCGCAGCTCTTCCAGACCGTGGTGCTGCCCATGGGCGGGGCCGGACACAAGACCGAGCTCGCAGGATCGTTCTGGTTCATCGTCTTTGGTCCGGGCGCCCCGCCGACCCTGCGCGGACTCCCGGTGCTGACACTGGCTTGGCTGCTTGCGGACCGGGTCGTGGCACGGTGGCGCCGGCAAGACGTCTGGGCAGCGGAGCGGTCGACCGCGTTGACGATCAACGCGCTCGCTGCGGCCGCCGCCGTATCGCTCGCGTTTACAGTCTACGAGCGGCAGGGCGCGCCGGATCGCTTTCTGCTCGTCCCTTACTTCGCGATTGCCGCCGGGCTGGCAACCGCACGGGTGTTGCATGCGCTGGGTGGGATGGTCGGATCAACGTACGCGGCCGTGCGAGCGGAGCTTGTGGTGGCGATCGCGGCACTGCTGCTGCTCACACGGATGACCGGCACCGTGCACGGGCGCAAGAACCAGATCACGCTGGCCGATCAGCGCCAGGCGGCCAGCGTCATCAGCATCATGAACGAGATGGGCAGCGTGTGGGTTCTAGGAGCCGCGCACCTGCTCGGCCTGGCGCATGTTACCAACTACCACCCGCTGTCGTACTTCGGCGACGACCTGGGACGATATATCGACAAAAAGGCCTTCACTCCCGTCATCGATGGCAGGCTCCCCGACGTGATCGTGCGCGGCCAATCGCTGCCGGGGCCGCCGAGCTTTCAGCGGCAGTACGCTGCCGCAGCGATCCCGGCGCTGGAGCGGCACGGGCTGCGCGTCTTCGTGCGGCGGGATGCGCCGCGCGTTGCAGACTTCGCCCTGGCGAAGTAGCCGAGGACGCAACCGCGGCGACGGCGCAGCCCGGCGGGAAATACCGGCGAGGAGGTCCGCGCCCGCCATCCGCACGAGCAGGCGCGAACCCTCGTCCAACGACAAAGGGACGGAAACCACCTACGCCCGCGCGGTGCCCCAGCACCATCGCCGCAAGAAAACCGGCCCTCGCCTCCCCCACCCATCCCTGCTACGCGCTGCTCCGGAGGTACCGCCGCGATGCCCATTCCGACGTCCGACGCCAGGCTCTTCGAGATCATGTACACGTGCCGCGCGATGCGGCGGCTCAAGCCCGATCCCGTGCCGCAGGAGATTCTCGAGCAGCTCGTGGAGGCTGCGCTGCACGCGCCGAGCGGCAGCAACGCGCAGAACTGGCGGTTCGTCATCGTCCGCGACCGCGCGCAGAAGCAGCGCATCCAGGCGATCTGGCGAAAGACCTGGGGTTTCTACCAGGAGACGTTTGCGAAGGCGGACCTTCGGCCTGGCGAGTCACCCGAAGATCGCGCAAAGGGAACCAAGGCCGGCACCGATCTTCTCGAAAGCCTTCCCGACGTGCCGGCGCTGATCTGCGTCTGCGTCGCGCGCGACGAGCAGCTGGCCAAGGCGCTGGCCTCACCGGCCACCATTCAAAAGGTCGTCTCGCACTTCGGCGTCGGCGGCGCCGTGAAATTCGCGGCCGCGGGCATGCGAATCGGCGGCATGGCCGACGGCTCCACCGCTTATCCGGCGGTGCAGAACCTGCTGCTCGCGGCGCGCGCTCTCGGCCTTGGCGCGGTGCTGACGACGCAGCACTTTTTCGTGCCGGGGCAGTTCGAGGCGGTGCTCGGGCTGCCCGGCTCGGTGACCCTGGCGGCGATCGTCCCGGTGGGATACCCGAAGGGAAAGTTCGGACCCGTGCGCCGGCCGAGCCCGCGCGACGTCATCTCCTGGGACCGCTACGGCGGCTGAACAGCGAGCCGCGCGCCCATCTCGTGGGACCGCTACGGCGGGTAAGCAGGGACCCGCTGGCCGCTGGCGATGCGGCCGGCGGGAATGGAAGCAGCGCAGTGTTGCACGCCCCGCGTCACGCCGGTAAAGCCGTGGCACGCCATCCACGGATCCCACAGCCTTCGTGCACGCCGCGCTTCGCGGAAGCGACCAGTCGTACCGAACGGCCGCGCGCGCGGCGGCGCTCGCCAACCTCGTCCTCGGCTCGGTCGTGCTGGTCGGCTGGCTTCTCGGAATCGAGCGTCTCTCCGACCTGACCTTCGACGGCATCCGCATGAAGGCCAACGCGGCGCTCGCGCTGGGTCTGTCGGGGCTGTCGTTGCTGCTTCTTCTGCCCGCGCGCGTCAGCTCGTTGCGCCGCGGCGTCGGCTCCGTCGCTGCGGCGGTCGTCCTTACCATCGGCGCGTTGACGCTGAGCGAGCACGTCGTTGGCTGGGACCTCGGCATCGATCAGCTCATCGCCGCCGAGCCGGCTGGGCAGGCCGCCACCGTCAGCCCCGGCCGCATGGGCCCGCCGGCGTCGATGAGCTTTACGCTGCTTGGCACGGCATTGCTGCTGCTGCATTCGAGCTGGAGCGGCGCTGCCCTCACCCGCGCCGCGCTCGCTTTCACCGTCACCGTGATCGCGCTGCTCAGCGTGGTCGGCAACCTGCACGGCGCGGCCCAGCTCTACGCCGTTGCGCACTACACCGGCATCTCGCGCCAGACGGCGCTGGCGCTGTTCGTCCAGGCCGTCGGCGTGCTGTGCGCGCGGCCGGATGAAGGCCCGGTGCGAACGTTCACGTCGCCTCTTCCGGGCGGCGTGTTTCTGCGCCGGCTCGTCGTTCCGGCGCTCGTCGCGCCGGCAATGCTCGGCTGGCTGTGCGTCCAGGCGATGCAGCATGGCCTCTTCGATGCTCCCTTCGGCTTTGCCGTGCTGGCGGTCGCGCTGACGGTGCTTCTGGTGGCGACGGCGGCACGCAACGGGCGCGCTCTGAACGACGTCAGCCTTCAGCGCCTGCAGGCGGAGCAGGAGCGCGAGCTGCTGCTCGAGGGCGAGCGCCACGCGCGCGTGGAGATGGAGCGCTCCGCCAGACTCAAGGACGAATTTCTCGCCACGCTCTCGCACGAGCTTCGCACTCCGCTCAGCGCCATCCTGGGCTGGTCCTTTCTGCTCGGACAGAAGCCGGGTGACCACGACACGCTGGCTAAAGGCATCGAGGTCATCGAGCGCAATGCCCGTCACCAGTCGCAGCTCATCGAGGACCTCCTCGACATGAGCCGCATCGTCTCGGGCAAGATGCACCTGCACATGCAGGCGGTGGAGCTGCCGGCGGTGGTGGAGGCGGCCATTCAGGTGGTCCGCCCGCTGGCGGAAAGGAAGAACGTGCAGATCGAATGCGACCTGGCGCGCCAGGAGCAGTCGCTGATCGGCGATCCCACGCGGCTCCAGCAGGTGGTGTGGAACCTGCTGGTCAACGCGGTGAAGTTCACGCCCGAAGGCGGAACCGTCCGCGTGCGCCTCGACTGCAGCGACACGCGCGCCACGCTCACCGTCGCCGACACCGGGCAAGGGATTGCCGAGGACTTCCTCCCTCACGTGTTCGACCGCTTCCGTCAGGCCAACTCCTCGATCACCCGCGAGCACGGCGGCCTCGGCATCGGCCTCTCCATCGTCAAGCAGCTCGTCGAGATGCACGACGGGCGAGTGGCCGTGCAAAGCGACGGCGCCGGCAAGGGTGCGTGCTTCACCGTCCAGCTTCCGCTGGCCCAGCAGGCGGTCGCGTACGACGGAATGGTGGTGCGCGCTCCCGCAGCCGATCCCGCCGCCAAGACGGCGCGAATCGCGTTCCCGAAGCTGGCCGGCATCTCCACGCTCGTGCTCGATGACGAAGCCGATACGCTCGACGTCGTGCGCCGCCTCCTCACCGACTGCGGCGCCGACGTCACCTGCGCGCGTGACGCTGACGAGGCGCTTCGTCATCTGCGGTCGCGCCGCTTCGACGTCTTCGTCAGCGACATCGGACTGCCCGAAAAGAATGGCTACGAGCTGATGCGCGAGCTGCGCGCCGACGGCCAGATCATTCCGGCCGTTGCGCTGTCTGCGTACGCACGGCCCGAAGACCGGCAGCGAGCCCTGGAGTGCGGCTTTCAGTGCCACGTTCCCAAGCCGGTGGAGCCGGCCGCGCTTCTCTCGACGATCAGCTCGCTGCTGTAGCGGAGTCGCGGCCGATTTTGCCGCGGCCGGTCTTGCTGCCTCGGCGCAGGCGGGCTTAACCTCGCCTGATCGTGACAAGAACGGCTCGACGTCCCCTCACCCATCCATTCACTCGCGCTGCAGGCACGGCTGCCGCCTCGGCCATCGCCGCGCTGGCGGTGCTGACCTCGCCGTCGCCGGCCGCGGCGCTGGACAGCGGGCCGCGCGCGTTTCGCCTGATCGCGTACGACTACAAGCAGCGCCCCGAAGACACCGTCAGCTACGCCGCCTACCACGCCAACCTCGAGACGCAGATCCTTGCCGCGGCCTCCGAAATTTGCTGCGGCCCCGCGCCGCGCCTTCTCTTCCTTCCCGAGAACACGGGGCTCATGGCCTGGTTCGTCGGCCCGCGCGGCGAGGCGGCGCGCGAGGCAGCCGCGTCCGGACAGCCCGACAGTTCGGCAGCGGCGATCGCCTCGCTCGGCCCCGGCTACTCGACGCCGATTGCCTACTACCAGAACAAGTGCCCGGGCATCACGCCCGCGCGCGCGCTGATCCTGGCGCTGACCGACACCGCCTGGCGCGCTCTGATGGAGAAGCTGGCGGCGATGGCGGCGCAGCACGGCGTGTGGATCGTCGCGGGCCTGAACACCGCCGACGTCACCGTCACGCGCGATCCGCTGACAGTTGCCGCGCTGGCAGATCCCGACGAGGTCGACAGCGGCTACGCCTACGAAGCGAGCTGCCAGGCATGGAACAACGCGGTCGTGATCTCGCCGCAGGCGCAGCTCGATCCCGACGGCGCGGCCGATCCCGCCAACGTCCTCTACGGCGAGCAGAAGAAGGTCTACCTCGTGCCGATCGAGCGCGAGCAGGCGGTGGGCCTGACGCTGAGCTCGGAGTCGCCGGCCAACGCCCGCGCGATCGACACCGGCTTTGCGCGGCTCGGGATCCTCACCAGCAAGGATGCGTGGATGCCCGACGTCGTCGAGCGCCTGGAGATCGACGGCATGGACGTCTTCCTTCAGCCCGAAGCGGGAGCGTGGGCCGGGCACGGTGGCGGTCTTCCGGACTGGCCGCCGGATGCGATGGCGCGCGCGATCTGGTCGATGGTGCAGTGGCAGGCCGAGACGCAGTGGGGCGCGCTGTCGAACCTTACCGGCAACCTCGGGGACCTCTACTTCGACGGCACCGCCACCATCACGCGCGACGCCGTCTTCGATGAGCTCGCCACGCAGTATCTGCTCGGCCGCGCGCCGCAGCCCGGGATCGAGGCGCGCGCGCCGTGGGTGTTCCCGGATCCGCCGCCGGGCGTGATGCTCGACGACATCACAGCGCGGCGCGAGTTTCTCGACGAGCAGGGCGCGCGTCTTGCGCCGGGCTCGGGCGATGCGCTCGAGAACGGACAGGCCGCAGGCTTCGTCGTGGCCGACATCACGCTGCCCGATCGCGGCGTTCGCGGCGCGCCCGTAGACGGCCTCGGCATTGCATCGGTTGCGGTGTCGCCGACGAGCGCGGCGCAGTGGTCGCCGTCGCTGGCCGTCAACGCCGACGGCGCGTTGCAGCTTGCGTGGACGGACCTGCGCGACGGGCACGAGCAGCCCTACTTCGCGCGCTCCAACGACGCCGGCGCGACGTGGACGCCAGCCGTGCGCGCCGGCGACGCCGTTTTCCGCGAGTTCGATCAGCAGGACAATCAGTACGACGCGCGCATCGCGGCGGTCGCCGACGGCTCGCTGCAGATGGTGTGGTCCGATTTCCGCAACCAGTCCTGGGACATCTACGGCGCGCGCAGCAGCAACGGCGGCGCGACCTGGCCGGCCAGCAGCCGCGTCGACGGCTCGCCGAGCAGCGCCGAAGGCTTCCCGGCCGAGAACATCCACCGTGACCCCACCGTCGCCGCATTCGCCGACGGATCGGTGATCGTGTGCTGGGCCGACGTTCGCGGCATGCGCACCGATGCCGGAATCGTGTGCGCGCGCTCCAGCGACGGCGCGACCTTCGGTCCCGACGTCTTCGTCGACGGCACCGGCGACGTCGAAAGCGAGCAGTTCGCACCGGCGGTCGCCGCCGCCGGCGACGGCCGCGTGCTCGTGGCCTGGCAGGATCACCGCGACGGCATCGCGCGGATCTACACCGCGCTGTCACTCGACGGCGGCATGACCTTCGAGGCGGCGGCGCCGCTGGCACCGTCGCCGACGGACCAGTGGCAGCCGGCGGTCGCCGCCAGCTTGCGCGGCCGGTTTGCCGTGGCCTGGAGCCAGAGCGACGGCGACGGCGGCTCGCGCGTGCATGCAGCCACCATCAGCCGGCGAGGAGCCGTGCGCACCGCGGTGGTCGATGCCGCGGCGCCGCAAGGCACGCGTCAGGCGCGGCCCTCGCTCGCCTTTGCCGGCTCCCGCCTGCTGGCCGCATGGCAGGACGACCGCGCAGGCGATCCGGACGTTCTGATCGCGCGACTGCGGTCGCGTGGCGAGGCGAGGATCGTGAAGCGCGTCGATGACGATCCGAACGCGACTGCAGCCAGATTGCCGGTCATTCAGGCGTACGATCGCCTTGCATGGAGCGTCGCCTGGGAAGATGACCGATCCGGCACGGAGCAGATCCGCGTCGCCAGCGGCGACCTTGCCGATCTACGATGACGAGCTGGTCACGACGTTCGACGTGAGGGTGTCGATCTGCGCGAGCGACACTTCTTGGCTGCTCCTCAGAACACGAACTGCATGCGCGTCAGGAAGACGTCTTCATCGCGCCGGTTGGCAGGGGCGACGCGCGGTGCAATTGCGCCGCGCCCGCCTTTGAACTCGCTGTGCTCGTAGTCGAGGTAGAACGCGACGTTCTTGTTGAGGTACCAGTTCAGCGCCAGCGTGTAGGCGTCGGCTTGGGTGGCAGCGGCCTCGGGGTCGGCGAAGCCGAGGCGGAACGCATCGTCATCGACGTCGAGGCTGGAGATGCGCGCAGCGATTTCCCACGCACCCCAGCCGCCGCGGCCGAAGTCGAACGGTTGGGCGGGAACGACGGCCTTGTAGGATGCGTCCTCTCCCGTCAGCACGTAACTGACGCGCGCCTGCCACGCATCGTTGGCGGTGGTGCCGTGAACGGCGCCGCGACGCAGCTCCTGTGACGAATGGACGTACTCGCCCATCGCGCCGAAGGGGCCGAAATAATAATAAGCCTGCGGCGAGACGCGCCAGTGCGTGCCGTCGGCGAAGGTGGCGTCGTCGCTGCGATACCGGAAGAAGGCCGAACGGCTGGAAGTGCGAAACTGCGGCAGCTGCGGACTGCTCGTCGTGCCCTGGTGCTCGCCGTAGGTGCCGGCCAGACCGAGGCCGAAGCCGTGCAGGGCTTCCACCGGCGTTGCCTTCCAAGGGTGCGCGAACACGCGCGCGACGACGTCGACGCCGTCGTTGAAGTTGGCTTCGGCGCTGCCGCCGTCGGGCGCACCGTTGAAGACGCCGGCCTGGTAGCTGAAGACCTCGTCGGCGACGTCGCCGAAGAAGTGCGCGCCGATGTCGCGGTTGGGCACGAGGTTGTCGGCGAGCGAGCGCTCCATGATCGGTAGGTGCGAGCCCGACTGCAGCCGCTCGAGGCCGAAGGGCGTGGTCGTCTTGCCGATGCGCAGCACCGCCGCCGGCGAGAACTTCGTATCGACGTACGTCTCCAGCAGCGTCAGGCTGCTGCCGGCAAAGTCAGGCCGGATGCGGAAGTCCCAGTGCTCGGCCAGCGTGCCCCGGACGTCGATGCGTGCGCGGCGGATGAAGAAGCCGTCGTTGATGTCGCGGCCGTGGTGGTCGAGGGCCCAGCGGCTGTCGACCTGACCGTAGCCGCCGATCTGCAGCTTGTACCCGCCGTCGCCGGTGCCCAGGAAGAAGCCGTCCTTGTAGCCGGCGGTGACGTTGGGTTTGTCCTCGGCGGCCGCCGTCTTGTGCGTCGCGGATTTCTTCTGGCTAGCAGCCGAGGCCTCGCCCGCGCCTTCGTCCGCCGCGCCTCCGGCTGCCGCATCGGAAGACGTGGTCGCATCGGTCGCGGGACGTTCACGGTCCCTTTGCAGCTCCAGCAGCGCCTTCTCGAGCTGCTCCACCCGCTGCCGGAGGGCGCGTATCTCTTCGGCCTGCGAAGCATCTTCGGCATGCGTGGCGGCGGGCGCCAGCAGCGTCACGAGGAGCGAGGCTGCAATGGCGGCGCGGGCAACGTCGGTGCGGCGTACGTTCTTCGTCATGCGCTGTCCTTCCTTTCCAGCCGGTGGCATGGCAACGGCACCGGCTTTTGCCAGCACATACATGTTGCGTCCGCGCGTCCGAAATGCCGCCGATGTGCGGCGGTACGTGCGCCGCGCGCAGATCGGACAATGGAGCTCCGAACGCGCGCAGGTGCTCTGGCCCTGCGTAGGTTGCGAACGGCTGCTGCAGCAGCGGCACGTAGATGACGAGGCCGAGCAGCACCAGCTCCCAAGCGATCGCCAGGTTCAGCCACTTGTTCTCGAAAGGCCGCGAAAGCACCGAGGGATACTCGGAGCGGAAGCTGAGCAAGCGGCCGCGGCGACTCGCGAAAAAAAGCTCCGCACTTGTGGCGCGAAGCGATATCGCCGTGATAAATGCGCGGCAGCGTTGCAGGAGGCCAGCATGGCACGTTCGAGTTCGCTGTTCCCGTGGCTGATCGCGGTGGCGCTTTCGGTTCCACTGTCGCTGGCGACGGCTCTGGCAGAGCCGGTCTTCGTTGGCGTGCTTCCCAAGAAACTCTCCATCACCGACCAGGGCGGCGGCGCCGGCAAGCTCAAGCTCATGCTGGCGGACGGGGCAATCGACAAGGGCGATGCGCCCGAGCCGGCCACCATCGCCTCCGCGACCTACGTCGCCTACGACGGTGCTTCGACCAGCTTCGAGGTGCCCGCGGGCGCGTTCAACAATGTCTTCGGCTGGATCTCCAACGATGCGACCTCCGCGCGCTTTCTCAACCGCGACGCGCCCGACGGGCCGACGCGCGTCCGTTCGCTGCAGGTACGCACCGGCTCGCTGATCAAGCTTGCCGCGTCGGCGACCGGTGAGGTCGGGCAGTCGCTCGATGTAGCGGGGGAAGGCGCGCCCACCGCCGGTGTCTCCGTGGCCGTCTGCATCGCCAACGGCGGCGAGGAGATCTGCCACTGCGCCACCGCCCAGACCTGCAAGTGGAAGGAAACCGGCAGCGGGGCGAAGCTCAGCTGCAAGGGCGGAGTTGCCGACCCGGCATGCGCGGCCATTCCCGCTGCGGGCTCCGATGTCGCCTGTGCCGATCTGCCCGAACCGCCCTCGGGACCATGCGAGGTCACAGCAGGCGACGACAGCACACTGCTGCTGGGCGACGTGCTGGCGCCGCTGGTGGTCTATCGCGGAGGCCAGGTGCTCGTCGATGCGACCGGGCTCATCGCCTGCGTCGGCTGCGACTGTGCGGACCAGGCGCCCGGTGCAACGCGCGTCAGCTGTCCGGGAGCTGCAATCTCGCCCGCTCTCGTCAATCCGCACGAGCATCTCGGCTTCGCGCACAATTCTCCGGCGGCCGACACCGGCGAGCGCTACGAGCACCGTCACGACTGGCGGCTCGGTCTGAACGGACACACGCAGATCAGCACGCCCGGTGGCGCCAGCATCAATCAGATTCGCTGGGGCGAGCTGCGCCATCTGCTCGGCGGCGCCACGTCGATCGTCGGCGGCAGCAATGGCGCTGCCGGTCTGCTGCGCAATCTCGACTCGCTGACCAACCAAGGCGGCCTCGAGCAGGACAGCGTCGAATACGACACGTTTCCGCTCGGCGACAACAGTGGCCCGCAGGTTGCCAGCGGCTGCGACGGCTATCCCTCCATCGTCGACGACGCATCGATCGCATCCGAGGACGCCTACGCGGCGCACGTCGCCGAGGGCATCGATGCGTTCGCCGCCAACGAGTTCTCCTGTCTGTCCACCGACGAGGGCTCGGCCGAGGACGTGCTGGAGCCGCAAAGCGCGTTCATCCACGCGCTTGCCGTGGATGCCGACTCGGCAGCGCTCATGGCCGCGCAGGGCACGGCGCTGATCTGGTCGCCGCGCTCCAACATCCGCCTGTACGGCAACACCGCGCAGCCGCAGGTCATGAAGCGCCTGGGCGTGCAGGTTGCCCTCGGCACCGACTGGACCCCCAGCGGTTCGATGAACATGCTGCGCGAGCTGCGCTGCGCCGCCGACTACAACGACGTTTATCTCGACTCGTACTTCTCCAGCCGCGATCTCTGGGAAATGGCGACGATCTCGGCCGCCGCAGCAGCCGGTGTGAACGACGTGGTGGGGTCGCTTCGCATCGGCAGGGAGGCCGACATCTCCATCTTCTCGTCGGATGCAGGCGATGGCTACGACGCGGTCGTCGATGCCGAGCCCAAGGATGTCCTGCTCGTGCTGCGTTCGGGCACGGCACTCTATGGCGACAGCTCCGTTGTCAACGCGCTGGCTTCTGGCTGCGATGCGCTGGACGTGTGCGGGCAGGAAAAGCGCGTGTGCATGATGTCGGAAACGGGCATGACTCTGGCGCAGCTGAGCGCCGCCGTCGGAGCCATCTATCCGGCCTTCGCGTGCGGCGTGCCGCCGGACGAGCCCACCTGCACGCCCTCACGTTCGGTCAGCGTCAACGGCTCGAGCGTCTACGACGGCTCCACCGTCCTCGGCGACGTCGACGGCGACGGCATCTCCGACGGAAGCGACAACTGCGTGCAGGTTTTCAACCCCGTGATGCCGGTCGACGATGGAGTGCAGCGGGACGCCGACGGCGACGGAGAGGGCGACGCCTGCGACCTGTGCCCGCTGTCAGCCGGCTGCTGAGCGTCGGCGGCCCCGAGCGCTGCATGCGCTCGGGGCCCGACGACGCGCAGAGGAACTGCATCCGCGCAAGCTCAGGGTCTCATTGGCATGCGCAACGGAACTCGTTTGCGATGTTCACCGGCCGGCACTCCCGATTCGGCGGGCACAGACCGCCGCACTGGTCGTTCATGACGCCGCACGACGGCGGGTCGCAGTTGCATGCGCCGCTGGAGTCTACCTTGCACGTCTGAGCGTCCGGGTCGGGGCAGGCGCCGCCGCACTGGCCGTTGGCGTCGCTTCCGCACGGCGTCGGGCCGCAGCTGCACGTGCCGTTGGCATCGAGCAGGCATTCCTGACCGGTCGGACACTCGCCGCCGCACGCGCCAGTGAACGGATTCTGCTGACATGGCATCGGATCGGGCGCGCCGCAGCGGCATTGATCGTTGGCATCCCGCGCGCAGACGTCTCCGGCAATAGGGCAGTCGCCGCCGCACGTGTCCGTTCCGGCGATGAGCCCGCATGGCGTCGAGGCAGGTACGCAGCGGCACTCGTTGGCGCTGGTGAAGACGCATTTGTCCGCCTTGTTCGGACATTCGCCGCCGCAGGTTCCGGTGGCGGTGTTGATGCCGCAGATCGGCGGAGGCGGTGGGCCGCATTCGCACGCCTTGTCGCCCGCCGCGGTGACGACCACCTGGCACTGGGGCTTGTCAGGGTCGGGACAGGGGCCACCGCAGAATCCCTGCTTGTCCGGCTTGCCGCCGCAGACGTCATTGATCGCGGGCGCGCACCGGCACGTGCCGTCGGCGACGATGCGGCATTGATCGGAGGATTCGGGACAAACGCCTCCACACTGCTTGCCGTCGACGGTTCCGCATGGGGGCGGACCCTTTTTCGCCGGAATGTAGACCTTCTGGATCCTGTAACGGCGCTGGCGATGATTGCCGAACTGGTCGACGACGATCTTGCTCGTCGGCGCGCCCTGCTGCTCGCACTTGACGAGGTAGCCGATGTAATCGACGTGCAGCGGCGGGCCCACGATGTCGGCCCGCTCGTCCGCTTCGGCCGGCTCCACGTTGACCTTCGTTGCAGGGACGCAGAAGTCGTCGACCTTGACGATTCGACATCCCTTCGCCGAAAACTCCGGCTGCAGCTCCGCGAAAAGGTCGAAGGCGACGGCCACTTGGAGTTTGTCGACAGCCTTGTAGCAGACCAGATGGTCGAGTTGCGCGCCCGCCGTCGATGGCACGAGCGCGAGCGCAAGAAGGCCTGCGCAACCGCACGTCAGCAACGTACCGATCCGTTTCATTGGTTCCGTCCTTTTTTGAGTTTGTACTGTCGCCGGCGACAGAAGATTGAATGAGACCATCTTCGGCCCGCATCACAGGCGTCGCGTACGCAGCGCCCCCCGCTTTGTTCGCTGATCAGGGTCCTGCGGCCATGCACGCCGCTTCGGACGTCGATGGTGTGCCAGCTGCACACCATGGAGCCGGTATGATGCCGCGTGTCGCCGCCTGTCAAGACGGTGCGGACGAAGGCACGCCGCTTCGGGGCACCTGCTCCCGTCGCCTCACGCTGCTGAGAGGAGCTCTCACGAGGCCAGGCCGCACGGCCAACGACGTGCCCGTACACGCGGCGTGACATCACGCCGTCACGGCACGGGCCGCCGTTGCCGCGCGAAAGAGACCCGCGAGATCAGAACACGAACTGCACCCTGGTCAGGAACACGTCTTCGTCGTTGCGGTTTTGGGGCGCCACACGCGGTGCGGTGGCGCTGCGGCCCGCCTTGAACTCGGAATGTTCGTAGTTGAAGTAGACGGCGATGTTCCTGTTGACGTACCAGTTGAGCGCCAGCGTGTACGACTGCGCCTCCGTCGCCGCCTGGCTGTGGCTCGCAAAGCCGCGACGGAACGTGTCGTCGTCGACGTCGAGCGCCGCCGCGCGGACCGCGAGCTCCCATGCGCCCCAGCCGCCGTTGCCGAAGTTGAACGGATTCTCCGGCACTACGCCCTTGTAGGAAGCGTCCTCGCCCGTCAGCACGTAGCCGACGCGCGCCTGCCAGGCTTCGTTCTGCGTCGTTGCGGCAGCCGACGCGTTCTTCAGCTTCTGCGACGACAAGACGTACTCGCCGAGCGCGCTGAACGCCCCGTAGTAGTAGCAGGCCTGCGGCGAGAGGCGCCAGTGCGCCCCGTCGGCGAACGTCGTCTCGTCCACGCCGGCCGTGGCGGTGTCGTCGCTGCGATAGCGGAAGAACGCCGAGCGGCTGGAAGTACGGAACTGCGGCAGCTGCGGATTGGTGGCGCTGCCCTGATGCTCGCCCCAGCTTCCCGCAATGCCCAGGCCCACGCCCTGCCCGAACGTCCACGCGGTGTTGCGAAAGGGCTGGGAGAACACGCGCCCGACGAAGTCGACGGCATCGTTGACGTTGACGTCGGTGCTGCCGCCGTCGACGACGCCGTTGAAGACGCCGGCCTGGTAGCTCAACACGCCCTGAGCAACGTCGCCATGGAACTGGACGCCGAGATCGCGATTGGGCACCAGATTGTCGGTCAGCGCGCGCTCCATGAACTGCAGAGCGGTGGCCGATTGCAGACGCTCGATGCCGAACGGCGTCTTCATCTTGCCCACGCGCAGGATCACCGGAAGCGCGAGCTTCCCGTCCACGTACGCGTCCTGCAGCACCAGCGTGCTGCCGGCGAAGTCCGGCATCAGCCGGAACTCGAAGCGCTCGGCCAGCGTTCCCCGGATGTCGAGCCGCGCACGGCGGATGCTGAAGCCGTCGGTGATGTCGCGGCTGTGGTGATCGAGCGCCCAGCGGCTGTCGAGATGGCCGTAGCCGCCGACTTTGAGCTTGTACCTGCCGTCGTCCGAGTTGAGGAAGAAGCCGTCCTTGTAGCCCGCATTGGGCTTGGCCTTGGTGCGAACCTCTTCGGCGACTTCGAGCGTGCGCGTGTCCTTCTGGACCTGTTGGAGCAACTTCTCGAGCTGCTCGACGCGCTCGCGAAGCTCGCGAACTTCGTCGGCCTCGCTGGCCGTGGCAGAGCCGGCGGACGCGGCCGGCGGCGCAAGCATGCCTGCTATCAGCACGCTTGCGGCGACAGCGGTGGCGGCCGCGCCGCGGCGGCGGGAAATGAAACGATTCTGCGGGAACATGGCATTATCCTTTCTTCTCGGTCAGGTGCCCGAACGCCGCTGCGTTCGGCACTGACGGTTGATCCTCAGATCTGGTAGTCGTGGACGAACACCCGAAGACGTTTGGGGAAGACGTAGACGGTGGTGCCCTGCTCGAGCGCCAGCTCGTTCCACCGGTCCTGCGCGACCTCAACGGCCAGCGGGATCCCGAACTCCTCCGACAGCACTTCGGCCTTGATGACGGCGCCGCTGCGTCCGACGCGCGTCAGGGTACCGCGCAGACACGAGCCTCCGCGCGGGATGCGGTCGATTTCGAGCTCGTGCGGCCGCACGTACGCCTTGGCCGGTCGCGACACCTCGTGCGGATAGTCGGGATAGGACAGCTCGAGACCTCCCACGTGTGCACGTCCCGCTTCGACGCGGCCGTGGAAGACGTTGACGTTGCCGAGGAAGTCCAGGACGAACGAGTTCGCCGGGTGCTCGAAGATCTCGCCCGCCGTCCCGGCCTGCTCGATCCGTCCGTGGTTCATCACGACCACGCGGTCGGCCACCTCGAACGCCTCTTCCTGGTCGTGCGTAACCAGGACGCTCGTTAGCCCGATCTCGTGATGGAGCTTGCGCAGCCACGTGCGAAGCTCCGTCCGCACGCGCGCATCCAAGGCGCCGAACGGCTCGTCCAGCAGCAGCAGCTTGGGATCGGGCGCGAGTGCACGCGCAAGCGCTATGCGCTGACGCTGCCCGCCCGACAGCTGCGCCGGCGACTGCTTCTCGAGGCTGGCCAGCTGCACCAGGTCGAGCAGCTCGCGCACGCGCTTCCGGATCCGGTCCTCCGGCCATTTGCGCACCCGCAGGCCGAAGGCGACGTTCTCGAACACGGACATGTGCCGGAACAGCGCGTAGTGCTGGAAGACGAAGCCGACGTTGCGGTTACGCGGCGACTTGTCGGTCGCGTCCTCGTCGCGATAGTAGATCGTCCCCTCGTCGGCCAGCTCCAGGCCCGCAATGATGCGCAGCAGCGTCGTCTTGCCCGAGCCCGAGGGCCCGAGCAGCGCCAGCAGGGTCCCGTCGGGGACGTCCAGGTTGATGTTGCTCAGCGCCGTGAAGTTGCCGAAGCGTTTGGTGACGCCGCGCACCGAGATGCCAACGCCCGCGTGCGCTTCCTCGCCGCCGCTTGCGCCGCCGCCGCTTGCGCCGCCGCCGCCTGCACTGCCACTGCCGCTTGCGCCGCCGCCGCCGCCGCTTGCACTACCGCCGCCGCCGCTTGCACTACCGCCGCCGCCGCCGCCGGCCACAGTGCGAAGAGCCGTCGTGGGAGCATGTCCGCCGCCGACGCGAAGCGGCAGCGCAGTGAAGGAAGGCATCACGCCGCCGGCCACGCCGGCCAGCGCCGGCACCAACCCCGGCGCCATCCCCTCGCTGACGACATCGTCTTCGGGAACCTCCAGGCGCGCTGCCAGCTCGCGGCGCGTGCGCCATTCGAGGAACGTCTTGGCACCCAGCGTCACCAGCGCCAGCGAGCACAGCAGCGAAGCGACCACGAAGGAGGCCGGCTGGTCGTACTCCTGAAACAGCTTCTCGACGCGCAGCGGAAGCGTGTCGGTCTGCCCGGTGACGCGGCCCGAAACGACATAGACAGCGCCGAACTCGCCCATCGCGCGGGCGTTGCACAGGATCGTTCCGTACAGCAGGCCCCACTTGATGTTCGGCAGCGTCACCCGCCAGAAGAGCTGCCAGGCGCGGGCACCGAGAGAGACGGCGGCCGTCTCTTCCTCGTCGCCGATCGCTTCCATCAGCGGGATCAGCTCACGTGCCACGAACGGCAGCGTCACGAAGGAAGTGACGATGATCAGCCCGGGCGTCGCGAACAGGATCTTGATGTCGTGTTCGCGCAGCCACTCGCCGAAATACCCCTGCAGCCCGAAGAGCAGCACGAAGATCAGGCCGGCCACCACCGGAGAGATCGCGAACGGCAAATCGATCATTGACGTCAGCAGCGCACGTCCGCGAAAGCGGAAGCGTGCAATGGCCCACGCCGCGGCGATGCCGAACAGAATGTTGAGCAGCACCGCTACCGGCGCCACCGTCAGCGTCAGCTTGATCGCCGCCAGCGTGTCGGGGTCGCCGACGAGCGTGTCCCAGTATGTCGCAGGACCGTTCTTCAGCGCCTCGTAGAAGACGTTGACGACCGGAATGACGATCAGCCATGCGAGCAGCACCAGCGCCGCCGCGATCAACGGATATCGCACCAGTGCCGAGTCCTGCTGCGCTCTTCTTTGGTTGCCATCGTACGCGCCTTGCGGCGCTGTGCGCTCAAACGTAGCCATGACGCTTGCTCCATCGTTCCATCAGGTTGATCAGCACCAGCAGGGACAGGGAGATCGTCATCAGCACGACGGCGATGGCCGCGGCCTCGCCGTAGCGGAAGCTCTCCAGAGCCGAGACGATCAGGATCGGAGCGATCTCCGTCTTCAACGGGATGTTGCCCGAGACGAAGACGACCGAGCCGTACTCCCCGAGCCCTCGCGCGAAGGCGAGAGCGAAACCCGTGGTGATGGCCGGCAGGAGCGTCGGCGCGATCACGCGCGCGAACGTCTGTGGCCGCGAAGCTCCGAGACAGGCCGCGGCCTCCTCCATCTCGGCGTCGAAGTCCTCGAGGATCGGCTGCACCGTTCGCACGACGAACGGCAGACCGATGAAGAGAAGGACCAGCACGACGGCAAGGCGCGAGTACGAGCCGTGAATGCCCATCGGAACCAGGTATTGACCGAGCCAGCCCTTCTGCACGTACAGGCTCGAGTAGACGAGGCCGGCTACGGCAGTGGGCAGCGCGAACGGCAGATCGACGAGGGCATCGACGAAGCGCTTGCCGGGGAAGCGGTAGCGAACCAGCACCCAGGCCACCAGCACGCCAAGCGGGATGTTGGCGATCGCGGCGACGAGCGATGCGCCGACGGTAAGTCCGTACGCCGCGCGTGCGCGAGGCGTCCAGACTGCGCCGAGGAACTCCTCCCAGGGCAGCGAGCCGGCCTTGAGCAGACACGCCGCGAGCGGAATCAGGACCAGCAGGCTCAGGTACGTCATCGTGTAGCCGACGCTGAGCCGGAAGCCAGGCAGGATGCGATGATTGGTTGCGATCATGGTGCTCCTCCAACGATCCGAGTGGTTCGAAACCTTCAGCGGCCGCTCGTGTAGATCTGGTCGAAGATCTTGCCTTCGTTGAAGAACTTGTCGTTGGCCGCATCGAAGCTCTCGACGATGTCGGTCACCGGAAAGAGCGAGACCGGCGGAAACTTCGCCGCCAGCGCCGCCGCACCTTCCGTGGTCGGACGGTAGTGGTGCCTGGCGATGATCTCCTGGCCACGCGGCGTGTAGAGAAAGCCCAGGTAGGCCTCGGCAATCTTGCGCGTGCCGTGGCGGTCGGCGTTGCGATCCACCACCGCCACGTGCGGCTCCGCGAGTATGCTGATCGACGGATAGACGATCTCGAGCTCGCCTCCGGACTCTTCCGTGGCCAGGTACGCCTCGTTCTCCCACGCCAGCTGCACGTCGCCGATGCCCTTCTGCGCGAACGTCGTCGTCGCGCCGCGCGCACCGGTGTCGAGCACCGGCGCCTGCTTGTAGAGCCTGGTCACGAACGTCTTGGCGTCGTCCTCGCTTCCGCCGCGCTTGATCACCGCGCCCCAGGCGGCCAGGAAGCTCAGCTTTCCGTTGCCGGAGGTCTTGGGGTTGGGCGTGATGATCTCCACGCCGGGCTGAACGATGTCGTTCCAGTCCTTGATGCCCTTGGGGTTGCCCTTGCGCACCACGAACACGATCGTCGACACGTACGGCAGCGAGCGATGCGGGAACTCGTTCTCCCAGCCGGCGTCGATGAGGCCGGTCCTGCGGATCGCATCGGTGTCCGGCCACATCGCCAGCGTGACCACGTCGGCGCCGAGGCCGTCGTTGACGGCGCGCGCCTGCGAGGAGGAGCCGCCGTGGGACTGCTTGACGTCGAGCGTGACGCCGAAGTCCTTCTCGGCCTGCGGGATGAACGCGGAGTTGATCTCCTTCCACAGCTCGCGCGTCGGATCGTAGGAGACGTTGAGCATCTCCTTCTCTTCGGCGCGCGCCAGCGAGGACCAGGAGGCGCCGGTCAGCACGAGGCCGGCGGCGATGGCGGTGAGGGCAAAATGACGGCCGAGAACGGCGCGCGTCTTACTCGTGAACGGTACAGGCTTCATTGTTGCATCTCCTCGCGCCGCCGAGCGGACGCACGTGTTGCGGACGTGCGCCTGCCGGCGACGTTGACTGGGCCGTCGGGTCAGGCCGCCGGCCGGTGTTCATGCGGCGCCGGGAGGGCCCGGCGTCGCGAAATCAGGTTTTCGAAGAATAGGGTGGCTGTGCGGCGCGAGGGCCGCGGAGCGTGTCTAGCGACAACAAAGACAGCCCATCGACATGGAAACGACGATGGGGCCATAGGCGCGAAGCGCCGCATAGGAAGGTAGCGTGGAGGCGACGGCGGCCGTCCGACGACCAATGAACGTTGCGCCGGTGGCGCGGTGCGAAATGCCGGCTACGCGATTGCGCAAAGCGACGCCGCGCGCAGCGGCGGCCGCTTCCAGACGAGCGGCCGGTGCGGCGCCAGGCCGCTCCGGACGGCCGGCGTCGCGTGCCGATGCGCCGGTGCCGGGACTGCGTTGGGTTGTGCCGATCATGTTCCTTCTCTCTCTCTTGGCGGCCCTGGCCGCGTCGTTTGCTGCCGATCGATGATGCGAAGCCCGAAACGAAAAAGGCCCGGGAGGATGCGTCCTCCCGGGCCTTTCGAGCCTCGCGGCGTGAACCAGTGTCTCGTTATGAGAGCCTGGATACAGCGCGACCTCGACCGCGGGAGGTTCCCCGGGCCTGACAACAACACATGCCGGTCGCGCCGAACGCCTTCATCGCGGGCGGTTATGCCGGCCGAGGTGGCGGCAGTCAAGCATTCATTCGGTTTTTTTCACCAGCGCGCTGCGATCCGCCGGTGGATCCAAGGCTGGTGATCGTTACCGGCGAAGAGCGCGAGCGGCATCGCAACGCTGACGAGTCCGTCAGGGAGACTTCGCCACGAAGCAACGGCTGCGCACCTTGACCTCGAGCTGCTGCGTCGCAGTCGCGAAGACGTCGAGTCCGTCGATATCGACGCGTGCGCCTCGTCCGCCGCGAGGGTCGTCCTGATGATAGATCACGCGGCCCTTTCGGGACGCGGCAAAATCGAGAAGACGCTGCACGCGTGCGCCGCGGTCGCCGCCGCCGAGCTCGTACCGCCGCCACATCTCCCAGGCACGCTCCGATGTCGGCCATCCCGGCAGCCATGCGCAATCCACGATCTCGTCGCGATCGCTGCGCTCGGAGACGACCAGGCCGGAGGCGACGGCGGCTGCGGCCTGCTCGAGCATTGCTGCCGCCTCTTCGCGCGCCTGTTCGCTCGTGGGCGGGGTCGTGCAGCCGAGGAGTGCAGCAAGAGACGCCGAGGCTGCAGCACCCGCCAATGCGTCGATCCATCGCATGGCCGCAGACTATCACGGGTGGGGCCGGAGCGCGTCGTTCATCAGACCTCTCGGTTTCAGCCCGGCCGCCTGCTAGTGTCGCGGCAGCGCGCACATGCCTCACCGGTCCAGGTCAGCCACGCTCGTTCTCCTGCTGCTTCTGCCTGCCGCGGCCGCGGCGGGCGTTCGCCTGGACGAAGAGCAGCGCCTAGGCCGCCTCCTCTACAAGGACCGTGATCTGTCGGTCGGGCGCAACCAGGCGTGCGCGAGCTGTCACCGGCTCGGCAAGGTACGCAACGAAGACGGCATGCGCCTGCCGGCGCCGGGGTTCGTGGATGGCGCCAACGTGCGAACCGGCAGCGCAGTCTCCAGGGGCTCGGTGGCGGGACGCTTTGGCACGCTCAACAGCCCGAGCGCCGGCTACGCCGCCTTCAGCCCCGCCTTCCACTGGAACGAGGATCAGCAGACGTACGTCGGCGGCCAGTTCTGGAACGGGCGCGCCAGCACCCTTGCCGAGCAGGCAGCGGCGCCGTTCCTGAATCCGGCCGAGATGGCGATGCCGAGCAAGTGGGCCGTCGTCACGCGGCTGGCGCAGAACAACGGCTATGTGGAGCGCTTCGAGGCCGTCTACGGGATCGACCTCTCGACGATCCCGCAGCAGGAGCTTGCGCCGGCGGAAGCGACCGCGCCGGGCGGCGTCGACGACGCTTACGATCGAATGACACGTGCGATCGCCGCATTCGAGAAGAGCCGCCGCTTCGCGCGCTTCACATCCAAGTTCGACTTCTACCTTGCGGGCATGACCGAGCTGACGGCGCAGGAGGCCGAAGGCCTGGAGGTGTTCGAGCTTGGCAGCAAGGGCAACTGCTCGGCCTGCCATCCGAGCACTCCCGGCACCGCCAGCGACGGCAGCCTGTTCCCGCCGCTTTTCACCGACTTCCGCTACGACAACCTCGGGCTTCCGCGCAACGTGAACATTCCAGGCGATCCCGCTCCCGACGCGGGCCTCGGCGGCCGCGCCGACATCGCGGAGGTGGATCCGGAGGGGCTCGAGCGCGGCAAGCACAAGGTGATGAGCCTGCGCAACATCGCGATCACGCCGCCCTACGGACACAACGGCGTCTTCGCCACGCTCGAGCAGATCGTCCACTTCTACAACACGCGCGACACGCTCGGCACGGTCGCCGACAACAACCGTCCCGGTTTCGGCAAGACCGGCTGGCCGCCGCCCGAGATCTCGCAGAACGTCAACGTCACCGAGCTCGGATCGCTCGGCCTGACGCCGGCGGAAGAAGACGCGCTGGTGGCGTTCCTGGAAACTCTGACCGACGGCTACCCGGAGTGGGGAAACGATCCGCTGGTGCCGCCGGGGACGCGCTCCCCGTTTCGCAATACGCCGTTGCCGGAGTTCCCCTGACGCGCGAACGGTCGCGGCGAATTGGTGAGCCGCGGCGGCAGCCGTCGTCGTATATGCAAATGGAATCGAGCCGAGCGCGCAGGTTCCTGAGCCGCGCGGCCGGAGGCGCCGGTCGCTACGACGCGAGAAGTCGAGCCGCGGCGATGTGCCAGTGCGCGAATGCGGCCAGGCCCCGCCGCAGCTTGCTTGCATCGCCGCCCGCACCGAGGACGGCGACGATCTCCCGACCGCGACGGTCGCGAGTCACGCAGCGCAGCACTGCGCCTTGAAACATCGTATCCGTGACCGTCACTGCCGCGGCGCAATGCCGTGCGGGAACGGCTTCACGCGTCATGGCGATGCCGACGCGCTCCGGCCGCACCATCAGCAACGCGGTGACTTGCGCACGGGCTTGCGCCCTTTCCTCCGTGGCGACCGCTTCGGCGGCCGCGTTGACCGGGATCGTGAGAGCATCCTCCAGCTCCACGATTGCCGTCGTACCGTCCCCGGAGACCACCCGCACCGGCAGCAGATTCGCTGCCCCGAGAAACCGCGCGGCGAAGGCCGTCGCCGGCGCATCGTACACCTCCTGCGGCGTACCGGTCTGTTCGATGCAACCTTGGTTCATCACGGCCATCCGGTCCGACAGTGCCATCGCCTCCTCCTGGTCGTGGGTGACGAAGAGGAAGGCAATGCCGGTTTCGCGCTGGATGCGCCGCAGTTCGAGCTGCATGGCCTGCCGCAGCTGCAGATCGAGCGCGCCGAGCGGCTCATCCAGCAGCAGGGCGCTCGGCCGGTTGACGAGCGCGCGCGCCAGCGCCGCGCGCTGCCGCTGTCCGCCCGAGAGTTGATGCGGGCGCCGACGCGCCAGCTCCGCCATTCGCACGACGGCAAGGATCTCCTCGACGCGCGTCCGTACTTCGGCATCGGCCATGCCTCTGGCACGCGGGCCGAACGCCACGTTCTCGAACACGTCGAGGTGCGGGAAGAGCGCGTACTGCTGGAAGACCGTGTTGACGTCGCGGCGGTACGGCGGGTCGGCGGAGACGTCGCGACCGCCCAGCATGACGCTGCCGCTGCTGACGTCGTCGAACCCGGCGATCAGACGCAGCAGCGTCGTCTTGCCGCAGCCTGACGGCCCCAGCAGCGAGAAGAGCTCGCCGCGCTCGACGTCGAACGTCACGTCGCGGACGACGGTGGTGGAGCCGAAGCGTTTGGTGACGTCGCGGAGCGAGATGGCGGGCGCGTGATGTGGGCTCGCGGGCATGGCCGCATGTCGCTCGCGATGTGGCGGCGGCTGTTCGTTCATGGCCGCTGAGGTCTTGGCGCTTTTGGCAGAAGGCCTCGCCGGTGGCAAGGTGCCGGCGCGGCCATGAAAGCAGTGAAGACGGCTCTTGGCGCATGGACCATGGCGACGATGGTCTTCCTGTACGCGCCCATCGCCATCCTCATCGTTTTCTCCTTCAACACGTCGCGGCTCAACATCCTGTGGGAGGGCTTCACGCTGCGCTGGTACGAGGGGCTGCTGCACGACACGGCGCTCGCGCGCGCGCTCGTCAACAGCCTGATCGTCGCCGGCTTCTCGACTCTGCTGTCGGTCGCGCTCGGCACGGCCGGCGCGTGGATGCTCTACCGCTACCGCTTTCCGGCCCGGCGGCTGTGGCAGACGCTCATCTACGTCCCGATGCTGGTGCCGGAAGTGATCATGGGCGTCAGCCTGCTGATCCTGTTCGTGGCGCTGCGGCTCGAGCTGGGCTTCGCCACGATCGTCATCTCGCACGTCACCTTCTGTTTTCCGTTCGTGCTGGTGGCCGTGCAGGCGCGTCTTGCCGGTCTCGATCCCGCGCTCGAGGAAGCGGCGCTGGATCTGGGCGCCACGCCATCGATCGCATTTCGCCGCATCCTGCTGCCCTATCTGACGCCGGCGCTGGCCGCGGGGGTGCTGATGTCGTTCTCGCTGTCGCTCGATGAGCTGATCGTCACCTACTTCACCGCCAGTGCCGGAACGCGCACGCTGCCTCTGGAGATCTTCGGCCGCGTCCGGAAGGGCCTCGATCCGAGCCTGAACGCGATCTCCACCGTCTTCATCGTCGTCACCGCCGGGTTCGCTGTCGCCACCGAGCTTCTTCGTCGCCGAGACCGCGACCGAGCCGTTCGAGCCCAGGAGCAGCCATGAGCAGAGGAAAAGCCGTCATCGCATCTCTCGCCGCGTGCATCTCCATGACGGCATGCACTGGCGGCGGAACGCCGACGGGCGAGATCAATCTGTTCGCGTGGTCGGAATACGTGCCGCAGGCGGTGATCGACGGGTTCACGCGGGAGACGGGGATCCGGGTCAACTACGAGACCTACTCCTCCAACGAGGAGATGCTGGCCAAGCTCGTCTCGGGCGCCCAGAAGTACGACCTCATCCAGCCGTCCGAGTACGTGGTCGAAGCGCTGGCGAAGGAGCGCGCGCTGCTGCCGGTCGACTGGAGCAAGGTGCCGAACATCGCCAACATCGGCGCGCAATACAGGAACCTGCCGCACGACCCGGAGCAGAAGCTCTCGGTGCCGTGGATGGCCGGCTCGGTCGGCATCGTCGTCAACACCGAGAAGGTGCGCGAGCCGATCCGCGGCTACGGCGATCTCTTCCAGGAGAAGCATCGCGGCCGCATCGTCATCGTCGACGACACGCGTGAGATCGTCAGCTGGGCGCTGGCATCGCTCGGCAAGGGAGCCAACGACGTAACGCCGCAGACACTGGCGGCGGTGCGGCCGGTGCTCGAGAAGTGGCTGCCGCTGGTGAAGGTCTACGACGGCGACAGTCCCAAGACCGCGCTGCTCAACGGCGACGTCGATCTCGGAATCGTCTGGTCTGGCGAGGCGGCGCTGCTGTACCAGGAGGACCCGAAGTTCCGCTACGTGCTTCCCTCCGAAGGCGCGCATCAGTTTCTCGACAGCCTGGCGATCCCGAAGGACGCGGCCAACCCGGAGGGCGCGATGGCGTTCATGAACTACGCGCTGCGGCCCGAGGTCGGCAAGCTCATCTCCGACGAATTCCCGTACACCAACCCGAACCTGAAGGCGCGCGAGCTTCTGTCGGAGGAGCAGCGGGCCAATCCGGCGAGCTACCCGCCCGGTGATCCCAAGCTCGAGACGTTCCGCGACATAGGCGAGATGGCCGCGCAGATCGATGAGCTCGTCACGGACATCAAGGCCGGCATCTGAAGATGCCGGCGATGTGCGGCAGCGAGGCTTGAGGTGCGGCAGGAGCTGACGACCTTCGCCGGCGTCGCTGCCCCGCGCCAGCACACGCCTGGGCCGCGGGCCTGGCTGCTGGTCTCCCCGCTTCTTCTGTGGATCGCCGCGTTCGTCGTTGCGCCGGCGCTCATCATGCTCGTCTACGGCTTCTGCGAGCGCGGGAGCCTCGGCGGCGTCGTCTTCCGCTTCACGCTCGACAACTACGCCGCGGTCTTCAGTCCGCTGTATCTGCGCATCCTCGCACGCTCGGTGCTCTACGCCGGGCTGACCACGCTCGCCTGCCTGATCCTCGCCTACCCCACCGCATTCTTCATCGGGCAGGCTGCGCCGCAGCGCCAACGTCTTCTGCTCATGCTGGTGATGATCCCGTTCTGGACGAGTTTCCTCATCCGGACCCATGCGTGGGTGACGATCCTCAAGAGCGAAGGCGTGCTCAATGCCGCTCTCGTGCAGCTCGGGGTCATCGAGGCACCGCTGGAGCTGCTCTACACGCCGGGCGCCGTACTCGTCGGCCTCGTCTACACATTCCTGCCGTTCATGATCCTGCCGATCTACACGTCGGTGGAAAGGCTCGACCGCGCTCTGGTCGATGCCGCGTTCGACCTCGGCGCGCGGCCGCTGCGCACTTTCGCGCGCGTGATCCTGCCGCTGACCGGTCCAGGCATCGGCGCCGGCGTCCTGCTCGTATTCGTTCCCGCACTCGGGCTCTACGCGGTCAACGACATTCTTGGCGGCGGCAGCGCGGACATGATCGGCAACGTGATCGAGAACCAGTTCAAGGGCGGCGCGCGCAACTGGCCCTTCGGCGCGGCGCTGGGAACGGTGCTGATGGCGGCGTTCGTCGCGGCGATGGTCCTGGGGGAGCGGCGGGGGCGGGCGCGCGAAGCCGCGCCCTGAGTACGATCGCGTTGCTGCAGGCGATGATGACGTCGGCGCCCGCCGCCATCTCGGATCGCAGGCTGCGGCCGCGCCTTTCCAACGCCGCGTCCGTCGAATACGCTCTTCGCCTCACAGCCGATGACGTGGAGGCCGCCATGTACCCGACACTGCGATGCGACCCGAAGCTGTTCGCGAAGAACCTGAAAGGACGTACCTACATCGTCACCGGCGCCAACTCCGGCGCAGGGCTCGCGACGACCAGCCAGCTCGTGCGCCAGGGCGCGCACGTCGTGGCCGCCTGCCGGCGCGTGGCTGCCGGCGAGGAAGCCGTCAGGCCGCTGGCCGGCGCGGCGGGCTCGGTGGAAGTGATGGAGCTCGACCTTGGAAGCCTGGCCTCGGTGCGCGCGTTCGCGAAGGCGTTTGTGGCCAGGCATTCGCGGCTCGATGGTCTGGTCAACAACGCCGGCGTCATGAACTGCCCCGAAGGCCGCACCGCCGACGGCTTCGAGACCCAGTTCGGCACCAACCACCTCGGGCACTTCCTGCTGACCGAGCTGCTGCTCGACGTGCTCAAGGGCAGCGCCCCCTCGCGCATCGTATGCGTATCCAGCGTCGCGCACGTTCCCCGGAGCGGCAAGGGCGGCGAGATCTTCCTCGACGATCTCAACTATCAGAAGCGCAAGTATGACGGCGTGGAGGCGTATTCCCAGTCGAAGCTGGCCAACGTCCTGCACGCGCTCGATCTGTCCCGGCGCCTGGAGGGAACGGGAGTGACGGCGGTTTCGGTGCATCCCGGCTGGATCCGCTCGAATCTGATCAAGCACACGGCGCCGACGTGGGTGCAGAACGTGCTGCTCAAGCCGTTCAGCGGTCTGCTCACGATGATGTCGGCGGAGGACGGCGCGCAGACGACGCTGCACTGCCTGCTCGACGACGACGTGCCTCGCCACAGCGGCGAGTACTACAGCCAGAACAGCATCCTGTATCCCGACAAGAGGAACCGCGGCGGCGGCTGGCCGATGCCCTCGCCGAACCCGCACGCGCGCGATGCGGAGCTGGCAAGGAAATTGAGCGAGGAGAGCCGGCGGCTCGTTGGCCTTGCCGGATAGAGGATAGCGCTTGGCGATTGCGTTCGTGGCGGGCGGGCGGCGGTGGTTGGCGGCGGCGGGTGCCGTCCAGGGGCTGGCGCTCTGGCTGCTCTTCGAGAGCTGGCCGCAGCAAGTCATGGCGGCGGCGGGGTTCGCCGCGGCCTGCGCATTCATCGGCGTTGCATCGCTGGTGATGCACATGGCGTGGACGGGCCAGGCCTTCGGCCGCCTCGCCGCGACGTCGGCCGTTGTCGGTGGCGTTGCCGCAGCGGTGACGTTCTCTGTCGCCTCGGGACTGCCGCCGACCGGCACCGTCCTTGCGCAAGGCGACGAGACGCTGGTGATCAGCTGGCTGTTCGTGCTGGCGATCCTTCTGTACGTCAGCGGCCCGTACCTGCAGATATGGCAGCGCACGGGCGTGGCCCGGTTCGCCTATTCCGACCTCTACCGTCACGCCTGGAGCAACGCGTTCATCGTCGCGCTGGCGCAGCTTCACGTTGGCGTGCTGTGGCTGGTCCTCGAGCTGTGGGCGGGCCTCTTCCGTCTGCTCGGCATCAAGGTCTTCGGCGATCTCTTTCACGAGAAGGTCTTTCTCTTCACCGTCACCGGCGCCGCGCTCGGCTATGGGCTGGCGGCTGCGCGCGAGAACGAGCGTCTGCTCGACTCCCTTCGTGGCATCACGCAGGCGCTGCTGCGGGCGATCCTGCCGCTGGCGGCGCTCGTCACGATCGGATTCCTGACCACATTGTGCTTCACCGGCCTGGACCTTCTGTTCGCGACCCAGCGCACGGCCACGCTGCTGCAGGCATGGATCGCGGTGTACATCCTGCTGCTCAACGGCGTCTACCTCGACGGCTCGCAGCAGCCGCCCTACTCGGCGCCGCTGCGCGTTCTCGTCGAGACGGCAACGCTGCTGCTGACGGTTCTCGCCGCCATCGCTGGTCATGCGCTGTGGCTGCGGATCGACGAATACGGCCTGACACCCGACCGCGTCTTCGCCGCCGCGCTTCTGTTCGTGCTGTCGATGTACTCGATCTCCTATGCGGCTGCGGTCATCGCGCGCGGCCAGCCGTGGCTGCCGCGACTTCGCGGTGCCAACGTCGGCATGTCGGCGGTGGTCATCGTCGTCGGCCTGGCGCTGCATACGCCGCTGCTCGATCCGCTCGCGCTCAGCCTGGGCAACCAGCTCGCGCGCCTTTCCGGCGGCCGGGTGACCGAAGACAGGTTCGACTATGCGGCTTTGCGATTTTCCCTGGGCCAGCGCGGCAATGCAGCGCTGCAGGACCTTGCCGAGGCCGCCGCTACCGACACGGGACGTGCAAGAGTCGCGCAGGCATTGCAGGTGAGCAGCTACTGGGAGTGGCAGCGCGTGGAGGGTGCGGTCGGCGAGGCGCGCGTCTTCTGGCGCGTGCCGCCCGAGTCGCCGTGGCCGGACGGCCTGGAGCCGGTGCTGCAGCGCGAGTACGTCGCCGACGAGCGCATCCGCTGCACGGACGATCAACCTTGCTATGTCATCGACGGCGACGTCGATCTGGACGGAAAGCTGGAGGCGCTGGTCGTATCCTCCACCGCCATGCACTCGATGCAGGTGTTCAGAAAGGACGGCGGCGAGGCCTGGAAACGCCTCGGCACGTTCGGGCTGCGCCATTCCCGCTCCGACATGCCGTTGGACCTGGAGGGATGGGCGCGCTCGGTGCGCGAGGGAAAGCTGCGCGTGGTCGAGCCGCTGTTCGGAGATCTGATGGTGGGCGAGCGCCGCTACCTTCTGCATCCGGAGTGAGCGGCGCCCGTGGCGCGACCTTCGGATCTCGAGCTCCTGCCCATCGACGAGGTGCTGCCGCGGATCGTCGAGGCCCTACGCCGTTCGCCCAACCTGGTCCTGCGCGCGCCAACCGGCGCCGGCAAGACGACACGAGTCGCGCCGGCGCTGGCCGATTTCGGCGTCGCCCGTGGCAGCGTTCTGCTGCTGGAACCCCGCCGGGTGGCGGCGCGCGCCGCCGCACGCCGTATCGCCATCGAGCGCGGCGCTGCGCTCGGCGGCGACGAGGTCGGCTATCAGGTGCGGTTCGACAACCGGACGACTGCGCGCACGCGCATCGTGGTCATGACCTACGGCATCTTTCTGCGGCGCATCCAGGAGGATCCGTTCCTCGACGGCGTCGGCGCCGTGATGTTCGACGAGATCCATGAGCGCAGCCTCGACGCCGACCTGGCGCTGGCGATGGCCCGCAAGGCGCAGCGCGAGGCGAGGGCGGATCTGCACCTGCTTGCGATGTCGGCAACCCTCGACCTCGCGCCGCTGGCAGGATTCCTGGGCAATGCCGCCACCATCGACAGCGCCGGGCGCAGCTTCCCCATCGACATCCGCCACGAGCCGGCGCCCGCGCAGCGCGAGCTGCACCAGGCGGTGGCGGCCTCCGTGCGTGCGGTGCTCGGCGAGACATCCGGCGACGTGCTCGTGTTCCTGCCGGGCCTGGCGGAGATCCGCCGCGCGGCGTCGGCGCTGGCGCCGCTGGCGGAGCGCGAATCGCTGGCGGTGATGGAGCTGTATGGCGATCTGCCTGCCGAAGAGCAGGATGCGGTGCTGCGGCGCAGCGGCTGGCGCAAGGTGGTGCTGGCAACCAACGTCGCCGAGTCTTCGGTCACGATCGAAAACATCACGGCCGTCGTCGACAGCGGTCTGGCACGCGTGCTTCGCTTCGATGCGGGCGTCGGATTGGACCGGCTCGAGGTCACGCGCATTTCGAAGGCGTCGGCCGATCAGCGCGCCGGACGCGCGGGGCGCACCGCGCCGGGGCTGTGCGTGCGGCTGTGGAGCGCGCACGAGGACCGCGCGCTGCGGCCGGCCGAAGAGCCGGAGATCGCGCGCGTCGACCTCTCTCGCGCCGTCCTCGAACTGCGCGCGTGGGGCGAGCGCGACGTTCGGAGCTTTCCGTGGCTGGAGCCTCCGCCGCCGGCCGCGCTCGATTCGGCCGAAGCGTTGCTGCGTGACCTCGACGCTCTGGACGAGCAGGGTCTGACGGCTATCGGTCGAACGATGGCGGCTCTGCCGCTGCCGCCGCGCATCGCCCGTCTCCTGATCGAGGCGCAGCGGCTGGGATGCCTGCACCGGGCGTCGATCGCCGCAGCGATCCTGAGCGAGCGCGATCCGCTGCGACGCGCGCGGGAAGCCCTGCCGCTGCCGGCGACGACCGCGTGGGAATCGGATCTGCTCGAGCGCGTGCTCCTGCTCGAAGGCTTCGCCGCCGCGCCGGCTTCGGCCGCGTGGCCGGAGCTGAACCTCGGTGCCGCGCGCAGCGTGCTGCGAGTCGCCCGCGATCTGCACCGCGCGATGCACGCGCCTGCGGCGGCGGCAGTGCGCGATGACGGCGTGCCGGCAGCCGTTGCCCGTGTCGACGGCGGCCGTTCTTCGCGCGGCGCCGGCGGCGACAGCGATGCCACGCGCCGCACCATGCCCTCCGAGGAAGCTTTCCTGCGCGCACTACTCGCCGCCTACCGCGACCGCGTCGCGCGGCGCCGCGAGCGCGGCAGCGACCGCGCCGTCATGGCCGGTGGCCGCGGCGTGCGCCTTGCGGGCGACAGCCTCGTCCACACCGCCGAGCTGTTCGTGTGCATCGACATCGACGCCGGACGGCGCGGCGAGCGTTCCGAAGCGCTGGTGCGGCAGGCATCCGCGATCGAGGCCGAGTGGCTGCCGCAGACCGCGGCGAGCGTGGTCGTGGAGTTCGACGAACAGGCGCAGCGCGTCGTGGGCCGGCAGCGCCGCATGTATCGCGACCTGGTTCTGGAGGAGAAGACGGTGCTGGCGCCGCGCGAGCCGGCCGCTGCGGTTCTCGCCGAGCGTGCCGCCGCGGCACCGCGCCGCGCTCTCGCGCTCGACGACGGGAACGTCGAGCAGTACCTGGCGCGCGTGCGATCGCTGGCGCAGTGGATGCCCGAGCTCGATCTGCCGGCCTGCGACGAAGCAATGCTGTCGGAGGTCGCGCGTGAGCTGGCCGCCGGCTGCCGATCGTTCGAAGAGATGCGCAAGGCGCCGCTGCTCGAGGCGCTGCAGGCGCGGCTGACCTACGAGCAGCGCCGCCTGCTCGACCGCCATGCGCCCGAGCGGATCGAGATTCCCAGCGGCAGCAGCATCCGTCTGCTCTATGAAGCGGGGCGTCCGCCTGTTCTGGCCGCACGCATCCAGGAGATGTTCGGCATGCGCGAGACGCCGCGCATAGCCGCTGGCCGCGTGCCGGTCCTGGTCCATCTGCTGGCGCCCAATGGCCGGCCGCAACAGGTCACCGACGACCTTGCCAGCTTCTGGCGCAACACCTACGCGGAGGTGCGCAAGCAGCTTCGCGCGCGATACTCCAAACATGCGTGGCCCGAGGACCCACTGACGGCGCAGCCGCAGAGGCGGCCGCGGCGCCCACCCGAGTAATTTCGCCGACCCATATTGACGGGCATGTAAAAAGGCCGCTGACTAAGGGCGAAAGGCAGCGCGTGCTGGAGGCGGCACGCCGAGCCTACGACTGTCCAACCTGGGCTTCTCCAAGCTCGCGGTAACGCAGGCTTTTCAGGCGGAGCTCCGCTCGGGCGGAGGAACCCCATGCGACGCGAACCCTTGCTGCTCTGCGCGTTCTCCTTCCTTCTCCTTGCAATCGGTGGTCCCGGCGCGCTGGCCCCGGCCGCCGCAGCCATGAGCTGCTCGGAAGCCATCGACCGCAGCGCCCTTCCGTTCCAGGCCCGGGTCCACAAGGCGACCGCGGCGTGCGAGCTGCGTCAGGCCACCGGCCGCGAGTGCAACGCCGACAAGCGCGACAGGAGCATCGAGAAGGCGCGCGCCGCGCTCGCATCGCGTCTCGCTTCCTCGTGCACCGACGCCGACCTTGCCTCGCTCGGCTTCCCCGCCGAATGCGACGACGACGCCGCGCCTTTCACCTCTGCCGATGTGGCAAAGTGCATCGCGTTCACGCACGAAGCGGCGATCGATGCCGCGATCGATGTCGAGTTTCCCGGCGCCGCCGAGCCTGCCGGAGGCGCTGCGGCCGCGTGCCAGAAGACGGTGAGCAGGAGCGGACAGGCCTTCCTCACCGACAACCTGGCAGCTCGCCAGACGTGCCTGGCATCGGGCACCGACGCCGACTGCCGCAGCGAAGGCGACGCCACCGGCGATGCGGCTACCGACGAGGCGCTGAGCGCCGCGGCCGCCGAGCTCGCGGCCGCGCTGGACAGGAGCTGCGGCGGCGGCGATCTCGCCGCCCTCGGCTTCCCCGGCGCCTGCGACGACGGCGACGGCGCGCCCTTCGACAGCAGCGACCTCGGCGACTGCATCGTCACCATGCACGACGCGATCGCGCGCTCCATGCTCGATGCGCAGCATCCGCGGCCCGAGCCCACCACCACCACGAGCACCACGACGACGCTCGACACCACCACGACGACCGCCGGCGCCACGACGACGACGGATACGACGACCACGTCGAGCACCACCACGACCACGCTGCCGACGCTCGACGGCCTCACCGACGTCATCGCGCCCTACGGCGACGCCGACGGCGACGGCTTCGCCAACAACGTCGAGCTGGCCGCATGCTCGAATCCGGCCGATGCAGCCAGCACGCCGGTCAACGACGACAGCCTCTGCACCAACCAGACGATCTTCTCCGACACGCTCGGCGACTCCTGGGGCCGCACCAACCGCCAGACGGACCCGACCTACCACGCCGCCCTCAACGTGCTGATCGCGCAGAACCTCGCCGACTGCTCGGCCTATTGCGCCTCCCATCCCGAGATCGGATCGCAGCAGGCATGTCTCGGCGTGTGGCCGTGGAGCGGCGTGCCCGACTACGGCAAGTACACCGCCGGTCACAGTGTCGAGGTGATCTTCCCCGACGAGAGCGGCAACAACCTGCACGCGACGATCTTCCTGCCGCCCGACGTCACCTGCAGCGGCAGCGCGGCCACGTGCGACGGCGTCACCGACGCGGTCACGTGCACGAGCAGCAGCGCGAAGACCTATCCCGCCGTGGCCATCAGCGACGGCTTCATGGGCTCGCAGCGCATGTACTACTGGGCCGGCCAGCGCCTGGCCGAGCAGGGCTACGTGGCGATGACGTTCGACGTCTCCGGACAAGGGCTGTCGGAAGGAAGGTTCCCCAACGGCGACAGCGGAATCGCCAGCGGCGTCGGCGGCAGCGTCGGCGGCGGCTTCTCGCGCGACATCGGCGCGGCGATGAACTTCCTGGCGAGCGCGGCCAACCCGCTGCGTCATCTGATCCGCGTCGATCCGATGGTGATCGTCAACCAGGCGCCCGGCGGCCCCGACCATCTCGAGAGCTACGTGCTGGGGCTTGCCGGCCACTCGGCGGGCGCCACCGCGGCCATCGCCTATCAGCAGTCGACGGAGGCGGCCTATCCGGTGCGAGCGCGCGCGGTCGTGGCGTGGTCGCACTTCGATGCCACCGGAACCATCGGCAACGTTCCGATCCAGCTTCAATCCGGCGACAACGACAACGGCTTCATCCAGCCGCCGAGCGACGACAACCGCTGCCCCGACATGGAGCGCCGTTACGACCGGCTCGGCGGCGATCGCGACCTGGACGGCAACGTCGATTTCGTCGCGCACGATCGCCAGATCGTGATGACGGAGGCGGGAACGCACCTGGACTGGTCCAAGGTGCCGTACGCCTACACGCCGATCTGGGACGAGGACGTCGAGTACCACTACACGCTGGCGTGGTTCGACCTGTACCTCAACGGCAACATCCGCCGCCGCATGGCCAACGTCTCCGGCAACGTCATTCAGAGCGTTGGCCGCTATACCGACTATGCCGAGTGCACCGGCGGCGCCGACTGCTTCAGCGCCGAGGAGCGCCTGAAGATGAGCCACGTCCACCTCTCCGACATCTGGTGCTCGCGCTACCACGTCGCCGGCCAGCAGAGCGGCGACATGAAGGGAGGCGGCTGCCGGATCGAGTGAAGCGGCGGCGACGTCGCGCCTTTCGCGGCCCGTGCGAACGCGGCCGCAACAGACGAAGCGGCGCACGCCGCACGCGAGCGACCAGGGCGGCAGAAGGATCGCCGCACCTCGAGGAGGGATCATGACCACAGCCGAGTACATGGAGAGCCGACGAGCCTTGCACGCCGTCGCGGCGGGCGCTGCCTTCCTGGCGGTCCTCGTGACGGCGCCGTCCGCACACGCGCTGTTCCCCTACCCCGCCGATGCCAACCGCTGCGACAACGCGGGCATGCCGCTGGCGTGCACGCCGCTGCCGAATGAGCTCGGCGGCCCCGCAAGCTGCGGCGGCCTGAACTGGAAGTACGGCAGCACGGCAGCGTGCACGACGGATCCGGCCGTGCTCGCCAACCCGAACGAGTTCTTCGGCGTCAGCGGCATGAGCGTCGACACCGCGTGGCGCAGCACCACCGGCCGCTCCGACGTCGTGATCGCGGTGCTGGACTCCGGCATCGAGTGGAACGACGGCGGCGCGGTCTCCGATCTTCGCCGCAAGTGGTACATCAACCGCGGCGAGCTGCCCGCACCGGCCGGGCCGTGCAGCGGCGCTCCGCCGACCGATCCGCGCGACTGCAACGGCGACGGCGTCTTCAACATGCCCGACTACGACGGCGACGCCGCCGTCATCGACACCAACGGCAACGGCGCCACCGACCCACAGGACCTCATCAACCTGTTCTCCGACGGCGTCGACGACGATGCCGACGGCTACGTCGACAACATCAGCGGCTGGGACTTCTTCCAGTACGACAACGACCCGTACGACGACGTGCAGTACGGCCACGGCACCGGCGAGTCGCGGGACTCGGCAGCCGAAGCCGACAACGGCGGCGACGCCGGCGCGTGCCCCAACTGCATGTCGATGCCGCTGCGCGTGGGCGACAGCTTCGTCGCCGACGTCAACGGCTTCGCGCAGGCGGTGATCTTCGCCGTCGATACGGGCGCGGCAGTGGTTCAGGAGGCGCTCGGCACCTACAACAACACGCGCCTCGGCCAGGAAGCGGTCACGTACGCGTACCGGAACAACGTGCCGGTGATGGCGTCGGCGGCCGACGAGGACGCCTGGCATCACAACTACCCGTCCAACTACGTCCACACGATCGTCACCAACTCGATCCGCAACTTCGGGCAGGACGGCGTCTTCCCGGACTCCTGGCTCTACTTCAACGGCTGCACCAACTTCGGCGGCAACATCTCGGTGGCCGTGCCATCCACGTCGTGCTCGTCCGAAGCCGTGGGACGCAGCTCCGGCGTGGCCGGGCTGCTGGTATCGGCGGGCCGCGACGCGGTCGACGCCGGCACGCTGGACTACCCGCTGACGGCCAACGAAATCCGCCAGCTGTTCACGCGCACGGCCGACGACATCGACTTCGAGAACAACCGCGTCGTCGGCTTCCCCGACACGGTCCGTTACGCCACGCAGGCGGGGTTCGATCAGTTCACCGGCTACGGCCGCGTCAATGCGCGCAGCGCCGTCGAGGACATTCTCGCCGGCGTCATTCCACCCGAGGCGGAGATCGATTCGCCGGTGTGGTTCTCCTACATCGACGCCGAGCGCGACGGCGCCTTTCCGGTGGTCGGGCGCGTGGCGGCCGAGCGGGCGCAGCGCTACTCCTACCGCGTGCAGATCGGCTATGGCGTGCAGCCGCGCGAGAGCGACTTCGTCGACATCGTTTCCTACGGCGCCACCAGGAGCTCGCCGCTCGAAGGCGTGCTCGCCACGATCACGCCCGAGCAGATCCCGGCGCCCACGCCCGAGCAGATCTCGCGGCGCCTGGCGCAGCTCCCGGATCTGTCGTCGGACTACGACGAGTTCACGTACACCATCCGCGTGCAGGTCCTCGATGAGCCGGGCGGACTTCTCGGCGAAGACCGCCGTACGATCTTCGTGCATCACGACGAGGATCTGAAGGCCGGCTTCCCCGTCGCCATCGGCGACGGCGCGTCCTCACCCGCGATCGCGGATCTGGATGGCGACGGCGCCCGCGAGATCGTCGTGGCCACGTCCGACGGCTACGTGCACGCGCTGCGCGCCGACGGCAGCGAGCTGCCGGGCTGGCCGGTGACCGCCGATCCGTTGCCGCTCAACATCGGTTCGGCCGGCTTCGCCAGCGGCGCGATCAGCGCGCCCGTCTACGGCCCGATCCTGGCGAGCGTGGCCATCGGTGATCTGGACGGCGACGGTCAGCTCGACGTCGTTGCCGCCGACCTCGAGGGCAAGCTCTACGCGTGGAACCGCCTCGGCCAGCGCCGCGGCGGATTCCCCGTCTCGGTCAATCCCGTCTACTCGAGCAGCGCGGTGCTGGATCCGTCCAACACCGTCGACGTCGCCTTCATCGGCTCGCCGGTGCTGGCCGACCTCGACGCCGACGGCACGCTCGACGTCATCGCAGCGGCCAACGACCGCCACGTCTACGTGTGGGATCACGCCGGCGCCTTGCGAAACGGGTTCCCGCTGCTGGTCGTCGATGCCTCGCGCATGGCATCGGTCGATCCGAACACGCACAAGGTCGTGCCGCTGCCGGGCGCGTTCCGCGGCAGCAAGATCATCTCCTCGCCCGCCGTCGGCGACATCGACGGCGACGGCAGTCTGGACATCGTCGTGGGCACCAACGAGTGCTACGACGAGACGCCGAACGTCGCGTTCACCAGTGCGACGTCGCAGGCGATCGCGCAGTCGGGTCTGATCAGCCCCGGCAACAGCCGCGTCTATGCGATTCACAAGGACGGCTCGGCGCACGCGCCGTCGCCGTTCCTGCCGGGCTGGCCGGCCAGGATCACGATGCTGCTGCCCGAGCTGCTTCCCAACGTCGGCGAAGGCGTGCACGGATCGCCGGCGCTTGCCGACGTCGATGGCGACGGCAAGCTCGAAGTCGGCATCTTCTCGGCGGCCGGCCCCGCCTATCTGCTGCGCCACGACGGCACCTCGTTCTACGGCACAGACTCGCAGGGCAACTACAACGTCATGGCGACCGAAGGCTACCCGCCGGCGAACAGTGCCGACACGCCCTCGTTTCCAAACCTCGGCGAAGGCGCGTTCGGCGACCTGAACGGAACCGGCGCGCTGTCGTTCGCCGCGCCTGCCGGCGGCCTGGCCCGCCTGCTCGCCGTGGCGCTGCCCGAGCAGCAGGTCAGCGCCGAGGACCACATCGCGGCATGGAACGCGCAGACCGGCGCGTTCGAGCCGGCGTTCCCGCAGCACCAGGACGATCTGCAGTTCCTGACCGGGCCTTCGATCGCCGACGTGGGAGGCACGCCGCTGCCCGAGGTGATCATGGGCAGCGCCGGATACTTCGTGCAGGCGTTCGACGGCGCCGGCACGGCGCCGCTTGGCTGGCCGAAGTTCACCGGTGGCTGGCACGTCGCCAATCCGGCGGTCGGCGACATCGACGGCGACGGACTGGCCGAAGTCGTAGCCTCGGTGCGCGAAGGCAACCTGTTCGTGTGGGAGACGACGGCGCCGGTGAACGCGGCGACGCAGTGGCCGAAGAAGCGCCACGACCTGCGCAACACCGGCAACTACGAGGAGCCGCAGGGCACGGTGGCAACCGAGCTGGATGAAGGCGCGCTGGCCGTCCTCAGGAGCAATCTGAGCCTGCGTCCGCAGGAGACGGGGCGCGATGCGCTGACCATGAAGGCCGTGCTGACGCCTTCGGCGGAGGGCGACGGCATCGATCCCGACAGCGAAGGCTTCTCGCTGACTCTCGACGACGAGCGCTTCACGCTGCCGCCCGGCGCGATCGAGCAGCGCGGCGACAACGCGTGGCGCTTCAGCGATTCCGACGGCGCCGGATCGCTGCCCGCCGGCATGACCAGGATGGTGCTGCGTCGCAGCGCGGACGGCTCGGTTCGCATCGTGGTCAGGGGCAGGAACCTCGATCTGTCCGAGTTCCACGGGACGGACGATCGCACGATCACGGTCGGCGTCGACATCGGCAACGACCATGCAGAGACGCCGGTGGCGTACCGCCGCATCCTGCAGCGCCATCTGCGCACGCCGTAGCCGGGCCGTGCGGACAGGTACGAGGAGGCGTGCCCGCCTCTCGTACCCGTCGCGCCCGACACGGTCGGTCGCGCGCGTCAAAATTGTACCTGTCCTCTGGTTCCGCCTAGAAGGCATCGCGTGCGATACGGGAATCCTGGCGCCCACCTCATGCGGCCGCTCGCGCTCGCGCTGTGCCTCCTGGTCCTGGCCGTCACGCTCGCTCCGGCGCAGCAGAAGGCCGAGGCGGTGGTGGCCACCGATGGCTACTTCGAGGTCCTGCGCATCGACGATGCCACCTTCGCGATCTCGGAGCCGCAGTACTGGCAGAAGAACATCGCCTACGTGCTCAAGGGCGAGAAGCGCGCGATCCTCTTCGACAGCGGCTCGGGCACGCGCGACATCCGATTCATCGCCGGCAACGTGACGAGAAAACCGCTGACGGCAGTCGCGTCGCACGTGCACTACGACCACATCGGCAGCCATGCGGCCTTCGACCACGTAGCCATGGCCGACCTGCCCGAGCTGCGCGAGCGCATCGACGAGAACCGCTATTATCCCCAGCTGGCCAGCTCGCTGCTCCCGATGCTGGGGAGCTTCTACGTCACCGAATGGTGGCGGCCGGGCGAAAAGATCGATATCGGCGGCCGCGTCCTCGAAGTCATGCACATTCCGGGGCATGCGCCCGACGCCATCGCGCTCATCGATCGCGACCGCGGCCAGGCCTTCGTCGGCGATCACGTCTATCCCGGCGAGCTGTACGCGTTCCTTCCCGGCTCCGACCTGGTCGCGTATCGCGACTCCACGCGCAAGCTGCTCGAAGTGCCCGAGATCCGCACGGTGTTGTGCGCGCACATCGGCGCCGCCCTGCCGCGCGATGCGCTGGTGACGCTGGAAGAGGCGCTGACGGCGATCATCGAGAAGCGCGTGCAGGGCAGCCGCGTCTGGTGGCTCGGCGGGCTGGTCGCCCGCTATCCCGGCGGCGAGGGCTTCTCGATCCTGGCGTGGCCGTGAGCGACCGCGCGCAGGCCCTGGTCGTCTCCGGCTTCCTCGGCGCCGGCAAGACGACCCTCGTCCGGCGGCTTCTGGAAGCGGGACAGCGCGACGGCATTCGCACGGCGGTGGTCTCGAATGAGTTCGGCGAGCTCGGCATCGACGAGGCGCTGCTGGCCGGCGCCGGCGCCGAATACGTCGAGCTGTCTGGCGGCTGCGTCTGCTGCCGTCTCTCGGACGATCTTCTGCGCACGCTGCAGATGCTGTGGGAGCGCGTGCATCCGCAGCGGGTGATCGTGGAGACGTCCGGCCTGGCTCTCCCGTACGACACGCTGCTCAACTTCTGGCGCGATCCGGTGCGGCAGTGGGTATCGGACGAGATTGCGGTGTGTGTCGTGAGCGCCGAACAGGTGGCATCGGGCCGCGACCTCGACGGCACGTTCGCCGACCAGGTCTGCTCGGCCGACCTGCTGATCCTGAGCAAGCTCGATCTGGTCGATGCGGATGATGTCGCGCGGGTTGAGCGCGTGCTGCGCGAGCTGGCGCCGGACGTGCCGGTGATTCACGCGTCGCACGGCCAGGTCGATCCCCTGCTGCTGTTTCCGCCCGAAGTCCAGGAGGCCGACGCGGCCGAGCGGGTCACCGAAGAGACCGCGCCATGGTCGCATGGCCGGCACCGCCAGCCGCTCGAGCCGCGCGAGCACGAGCACGACCGATTCCGGTCGTTCGAGATCAGCGTTGCTGCCGGCGTGACGGCCGCCGAGCTGGAGCGGGACCTGCGTGCGCGCGACGCTCTTCGCATCAAGGGCTTCGTACGGACCGATCAGGGCGTGCGGGTCGTGCAGGGCGTGGCCGGCCGCATCGACATCGCACCGCCCATCGCCACGCCGCCCGATGCGCTGATCGGCCGCCTGGTCGTGATCGAGCGAGCGGAGACGGAAGACTGAGCGTGACGTGCTTCATGCCGCCGCGCAGAGCGACGCTCCGGTCCTGGGCGCGCCCGTCGAGCGGATACTGCGCGCGCAGGCCGTACCCGGTTCACCGCTGCAATGTGCGACACGAACTGTCGCCGCGAGAGCCGCGCGCGTGCGCGTGCGCGTTCGGGGAGGGCTGATGGCGGATCCACGAGACAAAAGCGCTGCGCTGACGCGCCTGGCCGAGGAACCGTATTCGAGCCTGGCCACGTTCAAACGCGACGGCACGCCGGTGGCGGTGCCGATCTGGCACGCGGTTGCCGACGGCAGGATCTACATGTTCACGGAAGCCGCCTCGGTCAAGGTCAAGAGGCTGCGGCGTGATCCGCGCGTGACACTGGCACCCTGCAACTGGCGAGGCGAGGTCCGCGAACCGAGGTGGTCGGGGAAGGGCCGTGTCGTCGACGATCCCGCCGTCGTCGCACGAGCATATGAGGCTCTCGATCGAAAGTATGGTTGGCAGAAATGGATCGTCGACGGCCTCTCCAAGCTGGCCGGCCGATACCATGCGCGGGCGATTCTGGAGATCGACCTTGATGGCGAGGAAGCCTAATGATTTTGCCGGGTTCGCAGCCTTCTCGGCTTGACAGACCGGCGTGTCCCAGGCGAGACTGCCGCGCCTTCGTCACTTTGGGGCTTCAAGACAGGGAGGAACGTCCATGGCTCATCGCACGAGTTTCATTTTCAAGGCAGTTGCCGGCATCGCCGTCGTGGCTGCGACCGCGTCGGGAGCCATGGCAGCGGGGAACGTCAATGTTTCCGTGTTCCAGGGGCAGCTGACGATCAGCGGCGATTCGGCCGACAACGACGTCACCATCAGCGGCACGGCATCTCCCTCTCGTTACCTGGTGACGGGGAACAACGGCACCACGGTCAACGGCATGGGCGCACCTGTCACGACCGACGTGGCCAATCGCGAAGTTTTCATCGAGATGCTGTCTGGAAGCGATACCGTCAGCATCGTCAACGCCACGATCACGCGCACCGTCGAGATCACGTTCGGCAACGGCACCAATTCCCTCTCGATGAACAACGTGGTGATGAACAAGAATCTCAAGCTCATCATGGGCCTCGGCACCAACAGCATCAATTTCGTCGACACCGAGATCACCGAGCCGAGCAAGATCACGACCGACGACGGAATGGACACCATCGAGTTCGACAACGTCGAGTTCCGCGGCGGCATCTTCACCAAGGACGGCAACGACATCGTCACGATTCTCAATTCCCACCACGTCGATCCCAAGGGCAAGCTGGTGGTGAAGACGGGCAACGATCAGGACGACATCGAGATCACCAACGCCGACTGGGAAGGCAAAATGCTGATCAACGCGGGAACGGGCAACGACCTCGTCACCGCCGGAACCATCGACGTCGGCGTCAAGGCCAAGATCACCGGAGCCGGCGACACCGATACGCTGACGAACAACGGTGGTCACGTCGGCATCGTGGAGTTCTCGGCGTTCGAGTAGAGGCCGCCAGCAGCCGCGGTTCGTGAAGGGCCGCTCCGGACGACGGAGCGGCCCTTCTTTTTTTACGGCTCGACACCCTCACCCTTCCCGCATCCGATGTGGCCCGATCTGTGTCCGGTGCGACATCACGTGTCCGGTGCGACATCGAGTGTCCGGTGCGACATCGAGTGTCCGTGCGACACCACGTGTTCGGTGGCACGATGCCTGGCGCCGCGCGGGCGCTCCTTCCCCTTCGTCTGCCGTCGGACTCGACGACTTCGCCTGCCAGAGCAAGCTGACCAAGCCCTCTTCTTCTGAGGGACGTCGACCGTTGCGGCATCGCAACGCCTGCTGCCGCGAAAATGACGGAAACGGCATGAAAAAGGCCCTCAGCTCGCTTGCCAGCCGCATTGTTTTCGTACTATGTTCGCCTCGATGATCGAGGTCTCCGCTGCCATTCGTGACGACGTCTCCAGCCGCTTCGTGCGCCTGCCGCTGGCCGGCACCCGCATCACGGCCGAGAGGTGTGGATGGCGGCCGGAACCGGCGCCCGGTGAGCGCGCCGCCTCCGAACGACCTCGCCGCATCAGCCGCGGCGTACTGCCGGACCCTATCGCGCTGGACGGCGAAGCCGGGCCGGCCGCCGCACTCGTTTCACGCTACCGATTGATTCAGGCGCAGATCGTCGCCGAGCTGCTCAAGCGCAAGCTGTGGGGCCCGCTCGGCTTCACGCGTCTTTCCGATTACGCCGCCGAGCGCCTCGGTGTCAGTGGGCGCAGCCTGGAGGAGGACGCGCGCGTGGTGACGGCGCTGGCATCGCTGCCGCTGATCCAGCAGGCGTTCGAGGCGGGTGTGATCCGCTGGACGCACGCGCGATCGCTCGCTGGCGTTGCGACGACAGAGACCGAGCGCGGCTGGCTGCGCGTTGCGCTGACGTCGACGACGCGGGCGCTTGCGGAGCTTGCGAAGACCGCGCGGCGCGGAGATCGCGCTCCGGGCGATGCGGCAGGGCCGGGCGATGCGGATGCGGGCGCGCCGGGGGATGCGGGCGCGCCGGGGGATGCGGGCGCGCCGGGGGATGCGGGCGCGGGCGGCGCAGCGGCGAGTCCAGATGCGTGCGCGTCGAGCAGTGGCGTGAGCGGTGAAGGGACGGGTCCAAATGCGTGCGCGTCGAGCAGTGGCGTGAGCGATGAAGGGACGGGTCCAAATGCGTGCGCGTCGAGCAGTGGCGTGAGCGATGAAAGGACGGGTCCAAATGCGTGCGCGTCGAGCAGTGGCGTGAGCGATGAAGGGGCGGGTCCAAATGCGTGCGCGTCCGGTACGGGCTCGGATCGCGACGGTCCTGCCGCTGCGGTATCCACTGGCGCGGCATCCGCCGATGCCACCGCATCCGCCGACGCCACCGCATCCGCCGCCCCATCCACCGATGCCGAAGAGCCGCTCGTCTGCTTCCGCATCGTCATGACCCGGTTCGGCCGTCAGCTCTGGCGCGCGGTGCGGGAGCTGGCCTCACGCATGTGCGGCTCCGACGTGCCGCCTGCCCGTGTCATCGAGACGGTTGCTGCAGAAGCGCTCAGCTGGCCGCACTGCGATCCGCCAGGCTCGCAGCCGCAGCCGGCGAAACACCCCCGCCGATCCGAGGAGATCCTGGTGCGTGCCTTCGAAG